>JAKUNG010000009.1 GCA_022452285.1 Terriglobia bacterium | reverse complement strand
TGGAAGAGGTGGATCTTATCGTTTTGGTGGAAGTCGTTCATTTGGAGGGAAATAAATATGGAATGGCTTGATTTAGGAATTAGCTTATCTTATGTAGTTTTAGGTGCTGTTTTACTTATCATTGCAAAGCTTTTCAATGATCTTTTGACACCATACCATCTCGACACAGAATTGACAGTTAATAATAATCAAGCGGTTGGATTAAGTCTCACTGGTTACTATGCTGGGGTAATTATTATTTTTTTGGGTGCTGCCCTTGGTTTTGAGGAAGGAGACTTTCTTTTTGACCAACTGATACCAGAAATGGCAGTGGATGCTACTTATGCTCTTGGTGGGATCATTTTGTTGAACTTAGGCCGAAAAATATTAGATCGAATGGTCTTAAGGCAATTTAGTATTTATAAGGAATTAGTTCAGGATAGGAACGTAGGGACAGGAGCTGTTCTGTTTGGTAGTTATATAGCTACTGCACTCATTCTAGCCGGGGGGATATACGGGGAGGTACCTCCAGAGGCAGCATTTGCTGGACCTTGGACCGGACCGATAACAGCTTTGTGTTATTTCTTTACTGGGCAGATTACACTGATTCTCTTCTCTGTTTTTTACCAACGTATTACAAAATATGATATTCACGAGGAAATTGAAAAAGATAATGTGGCTGCAGGTGTAGCATTTGGAGGTAACATGATCGCTCTTGGTGTTCTGTTACTAAAGGCTTCTGCACATCATTTTGAATCACTTCAATCTAGCGTAATGGAGTATGTAACTTTGACGTTTATTGGTTTTATTGTTCTTTTTCTAATTCGTCAGTTAGTTGACCACGCTCTATTACCAAAGACCTCAATTGCTCATGAAATTGCAGTTGACAAGAATCTGGGAGCTGCTTGGATTGAAAGTTTAGTAGCTATCGGTATGGCAGCTGTGATTTATTTCATGATATGAATAATCCTCAATTTGTACATGCTAGAAAAGTTTTAGCTGGCTCTATGTTGATAATGGGAGCCTGTGGAATTGCCTACGAATATACTTTAGGAGCTCTGGGTAATAACTTGATGGGCTCTTCACACGAACAAATATTTGTTGTCATTGGATTGATGATGTTTGCCATGGGTGTAGGCGCAACTCTACAGAGGAACATCGCTGGCAACCTCATTACTAAATTTTTACTGCTGGAGATTATTCTTGGTGTGACAGGTGGTGTTAGTGCTTTAGTAATCTATTTTTCCTATATCTTTTCCTCTAGTTATATGCTTTTGCTCTGGGGATTTTCACTAGGAATAGGATTATTAATTGGTTTGGAAATACCTTTATTGATTAGGATTAACCGAGAATACTCAAAAAGTTTGAAAACGAATTTATCAGATATCCTGAGTATGGATTATGTTGGTTCCTTAATAGGATCTCTTTTATTTACCTATGTACTATTAACCTGGCTAGCAGTAGACCAAATTGCAGCCTTATTAGGTTGTATTAATCTTTTGATTGCCATTATAGGGTTAATTTATTTTCGACCACTAGTAAGTCATTTTAAAAAGTTGTCTGTTTTAGGCTGTGCTTCATTAACAGTATTAATTTGTTTGTTTGTATTCTCTGACAACTGGAGAATTTCACTAGAACAGAGGACCTATAGAGATCCAATCATCCATAGTCAGACCTCAAAATACCAACACATTGTGCTGACAAAGAAAAATGACAGGCTCAGTCTTTACATTAATGGCCATCTTCAATTCAATTCTCAAGATGAAGAAATTTATCATGAAATGCTAGTCCACGTTCCTTTTGCTGTCGCCTCTTCTCAAGAAAAGGTCCTAATTTTGGGTGGTGGGGATGGCTTAGCACTTAGAGAAGTTCTTAAATACGGAGCTGTTAAGAAGGTTGATCTTGTCGATATTGATCCTGCCATTACCGAATTAGCTGCTAGTCACCCTGATCTTATCAAACTTAACGAAGGTGCTTTAATGGATTCTAGAGTTTCACTTCTGGCTCCTGGAGGGGTATCGCCGTCAGAGGAATATGCTGTTACTAGAAAGACCAAACTGAACCGATTACTTTTAAGTGAACAAACCTACTCTAATTCATCAGTTCACTTATTCAATGTAGATGCCGACCGATTTATCCAAGAGAGTTCAGCTCGATATAATTTAGTTATTATTGATTTTTCTGATCCAAATAGTATTGGTTCCGCCAAGTTATACTCGAGAGATTTTTACAAAAACTTAGCTCATCGCCTCAAACCAAATGCTTTGATTGCTGTACAATCAACTTCTCCCTATCATTCAAAGGAAATATTCCTTTGTATTGGAAAAACTTTACGTGCTTCAGGGTATCGAGCTTTACCATATCATCAAAACGTCCCTAGTTTCGGTGAATGGGGCTGGCATTTAGCATGGGAGGGTGGTCCGGAGAAAGCTGAAATGCAGAATAAATTAGCATCCATTCAGTCAATACCAATCACTACCCAATACGTTACTCCTCAAGTTGTATCCACATCAATGATTTTCGGTAAAGACTGGTTAAATGACGATCACATTGCCATCAACACAAAATTTCAACCAACTATCCTTAGATATTACCGTAATTCATGGAAAAATTAATCTTTCAATGCACCTCGGCAAGGTTTTCATATCAATTAGTCGATGTTTACTTTGGCCTGAATGTTTTCCCATTTAATTGCCTTAGGAGTTAAACGCCTCGGTCCTATATAGAATACTGACGTACCACTAGCAACTAAGAAATTTGATGGAGGATTTACTTTGATTGGCGCTTGTGGTGAAGAACTTGTGGTTACTGCAATTAAGGTTGATTCTAATTGATCTTTAAAGAACCTCTGCAACGTTTTAAAGTCCCAGTTTTGATTATTAAAAGGTATGTCTAGTCTGAAAATTGTGTCGTCAGTGATGTTACTTAGGAGAGCCTTAATAACTAAAGTTGCACCTCTATCTTGAACAGCTTGAACAATGAGAGGAATAGATAAGGGTGTGACACACTCGATATAGGGATCAATTCGTTTGATATGTAACTCGCTTTCCTCTTTATCAAGCTGGACAACAATATGGGCTTTAGAATTAGCACTCCTCACTGCAAGTGCTATTACTAGGCTTTCATTGTCATCGTGACCATGCACGATAATACCACTGGCACGATTAACACAAGCTCTTTGGAGAACATCGTGAGAGCTTAATTCAGCTTTAACAAAATGAACTGTTTTGGGTAAAGGATTTTCTTCAGTTCGGCTAGAGCACAAAACAATAGACATTTTCTTGGCTGTTTGATCATTACGTATTTCTCGGACCAGTTCTTCTGTTAATCCCTGTGTATACCCGAAAATAACCAAATGATTTTCCTCATTGAGTTGATTTAATCCCTTCATACGATTCCTCCCTATGTCAAAAATGCTATCTGCTAACTTTACTCCAGCCACTGCAATAACCCCGATTCCAAGTAACATGATAATCATAGCTACGGACTTACCACCTACAGTAGTTGGAGAAATATCCCCATAACCAACTGTAGTCGCTGTTACAATAAACCACCAACTATAGTCCAGTAGTGAAGCAAAAACACTCTCTGGACCTTCAAACAATGGCATCAAGAAGGCTCCTGCTGCATAAAGAATCAATACTTGTGCAGCAATCAACAACCGATCAGCTTTTGATACCAAACGAAAGAACCTTCTTGGCAACTGACCTGGCCAAATAACTAGTATCATTAGGGTTTTCTCTTGTTTAGTTCTGTTTTCTTTAAGAAATTTGGTAAGTCAGGGAAAATATAAATCAAATTTTCTGACTAAAACTTAATTTAAATTCAGTCGGATGTAGGGGTGGGTATCACCACTATTGTTGTCTGCAAGACTTTATTTGGAACCAGGTTCAGTTGCTTTGCCTCAGTTTCCAATTTTTTTAGGTAATTAAATTCACTTTCACGACCGGGTTCATGATCCAACAGTGCGCAAAGAAGGTATTCTCCTGGTATAAGTCCTCGAACTGAAAAATTACCTTTTTGATCAGTTTGCGTGGTCTTAGTAAATCGAGCCGGACTCTTCCAAAAATTGGAATTTTTTGAAAATAATAGTACCGTTGCTCCCTCGACTCTTTCACGAGATTCTTTTTTTTCAACCCAACCAGTTAATTCAGCTCCTTCGGATGAAATTTGAATCTCCAGGTTCCTAATTCGATCACCATTTCGAACTTCAAAAGCAGTATCGGAAAAATCTTGTCCCTCTGATTGAATCGCCTTCACATAGTGATTCCCCGGAGGTAAATTAACAGAAAACTGATAGAGTCCTTCTAAAATGTTCTCTATTTGAAACGTGAAATCTTCATTGATTGTGGCCCTGCTTCTTCCAAACATTCCACGAGTTGATATGCTTGGGATCATGCGGATTTGAATTTGTCGGGGATCAATATCCTTCAAGTTTTCTTTAGGGAAAAGTTTTCCTGAGATTTGAGCACCATTTCCAAGAGTCAAGGTTATTCCATCTAAATTTTGGTTCGTTATTTCTACCGTTTTACTAGCAGTTTGAATTCCGTCGTTTATTCGTGATCTAGCTATGAGACGGTATCGTCCTGACATTAAATTAGAGATTTCAAAATTTCCTTGGGAATCTGAATTGGTAGTTCCCCTACTCATAGAAAAAAAAGAATCTCCTGAATCTTTGGTTGAACTCACTCTTATTGAATCGGCTGGTCTTCCATCGCTTTGAAGAATCTGACCAGTTACACTATAACTTAAAGTTTCAATTAAAGTTATATCGTAACCGCCTATCTCATTGCCGGATAAGACTTCTACTTTAATAGCCTCTTGAGGATTCAGAACTCCTGGATAGTAGGTAGAAGGAAAAGATGGTCTAGCCGAGTTGCGGCCAAAAGGAGATGATAAATTTGCACTTAGGTAGTAGGATCCTGGTGCAACGTCAAAAATTCGATACTGGCCCCTGTCATCAGTTTGATCAGTTCTAATTGGTAACAAACGACGTTGCCCTTGAAAGCTTCCATAACGACTTAATAAAACTCTCACACGTGAGAGAGGCTCACTGTCTTGGTCAACGACTCGACCTTCTACGACACCACCTCGGATAAGCTTGAAGTTAATTCCCTCCAAAATCTCATCAGCACGGACTGTTAACGGAGTCCCAGACATTATTCTTTGGGTTAAAAAGTTATCAGGTTTTTGACCATAATTTTGAGGTATATAACCATTACGAGTAGCACGCAAAACATACTTTCCAGGTTTTATTCCTTTAAATTCGTATTCGCCACTATCATTAGTTCGAGTGGTTTTTGGTTGTTCTCTATTACGACTCTGTGCTGTTCGAAGAGACAAAATTACTTTTCTCAGGGGTATCTCACTGTTGTTTGCGAGGATCTTTCCTTTGATGACACCAAGTTTTTCTTTCGTGCTAATGCTGGAGTTTGTTTGATTGGTAAGACTAATCAGCGGATTGGTTGTGACGAAAAAAAATATAAATAAAGAGCTTATTTTTACAGAATTCATTAATGCCTTCATACCTAAAATTTCCAATAAACTATTTCATATTTGATAAAGACAACAATATTATGCAATAGATAATCAAAAAATTGTATGTTTGATTATGAACCCATAGCAATCAAGGAGAATGATTCAGTGTCACAGGTTAGAAGCAAAAAATTAATATATTATGGGCAATTCAAGTTTGTTATTTTTTGTGTTCTGCAATTATTTCTGCATTTTCTCTTTAACCATAAGGTTTGAAAAATACTGAATAGTTTTATTTAAACCTTCGTCAATATCAACTCTTGGGAACCAGGATAATTTTTGTTTGGCCAAACTTATATTAGGTTGACGGCGGTTGGGATCGTCAACAGGAAGTGGTTTATATCCAATTTTTGATTTTGAACCAGTCAAATGGATGATTTTTTTAGCTAAGTTCAAAATTGTATATTCTGTTGGATTACCCAGGTTTACAGGTCCTTGAAAATTTTCTATATTCATCATTGACTGGAGTCCTTCGACTAAATCAGAGACATAACAAAATGACCGGGTTTGTCTGCCTTCTCCATAAACAGTAATTTCCTGATTCAACAGGGTTTGCATGATAAAGTTACTTACAACACGACCATCAGTAGGAGACATTTTTGGCCCATAGGTATTGAATATTCTGACAATTTTAATATCAACCTGATATTGACGGTGATAATCTAACATTAGGCTTTCTGCTACACGTTTGCCTTCATCGTAACAACTCCGAATTCCAATAGGATTAACATTTCCCCAATAATTTTCTGTTTGAGGATGGACTTCGGGATCTCCATAAATCTCTGAGGTTGATGCTTGGAGAATTCTAGCTTTTTTTAGCTTAGCTAACTCAAGCATATTAGTAATTCCTATCACATTAGTGTGAATCGTCCGTATTGGATCGTTTTGGTAATAAACTGGAGAGGCGGGGCATGCTAGATTATAAATTTGATCAATTTCTAAGGTAATAGGATTAATAATATCGTGTTCTAAAACTTTAAAGTTTTTTGAATCTTTCAGGTGACTAATATTCTCCTTTGAACCTGTGAGATAATTGTCGAGACAAATGACATTATTACCTTTCTCAATCAGAGATTTACAGAGATGAGAGCCAATGAATCCTGCTCCACCTGTTACTAGGATATGCACAATGAAAATTCTCCCTATTACTCTTAAATTCACTAATATTTTAGGAGAAGAGGGTATAGATAGCAATCTGATCGAAGAGAAAATCTTAAAAAACATCAGAAAAGTTTCAAGTTCTCCATTACTTTATTGTGAATTAGTGAGAACAATAAATCCAAGCTAGCTGTAGGAACAGCTTCAGCTGTTAAGAAATCAATCTAAGTTTAGAGATTTTTCTTGTCTACATTAAATCTTGAAGAGAATTTTTATAAATTCGTTTCTATTCAAAATGATGATTTTTGATTAGTTTGAATAAATAAAATCTCAATGAAGACTGGCTAATTGGGGATCCAAAAGATTATCATAAACATCAAGAGTGGCTTTGACCAAATCTGGTCAAATAATTTTATAGTTTGAGTTGTGTTAAGAACCATTTGAAAAAATATTTAAGAAGTTAGTCGCCTGTTAAATCAATTCTTGGCAATAAAAGAGATGACAAACTCTAATATTGACTGTTTTTCAAGTGGCTTTTCATTTAATAGATAAGGATGGAACATCAATTGTTAGGCTCTGGAAAAAGAAATGCCTGGATGTACATAGGATCTCTCTTCCTTTTTGGGGTACTTGTATTTTGGAAAGTCATTCTGATTGATGAATATTCTCTGCTCACATATCAGGATGCTGCTTCCCAGACTTATCCTTGGACTCAATATATTGCCCAAATGTTGCATCAGGGCAGCTTTCCATTCTGGGATATCTATAGTGATGCTGGCCGATCCTTCGGTGGTGAGATGCAAACTGGAATTTTTTATCCTTTTAACCTAATACTAGGACTTATTCCTCTTAATAGTCGAGGTCTGATTCCAATTTCTGTTGTTGAAGGATTTATTATTCTTCATTGCATCATATCTTCATGGTTGATGTATTTATTAGCTCGCCAGTTTGGATTAAATCACTTTAGCTCATTTATTTCTGGATTGATCTTTGCTTACTCAGGTTCCATTGGTTGGCGGTCTTTTGGTCAGGCTAATCTACTATACTCTTCTATTTGGGTTCCTGCTGTATTACTTTTCTTTTTAAAATCGCTTAAACCATCTGGAATGTTTAGAAGAATCTTCTATGCTAACATTGCCGGTCTCTTTCTTGGTTTATGCATTCTGGCAGGCCACCATCAACCATTCTTATACGTCTCTCTAGCAGTTTTAATTCTTAGTTTAATCTTCTGGTTTTCAAGATCGTTAAGAGAACAGTTAGTTGGAGGTATCTGTTCATTACAAGGTAGTGCGCGTAAATGGATTATTGCTTTGACGGGTTTAGTTTTTTTCTTTGCTCTGGCCTATAGTGCTCCTCAGCTTTTTATTTCTTTGGAATATGCCTCTGAGGCATATCGGTGGACAACTGATGCCACTCCAGTTATAGCTACAGAGACAATCCCATACTCTATTGCAGGAGAGGCACACGCCCTACCTCCTGAAGGATTTCTGGCTATGATTTTCCCCTATATTATAGCCCTCGAAACTAGTCCCTATGTCGGGATCTTAGCATTGTTCTTTATTATGTTCTCGATTGCCGAAATCAGAAAATCTCATGTAGTGAGATGGATTTGGCTGCTAGCTCTACTTTTTCTAGGGTTGTCCTTAGGGGAATACTTTTTGTTACATGGTCTTTTTTATGCAGTAATTCCAGGATTTGATAAAGGTAGGGAAGCTCTAAGGCTTCTTCTGCTTGCACATGCTGCCATGAGTCTCCTTGCGGGTTTTGGATGCCAGACTTTTTTCAAGGCGACAAGTAAAAATTTCAAAACTTTTAAGATGCGCCTGGTCAAATTCTATTGTAATTTTTCTTTGTTTGTTACGACTATAGTGTTTGTAGGCTATTTTTATCGTACTCAAGTGCTTAACCAACCAACTGACTTTGGATTCCAGTCCTTTACCTGTTTTCTGCTGATTGCGACTTCCTCATTAGGAATCTTACGTTTTTATTCTGGTTCTAGAATTGTAGTTTCGCTAAAAATTGCTGCCGTTATGTTACTGCTCTTGGATTATTATGTTTTCCTCAGTCCGCACTTCAAACTGAAGACGGATTTTGACCGAGTCCAGAACTTTGAGCCCTGGCAATACTATCGTCAAGACGATGTACTTAAATTTCTTCAGTCTAAAGAGGAAACGTTCCGAGTTGATTTTCAAGATATGAATTATCCTAGGAATATTGGTCAGGTAGCTAAACTGGAAACAATCAATAGCTATGGTGCAACTCGGCTTAGTCGACTTGTTGACTTTTTTAACGGAGCAGTTGGAAGTTTGGAATTACTTAATGTCCGCTATATTGTTTCCAGTAAAGAACTCAACCTCCCCAAGATATTTGAAGGACAAAAATCTACGGTTTATAAGAATCTTTCAGTTTTGCCCAGGGTTTGGTGTGTTTCTAAGGTAACTTCTGGAATCAATGTTGATCAGGTGTTTCGTAGAATGCGGGAGCCCTCGTTTGATCCCTTAAAAGAGGCCGTCATTGAAGATGGGATGCCTTTTAGACCACTATCTTTAATTAAAGATACTAAGGATGGTTACTTGACTGAGTCAAACGCTTCTGATCATCTTTCACTTGAACAATATACCCCCAATCGGTTTTTTGTGAGTAGAAAAGGAAAGAATCCAGTGTTACTCGTGGTAAGTCAGAATTGGTATCCTGGGTGGACGGTCACTGTTAATGGAACTTCTCGTCCTATCAGCCGGGTTTATGGGACATTGATGGGAGTAACTCTCGACTCGGGAACCTCTCAGGTTGAATTTAACTATTGGCCTACTCATTTTTATTGGAGTTTGATTTCCTCAGGGACAGCAGGAGTTATTTTGATTGTTACTGCCTTATTGATTTACAGGAGAATGACTATAAAGAACAAGGAAACACTATGCGCGTGACTGTTATTGGAACAGGATATGTTGGACTAGTTTGTGGAGTCGGTTTGGCAGATTTTGGGTTGAATGTAACCTGTGTTGACTGCAACCAACAAAGAATTTCTGCTCTCCAACGTGGTGAAATGCCAATTTATGAAATTGGTTTAGAAGAGATTTTAAAACGTTGTGTCAAAAATCATCGCTTAAAGTTTTCAACGGATCTCAAAACAGCTATTCAACAAGCAGCAGTAATCATTGTTGCAGTAGGTACTCCCGAAGGTGCTAATGGTAAACCTGACCTTAGTCAAATTGAAACAGTTGCTCAGTCTTTAGCAAGCTCTATACAGGAATATAAAGTGATTGTAGTGAAAAGTACTGTTCCGTTAGGAACAACGCGTCGGTTAAATGACCTGATCAAAAAACAACAAAAGCGAAAGGTAAAATTCGACATTGTATACAATCCAGAATTTTTACGAGAAGGGACGGCTATCGAGGATTTCATGCGACCCAATAGAGTTGTTATCGGGTCTGATAGTAAGGAAGCCACTAGAGTTGTTAAAGAAATTTACCGACCACTCTATATTATTGAGACTCCTTTTATTGTGACAACTCCTGAAGCAGCAGAAATGATTAAATATGCCTCCAATACTTTTTTGGCCACGAAGATTACCTTTATTAACGAAGTTGCTAACCTGTGTGAAAAAATAGGTGCCGATGTTCACCATGTAGCTTATGCCCTTGGTCTAGACAAACGCATTGGTTCGATGTTTCTACATCCTGGTCCTGGATTTGGAGGTTCATGTTTTCCAAAAGATGTCAGAGCACTTGTAGAAGCCGGCAAAGAGTTAAATTCACCTCAAAGATTAGCTGAAATAGTATTACAGATAAATCAAGCTCAGAGTGAAATAGTTGTTGCCAAAATTGATAGAGCATTACAAGGATTGGATCAAAAAAGGATTGGTGTACTAGGATTATCCTTTAAACCAAACACTGATGATGTTAGGGAGTCACCTTCTTTGGCAATCTGCAAAAAGCTAGTTGAAAATCATGCAATCATTCAAGCCTATGATCCGGTTGCAGTTCCTAATAGTCGTAAGGTGTTAAGCGGAGAAGGCGTGATTTTTTGTGAAAATGCTTATGATGCCGTTACTAAGGTTGATGGATTAGTTATTGCAACTGAGTGGAATGAATTTCGTAACATAGATCTAATAAAAGTTAAATCACTAATGAAAAACCCAGTTGTTATTGATACACGAAATATTTTTGAACCACAGAAGATGAAGAAAATTGGTTTTCAATACTTTGGCCAGGGTCGTTGAGCAATCAACAATCTTATTGAAAAAAAACCAACTGAATAGGGTTTCTTTTTATTGGAATGGCTTGTGGAGGAAAGCGAAGTTTAGGAGTATTCCTCAATGAATATTCGAGTCAAGGATAGTCAACTTCGAATTGCTGTAGTTGGTGGCGGTATTGTGGGTACATGTTGTGCTCTATGCCTTCAACTAGATGGAAATAATGTTACTATTATAGATCAGAATGGTCCTGGCACTGGTTGTAGTAGTGGAAATGCCGGACAAATTGTTACAAGTTATTGTGTCCCTCTGGGTTTGCCTGGGATTATCAAACAGGTGCCAAGAATGTTAATGGATCCTTTGGGGCCTTTAACTATACGGTGGCAATATTTACCATACCTAATGCCTTGGCTATTGCGCTTTGTTCAGTCTAGTTCTGTTGAGCGTGTTGAGAGAATTGCTGATGCCCTGTATGAACTGAATAAAGATGCGGTGAAGACCTTTGATCCATTGATTAAATTAGCTAAAGCTGAGCATCTGTTAGTAGCTAAAGGTAGACTGGATGTGTACCAATCAGGACATGAGTTTGATAAGGCACAATACAAGTTCAACCTGCTTCGTAATCGTGGTGTTAGAGTTGAATTACTCAATTCAAAACAAATTACTGAATTAGAACCAGAGTTGAACGAAAAATGTCAGTATGGTGCATTCTGCCCAGATGTGGTTCACACGACAAACCCCCTGCAATTAACCCAGTTATTAGCAAAGGCTTTTCAGGAGAATGGGGGATCAATACTACGTGAGAAAGTTAACGACTTTCAATTAAAATCAACAGGTGTTCCATCGATTAAGACTAATATTTCCGATCATACCTTCGATAAAATAGTCATTGCAGCAGGTGCATTTTCTCGCCCTTTTGCAGCAAAGCTTGGTAACAAAGTTCCCCTGGATACTGAACGAGGTTATCATGTGATGTTACCACACTCTGGAATCCATTTAAATCGGACGATTGTGCATGGAGACCGCTACTTCGGTATGACTCCAATGCAGGAGGGGCTTCGCTTGGCAGGTACAGTAGAACTTGCCAGTGTCAATGCATCACCCAACTATGCTCGGGCAGATAATTTATTAAACGCCGCTAAAGGAGTTCTACCATCTCTTAGTGATAAAGGGGCAACCCAATGGATGGGTTGTCGTCCTTCAATGCCTGATTCATTGCCAGTGATTAGTCAGTCACCTGTTCATGAATCAGTGTTTTTTGCTTTTGGACATGGTCATCTTGGACTTACTGCAGCTGCTACAACTGGGAAAATCATTACCGATTTGATTGCTGAACGTCCTCCCCACATAAATATTAATCCTTTTAAAATCGATCGATTTTAGTTTTGATTTGATGAGACAATTTTCAGATTAATTTGGGGCAAAAGTGTGTTACTAGAGACCTAGTATTGGAGAGGTTCCTCTTCATAGTGTTGGTGAAACTGATATTCAATCCTACAGTCAACCCGATCAATTGAAAATTCCTGAGCGATATTTGGGTCTCTTTTGAGAAGGGTAACTGTTAAATAGTTACGGCCACGCTTTGGGTAGTTGTTTCTATCTAAGTAATAGTCATAGGCATAGCCATAAGGTGTAATAGAATGAGAACTGGAGGCTTGGTCGACCAACCGATAAGTCATGTCTACTTTTTTAAGAATAAAGTCAGGAAGAAGTTGCCTGTTTAGTTTAACTTGTACCTTGTCATAGTTAATAATAATTCCACCAAAACGTATTCTAAGAATGACAGCTTTGATTCTGTTCAGCCCATTCCAGTGGTTTAAATCATCAGAAACACGAAAAGAAATTTCTGCCGATTCATTTTCTAACAATACTTTTGGGAGCTGATATGATCGTCCGGGTAACCAGCTAAGTCCAGTTGTGTCTTGAACCTCTGATCGAACAAGATAGTGCTTCTTAGCAGTTGCTAATAGTTGGGGATCTCCAAGAAGTCGAACCGTTTCATACTCCTGTGGAGTCCATGGCCAACCATTAGGGGTCCAGAGGTGATCTGCTATGGCAATACCATCAACTCCTTGATCATAGGCATTTGCTGCCCCAGCCCAAATAGCGGCTTGAGGAGCGCTGCGGTGGAATTGTCTATATAAATTTGTGTGTAGAGAATAAAAAACACTACAGCTTGTTTTGCGAGTAATGTTGACTATATCTGTCAGATCTGCATCCTGATCTATTCCATCATCTTCAGTAAAGCTACTCTCACAGAATAGGCCGTCAACTAAATTTTCTGAGACCCAGGTTTGGACCTCATATCCAGCCAATTCCCAGGCTTTTGAATGAGCGGGGATACGTGCATAAAGTTTTTTACGTCTACCCTGACGTTTTTCTGATTTTATTGCTATTTGACGGAGATCGCGGATCCATTGAGTTATACGGGGAGCGAGTTGGTGAACCTGGTCAAATCGACAATAAGGTATATCTGATGTTAAATTTAATTCAATGCCGTCAGTTTCATATTTGGAAAGCATTTCCTGAAAAATTAAAAGCCTTTCTCGTCTAACCTCAGGATATAAAAAACTAAAACGAGTTTTTATGACTGTATTTGCTCGGGGATCTGGATCAAAGCCAACTTGAAATTCTGGATTGTCGAGAGCAAAAGCAGACCAACGGCCAAGTCCTTCATGTTGTTTTCTAGTCCCTCCATGGATACTTACCCACCCACTAGCAATGAAGAGCAAGTCTTTCTCGTGACAGCTTTTACACAAAACGTCTAAGGGATCATGACCATCAGTAATAAGCTGATTTAATGCGCGAGCCGTCCTGGACCAAACATAATGGTCCCACTTTTTAGTGACAGCGCCCCACCTTTCAGCAACTTTACTATCATAAAGAACAGTTCCTCCTTCTCCAGCTGAAAAATGGACTATTGTATCAATCCCACTATTTGAAACTTCATTAGCAATGATGCCGTGTTCAGCTTTTGTTATAGGAGGTTCAAAGCAGTCCAATCCTGCTGCGTGTCTGCCATCGCTAAATAAGATGACACGGGGTTTCCCCTGCTGCTGTTTGTAGGGCATGCTCGACTCGACAAGAAAAATTTTTAACTAAATGGTATTTTTTATTGAACCATTTTATTGTTAAATTGATGAAAATCCTTTAACAGCCGTCTGAATTTATATGTTCTTCTTGTTAATGTAATTGACAATAAGGAGGTTAAATTTTGAATAGCCTGTCCCAAGATCTCAAGGACTCTTTAAAACTAGGCTAAAGTTTTGTATGAAAGTCATGCGAGGATCTTTTGAGCCACTTTGCCAGCGACATCGGTTAGTCTAAAATCGCGTGCTCCAAAAGTATAGGTTAACTGTTCGTGGTCAAGTCCGAGAAGGTGAAGTACTGTGGCATGAAAATCATGAATGTGCATCCGGTCTTTGACTGCATGGTATCCAAATTCATCGGTAGCTCCATAAATAAAGCCTGCCTTAACGCCACCACCAGCCATCCAAATAGAATATCCGTAAGGGTTATGATCCCTTCCATCTCCATTTTGAGAAACTGGGGTGCGACCGAATTCACCAGCCCAAATCACAAGGGTGTCTTTAAGTAATCCTCTGGCCTTTAAATCTTTGAGTAAACCTGCAATAGGTCTATCCACTTGCATGGCATTTTCAGTATGTTTAGCAAACAGTTCTCCGTGTTGATCCCAACCTACGCCACCTGGCATATAGGTATGGGTACATTGGATATAACGAACACCACGTTCAGCCAGTCTCCTAGCAAGGAGGCATTGCCACCCAAAGTCACTGGTAACTGGATTGTCTAAACCATAAAGCTTTTTAGTTAGTGTAGACTCTTTATCAACTTCAAAGGCCTCTGGTGCTTCTGATTGCATTCGAAAGGCTAACTCAAAAGCTTGAATCCTAGCCTCCAATTCTGGATCATATTTTCGTAAGGAACGATGTCTTTCATTTATGTTTTGCAGCATTTCGAGTTCAAAGCGTGCTAATTCTGGAGAAAGGTTGTTGTTAGTTAGATATTTGATAGGTTCATTTTTGACATCTTTGACATAGAGACCGCCGTGTCCTATAGCCGTTCCCTGATAAGAACTGGGGAGGAAAGCTGAACCCCAGTTCTTAGCACCACCATGTGACAATGCTGGCTTGATTGTTACAAAGCCCGGTAAATTTTTGTTTTCTGTTCCAAGACCGTATACTACCCATGAACCCATACTGGGTCGAGTAAATGTACTGGTCCCGGTAAATGTCTGTAACATGGCAGCCCCGTGGTCAACGCCTTCACCTACCATAGAGCGGATTACACAAAGATCATCAACACATTCTCGGGTATAAGGAAATAGGTCACTCATTGGAATTCCGCTTTGACCACTTTGCTTAAATTTCCAAGGAGACCTCATTAAAGGACCCGCGGGATTTTCATCATCAAAGGCTAAAGGGCGTTTTATTGGAAGAGATTTTCCATCATCTTGATGCAGGCGTTCTTTAGGATCTAAAATATCAATACTAGAGGGCCCACCATGCATAAAAAGAAAAATAACACGTTTTGCTTTAGATTCGAAGTGTCCTGTCGGTGCAGTTGCGCCACCATCAGCAAAACTGGCTTGGAGATTAGATTTTTCACTGAGAAGATCTGTTAAGCCTAAGTAACCAAAACCGCAGCTGGCAGCACGGAGAATGGCTCTACGAGAGATCTGCCTAGATTTGTATGTAGGTGTATTTAGTAAATCCATAGACTTTCGGTAAGCCTTCTATAGTTAGGCAACTACCCTTTTATCATCTTTGAAGTTTAATCAACATAAATAAATTCATTAGAAGAGAAGAGTATATGGCAATAGCTCTGCCAGCTATTAAGACCATCTTTAGTTTTATTTGTTTTCTGCTGAAATTTTTCAATATAATTTAGAGCAGTATCCTCTTCTTTAACACTAGGCAACCTGTTGAGTATCCGAAGATAGGCATATTGTACTTTTTCTCGATTACTTGATAGAGAGGACTTTAATAACATATTAGCTAAATTATGTGATCTTTCTTCAACGAATTTACTATTCATCATGAACAGAGCTTGTGGTGGCACATTAGTCTGAAGGCGTTTGCCTGAGGAATTGGTAGCATCCCCAAAATCAAACAATCTAAGAAAAGGGGGTAAATTAGCCCGCCTTAAAGGTAGATATACTGTTCGAAACAAAACGCTTTCAGGGTCCAGACTTAGTCGGTCAGAACTATTTTCTGGTTGAAATCCGGTGCCCTCTTGAAGAATGATTCCCATTTTTGGATCAAGAGTGTTATCTGCAGCAAGCATCCCATCACGTATTTCTTCAGCATCCAGTCGTCGTCTAGGGAAATAAGACCAAAGTTCATTATTAGGATCAATTGAAATCATTGACTTTGATCGGAAACTAGCTTGTTGATAAATGTTAGACTGCATAATAAAACGGTGTAGATTTTTTATAGACCATCCTCCATCGGTAAACTTTCGCGCTAAGTGATCAAGTAATTTGGGATGACTTGGTCTATTTCCTGTGGTTCCAAAATTGTCTGGTGTTCGGACTAATCCTTCTCCAAAGTGCCATTGCCAGACCCGATTAACTATTACACGAGCCGTTAACGGATGGTAGGGTTGAGTCAACCATTTTGCTAATTGCAAACGGCCACTACCTTTTTCAATTACAAAATCTTTGCATTTGTCGTCAAAAACTACAGGGAATTTTTTTCGAACAGGTTCTCCTAGAATATTGTGATTGCCTCGACGAAATATTTGTTGGTCAACAATAATACCTTCCTCAACAGCATTAGCCATTTGAGGTTCCTTTGGGGATATTTTTTGTAAGAATTCGATTTCTCTTTTTAATCTTTTAATAATATCAACTGTTTTTGGTGAGAATAGTTCGTGATCAGAATCACTAATCAAAAAAGGAGCCGTTATTTTTTCGTTTTTAGGTTTGGAATTTAAGTAAACTTCATAAAAGAATCGGTCTTTACCCGGCAAAAACTTAGGAGCAGGTTCTCTGTCTTCTTTTTTAGAAATTTGTTTAATGTTCTGACGCCATTGGTTTAATTTGCTTGTCCATTCAGTAAATTGTAAGCGAAAATTTTCTTGGTAATCTCTAGCAACGAAGAAAAGATCTGTGGGTCTGGCCCTCTGCCAGTCGAGAAGATGAGGTCGAAAGGTTTGATTTGGAGCTAGATAGGAGCTCCACTTCTTCAGAAGTGTCTCATGAAGACCGTATTGTTTAGCCAAGACTTTGGGGTTTTTACCTTGTGTATATATTTGATGGGCCGCAACAAAATAATCGACTAGTTTGGTACTCTCAACTTCAATTAACCGTTCGTTAACTTTACCTACAACTTCCTGCAGAATTGTTTTCTTAGCAGCGATTTTATCTTGATGAGTCTGATATTCTTGGTACTCCTTAGAAGAAACCAAAGGTTTCATGAAAAGGCTAGCTACATGTGAAGTTGAATCTTTAAAGTTTCGAGTACTAGCTAAAATTGAAATCAAGGAATAATAATCCTTAGTTAATATTGGATCAAACTTATGATCGTGACATCGAGCACAAGTGATTGATAGTCCTAAAAACCCTTTAGAGATAACGTCAAGTTGTTCATCGTAAACATCATAAAGCATTTTAGTTTTATCTTGTTGTGCAATTGCTTTTGGTCCGAGAGCCAGGAATCCAGTGGCAATAATTCTCTGTTGATTAACTTCAAGTTCCGTCGATTTTGGGAGTAAATCTCCGGCGATTTGTTCAACTACAAATCTGTCATAAGGCAGGTCCTTGTTAAAAGCTTCAATCACATAATCTCGATAGCGCCATGCATAAGGATATTTGTGATCTTCATCACTGCCGGTAGAATCAGCATACCTAGCTACATCCAACCAATGTCGAGCCCAATGTTCCCCATATCTTGGTGAAGCCAACAATTTTTCTATCACCTTTTTAAAAGCCTCAGGAGAATCATCTTCGACAAATTTTTTAATTTGATCAATAGTAGGTGGTAGGCCAGTTAAATTGAATGTTGCTCGCCTGAGTAATGTTTCTTTTCTAGCTGAGGCTGAAGGTCTAAGTCCTTTTTCCTCCAATTTTGCTAATACAAAACGATCAATGGATGTTTTAATCCATGACTGATTCATAACTTGGGGAGGGGTTGGGTCTGAAATCGGTTGAAAGGCCCAAAGGCTACCATTAGCTTTGTTACGATCTTTTGTTGATACATTTTTTTTCGAAACAAGAGCCTTGATTGATTCAGGCCAAGGAGTGCCCATGTGTACCCACGTTTTAAGGCTATTCAAATCCTGAATGTTTAATTTCCCTGAAGGGGGCATTTTTAGATTTTCTTTATAACTCAGCACTTTCAACAAAAGACTGTCTTCAGGATTATTGATTGAGACAAGAGGGCCACTTTGTCCTCCCATTTTAAGCCCAGCAGCTGTTTCTAAATCTAAACCAGCAGTTTTCAACTCATGGTTATGGCATGCATGACAATGCTCAGTTAGGATGGGTCGAATGTTTCTTTCAAAGAAATCGATAGGATCAGAAGATTTTCCAAAAGATAACAATGTTGTGCCGACAACAGTAAATACTAGCTGGAGGAAGAACCGAGCATATTCATGTCGGGCAAAAATAGTAAAGATTAAATGGAGTTGTTTCATTTGGTAAATTTTCAATAAGCTCTATTTCAAGAAATAATTTAAAGTAAATTATATCGCTGATATGAATTTACTGAAAGAGTTTAGGCATTAATTTTTTTTATAAGGCGGTAAGACAGCTGTTTTTAAAATGGGTCTCTGTTAATCTTAGTTGAATTGACTCCGATGTAACTCAGTAATACCTAAGATGTATACTGGCCTTTAAAGTCCAAGAGAAATTAGAAGAGTAGTAAAAAATAATGGCATGGTAGAATTCTTGGACAACTGATAAAACTAGATGATTGAAGATATTAAGAAAAGTTTATGAATATTGTAGATCCAGAAATTTTAAAGGTTTGGAAAGATCTCCTAGATGAGGGTAAACCACTTCCGTCGTGGTTTATAGAAACCCAGATAGTTGGTAATGTATCTGATGTTTCTTCGTCAATGAATAACAAAGGTACATGTATTTGGTTAACAGGTCTTAGTGGATCGGGAAAGTCAACAACTGCTGAGGTCTTAGCAGACCTTTTGCAAGAATACCGTCAACGATCAACAGTATTGGATGGAGATATTGTTCGAGCAAATCTCTCTAAAGGCTTAGGATTTAGCAAGCGTGATCGAGATATCAACATTAGGCGGGTTGGCTTTGTGGCTTCAGAAATTGTTCATCATGGGGGTCTGGTAATTTGCGCTACCGTCAGTCCTTACAAGTCTACGCGCAATGATGTACGTAAAGAAATAGGGCACCATCATTTCGTCGAAGTATTTGTTGATACGCCCTTAGAAGTTTGTGAGAGAAGGGATTCCAAAGGCCTTTATGCTAAGGCACGTCGAGGAGAAATCAGAGGGTTTACCGGTATAGATGATCCCTATGAGTCTCCAGAAAGTCCAGAAATTAGATTAGACACTATCTCTTGTAGTCCAGAAGAAAATGCCGGTTTAATTGTTCGTTATCTGAGTAAAAGATATCTTATTTCTGTTCCAGAGGATACTTCCATTAGTTAGACTATTAGTGAGCAATCAGAAATAAGATTTAATTGTTTTAAAAAGTTATTGAAAATTAGTTCGCACAAAGTAAATCGACAATACGATTGTTTTTAATTCCATTAATTCCTGCAATTAATGAAAAGGAGTGTTATGCCTTATAAGCCATACGATCTCAAAAACAAAAAACATGTATTTATCGATTGGAGTCTGATCGAACCAGGGTATGGTTTGTCGTTTGGTGGAGAACAATCGGAAAGTTGGGAGATGCCCTCCGGTGTTCTCCTAAAGCCACATTTGCCAAGATTGGACAGAATCCCCTTAATTTCACCAGATAAGCCTTGGGAACATGGAAATGCCAAATCTGGAATGGGTGTATACAGCACTCTTTTTGAGGACGATGGTCGCTATCGTCTTTATTATGATAGTGGAGATGAAAGTGGAGTGCTGGAAGCTAAAGAAGAATTAGGAACCCAGAGAACACTTGCCTATGCAGAATCAACTGATGGTATTCATTGGGTCAAACCCAATTTAGGCATTGTTTCTTTTAATGGGTCCCGCAACAACAATATAATTTATGGTTTAGATGCTTCACCAGGTCGGGATGCCCATGGATCAAGTGTCTTTAAAGATCCAAGTGCGCCACCAGAAGCAAAGTATAAGATGGTTCATCAAGGAGCCTATCAAGGTCGGTTTGCTGTTTTAGGAGCGATCTCTGCTGATGGGTTGCACTGGAAGATGATTGAAAAACCATTAATTTCTACCTATCTCAATGATGTCCAAACAGGGGTTTGTTTTAATCCAGAAAAGAATCGTTATGTTGGTTATTTCCGAGGATGGACTCATCATGAACATTTAGCTTCTCATGGTCGTCGAACCATTACCTATGCAGAAACTGATTGTTTTGAGAAGTGGCCTGTCCCTAGAACAGTAGTTGAAACAGACATGCTTGACAGACCTGACACGGACATTTATACAAATTCTTATGTTCGCTGGCCAAATGCTGACGCCCATTTGATGTTTCCCGCCCTTTATATTCGTAATGGTGATTATACTGAAGTACACATGATGACCAGTCGAGACGGTTTAAAATGGCAACGTCCATTAAGACAGCCAGTAATTCCAGGTGGAGAGCCAGGTACAAACTCTCAAGGGGGAGTTTACGCAGGTTGTGGTCTTGCCAGTTTCAACAAAGGAGAGATTTCATTAACCTATGCGCCTAGACGATCTTCACATAATCAAGTGTTTTACGACAATTCAAATCCAGAAGATGGAATCCTAACAGCTACGTGGAGACAGGACGGTTTCGTATCACTTGAAGCAGACTCACTGGGACAATGTTCCACGGTAGTTTCAACTTTTTCAGGAAATCATCTGAAACTTAACTGCTGGACACGTTATGGAGGTGATATTTTTGTGGAATTAGCCGATGCTGCAAATGATACTCGATTTACTCCTTCTCCAGCTATACCTGGTCATTCCTTTGATGATTGTGACCCTATCTCGGGTGACTGTATTAACCAAACTGTGACTTGGCAGAAGCAGTCTGATCTTTCTACTTGGGCTAATAAGCCAATCAGGATACGTTTTCGAATGCGTCGAGCAAGGATCTACAGTTTACAGTTTGTATGAGTATGCAACTAATCACAGGTTTAAACTATCCTTAACCAATAATAATATAGGACGGTAAGTATTTTTTAAGAGACCTAATCTATCAAGACACTTAACCTGAATGTGATAAAATGGAGGAACAACAAAACAGAGATTATATGGTGTTGGTCCATACACTAATTGGTAAAAAATTATGATAAAAAAAAGGAAATTAGGAAGAGGGGTAGCTTTGGTTGGTGCTGGCATGTCGAAATTCGACATGTTTAAGGATCGAGATTCAAAAGATCTATTTTTAGAAGCTTTCCAAAACATGTTGGCCTCTGTGGATAAGGGGTGTAACCCGCAGGAAATTGATGCACTATATGTAGGGAATTTTACCAATGATTTTTTTGTACACCAGTCACACTGGGGTGCCATCTTATCAGATGCTCTAAGCTTTGTGCCTCGGCCAGCGACTCGAACCGAAGGGGCCTGTGCTTCTAGTGCTTTGGCTTTTCGAGAAGGAGTTTTTGCCATAGCCTCTGGTTTTTATGATGCGGTGCTAGTGGGTGGAGTTGAAGATATGTCCAAGGGTTCAACTGAAGAAGTGGCTGAGGGTTTGTCGCTAGCTGCGATTCCCTATGAAAGTCAAGTAGGTTTCACGTTTCCAGGAGTTTTTGGAACGATTGCTACTGCCTACTTTGAGAGATATGGAGCTTCACGTGATCACTTGATGAATGTAACGATTAAAAGTCATGAAAATGCCGCCCGTAACCCTAAAGCACAACTCAATGCTTCAATGGAAGATGTAATGGCAGCTAGAATTAAGCGTGCCGAAAGTAAGGGGAGACCTACTCCAACTTGGATCGATGCTAAGGCTTTTCTCAATGATCCCAGAGCTAACCCTGCAGTTGCTTGGCCTATTCATGTTTTTGATTGTTGTCCAATTAGTGATGGTGCAAGTTGTTTGTTATTGGTTGGTGAGGATATTGCTAAAAATTTTACCGATGATCCACTTTACGTTGCGGGTATGGGACAAGGGAGTGGGCGTGGTCTTCATGCTGCACAGGATCTAACATCGTTTGAGGCTACTCGATATGCTGCGCATGAAGCCTATGAAATGTCAGGCTTAGGACCTAAAGACATCCAGTTTGCAGAAGTACATGACTGTTTCTCAATTGCAGAATTGCTCCATATTGAAGATCTTGGATTTTTTAAAGCAGGGGAAGGGTATAAAGCTGTTGAAGAAGGCCATACTCGACTTGAAGGTTCTAAACCAATCAATACCTCCGGTGGACTAAAGTGTAAAGGACACCCTGTAGGAGCAACTGGAGCAGCTCAACTGGTTGAAGTTTGGACTCAACTTCGGCAACAGGCTGGACAAAGGCAAGTTTCAGGTGATTTGAAATTTGGGGCTGCCCATAATCTTGGGGGTACCGGTGGAACCTCAACCTTTACAATCTTAGAAAGGCGGTAGTCAATTGGAACAAAGATCTTTCAGTGACCATTCATTTAATCAATTTTTAGACGAACGTCAATTGATGGGCTCAAGGTGTATAGATTGCCAGTCTGTTTTTGTTCCCCCTAGACCACTTTGTTCTAAATGTAATTCATTCAACATGGAATGGCAGACTATGGAGGGTGTTGGAAGATTAGTAGCTTTTACCAGTATTTCTATTGGTCCACCATCCATGGTGCAACAAGGTTACGGTCGGGATAATCCTTACTGTACAGGAGTTGTGGAACTAAAGGAAAAGACAAGAGTTGTTGCAAGGCTTAAAGGTGTTGATTCGCTTAATCCAGATACTATTAAAGTTGGACTTCCTGTAAAGGTTGAATTTTTGAAGGAGGGTAGCGACAGTAATGTCCATACGATCTTGGGATTTAGTCCAATAGAAGGTTAATTGAACTCAGTGTAAGAGTGTTCAAAGAAGGTTGGGTCCTTATTTTGTTTGAAATGGCTTTAACTTAGTATATGATGGGCCTTGTTTAGCTTGATCTTTTTTCTAGACTGTATCTAAAGTTTCTAGGGAGTTTATATGAAAAAAATACTATTTTTGCTGGTTATGATAGCTCTTATAGCAGGAGGGTCAGTTTCCGCAGGTGAATCTTTTACAGGACATATCTCTGATTCTAAATGTGGTGCTGGTCATTCAGATGCTTCTGCAAAGTCGATTAGTTGTGTCAAGGGTTGTGTTGGTGGTGGCGCAAGTGCAGTGTTTATAACCGAAGACAAGACGGTTGTTAAGATTGCTAATCAGGATAAAGTAAAGGGACATCTTGGCCATCAAGTAAAAGTAACAGGCACTCTTAAAGATGGGACTTTAACCATCAAAACTCTGCAACATCTTGCCCCATAGGGACTGGATATAGTTTCATCGTCAGTTTTTTAGTGATGGAGAGGGTGTTTCAATTCCTCTCCATTTCACAAGCCCCTGCCATTTCAAAAAGTAGTTCCTCTTGTGGAGTTTTAAATAGTAGAACTTCTAAACCCCTTTGTTTGCTGTGAAAACTTAATTTTTCTTTAATCCTACGGCCTAATGGTTTTATGATTAAACTTCTTATTCTTTTTTTGCTGATTCCAGCAGTGGAATTAATTGTCCTGATCGAGATAGGTCGTGAATTTGGCATTCTATCCACCTTGGTATTGATCTTAACCACAGGAGTTCTAGGGGCTTATCTTGCTGCTAGTCAGGGTCTCTTGGTATTACGTCAAATTCAAAAAGAGATGTCAGAAGGAAGATTGCCTGCGGTTGTCTTACTTGATGGAGCTATAATTTTAATCGCTGGACTTGTGTTGTTGACCCCCGGAATTGTTACTGATGCTATTGGATTTTTTTGTTTGATTCCAACTTGTCGTCAAATAATTAGAAAGTTTTTGTTTAATCGGTTATACAAAGCTTTTAAAAAAAATGAAATTTCAGTCTGATGTAAACTTTAAATTGACCCAACTATAGAGAAGAGTTGTACAGTTAATAGGTTTTTATCCTTTGAAATATTTTCTGCTTAGTCTCTTTAAACCAACTGCCAAAGTGTTTAATATTCATTTTAGATGATTCTTAATAACAATATGATGATTTCAAAGTCCTCCTCTGATGATCTTGTGCAAGATAACACAACAGGGCTAATGTGGGTTCGTAAAGATAACGGTAACCCTCTTAACTGGTATGAGGCTAAACTCTGTGCTGAAGAACTTATATTTGGTGATTTCAAAGATTGGCGTTTGCCATCTATTATAGAACTTCAAGATTTATGGGATTCGTCTACTCGAAAAATTCGAAGTCCTTTTGAGTTAACATCACAATGGGTGTGGAGTTCCACAACTAACGAGTCTGAATGTGCATGGTGTTTTTATTTCCCTGTTGGACTGCGTTTTCAGTATCCGTTAAATGTTTCTTACAACTTAAGAACTCTCTTTGTAAGAGATTTTTTAAAAGACTCTCTTCCTCTTGATAGTTGACCTAGAAAATCGGGAACAATTTTAATATTCGATTCCAATGTTAAATTTGACAGTTCAGAAATAGGGAGCGAAGACGATGTTAGGTTCACAAGTAATAGCTAGAATTCTAAAATTAGAAGGAGTTAAACAAGTATTTTGTTTCCCGTTCACTCCTATTCTAGATGCGCTGGCTGTAGAAGGAATTCGTCCAATAGTTGCCCGACAGGAACGGGTAGCTGTCAACATGGCCGATGGCTATTCCAGAGTGAGTTTTGGTAAACATATTGGTGTTGTTAGTGTACAACAAGGTCCAGGTTCAGAAAACGCCTTTGCCGGAATTGCACAAGCAAGAAGTGATTCTAGTCCTGTACTTTTTCTGCCCGGTCATCCTGGGCGCGACCGGATAGGGGTCCCACCTACATTTGAGGCACTCGAAAACTACAAGAATGCAACTAAGTGGGCAGATCGAATTATGTCTGCCAGTAATATCCCTAATCGAATGGAACGTGCATTTTTGGCTTTAAGGACTGGATCTCCGGGTCCGGTTTTGCTTGAACTTCCTATTGATGTTACAGAAGAAAAATTTTCTGGAAGCCTAGACTATCGTTCTGTGCAGAGTGCTAAGAGTGGAGGGGATCCTTTTGCAATTCAAGAATCAGTTAAATTATTGTTGGCTGCTAAGCATCCAATAATTTGGGCAGGACAGGGTGTTTTGTATGCAGAGGCTTCCAAAGAATTGACTAGACTTGCTGAACTAATAGGAGCTCCTGTAATGACTTCCTTACAGGGTAAAAGTGCTTTTAATGAAAAGCATTCCCTATCATTAGGTTCTACAGGGTATAGCCAAACTGATATGGTTGGCCACTACTTGGAGCAGAGTGATGCAATTTTTGTTGTAGGCTCTAGTTTAACAAAGTCATTATTTGCACCGACGATCCCAAATGGATCACGAATCCTTATTCATGCAACTGTTGACTGGCATGATCTCTATAAGGACTATAGACCTGATGTACCTATTTTGGGGGATGCTCGATTAATTCTTCAGCAGATGTTAGAGGAAGTCCATTTGCAACAAAGAGAAAAAGGGAAATCTTCCAACGAAAAGTTAGAAAATAATCTAAAGAATGCTCGAGAACAATGGAAAAACCGTTGGCAATCAAACCTCGAGTCATCCCAAATTCCTATTAGTCCTTATAGGGTTATTGGAGACATTATGAAAATAGTTGATCCAGCCACAACAATCATAACTCACGATTCTGGAACGCCCAGAGATCAGTTAGCACCCATATATGAAGCTGTTAATCCCAGAGGATACTTAGGTTGGGGTAATTCGACCCAACTGGGTTTCTCTTTGGGTGCTTCAATGGGAGCTAAATTAGCAATTCCTGAGAAACTAGTGATCAATCTAATGGGCGACGCTGCTTTTGGAATGGTAGGAATGGATGTGGAAACCGCAGTTCGAGAAAAAATTCCCATTTTGACAATTATCTTAAATAATTTTGCCATGGGAGGCTATGAACAGTATATTCCTGAGGCTGTTGCTCGATTTGGTACGAAAAGCTTGTCAGGAAATTTTAGTGAGGTTGCAAAGGGCCTGGGAGCTTACAGTGAAAGAGTTGAAGAGCCTGGGGAAGTTTTGGCCGCCCTAAAACGTGGGATTGCTAAGACTCAAGAAGGTCAACCAGCAGTTCTAGAGTTTATTACTAGTGAGGAACTAGATATTGCCACTCGAAAAAGTCCTTGAATGAAAGTAATTGAATAACAGTGATGGTTTTCCAGAAATTTTGATCCTGTAGAACTTCAAAACATTCTATTGTTATTGGTAAAGGTGAGAGTTGTTAACTGGAACTTTTGACAACATAGTTAATGACTGTATAGATGACATAGATTGAGAGCAGAATAATTCCGTAAGACCGTTGTAGTTTTTTCTGATTGCTCTGCAGCCCAACAGTTAAGATAACCAGAAGTATCAGCATTACAGGAAAAAGGATGATAAAAAAATGAGGTCCAGCCGTTAATCCCTCTTGTGCTACTACCCCTGCAGCCCCGACAACAAAAAGTATATTGAGAATATTGGCCCCTATTATATTACCGAGAGCTAACTCACCATGAGCCTTTAGGGCTGCAATTACTGTAACAACTAGTTCAGGCAAGGAAGTTCCAAAAGCAACTAACGTGGCCGCAATAACACTTTCGGGGACATTCCACCTAATAGCTGTTTCAGTAACTGTTGGAAGAAGAATGCGAGCTGAAATAACTACTAATATGATAGCTCCAATGAGCTTCCCAACAATAACTAAAATAGAGGTGTGTTCTTCGTGATCTTGTGTCTCATGTAAGGTTGGGTCAATATTTTTAGCCAGACGCACTGATTGCCAGGTAAATCCTGCAAGGCCTATTAATAGAACTAGAGCTAACAGTTGAGAAATTTGGCCACCCTGGGTAAATACATTCCCAGGAGATTGCCAAGGAAAGCAAGCTAAAACCAAAAACAGTAAAGCTATTACTTGGATAGTATTTTGGCGATTTAATATTTTATGATTGATTTTAGGTGGAGCCAAAAGACAGGAGAGGCCAAGGATCAGGCCGGTATTACAAATGACAGAACCAACCGCATTACCCAGAGCTAGACTGGATTGGCCACGAGCTGCTGCTAAAACGGAAATAGCTACTTCGGGAGTGGTAGTTCCCAGACTCACAATTGTGGCGCCAATCACCACCTTTGGAATTTTTGATTGTTCTGACAAGATTACAGCTGAATCAATTAACCAGTCTGCTGCTTTAGCTAAGATCAGAAGACTCACCAAAAATAAGCCGGCTACGACAACCCAATGTTGAGTAGAGACAAATGACTGAAGTGCTTGTTCCATTACGCCTTAATTTTCAAAAGGATAAGAATTAGTTGATTAGCACAATTAGCGATTAATTAAAATGCCGATGGTAGTCAGTTTTAATTTAGAATACAACAAGATACTGCGATCATAGCTATTAAGGAGTTATAAAATATTCCTACTCTAATTCGCAATTGAGGTAGTTGATCAAACTATAAAGCTCCATTTATTGCTGCATTGATCCTCCATCCAAATCAGGTTTTAGATAAACTGAATATTGCTGGGTCACTGGAACACAAAAAGTGTCAGCGTCATCGCAGGCAAAGTAGCGGGTTTTAAGAACCAGTGGTTGCTCATAGTTACTAGAGTCAATAGCTAGAATAAATTCACGAGGATCCTTGTCAGCTGGTTCTTTAACCTTAGCGGCAAACCCTTTAGTCGGAGAAATCTTAACACCTGTGGGAATTTTGAGACTAAATTCAAGAGGTTTTGTAAGGTTGTTCCAGTGGACTTTGTAGATGGGATCTAAAAAAAAACCAAGATATAGTTTGCCTTTACCATGATCTAGAAAAGAATGGTCAACTTGTGCATGTAACTTTACATAGAAGGGAAGAGAACTTTCTTGCTTTAAGGGAAGGATTGTTAAAGGGACCATTTTGTTAGGTAGCTGGAGTTTTGGAATTAGACCAGATGGAATTTTAGAGGAAGGCCATTTAACAATAAATTCTGAACCCAATTCACTTACAGTTGTAGGCCGATCTACAGGGCCTATTATGGTTTCTAGCACTGTTCTAAGTTTTCCCGGATGACTCCAAGGTTGTCGTGTTATTACTTTTCCTTCAGGATCAATCAAGAACTCAGAATTTTGGGCATTGCCTAGGGCATGTTTAAGATCGTTATCCATAGTGTCACAGAGCCATGGAATCTTTGACCTCAGTAATCGTTTAGCCTCATGCACATGCATCAATCGTTCTTGTATGGTCAATGGCGAAACATATCCGCGGAGTCCTGGATGAGCTAAGGATTTATAGATGTAATAAAATTTAACTCCCTTGGGAGCAAAATCATTTCGAACCGTCTCCAAACTGGGGACGTTATTCAGAAAGCTTGGTCACGTTAAACATCCGAATACCAAGACGGTATAATTCCCTATTAAACTACTGGTATTAAAATTCATACCATTTTCATCAAAAACCTTTAATGCTGGTAATTTAGACCCAATTTTAGGTGCTTGTTTCTCAAAATTATTTATTGCTGACCTAGAAGAAGCTAAGTGGTCTATTCCTCTGATTTGAGTAAGAGCTATTTCTATGAGACAAAGAACTAAAAACCAGGCCAAAAAGATTTTAGTTTTACTCATAATTTTTCCATTTTTCCCTTTTGGATACTTGAAGAAAAGTCTACAGTTTTAGTAAATAAAACACTTTATAAGCTAGTGTAATCTAATTATTGTTTTTGACACTAATTTTCTTTCATCGTTTTGATTAGAAATTAAACATATTCCTAACTACATGCTATTAATGAATTTTTTGATAAAATGTCGATGCAATCTATTTGAAGATAATGAACTAATCTTAAAGAGGAGAAGCAGATGAAAAGAAAAGTATTTTTTTCAAAAACTAGCATCGAAATTTCTCGAAGATCTTTTATCGGAAATGCTGCTCGCTTAGCTGCAATAACTGCAATGAGTCAGGAAGCATTTAGTCGAAATTTTGGTCGAGATGCTGAGCCAGTTCGTTATCCCGAACCAGATGTAGTTGTTCTGGACAAACGTTTTAAAAAGTACAAGCTGGGAAATTCCCCAATTTTACGATTATATAAGGGAACTCTCTGGGCGGAGGGTCCTGCTTGGAATGGTGTTGGTCGATACCTATTATGGAGTGACATCCCTAATAATGAGCAACTTCGATGGTTAGAAGAAGATGGCCATGTGACGCGCCGTTTTCGTTTCCCTTCAGGAAATTCCAATGGCAATACTTTTGACTTTCAAGGTCGACAAATTTCATGTGAGCACGGAAATCGGCGAGTCGTTCGATATGAGTACGATGGTAAAACAACAGTTTTGGCAGATTCTTATGGGGGCAAGCAACTTAATGCCCCTAATGACGCAGTTGTCCATCCAGAAGATGGTGCAGTATGGTTTACCGATCCTGGGTATGGCAGTCTCATGAACTATGAAGGGAACCGAATGAATACGGGGTCTCCCCAGCCATTTCAGAAGGAAGCTATCTATCGTATTGATTTACAGAACGGGAAAATTAAAAAAATGTCGGATGAAATTTATAAACCCAACGGCCTGTGTTTTTCGCCAGATTATAAAAAACTGTATGTAGCTGATACAGGCGGATCCCATTATCCTCAAGCTCCTAAAAACATTAAAGTTTGGGATATTAAAGATAAGAGCAAACTGAAAAATGGAAGAGAATTTTCTTCCATGGAACTTAATGGAAAATCAGGTTTTGCCGATGGAATCCGAGCGGATGTTGATGGCAATATATGGGCTAGTGCTGGTTGGGTAGGAGATGGATATGACGGAGTACACATTTTCTCTTCGACTGGAGATCGTATTGGTCTAATTAAACTCCCTGAAATTTGTTCTAATGTTTGTTTTGGAGGTACCAAGCGGAATCGGTTGTTTATGACAGGTAGTCAGTCTCTTTATGCTGTCTATGTAGAGACACAGGGTGCCCATCTCACTTGAAAAAAATTAAAATATCACGATGACTTCAATACTTTAAGTTGGATTTGAAACTTGTCTGCCCGGACAGTTGAATCTGATTTTAGCTTGGAAAGAATTGAGGATAATAATAACTTCGAATTAAGTGGTGCATTTGGGCAGAAAGTCCAGTGTTTGAGTCCCCTGCCCAATAGCTTTAGTTTTGATTTCCTGCAGGGCTATTTTTTGCCTTTCTTTTTAGAAAAACTTGTGTCGACCTTTTGGGATAAGGCCATAATCATAGAATCTGCCTCATCAGCATGTTGTCCATTTGGTTCAAGTTTTAAATAGGCCTTGTAAGCTTCAACAGTGCCTGGTTCAGCGATCGTCTGTCCTGCTTCAGTTACTTTGGCTAAGCTTACTAAAGTGACTGCTAACTGATAATGAGCGATGGCATTTTTAGGGTTAGCTTTCAGTGATTTCTTAAAGGCCGTTACTGCGTCTCTGGAGCTGCCAACTTGCACAAACCCAGCCGCTAATCTGTAGTAAGTTGAAGCAGCTCTTTTAGGATTCAACTTAACAGCTTTTTCAGCAGTAGCAAAAGCTTCCGGAGCTTTACCCCACATGGCATAAGATATTCCTAATTCTGTATTGTAGGTTATCTGCTCTTTGACATCAGAATTTTTGGATTCAGCCAGAAGAGAAATAGCCTTTTTGTAATTAATTACTGATTGGGGATATCTTCCCATTCTTCTATAAGCTCTAGCCAGAAAGTATGAATAAACATGTTGTTTAGGGTCAATTACGACTGCTTCTTTAAAGGCTTTAACGGCTTCTCTATAATTCTTTGACTTCAGAAAATTGATCCCACTTTGAAACTCTTTGTCTAGTTTTTTGTATCGTTGTGCATCAATTCCACCACTTGTTTGGTAACTAGTCCCAGTCCCAGAACCAGTACCAGAACCAGAACCTTTTTTGCCTGATTGGAGGCGAATGGGTGGTAAAACCCGAGAATTTCTAAAATTCAGGCATTCGGTGCCTGGACTGCAAATGCTTACTACATTTTCCCAAACTGGTTTGTCATCCAAGTAAACGGTTACCTTGTATGGTCCAATAGGAATAAAGCCGCGCATAAATTTGCCATTCTTTTTCGTTTTCATCTTCAGCTTTTTCCCTGAACCTAGCGATACCATCTCAATTTGTGCTTTGTTGACAGGTTGCCCATCTAAAAATAAGCTGCCTTCAAGGATTCCACGTTGGGCAGAAGCATCTGTCGGGTTGAACAGGAAAAGAAATGTCAACACCAAGCAAGATATAAACACAAGTTTAAAAAGTCGTCTCATATTGACCTCCCATAGTAATCTCAGGTTATAGAATCTTTATCGACATCCTTTACCAATTCGGTATGAAGCATTCAGTTAAATGCCGAAGACCGAGCAAATTATTCCAATTACAATAAATTATACGCTACAGAAATAATCCTGTCACCTTTAATGCAAAATATAGTTTCTAACTCTCAACTTTAAAAATAAGGATGTCTAAGCCAACTAAGTCGAAGAAGTTCCTACCGGGGAAAGTAGTCCGTTAAGAGCAGGCATAACTTCCTTTGAGAAAAGCTCGAGGCTATGGAGATGTCGTTCTTTATCATCCCAATCATGAGCAACTAATACCAAGGTTCCAAAAGGTCCTACCGTTTCGCGGAGTTGAAGGATTTGTTTTGTAACTTCTTGTGGGTCTCCAGCAATTACTACTTCATTCATGAAATAATCTAGATTACAGTCAGATTCACTCATTTCTTCGTTTCGTTTCCACATGTTTATACTTCCTGCAAACTTTTTTGTGGATTTAAGAATAAAATCAATGGTCCATCCAAGCGTATTTTTTTTAGCAAGGCGTTTAGCTTCTGTCGTAGAATCGGCAACAAAAATATTTCTAGCTACTTTCCAATTTTCAGGACGAGCTTCCCCTCCGGAGTGTTCAGCTGTATCTGAATAAGTTTTCCAGTGATCTTTTAAAACATCTGGGTGGACCATGTGGTGACTAAAGGGTTGAAATCCTCTGGATGCTGCCATTTTAATAGTTCCTGATCCTCTGCTAACGCAGGGTACAGCAATAGGAGGATGAGGGAGCTGTAATGGACGATGAATAACTCCGCAACCAAACTCGGAAAATACATTTTCAGTGAGTTTGAAATTCCAGTACTTCCCTTTTATATCACGGGGAGGATTTTCCGACCAAAGCTGTAAAATTGTATCTATCGATTCAGCAACCATAGCTCCACTTTGTTTCATGTCAACTACTTGGTGCATTTCAAGATCTGAGGGAACAGCACCAGGTCCAAAACAAAGGTTCAGACGTCCTTTAGAAAGGTGGTCTAGGAAAGCCAGTCGGCTAGCGACCTGAGCGGGGTGGTGATATTGCAAGCAGACAGGTGCTGGCCCTAAACGAATTTTTTGCGTCATACCAAGCGCTTTAGCTAAAAAAATCTCCGGCATGACAATATTCTCATAATCAGAAGTATGGTGCTCACCAACCCAAAATTCTTGAAAATTCCATTCTTCACAATTAACAATCATTTCTAGATCTTCGTCATAACACTGAGCTTTAGGTTTATTTGGATTATGGATTGGCATCATGAACATGCCAGCGTTAAGAGGTTGATTATTATCCATAGTTAAGTCCTTAAATGTTGAAGTAATAAATTAGCTGGTAAAGAAACTATAAAATAAAACTAAACAAGATCTGTCAAGTTTGGTTTAGTGAGGAAAATCCTCTGTTAAAGCTAGTAGAAAGAGTATATTGAAAAAACATTTCTGACTAAAATAAATACATTTTAATGCTAACCTTCTCTAACCTGCAGAATACACCCGCCTTCCCACTAAATCAATTGGAAAAGATTTTGTTTATCGAATCTGTTGTCTCTTAACTAATCCAGAAATTCATTCTAAACCACTTATAGGATGTATCAAGATCAATTAAGGCAATTCGTAGTCTTACATTTTTGGGAGAATCAGGAATAAAGTAACAAAAGAATAGAAAATGATCTTTAGAATTTAACTAACGATAGTTATCTGCAGAGTCCAGTGGTTGAAAGTTTATCTTTTCCTGTGCGTGTTTAATATCTCGATAGCTTAAAATATTATTAGATATAGCAAAAAAAACGTCATACTTTAAATTCTCTGGAGCTTTGAGACAGGATTCAATCATATGAACAATATCTCCTTGGCTGCACCACACTGAAAAGTCACGTTTTTTACTTGGACGGTTATCCACATTAACAGCTCCAATACGAACACATAGAATGGAAAGCGGTGAAGTGTCAGTAAAGTGTCTGGCTAGAACTTCCCCCCAAACTTTGCTACATCCATATAGCCCTGATGGTCGGGTAGGTGAGTGTTTAGTTAGTTTTTCCCAGCTCCTTGGAATCTCACTTTCAATTCCTTGGACAAGAGATTTGTAGGGTTGAGTATCCTCCCATTTTGAGATAGTAGCTCCACTGCTAGCATAAATAATTCGTTTAACCCCGGCTCGACGAGACGCTTCAAAAACGTTGTAGGTTCCAATAATGTTGTGATGAAGAACCTTCTCCCATGTGGCATTAGCTGCAACTTCAGCAGCGAGGTGTACTACAGAATCCTTGCCTTCAAATGCTGGTTGGATAGCATCAAGATTGGAAATATCAGCACGGTGGCATGAAACATTTGGTATTTTCCGTCGATTAAGTGCACTTAAATCGTACTGACTGCCGAGGTTCTTGTATACTGCCTGTCCAATCAAGCCACTCATTCCCGTGACAAGCACTTTCTTTGTCATTCCAGTTTTCTCTCCTAGTGTTCTTAAGTTTAGTTGAAAGATCATTCTACTTGATTCCAGCGCACATGTTATTCTTTACTTTCAAAGAGAACTAACTTTTTTGTTAATGTCAAAACATAGATTTGCCATAGAATGTTAATACTAGGTAATTGTTTTCTTTGAGATATTTTTCAATTTAGATAAATTAATAGGATCTGGTAAGGAATCTTGAGTGATCTTTGGATATTTTAAAGCAGTATGCCATTATTGAGATAATTCTTTCCACAACGAACAATTAGTTAATCCATTAAGTAGAAGGGAAAACCAATGCCCAAACAAAATTGTTATACAGATGAATGGATGAGAACTACTCCTGATTATTCAATATATTTGCCAAAAAATCCGGGGGAGCGCGATGAGTATGCTGACCATATTCATGTATTTTTTACTCCTGGCGGGGATCTTATGTGCATGTGGACTCAGGGTTCCTATGAGAGTTCACCCGATCTTCGGGTTGTATGCTCAAGAAGCAAGGATGGTGGGCAGACTTGGAGCTCCATTATTGCTATTGATGAACCTAAATATAAAAATATGACACCTTCATTAGGATTTCCCTTGGTGAGTCGTACAGGAAGAATCTATTGTCTCTATAATCAACACCTTGGATATGGTAGTGGGGGACTGTATTCATCACCCTTAAGAGTAAAGTACTCAGATGACGATGGGCACACTTGGATTTCTAGTGGTGTGGATATTAAGTGGCGACACACCCGTTTTGACCATCCGGACCCAAAGGTTCATCCAACAGGAGTTGTCTGGCAACAACCAATACGTGATGCAAAGGATCGTATGATTGTGGGCTTTACGCGCTGGAGCAGTCCAATGGTGTTTCCAAGACCAATCGGGGGAAATCGAAATCATGGTGACAGTGGCATTGAATTTATGCGATTTGACAACATTGATGAAGGCCCTCATCCTAAAGATTTGAAAATTACCTGGTTACCTGATGAAGTTGGTACAATTCGGGTTTCTCCTAACATTGAACCCGAGCATTCCCGGGGTTATAGTTTAGCTCAGGAACCAGGCCTTACACTGTTACCTGATGGTCGACTATTTACAACAATGAGAACGGTAACAGGGTATATTTGGTATACAGTTTCGGATGACCATGGTCATAGTTGGCGACCTACTAAACCATTACTTTATCGGGATAATGGCCCCAAAGTTGAACACCCCAAGTCACCTGAACCACTATATCGGTTGTCAGATGGACGTTATCTATTGGTTTACCACAATCATTCAGGTTATCGAGATGGAGCTACAGGCCCATGGGACATGGATGGTCGTCGTCCAATGTATATCACAGTAGGAGAATTTAGACCCAACGCACAACAACCACTCTGGTTTAGTGAACCAAAATTCCTTTTTGATACTCAAAAAGTTGTATGTGGGGTGACAAAGCTTTGGTGGCTAGCCATGTATGCTAGTCTTACTGAAAAGAATGGTGAGAGAACTTTCTGGTATGCTGACCGAAAGCAGTTTGTCTTAGGAAAAAAAATACCTGACAGTATGATTGCAGATATGACTGTTCCACAACCTTAACAGAGATTCAAGCATTGTTAATGTTTTTAAATTTGAGGTTATCGCATTAAACATATTGTAGTTAATTAGCTAATAAAAAAAAGGAACTATTTTATGAAACACAGATGGATTAATGATTTTGGAGTAGGGAGCAAAGTTAGATGGTTTTTGATCCTTTTTTTGTCATGTTTCAGTTTCAATCAAGCTTATCTTAATGCTCAATCAGGTGAAAAATATCAACGATCAGGTTCTAAAAGAACACCAATTTATCTGTCTGATCTTGAAAAATGTCAACCAGCCTCTGCCTTAGCCCAGAGTTGGAGACACAATAAATGGCGTTTGCTAAGCTATGGAACAAAGAATTTTAATGGAACTCTCCTATTGGCAACTGAAGATAGTCGCCCTCCAGATGTTACTTATCCATTAGACAGGAAGGGCTGGCATGCGGTCTATATTGGGATCTATCGTAAACCTTTCACCTCACCCAAACAGGTGAAGGTTAAGTTAAGTAGTGATCCTGGCTACACATCTGTTAAAGGACTAGATGGGGCTAAGGATCACCGAGACCATTTAATTGATGAAATTTTCTGGAAGGCAGCTGACTTAACTGGGGAAAAGATTATTTTCAGACAAATTGTCCAGCCAGTAGTGCAACATGCTTGGATTGCTTTTATCAAGCTCATACCTTTATCCCCTAAAGAGATTGCTGATCTTCATTCTGATCGTCAGCGCTCCGATTCTAAACGCCTGTGGGTTCATAATGATGGAGGTGTCATTAACCTAGCAGGAACTCCTCAGGAAATTCTTGATACGTTAGAGCCACTTAAATTTTCAGATGTCTCCAGAATCTATTGGGAAGGAGCTACAGGAGATCGAGCTAAACGCTTTTCAAAAATAGCTCGAAATCATTCAATGGAACTTTTAAAACCAATTACAGGCAAGGCTTTCTTTGCCCATCCATATTCCCGTTGGTTTGCAGAGACCTGGATGGCTTATCATCAGAACGGTATAGATCCTTTTAAAGTTGCTGCAGAGTATGCCCGAAAAATAAACATTGAATTTCACGCTGCTTATAGGCCGGGTGGTTTTATTTATCCTCCCCCAAACGTTATCCTGCCCGGAGAGAGTTTTTACGAAAAACACCCTCAACTTGTTTGCATATCTCGAGATGGTAAGCCACTGCCCAGAATGTCGTATGCATTTTCTAAAACAAGAAAATATGTCTTATCATTGTTCCGGGAAATGGCAATTGACAACCCTATTGATGGGGTAGCGGTTCTCTATAATCGCCGTCCTCCTCTACTAGCGTATGAAACTCCTATAGTAGAAGGATTTAAAAAAAAGTTTGGTATCGATCCAAGGGAAATTCCAGAAACAGATCCGCGCTGGCTAAAGTTCCGGGCAGGATTTCTTACGCAGTTCATGAGAGAACTGCGTCACGAACTGGATCAAGTAGGTCAACAGCTAAAACTAAAAAAACGACTTGAGATAACGGCTGTTGTTTCTCGGGGAGAAGAAAATTTATTTCATGGTATGGATCTGGCTGCTTGGATTAAAGAGGATTTAGTAGATACGATTATACCCTACTCTTCTGCTGTGCGTTTGGGTGCCTTTGAACCAACATGGGAAAACCCTGAAGATGTGAATTGGTTTGTGTCTTTAGTGAAAGGAACAAAGTGTCGATTGGCACTGAATTTTCTCCCTAGGGACTTGACTGCGGAAGAGTATTATAGAAAAGCTAATAAACTTTACCAAGCGGGCGTAGAAAACCTATTTTTTTGGGACGGCACCGAAAGGGTACGGAAGGTTTTGCGACTTGGTCACCAAAAAGAAGTTTCTGAATGGATGGAAAAAGGTCAGCCTCCTCATTTGCCCAACTCACTAAAAGTTCGAGCCCTTGGGGGCTGGGACTTACAGATGGAAACTCCTGGGTAATATGATTGCAGTCATTCTTTAGATTTTGAAGAGTCCAATCTTAATAATGCCTGTAATAGTAAGTTAGTACCATTAGTTAAATCTTGAATGTGGGTGTATTCGTTAGGTGAATGGCTAATTCCTCCAACGCTTGGTACAAAAATCATTCCAGCTGGTGCAATACGAGCAATATTTTGGGCATCATGCGCAGCACCACTTGGCATGTTATTAAAACTTAAGGTTAATTCCTTAGCCGATTCTCTAAGTATATGTTTGATATTGACATTTGTTAGGATTGGTCTGACTCCAATATCAATTTCTTTAAAATCAATTTTCGTCTTTGTTAGTTTTTCAATTAACTTAGACTTCTTTTGGATCTTAGTAAAGAGATCGTCGATTTTTTTGGTCGATAGGTCTCTCAGCTCTAAACTCATTTCAGCTTTTCCCGGGATTACATTGGGAGCACCAGGCAGAACTTTGATTCGACCAATTGTTGCTACATGATCTCCAGCTATCAATTTAGCAATCTCATTAACAGCAATAATTAGATGGGCAGATGCTAGGAGAGCATCGTGCCGAATACCCATGGGTGTTGTCCCGGCATGGTTAGAAAACCCCTGTACAATTACATCCCACCAACGAATCCCTACGATACCTTCAACGATCCCAATATCGATTCCTTTAGATTCTAAAATTCCCCCTTGTTCAATGTGCAATTCTAAATAGGCTTTAATTTTTTCTGGATCTCGAATTGCGTGGGTTAATTTTTCTGGATTTCCACCAATTTTTTGAAGTCCATTTCTGATAGACAGACCACTCCGACTGACTTGTTCCAAAACCTCAGGTTTTAATTCACCAATGAAGGCACGGCTTCCAGTCATTCCCCCTTCCTCATTCGTAAAAACGATAACTTCCACGGGATGTTTAAGTTGAAAGTCATTTTCTTGTATAACCTGGATGCATTCAATGGCTGCCATGACGCCAAGTACACCATCGTAATTTCCTCCAAGGGGAACCGTATCTATATGGGATCCCAACAAAATGGCAGGTAAGTGTTGGTTGGTTCCGTCAAGTCGGCCTAAGATGTTCCCAGCAGGATCGATCCTGACTTTTAAGCCAGCCTCTTTCATCCGAGTAATAACATAATTTCTTCCAAGTATATCTGCTTGAGTAAAAGCTAAACGAGTGACTCCTTTTAGGTTTTTTCCAATTGCACCTAGTTCTATTATGTGTTTTGCTAGGCGTTCTCCCTTTACACGCAGTGAGAAAATAGTTTCTGAACTTCTAAAAGAGCTCAAAGTTAGAATAATTGATAGGCTAGAAACTAAAACAAACACAGTCAAAAAACTCTTTTTTTTGATGTGTCTCATTACGTTTTTTCTCTCTAAATAAATATAATAATGACTGGGGTCTTGAAACAATTAGGTACAAATACAGAGTAATTGTAAGTCAATCGGGATTGTGTTAGCTACTCAGGCAATGATAACATTTCTATTAAATCTGACATGAACATTTAACAGGAATTTATCAGGAGTTAAAAAAATGTCGACCTCTAGTCGTAGATCCCTTCTTAAGAAGTTTGGTATCATAACTGGTGCATTAACACTACAAGGCTGCTCCAACCAACCTCCTAATAAATCATTAGTTAAATCCAGTGGCAAAAAAGCTCTTAACATGGATCAGCTTAGAAACGATATTCATGGTGTTCATTGCTTTATGGTTACCCCATTTTTAAAAAATGGTCAGTTAGATCATGAAGGTCTTTCCCGTAATATTGCCATACACGCCAAAGCAGAATCTAAAAATATGACTATTGTAGTTGGAGGGGGAATGGGTGAGATCTTTTCACTTAATATGGAAGAGCATCGAAAGATGGCTGAGTCAGCTGTTTTTGGTGCACAAGGAAAACTGCCTGTAGTTGTTGGTGCCTGTGGAGGATACAGTACTGCAAAGCAGATGGCTCAGAATGCTCAAGTAGCAGGCGCCGATGCAATTCTCCTATTTGCCCCTCCTTATTGGAGTTGGATTCCAGAATATGATGGGGGAATAATCCGATACTTCAAGGATATAATAGAATCCATTGATATTGGTGTGGTTCTCGCCACAGTTTCTGGTCATAAATTCCCAACTGGCGGAGAGAAGTATTGGCCATATGTCCTCAAGAAACTTGCAGACCTTCCCAATGTCATTGGGTTTGAAGATTCCAGTGGTGGCATTAGTATGGGGAAATCTCTTGGATCACTAGTTGAGGAGCGTCTGGTGTGGGTTGCCCGTGGAGAAGGGCACGCATTGCATGCTCTTCCGGTAGGCGCTAAGGCAACTACTTCAGCTGTTGCAACTTTTGTTCCTAAAGCCTGTCGGGAATTTTGGCAACAGGGCATATTAGGGAGAGGTAAACAGATGAAAAATATTCTAGACAGTAGAATTAATACAATGGCTAAAGTACGTAGTGTCAAACCGGGTTACCATGTGAGTGGTATTAAGGTGGCACTTGAATTTCTTGGAAGAGCAGGAGGACCAGTTCGTCTTCCTTTAAGACCTGTTTTATCCGAAGATCGTGTAAAGATTGCGGATATAACAAAAACCCATGCAGAAGTCTAAGAGAATTTAGTAGACTGGATTAAGAAAAGTCTAAGTTGAGTAAATATTCATATCAAAATAAAGAGGATGTTTCATTGACTGATGATGTTCTAAAAAATAGTTTTCTGTACAGTAGGATTAGCAGTATTTGTGAAATCTCTCTTGCGATAACAATGATTCTGGCTTTTACCGTCAAGTCTATAGCGCAAGTACCCGAGTCCCAAGATCCTACTGAACCAAAGATTGACTGGGTTTTTCCTATGGGTGGTGAACAAGGCTCATCTATCAAAGTCAAATTTGAAGGAAAGCTCTTGGATGGAGTTTATGCGGTCTGGGCTCCAAAAGAAGGTTTGTGGGGAAAGATCTTAGCTGTTCAGGAGATCTCAGTCAATGATAATTCTGAGACAGCAGAAACAAAAAAAAGCCAAAAGAAACAACGTGTTTTAGTCAAATTAGAGATTAGTTCAAAAGCTAAAACTGGAATTTATTCTCTCCGGTTAGTTTCTAAAAGAGGTGTATCTAATCCAGTCACCTTTGTAGTGAATGGAGAGCGAATCATTCAAGAATCTAGTAATTCTAATCGAGTGCCTCATCAATCTAGGCCTGTAAAACATCCAGTTGCTATCAATGGTGCCATTGATCAGCCTGGTGAAGTTAACTATTATTCGGTTATGGTCTCTTCTAATGAGGAATTATTGTTTCAGCTGTTTACGGTGGCAGAGACATTTCAACCGACTATTCGATTGTATGATAGTAAGGGCAGTTGGCTATCGGACGAGAGCCTTCTTCAACTTGAGTTTAATCAAGAGACAGAATATATGAGGACTCAAAAGCTGGAACTTGGAAGTCTAAGACAGACAAGGCATCGATTCAACAAAGCTGGTCATTACATAGTTGCTATAGGATCGATTTATGGTAAGTCTGATTCCAGTTTTGTTTATCAACTAAAAATTACTGGTGTTGACTCTTATTTAAGACAAGCTGAATGGTTTCAACATGATAGAGTTCCTAAATGGAGTGAACGTAAGTACACTAGAAAATTAACACCAACTAGGATTGATGACCTGTGGTCCCGGACAATCAGAATTGGAAAACATGAATCTCAGAAATCGCATGATAATCAATTATTGCCCCAGTCAAAAGACAGTCTTCAAGATTCCGAAAATTCTGGTCCTCCAATGTTTACCGATAATGATGTTACTGTAGTTTCTGATGAAAAAGAGCCAAATGGTAGACAAGTACAAGCTGTGACCTTGAATTTACCTTCCCTGGTAACTGGAACGATTGAAAATCCTGGGGACATAGATTTATATCATTTTAAACTTTCGGAAGCTCGGTCGTTAGTTTTTGAAATTGAGACGCCCAACGTACCTCCTTCGGCTTTTAATCCCAGTCTTAAAGTTTTAGATTCTGAAGGTCATGAGTTAATTAACAACAAACATAGGAAGATCGCACTTACTAGACAAGATCCTATTTTTCTAATAGAACTTTTGAAACAACATCTTTCGGACAAGGGGGATTGTGGAATAACCTCCTTATCTTTTTTTGAATCTTTGGAAGCTAAGATGATAGTGAAATTTGCAGTTGGGGGGAGTTATTATCTTCAGATAGGAGATATTACTTCTCAGAAAGGAGGCTCTGGGTTCAAGTATCGACTCATGGTTCGTGGGCAGATTCCTCATATTGGAGAGCTTAATTTAGAAGAGGACCGGGTAAATCTAGTTTTGAACCAAGTCAAAAAGATTAAGGTTACTACCGGGTTAGAAGAAGGGTTTACTGGTGATGTTGCTTTCTCTCTTGAAGGACTACCTTCAGGTGTGAGAACCTTAACTGCTACGACAGTGGAACCCAAGGAACCAATTGGACCTACTACTGAACGCCAAGAAAATTTTTCAGCTTTTGTTAATGATGTGATTATTTTATTAAGGGCAGACCCAGCAGCGCCCATTACTAAAATGCCTTTTATGGTAAAGGTGTGGGCTCAGCCTGTTTTAAATAATAGACTTGGATCTAAATTATTGGTTGGTGAAATGCCATTAATGGTGACTACCCCATAGATTATTTTGAAAGTTCCAGAATTAATTTTTCAACAGTTGTAAATCTAAAAGTACTCTGGTTATAAACATCAGTTTTTGGAAGAAAATAATGAGAAGTTTAAGTCAATTTTTCATTCCCGTTTTTTTGGTTGTTGGAGTGATTGTACTATTAACTGGAAGATTGCTTGGAGAAGAGGTTAATGATTCAGTCAAAGCTTCTAGACTTGTTGGACTGAACCGAGCAGAAGGATTGAAAGAGCTTACTCTTTTGCCGGAAAAAGTTATTTTAGAGGGAAAGAATGCAGCTCAGTCATTTCTAGTTTTGGCTCGAGATCACAGAGGTTTGGAAGTTGATATTACTTCAGAGTGTATCTTTAGTGTTTCAAATGATCAATTAGCTCAGGTCAGTAAACGCGGGCGTCTGACCAGTAAAGCCAATGGTCATTTAAAGTTGAGGGCTGATATTGCAGGCCAGCAGCTAACTGCACAAGTTTTTATTAAAAATACAGATCTAGAAAAATCATTTAGTTTTCCTAGAGAGATAGTTGGAGTTTTTACTCGAAATGGTTGTAATGGCAGTGAATGCCATGGCGGAGTCAAAGGTCGTGGTGGATTCAAACTATCTTTAAATGGTATTAATCCTCAAGAAGATTATCGCTGGACAGTAAAAGGAGGCATTTACCAGGTTCTATCTCCTAAAGCACTAGAACCATTTCAACCTCGAATAAATCTGCCTAATCCAAAACAAAGTTTGCTGCTATTAAAACCAACTATGACTGTACCTCATGGTGGAGGTCAGAGATTTGAAACAGACTCAGATGATTACAAGATTTTACTTGATTGGATCAGTCGGGGTGGAAGATACACATCAGATAGTCAACTAACAACCTCTCCTCAGATAGAGCAACTCAAAGTGTTTCCTAAAGAAATCATTATGGAACCAGGGGTAAAACGCAAACTTTTGGTGATGGGTCATTTCACTGACGGTCGAGTCGAAGATCTAACCCAGGAAGTACTTTATGAGTCTAGCAACCCTGAAGTAGCTAATGTAACTGCTGATGGTTTTGTTCAGGCTGTTGATCCGGGGCAAACACTGGTAACAGTAAGAACTTTAGGAAAAATCATCCACGTTCAGTGTGGAGTGATTGGGCAGTTATTATTAGATTATCCCAAGATTCCCAAACAGAATTTTATTGATAAATATATTTTTGCCAAGTTAAAAAAGTTACATATTCGTCCAAGCGGCATTTCCAACGACTCAGAATTTTTACGTCGAGTCTGTCTTGATTTGACAGGCATGCTGCCCCCTCCTGAACGAGTACGAGAATTTATAGTTAATCAAAACCCTGGAAAACGAAGAAAGTTGATTGAACAATTACTAGATTCACCTGAATTTGTGGATTATTGGACTTTTCGTTTTGCTGACTTTTTTAGAGTGGTATATCGAAATGCCTACTCCTATAAAAAATGGATTCGACAAAGCTTAGTTCAAAATAAACCCTATGACCAAATGGCACGGGAACGTATTGCAGGTAAGGGCAACACTGGAGCAACTCGCCACTACATAAAGTCAGTTTCTGGAGAGATGATGCTTCCTCATGAGAAAATGGGTGAGGATGTTAGGGTATTTTTGGGAATAAGGTTGGATTGCGCTCAATGTCATGATCACCCCTATGAACCATGGGCACAAGATCAGTTTTGGGGACTTACTTCCTTCTATGGACAGTTAACCCGAATCAGAAATGGATCGGTATTTTTCGATGACCCTGCTGGAAATGAGGAACGCCCAGAAGGTTCTCGGGTGATTCACCCTCGGCGCAGAGAGGAAGTTTCACCTAAGTTTTTGGATGGAACCTCTATTGATCAGTTGGTTGGTGATCCTCGAGGGAAATTAGCAAATTGGATGACTTCTTCAAACAATCCTTATTTCTCCAGGGCCATTGTTAATCGGATTTGGTCCTACTTTTTTCAGAGAGGTCTAGTAGAGCCTGTGGATGATTTTAGGCCGAGTAATCCTCCAACTCATCCTGAGCTATTAGATGCTTTGGCATCAGAATTTCGTCGCAGCGGTTACGATATCAAACGTTTGATGAGGGTAATCACTCAATCTCAAACCTACCAGTTGTCAAGTGATCTAAATAAAACGAATGAGGCAGACAAGGTGAATTATTCTAGGGCTCTCCCTCGCAGATTAGACGCAGAGGTATTGCTAGATGCTATTTCACAGGTTACCGGTGTCCCCGAAATTTTTCCGGTGCATAAATATGTTGGCGGAGGAACTGAGCCGACTGGGACTCGAGCAATTCATTTAATTCCAGAAGTAACTCCGTCCCAATTTTTGGAAGTGTTTGGAAGACCAATCAGTCGAGACAATATGCCTTGGAGAGATCGCAGAGCTACTCTTAGGCAGGCACTTCACCTCCTAGTTGGTTCAACTTATGGTTCTAAGATTTCAGCTAAAGGAGGAAGGGTTGATTTATATTTGAAAAACGGAGTCTCTGATAGACAAATAATTGAAAATTTATATCTAGCAGCTTTCTCTAGATACCCAACAACTAAAGAATATCGTGAGCTTGGAGTTTTAATGAAGAAAGCTTCCTCACGTAAAAAAAGGATAGAAAATTTAACTTGGGGATTGCTTGCATCCCGTGAGTTCACTTATAATCATTAGACGGTTACAAAATGAAGACTTTTTACCCTTTTAGCCAGCAAAGGCGCGATTTTTTAAAGATTGGCTCGTTGAGCTTTCTGGGACTAAATCTGGCTCAGCATCTCAAATTATTGGCGACCACTCCTTCTAGAGGACAGTCAGTTGAGAAGGCTCAATCATGTATCCTCTTATTTTTAGAAGGAGGCCCTTCTCAAATTGACACTTGGGATCCCAAGCCCCACAGTCAGTTTAAAGCAATCCGAACAAAGGTAGATGGTATTCAGATCTCTGATTTGTTTCCTAGAATTGCCAGAAATATGGATAAACTAGCCATTGTTCGCTCAATGCACACTGAGGAGAACAATCACCCTCAAGGTACTCACTATGTAATGACTGGGCATAGTCCAAATCCAGCTCTGAGTTTTCCTAGTTTAGGTTCAATTATTTCTAAAGAGCTAGGTTCTCGCAGAAATATTCCCCCTTATATTATGGTCCCCCAGCATCATCAGACAGACTTCTTTTCCTATATGGATGCATATAGTTCCGCGTTCTTAGGTTCAGAATATGATCCGCTTATTTTGCCGGACCCTAGTCAGGAGGAATTCACAATTCCAGACTTAGCTTTGCCAGATAGTTTGACAGCTACTGATATTGAGGATAGAAAATCCTTCTTGAAAATTGTAGATCACAGATTTCGACAAAAAGAAAAGCATGCTGAATTTAATAAAATGGATCGCTTTTCTGAACAGGCCCTAGCAATGCTTTTATCACCAGCGGTGAAACAAGCTTTTGATCTTTCTCAAGAACCGGACCAAATTAGAGATGCTTATGGACGAAGCCGTGTTGGTCAGAGTGCTCTTTTAGCGCGTCGCCTAGTTGAGGCTGGTTGCCGCTTCGTCACGGCTTCTGGTTATACCCATAATAGTTGGGATACCCATAAGGATAATGACCAAGTTCTCCGTGATAAATTGGCACCAGTTTTAGACCAGACGCTTTCAGTTTTGTTGGAAGATTTAGAGCAGCGAGGACTTCTGGAATCAACAATTATTCTCGCAATGGGTGAGTTTGGTCGTACACCTCATCTCAATGCTAACAATGGCAGAGACCACTACCCTGACTGTTGGTCATTATTGTTAGGAGGAGGTGGAATTAGGGGAGGTACAGTAGTTGGCGCTAGTGATGATCAGGGTGCTCAGGTGGCCAATCGAATGGTTACTATGGGTGATCTTTTTGCAACCATCTATAAGGCGATGGGTATTGATTGGACCAAGGATTATATTAATCCAGGGGGTCGTCCTCTTTATATCGCTAATTCCATTAATGATGTTATGGGTCATCCTTTGCAGGAACTTATCTAAAATTGATTCAGTAATCTTACCAATAAATCAGTAAGCATCTTTAAGGATTTCTTCCAAATCATCTACTGTTGGTGATCGGGGGTTACTACGCATCAGTCGTTTGATGTTTAAGGCCATTTCTGCAAAAGAATGAAGTTGGTTTTCTTGAACACCAATTTCTCTGAGTTTGTCAGGAATTCCAATTTCTTTTCTTAAAGTACGAACTTTATTAATAGCTGCATCAGCCTTTTCTTCTTGGGTCAGCCCCTCTACATTAACTCCCATTAGTTCAGCTAGTCTAGCCAATGCTTCCAGTCTGACAGGTTTATTAAATTTCATTACATAGGGCAAGAGTAAACCGTTACCACAACCATGAGAACAATGAACTGCACCACCGATTGGATATTCCAAGGCATGAACTGCTCCAACACCAACGTTACTAAAACCCATCCCTGCAATCAAAGCTCCCAAATGCATACCCTCACGGGCTTTTATATTTTTACCATCATTAACTGCATTAGGTAAATGTTGGACGATTAAAGGAACAGCTGACTCTACAAGACAGTTACCCAGGGGCATTCGACCTTGATAAATAGAAATTTCCCCAGCAGGAACTTCAAGATCAGAACTGTCTGTTGCCATGTATGCTTCAATTGCATGGGTTAGAGCATCAATGCCACTATCTGCTGTTGCTTTTGGAGGACAAGTAACCGTCATGAGAGGGTCAACAACAGCTACATTAGGGCGTAAATAGTTACTAGCAACAGCGACCTTGATATTGTTTTCGGTGTCAGTCAGAACTCCTGCATGTGTGACCTCTGAACCAGTACCTGCTGTAGTTGGGATAGCAATTAGTGGAATTATTGGCCCTGGGACCTTGCCTTCACCAAAATAATCTTGAGGAGTTCCACCATAGGTAAGAAGTACACCAACAACCTTGGCTAAATCCATGTTGCTTCCTCCACCTAATCCAACTAGGAGGTCAGGAGTCCATTCTGCTGCAAATTGATAACAGTTGAGAAGGGCTTGAATAGAGGGTTCTGGTTCACCACCATCAAAGGCTTTTACTTGAATTCCACCAGAACTCAATTTAGATTGGACATGATCAGCTAAACCAGCCTTTACAATAGCTTTATCAGTTACCAAAAGAGCGCGTTTAGTTTTAAGTTCTTTCACTATTTCACTTAACTGTTCAGTAGCTCCAATCCCAAAGTGGATAGCCCCAGCGGTATGGAAACTCCATGTAGTTTTCATTATCTCCTCCTCAAAAATCAGATAAAAACTGACAACTGTATTACGAAGTATTAAATAAAACTTTTAGACTTTCGATATTTCTGTTTATCAATCATCAGTCTCTATCTTAGTTTTTTTAAATATAAAAGTAAGTTAGTTTCTAGTCAAGAGCACACCACTATTACTTAATCATTTACCAATAGGATCCCATCCAGGTAGAAGTATGAGGTAAATCCATAGGAGGGTAATGTTCAATAACATTTTCATTAATATCAGTTCCCATTCCTGGTCCTCGAGGAATTTTTAGATGTCCGTCTTGATATTCTAAAGGTACTGTTAAAATTTCGTTATAGCGTTCTAAATAAGGATAGAAAAATTCCTGGATCAGTAAGTTTGGAATACAAGCATCTAGCTGTAGGCTAGCTACAGTTGAAATAGGACCATTTGAGTTGTGAGGTTGAACGCTGACGTAATAGGCTTCAGCCATAGCAGCTATTTTCTTGAGCTCCAAAATTCCACCAGCATGGCAGATGTCAGGCTGAATCACTCTAGCTGCTTGTTTCTCCAGAAGTGGACGAAAATCCCATCTTGTATAAAGGCGTTCGCCAGTGGCTATAGATAGATTAATAGATCGCTGTACCTCAGCCATGGCATCGATGTTGTCAGGGGGAATAGGTTCTTCGTAAAAAAATGGATCAAAAGGTTCTAATTTTTGAGCCATGCGAATAGCACTAAAGACATTGAATCGTCCATGACATTCTATTAATAGATCTATATCGGGTCCTACAGCTTCTCGAACTGCCATGACTGAATTGATTGCATACTTCTCTTCACTTTTAGAGATGACTTGGCCACCATTTCTGAAAGGATCCCACTTCATGGCAGTAAAGCCCTGGGAAACCATATCCAGAGCCCGGTTAGCAACTGATTCTGGCGTGTCTTCTGGCTTAGTTTCAGTTACAACTTCCTGAAATGCCCACGCATTTGAATAGACCCTGACTTCGTTTCTTAGTCTTCCACCTAGGAGTTCATGAATTGGAACCCCTAGGGCTTGACCTTTGATATCCCATAGAGCTTGTTCAATGCCACTTAAGGCAGCGAGACAAATAAGTTGACCATACCAGAAGGTCTGTTTATATAAAGAGTTCCAAATGTATTCGATTTGGTGCGCATCTTGACCAATCAAGAAGTCCTTGAAAGATTCTAGAGCTTGAATGATGACTGCGTCATGACGTTCCATGGTGGATTCACCTACTCCAGTAATTCCTTCATCAGTATACAGTTTAACGAAAATCCAATTTGCATGGCCCCCACTTGTATGAAAAACTCTCAGGTCAGTAATTTTCAAATTTGTGTCTCCCGGTCTATTCTTGATAAAGTCATTAAGCGTAATTTCTTAATTAATTTTTGTTGACTACAATAATAATAAGAAATATTGCAATAAATCCTCCACTAGTACTAGATGATTAGAGTTTTAGTTAACAATCATAATGCATAGAATAGTTCTTCTAATTAAAGATTGTACAGGTCTTATTTGCATCACCCTTAATCTTATGTGAGAATTTGTAAAAAGCCTAGAGAGTAGCTTATACCTAAATGAATATTGGAGAATGAAATGCCTCAGCCGTTAATCATAGATTTGCATCTTGACCTAGCTTGGGATGCTATTTATTGGAATCGAGATCTTACCTTAACTGCCCACGAAGTGCGTCATCAAGAATCTAGCGAACCTCCTCAAGTAGCATCTGATTATGATGTTGGCATCTGTACAGTCACCTTTCCAGAAATGCGTAAAGGAAAGGTAGGTTTGATGCTGAGTACTATCATGTCCCGTATACAATCAAGAGCAGGAGCAATGCGAGATGGAATGAGGACACAAGAACAGGCAATTGCCATGGGACGTGGGCATCTAGCTTACTACCAGATCATGGAGAGACAAGGTCAAATTAAATCTGTCCGATCACTGATCGACTTAGAAGAAGCAGAAGAAGCATGGAAAAATCCAACAGACCAGACCCCGATCTATCACATCCTTTCGATGGAAAGTGCAGATCCTATTATTGATCCAAAGGATGTAAAGTTTTGGTGGGATGCTGGTTTAAGGGTGGTAGGACCTGCTCATTTTGGCCACAATACCTATATCCATGGAACTGACACTGTTGGTGGCTTAAAACCACCTGCTAAAGATCTTTATAAAGCAATGCGTGATGCTGGAATGATCTTGGACATTACTCACATGGCTGATCAGGCTGTTTGGGAATCCCTAGAAATTTGGGATGGACCAGTGATGGCTTCACACTGTGTTTGCCGATCTGTGGTAAAGGGACAGCGACATCTTACTGACGAAATGATTCAAGAAATAATTCGACGTCGGGGTGTCATTGGTATGGTATTTTGCCAACACTTTATTGATCCAGAAATAGAATGGGAAAATCCTCCAGATAAAAATACTCATGTGTCAAAGTATGGAATGGATGGGCTGATTCCTCATATCGAACACATTAAAAATCTTGCTGGAGGCTCTTTGGAAAACATTGCCATCGGAACCGATTTGGATGGAGGTTTCGGAGCTGAAATTGCGCCAACTGACATTGATACAATCAGTGATTTACAGGATTTTTCTCCAGTCTTAAATAAGGCTGGATATTCTGAGTCGGAGGTTTTAGGTATTTTGAACGGTAACGCCCTCCGATTTTTTAGGGATGCCTGGACAGAGTGAGTCTCAATTGTCACGAATTAATTGGATAAGGCTACTGGACACCTGCTGAACCAACGTCGATGTATACAGCTTCTAGTATGGGTGTACTTCCAGCATTAGGTGTAGTCAACGTGGCTCGATATTGAATCCATTGATAGGTATCTGATGAGTGAATATTCTCCCCAGAGTTTTCGAAAAAACCGTTGATGCCATTAGATCCTATCCAGCTATTATTTTCTAAATCTTTTTTGGATTGGGCAGTTCGTATCTGGAATTTAACACCAGTACCATGCGGTGTGGTTGCATCCCAGCGCAGACGACTTGGTCTGACTTTAGCTGGTACAAAAATTGGGGCCGAGACAAAACTTTCCTGCAGTTTTCGATCATAAATATTGCCAATATCTCTCCTTGCGCCAAAATGAGGTCCGAAGGTTTGTATCCATTGGCGCCGAGAGTAGGAATAACCTTCAGGTCCCCCCCAAAAAATGTTGGAACCAGTACTGTGATCACCATTGTCTAAATGATTAAAAACTACAATATCAAGCCAAGAATCTTGATTGAAATCAGCCACTGTTAAAGCTCCAGAAGATTCAGCAGGTACTTGACTTCGCCGGGATTCACTATAGATGCCATCTGCTGCCCCCCAATAGATAAACGCTGGTATGCTTCTAGTAAAATAGGCATGATAGTTACTCATCACAATGTCTAAGAAACCATCTTTATTAAGATCAGCCACAACATGTTCTAAAGGGTCATAGCCTTCTAGACGGAGAATATTATCCTCTTGAAATCCTTTAGAGCTTCCCCAAACAATTGATACATGATCGGTTGGGCGTCCAAACAATGCAGTATCCCAGCCTCCACCCACAATAAGGTCTAGCCACTTATCGTCATTCAGGTCTGCAACTTCAATTGTGGAGGATTGTTGAATTTGAAGTGAGGTGTAGTGGTCTTTACTGAACTTACCTTCTGATGTTCCCCAGAAAAGATCTACTTGCTTGCTGTCTACATCAGAAACAATTAAATCGAGAAATCCGTCTTTATTAAAGTCCGCAATCGTTGGGCTTTGAGGTCCAATTACGTTCAATTTAAGCTGCATTTTGTGGTTCCAGTCATAACCCTTACCATTGCCCCACACAATAAAAGCAGTTGGCTGAGAATCATCAGCATGAGCAAATCCTGCAGTAATGACAAGATCTAGATAACCATCTCGATTAAGGTCTGCAGTGGCAGCTCCCATGCCCTTTGTGACAGGTAATTGTTGACTTTGTTTTAGATGATAACCGTTAGGATTACCCCAGTAGATTAATCCGTGTGGAAACGCAATGTCAATCCAACTATCATGGTTGAGATCAGCGACAGCTGGCGCTGACATTGATTTGGGAAATGTTGATAGGGCGGAATCAGAATAATGATGGTGAGGATTTCCCCAATAAATAAAAGAATTGAGGGGGCTACGTTTTCCTGAATTTTGGTTGATCAGAACCAAATCCTGATGGCCGTCCCGATTAAGGTCGTCAGCCGCTAGACTAACTGCTCCAAATCCCTGGAGTTCACGTCGATGAGCTGCATGAAAACCGGTTGGACTATTCCAATAAATATAAGAATTTACGTCAAAACTTTTCTCATCATGTTCGTTAGAAAATGCCACATCAATCCAACCATCATTATTAAAATCTCTTTGGGTAGCATCTGTTGCATGTAGGGTAGGTAACTCAATCCTATTTTCTTTTGAGGGTCCGTTTTTATTTCCCCAGTAAATAAAGGAAAATTCATCGTCTCTGTTGGGAAATACTAAGTCCAAAAACCCATCTTTGTTCAAATCAGAAATGGTACAAGACGCTGCCCCCTCGACAGGCAAATCTCGCCAAGACTCTTCTCTAAATCCAGTTCCGGTTCCCAGTTTAATTTGTGCAAGTTGATTTTTTCCGATCAAAACTAGATCAAGTATGCTGTCCTGATTGAGATCTGCCAATTCAATCCCTGAACTTTCTCCCCAATTCCAGACCTTTCGCCGGTCCTTTGAGAAACCTTCAGATCCACCCCAATAAAGATAAACACTTCTTTCTTTAGAATTGTTATTTAAGAAAATCAGATCTGGATAACTGTCTCCGTTGAGGTCAGCCGTTTTGCAGTCAATAGCACTGATTGTTGGAATGGAGCTTCTTCGTTCTACACTGAAGCCAGTAGGTCCATTCCAATAAATATAAGATTCAAGGTGACGGAAATATCCATGACGATCTCCACCCTCGGTACCGTTATTTGCAAAGACAAGGTCAAGATAGCCATCTTGATTGAAATCAGCAGCGTCTAATGATGCAGCCATCAGGGTTGGAAGCTTGGTTGTTTTTGCAGGGTTATATCCATCTATACTACCCCAATAAATTATGGCATTCATATAAACCGTGTAATTATGGATGAAATTACAAAAAACGATTTCCTTATACCCATCATTATTGAGGTCAACTATCAGTGATGGGCCACCTCCATCGCTAGGCAACCTAGTGGCCAACTGTTTTCGAGAATTGATTCCACGAAGTAGTCGGCCGAGTGGTTGTTGCTTAGGTAGGGGTGGGAGGATTGATTGAGGTCCTTGGTTACTTCCCCAATATATAAGAAGATCTTCATTTTCAACTTGGTTGTGATCCTGGGGTACAAATATGTCTAGATAACTATCATTATTAAAATCCAGCATATTGATCATACGTATTGATCCTGATTTTGTGACATAGAGGTTTAAACCACTATCCTCAGAATAACCCGGAGAAAAGTCTTCAAAAAGAGTATGGTTTAACCATTTTTGATGTCTGTCTGAAGGGAATTGAAAGACAGATTGCCAAAGAAAGGCCAAGATTATTAATGGAGTAAGATATAAAGCTTTCATCAGAGCGACCCTTTCCAAGTTGATTTTTATAGTACAGAATGATCCTAAGTTATTTTGTTAGAAACGGTCAAGTAACTCATTATCATTTTCTAATATCCTTTATAGATATTCTTTCAACCATCTTTACAAAGGGTATTAAAAATGAGACAAATGCTATCTCTTCAAAATAATGTGGTAGTTATACTCTGAGGATTCAGGGTCACCGATTTAAAATTAATGTTAATGGATTGTTAAGGATAAGATCATGACGATTGCTGAACTGATTATTTCAGAAGCACGAAATCGAAACTTGCAGCACTTTTTTGGAATTCCCGGGGGAGGTTCTCCGCTGGATTTAATGGAAGCTGGTCGAAAAATGGGGGTTGATTTCATTAGTGTGAATCATGAGTCTTCTGCTGCCATTATGGCAGCCTACTATGGATTGATGAAAGGTACGCCTGGTCTGGCTTTAACCATTCGGGGAGTGGGTGCTGCTAATTTAGTGGGTGGAGCTGCTAATGTCCATTTTGAAAGAGTCCCAATGGTAGCAATTTGTGAAACTTGTCCTCCTGAAAGTGCAAAGTATCGAATGGCACAGCACTGTGATCAGTTAAACCTGTTTAGTGGTATAGAGCGTTATCGTCAAACTCTTTCTACTGAAAATGCGCCGTTATCGGTTCAAGAGGCTGTTTTTTTTGCTGAGGATGGTCGCCCTGGGCCGAGTCTCTTGAATTTTCCAGCAAACCTTGGAGAGGCGACTTGTGGTATGCCTCTTTCACCTCGATCTAAGACACCTTCTTCTTCTATAAAGGAAAGTGAAATTATTGCCTGTAAAGAATTTCTTTCTAACCACGAAAAAATTGTGGTAATGGCAGGTGCTGATGTTGATAGGGAAAATGCTTGCAAGGAACTAGTTGATTTAGTTGAAAATTTAAATGCTTCCGTTCTAGTGACTATGGAAGCCCGTGGAGTATTTCCAGAATCCCACAAAAATTGGGCTGGTGTCTATATTGGCCAGTTTACTCCGGGCATAGTTGAGTCCCAGGTATTTGATGAGTGTGATGCAGTTCTTTTGGTTGGTGTTGATGATTTAATGACTCACGTTCCATGGAATTCAAGTCTTCCGACTGCGGAACTCTTGGGCCGTTCAGAATATCGTCCACTATCACAACAGCCATCTGTTCGAGTTAATGGTAATCTTAAAGATACCCTGAAGTCCCTACTATCCCAACCAAGAAAAGGTTTTAATCCTGACAAAACTCAAGGATTGAGAGAGAATATTCTTTCTTCTTTTAAACGTCCAAGCAATGCGCGTTTTACGGCACAAGACATCATTCAAATTACCCAGGAAGTTTTGCCATCAGATGGGATTCTTTTTTCTGAAACGGGAGTCTTTGTCTGTATGCTAGAACATTTGTGGTGTGTAGATCAGCCTGGGACCTATTTTGGAACCTCTGGTGGACGGACTATGGGTCTGACAATTCCAGCTATTTGTGGAGCTAAACTTGCTGAGCCAAATCGACCAATGATTGGCTTGGGTGGTGATGGTAGTTTATTAATGCGCTTAGGAGAGTTAGAAGTTTTGGCGCGCACTGGTGTTGCTGTGCCACTAATTATAATGAATGATCAAGCGCTTGGCACAATGAAAGCTAGACAGAAAATCCGTGATTTCGAGTCTCATGGTTTAGATCTTCATCCAATCTGTTTTGAGGATTTGGCCAAATCAATTGGTCTGAATGGAGTTACAGTTAATAATCCAGAGGATTTTGAAGTAGCATTGAAAAAATCTTTAAAATCTGAGCATACTACTTTAATCGATGCTCGAATTGATCCAGAAGCCTATCAAGACAGCTTCGGCCGAACAGTTGGCATGTCCTAAGTTTGAATTGAAGTATCTAAAAAGAAAACTTTTTGGAATTAATAGTTTAAGTTTGTCTTGACCATTTTGCCTATTTCAGTTGTTTTTTATGGAGCCATAGGTGAAGCTTGCTCAAGAATCACAGATGGTTGGATTTCAATCCAGGTTTCTTGACTTTCACCGGGGGATCCGTGTTGGAAATCTCGGTGACCATGAACGAATTACACGCATTCTTAAGGTAGAGTTGGAATCTCGATTCCAGCAATCTTTTGTCACTGAACGTTGGGGAAGGGGAGTGTATTGGAGATGGATTGGTTATGTAGTTAAAGCTAACAAACTAGCAAAACCTATTTCTTCTAATGTGAGTTTCGGATGTGCAAAGTTCTTTTTAATGATTGATACTGACGAACAACTTTTCAAATGTGGTTTACAAGTAGAGCGAGGGTACCTCAAGAAATCTGATAAGAGTTCTCGATTTAACTTAGAGACTGACTGGGACTGGCATAGACTGATCAAATTACTAAGATCAAATAGTCCAATGGAAATAGAGCTAAAACGTTTGGTTTTACGTGAGTCCTTCATTTTACAGGCAGGGTCTTGGTCTTCTAAAAAATCATATTTCTCCAAGTCAAACTTTCCAACTATGCTTCATTTGCGTAAAAAATTGAAAAGTGCTCCGGAGGATGAATGGGCTAGTTTTATGGTTTATTTTTCAATGAAGGAAGATGAGATATTACAGTCCTCTGGCAATGACATTGTGGATTCTATCCTAGCGATTTTTGAAGAAGTTACACCTGCAATGAAGCTTTGTATTCAAACCGCCTTGTGAACAAGAAGAAAAATAGGTTTTTAGTTTGGTTGGTCTTCTTAATTTATAATTATTTTGATTTAGGTTTAAAATTCATTTGATATTTTGTTCCATTTTATTGTCTGAAGTTTAAAGTGAAATGTGCTAAGATATTGATTTTATTTAGTTTAGAAAGATATTTCCAGAAAGATTAACTGATGCAAACTTCCATAGACTCTTCTCAATTTCGTCAGATTATGTCTCGCTTTGTTACTGGTGTTACCGTTGTTACTTCCCGTTCAGGTCAGGATATACATGGACTTACCTGTAATGCTTTTTGTTCTATCACAGTAAAGCCATGTACAGTAATGGTTAGTGTGGCTAAAGATACCCGTTCCTGGCCATTGATCGAGAAGAGTCAGATCTTTGCAGTTAATATTCTAAGTCAGACTCAATCTGAAATTTCTGACCGGTTTGCTGGACGGCATAAAGACAAAGAAAACAATCGTTTTGAAGGTATCTCCTGGACTACTGATATTACTGGAGCTCCTATTCTAAAGGGAACCCAAGCTTATCTGGATTGTCAATTAACCCAATCTTTTGATGGTGGGACACACACTTTGTTTTTGGGAGAAGTAGTTGCACTGAATCTTGATGATACCAAGTCCCCGCTAGTATTTTTTTCCTCTAGTTATCTTGGAATAGACAAACTAAAGTGACTTCAAAGTATAATAACCATTTCTAGGCATATTGAACCTCCGACCTCAGAAAAGTCCCCGTACTTGCCCTTCTTGATCTAGATCAATTTGATGAGCATTAGGAGTATTGGGTAGTCCGGGCATGGTTAAGACATCCCCACAGATAACAACTAAAAATTCAGCTCCAGTATTTAGGCGGACATCTTTAATAGGTAAGACATGGCCGGAGGGTGCCCCCTTCAGTAAAGGATCAGTTGAAAAGGAGTATTGTGTTTTTGCAATACATACGGGATAGTGCCCAAACCCTTGGTCTTCATACTGTTGAATTTTGGATCGAATCTTAGTATCAGCTACAACCTCGGAAGCCCCATAAATCTTGGTAGCAACTTTGGTAATCTTTTTCCAAAGTGAGTCGTTCTCTTGATAGACAAACTTAAAGTTAGTTTGAGTAGAATCAATTATATTGACTGCTGTTCTAGCGAGATCTAATGCTCCTTGACTACCCTGAGACCAGTGATTACAAACAACCACTGGAACACCGTGGTGCCCTATTTTACTCTTCAGAAATAAAATTTCTTCATCAGTATCACTATTGAATTGATTAAGAGCCACAACACAAGGTAAACCGAAGTGATTTCGTACATTATTTAAGTGTCTTTCTAGGTTTGGAATTCCTTTTTCAAGATGTTCTAGATCCTTCTTACTTAAAGCATCTTTGTTAGCTCCACCATGGTATTTAATTGCCCTCAAAGTAGCAACGATTACAACAAGAGCGGGAGAAAAATCTCCTTTTCGGCATTTTATGTCAACAAATTTTTCTGCTCCTAGATCAGCTCCAAATCCAGCTTCTGTTACTACGTAATCCGCTATTTTCAATCCTACTGAAGTAGCAATTACGGAATTGCAGCCATGAGCAATATTGGCAAAAGGACCACCATGGATTAAAGCAATATTATTTTCTAGAGTTTGAACGAGATTAGGCTTAATCGCGTCTTTTAAGATGACAGCTAAGGCACCGTGTACATTAAGATCTTTTGCTTGGATAGGTTTTTTCTGACGGGAATAACCAACTGTAATTTCACCGAGTCTGTTTTTAAGTTCTTCTAATGATTTTGAGAGACATAAAATTGCCATTATTTCAGAGGCAACAACAATTTCGAATCGATCTTCTCTGGGATAACCATTACTAACGCCGCCTAATCCAACGGTGATTTTACGAAGAGCACGGTCATTTAGGTCAACTACGCGATTCCATATTATCCGTCTCAGGTCAAAGTTTAGTTGATTGCCTTGGTGAATATGATTGTCTAGGAGTGCTGATAACAGGTTATGAGCCAAACTCACTGCATGGAAGTCTCCTGTGAAATGGAGATTAATATCTTCCATTGGGACAACTTGTGAATAACCTCCACCAGTGGCACCTCCTTTCATACCAAAACATGGACCAAGAGACGGTTCTCGTAGGCACATAATGGTCTTTTTCCCAATCTTGTTTAGAGCATCGCCTAATCCTACTACAGTGGTGGTTTTTCCTTCTCCTGCAGGAGTAGGCGACATCGCTGAGACCAGAATTAGTTTTCCATTTCTAGAGTTACCGATGTTCTTTAAGCTCTTAAATGAAAGCTTTGCTTTATATTGACCATAGGGTTCAAGGTGTTCTCCCAAAATTGGGAATTTTTCTTTAACTAAATCAGTAATCTTTCTTAGTTTGGCCCCGAGGGCAATCTCAATATCATTCATTGATTTTTATTGGTCTCCTCTTCAACAAGTTGATTCATCATCAATAAACTAGTTTCTTGAAATGTAAAATCATAGATGCTCTTGGTTTAAAAGTTTTTATTTGCTGTTATATTTCTTGGTTGTTTGATTAGACAAAGAGTCGATCAGCTATTTTTAGGATACTATTATTGAATGTGAACATCATGTCATAATAGCTTAGGTTGAGGCTACTGCTGTTTTTATTATTTATTATTTTTAGGAGGAAAGATTGTGCCAACAGTGATGATTTTTACGGACGTCTTACATGAAAAACCTGGTCGTCATGTAGACCTATTGCATGAAGCTGGATTCACGGTCCAGTATCCAAGAAATCCAAATCTTGTTGATGAAAATGAAACTATAAAAGTGTTGAATGGAGTATCAGCAACAATAGCGGGTGGAGAACCATACAGTGATCGCGTGGTTAGTGCACTACCTGACCTTCGGGTTGTCTCGCGTTGGGGTGTCGGAGTTGATCAAATTGATTTGGATGCTGTAACTAAAGCACAGATTCTAGTCACGATTACTGCAACAGCCAATCATGAGGCTGTAGCTGAACACACTATGGCATTGTTACTAGGTGTGTCTCGAAAATTAATTCAAAGGAACCGTCAAATAAGTCAAGGATACTGGATTAGAGAAGCATCACAACCACTTCGTGGAAAAACTTTAGGTTTAATTGGATTAGGACGAATAGGTCGCAGCGTTGCTGTGAGGGCAGCCGGTTTTAGGATGAAATTGATAGCACATGAAGCTTTCCCAGATGTAACATTTGCCCAACGTCATAGTATAGAGTTAGTGGATCTCGATAGTTTGTTGAGAGAATCAGATTATGTTAGCCTGCATGTCCCTCTTAATGAAATGAATTGTGGTTTAATCAATAGACAAAGCATTTTGAAAATGAAAAAAGGCAGCTTTCTTATTAATACTGCCCGTGGAGGATTAGTAGTTGAAAAAGATTTGCTTGAAGCTCTCCAGAATGGTCATTTAGGTGGAGCAGGACTAGATGTATTTGTCCAAGAACCAATCGATTCTCAACATCCTCTAATTCAATTAGATAATGTTCTAGCAACTGATCACACAGCTGGTGTTGATATTCGTTCAGTTGAGGATATGGCAGTTGAGTCTGCCCAAAATATTGTTGATCTTTTTAATGGCAAGTGGCCAGAATCCTCGGTAGTCAATGGAAAGTTAAAATCTAGTTGGAAGTGGTAGAATATTTTGATTTTTCTACCATCATTATATTTTTAAAAAAACGATTTTCTGAATTTTGAGGATAGAACTAAGAACTTTTTTAGGAGTTTGTTCTAGGTTTAAATCTCTTTTAGTTTTCAATTGTTTGGCCTAGTTGGCCTCTAGTGAAGCTGAGATGATTTCGTTATCATTACGGGCAAAGATGTGTCGGTTAGCATAAGCTGGATGGGACCAGTTAACCGCGCCAGCTTGACGTCTTCCAATTCCAGTGTCTGATGTCGGGGAGATTAATTGCGTACGACTAATTTCCTGATATCCTTTTGGTGATAGTTTGGCAATAATCAATTCTCCTCGATCATTACTGATAAAAAACTGACTCTCATTTTTTACTAAAAAAGCATTGGCCCATCGGGCCTTTTCTCCCGTAACTTCAAGTGTCGCCCAGACTCGTTCTCCAGTTTTCGCATTTAAACATCTCAAGTGACCATAACTCCCAATTCCATAAATATAGTTTCCTACGATTACTGGTGAACTTATCAATGAATGGAGGGTGTCTGTTTCAATTTCACTATTACTTTTTCCTTTCCAGACTAATTTAGCACCAGGAAAAGTTTCGTCAAGTTCTAGCATTAGTGAACCGTTAAAAAATGAAGTTACCAGTAAATTCAGTCCATTAAATACTGGGGTTGCCACTGTCAAACCACGGTCAACTCTAAAGGGCATCTGCCACAAGACCTTACCTGTTTGAGGTTCAAGAGCCAGTACAGCCTTAGGATGCCAAATTATGAGCTGTTTACGTCCACCAATAGAAATTATGATAGGAGGACAATAACCTGGTTCTGAGTCAGAATCTAGGGCTCGCCAGACCTCTTCACCGGTTACTTTATTAAAAGCCATTACCTTAGCTTGTTTTTCTCCTCCTACTAAAGCAATCAAGAGTGGTCCTTCAACTAGAGGTGAGGCAACCATTCCCCAGACAGGAACTTTGGTTCCATACTCACGGACAAAATTCTTTTTCCATACTAATTGACCGTCCACTGAATTAAGACAGATTAGCGACCCTTTAGCGCCAATGGCATAAACACGATCTCCATCAACTGTAGGGGTAGCCCTAGGTCCTAGTGCGTAACTCCTCGCTAAACCAACATAATTAACTTTCCATGAATGGGTCCAGATGTGGCGACCAGTTTTTTCATGTAGGGCCATTAATCGTTCAGTACCATCATTGCCAGTTTTAGGTAGGAAGTCAGCTACAAATACCAATCCATTGGAAACTGCAGGACCACTGTAGCCACTCCCCAAACGGTGTCGCCATTTTACCTTAAGGCCTGATTTAGGAAATTCTCGAAGAATTTCAGTTTCAGACCAAATTCCGAGGCGTCCTTTACCTCTCCATTCAGGCCAATCTTCACCGAAAACTGGAAAGACAAAGTAGTTCAAAACCAAAATATAGCTAATTAAAACAAGAACATTAATGCGAAAATAATTAAAAAACATGAAGTCTTTCTGGTCTAAGTGAGTTGGTTGGAGATTTTGAATTAACGCTGATGCCAAGAGGATGTTAAGGGTTTGGCTCCATTCAGTTCTGCATAGCCAATACCTGTTGTGCCTTTTGGATCAGAACCAAAATATCGCTCATCCAGGGGATCTGAAGCTGGCTGGAACCGTACATCACATGAGAGCCGTACCTGCCCGACAGTCGAATTATTATCCATTGATCCGTGGAGAGTATTCATTCCGAAAACTACGATGTCTCCTGCTTGAAAAGAAGTGGTTAGTAATTTAACTTGACGTTCTTTAGCTAAAGAAATTGGGTCCATTTTTATCATTACTTTAGGCGATGATGTTGAATCGTAGTCAATTTCTCGAGAACTTTCTATAAGATCTAAGAATGTATTAGAATCTTGAACCACTATCAAAGGGCCTTCTTCGATAGAGATAGCTCCCAGTGCAATCCAAACTGTGTATATTTGATCTGAGCCTCTTGCAAAAAAAGGATAATCATAGTGGAGGCCAGTAGCTCGGCCAACCGGGGCAACCCTAATGAAAATGTAATCGTGGGGTCGACTTTCTTGGCCGAAAAGGTCGGTCATGATTTGTTTTAGTTGTTTACCATGGGTGACTTCGCGAATGCCTTGACCTTCGCTAACCGATTTCCAAAATGGTCCCAGTCCTTCTGGGCGTTCTACACGTTGACTTTTTCCTGTGAAAATTCCTTCAATAGCTGGTGTTTTGATTTCACCAACATCAACAAGAGCCTGTAGAATCTCCTGACGTGCAGATAATGCGTCATCTAGGTCAAGAGCATTACGCAAAAAAATATATCCGTCATCCCGAAGACGACGCTGCAGTGCATTGGAATTATCAGATTGAAGACTACTTTCAGTAAGCTGATCAATCAATTCTGAGGGAATGGGTTTTTGATTAAAAACACAACCTTGCATTGTAATAATGCCTCCAGTCAAGTTAAGAATTTATGTTCATATTACTAGGAAACAAATAGAATTTAAACAATATCTGACAGAACCTCCAGAATATTCAGAAATCTTTTAAATCAACTTTTTATTTTAAATAGTTTTAAATAGCAAATAATGGTCCAGAAGAGCTAATTCCACCATCAACCGACAGGGTTTGGCCTGTTATGTAACTAGAGTCTTTAGAAGCCAAGAATAAAGCGGCTGCCGCTAGTTCATCTAGGGTTCCATAACGAGTTAGTGGAGATCCGCTCAAGTAAGCTTGACGCGTTTCTTTTGTATGCATTCTACTGGTTAGATTGGTATCTACTGGTCCGGGGGCAATAGCATTAACAGTAATTCCTAGAGTACCGAGTTCAACACTCATTACTCTAGTCAGTGCAATTACCCCTCCTTTAGAAGCTGCGTAGGCCGATCTGCCTGGAATGCCTATTAGACCAGCGATTGAAGTGATATTAATGATCCTTCCCCAGTTATTTCTAACCATTTCCCGAGCTGCTGCCTGACCTGCTAGAAAAGTACCTTTTAAATTGACAGCTAGAATATTTTCCCAATCTTCCAGACTCGTTTTCAGAAAAGACTTAGTAACACCATTTCCGGCGCTGTTGACCAAGATGTCAATGTTGTCAAAGTTTTTGAGAGTATGGGATATCATTTTCGCTACACTTTCTTCTTTTCGTACATCAACAGCACATGCGATTGTTCGACCACCTTTTGAATTGATTCTTTCAGTTGCTTCTAAGGCGTTGGAAAGATTAATGTCTGCTATGCTAACCGATGCTCCAGCCTGACTATAAACTTCAGCAATGCGTTTGCCAATTCCAGAGCCCCCACCGGTTACAAGAGCTACTTTATTTTTAAGATCAATCATTTTTGAGTTCCTCCTATAAGAGGTAGTTAAAACTGTTCAGCAAAATTCTTAAAGATCTTGATAATAATTTTTAAAAACAGGGTCTTAAAGATAAAAGTTTAATTGATTAAAGGATAATGATTTGATTTTTTTGGGTTGTCATGAATGATTATCTCCTAATTATTACTAACAGATTTATCTAAATCCTCGACGGTGGAGAAAATGCTTATTCTAAATAGGTCTAGTGAGTGGGACACTTACATTAATTATTGTATAGTTATTATTATTGTTCTCTGAAATATGTTGATCGACTTAGAAAATTTTGGAAAAGGTGGTTGAGAAAGTTTTATTTTTCTTCAGTTCTGGTATTGTTTAACTGTTCAAATAAGGCACAATCGTTACTCGTTTAATCTAAACCCCATGGAACACCATGTTATTGATTTAAACCATCTATGACCCTTCATAACTTTGCTAGGCCCATAAATGATTAATGCGCAGTCAATCCTTAAAGAACTTCTGTACTGTGGTATAACAGATATTGTTGGACTTCCCGACAACTGTTCGGCAACTCTTTTTGCTTTATTAAACAGTAAAAATGAACCTAAGTTGCGTTTGGTAAGTCGAGAAGGTGAAGCATTCGCTCTGGCTAGTGGCCTTTGGATTGGTGGTAAGAAGCCGATAATTTTAATTCAAAATACCGGATTGTTAGAGAGCGGAGATAGTTTTAGAGGAACTGCTTTGAGAATGAGAATTCCTTTATTATGCTTAGTCACTTTTCGAGGTTATGCCAAGACAAAGAAGCATAATGAGAATTTTCACAAAAAAGAGAATAATCATTTGTATAGTCAGCCCAGTTTAGACTCTGTTGCCCTGTTTACGGAACCTACCTTAAAAGCATGGGGGCTTCCGTTTGATTTTCTCAGTAGAGAAGAGGACACGAAGAAGATTAGCTCTAGCATTAGGCTATCAGAAGAACTAGGCTCCCCCGTAGTTTTATTAGTGACAGAGAATATGACCTGAATTTAATTGAGGAAAGTATGCTTAGCAAAGAGGAACTTGTGAGATCTTTAGTTGCAGCAAGAAGAAATGCAGTTGTAGTTACTACCATGAGCATTGTGCGTACATGGGGTAGATATTCTAATAGTGATCTTGATTTTGCATCTGCGGATAGTGCAATGGGACACTCTGCTGATTTGGCGTTAGGTATTGCTCTTGCTCAGCCAAAACGTAAAGTGATTTGTTTGAATGGTGACGGTAGTATGTTGATGACTTTAGGTTCATTAGCTACCATTGTTGAGGCTCGAGCGGAAAACCTTATTCTCCTCATAGTCCAAAACGAAACTTTTGAAATAACAGGGAACCAGCCAATCCCAGCAGCCAATCGAATTGATTTTTCGATGTTGGCACGAGGAGTAGGATTTAAGAATTGTTATAATTTTGATGACGTACAAAGGTATGAACAGACACTAGATAGCATATTGAAACAAAAGGGACCTACTTTTTTAACAGTGAAAGTTGAATCTGGTAATGAAGGTCCATTATCCCGAGGATCTACTCAGGAAGTTGCTTATCTGAAACCTTCACTTGCCGAATCAGCCCATCAACTCCGTGAGACTTTATTGGCTGAAAGATGTTTTTGAAATTCCTGGAAGTAGAGATTAAAATAATCACTATTTTAATTTTTAAGCCCTTGATAAAAAACGGTTTAAATATTTTTTAGGTTTTTATTGTTACCGAGTTCTAGAGATCTCTGCTATGCTTCACCTGATTTAGATTGGTTTTGTAGGTAAACTGGCATTTAATAGGTGCCAGTTTTTTTGAGATGTAAGCAAATAGTTAGTTTTAGATTAGCTGGTTGACTGGTTTGCATCCAGTTAAAATTTTTGTCTGTCGTCAGAATTTTTGATTAGAAACTGTGAAAAACATATTTTGTTAAGCTGACACATGATGCTTTAAAGGGGGAATATGAGAGAAGTCACCTTGGGTATTGGTGGTGCTGCAGGTGACGGTTTAGATAAAACCGGCGACACCTTTGCTAAGACTGCGTCTCGATTGGGATTATATTTGTATGCCTATAACAGTTACCAGTCCATTATTCGTGGGGGGCATATATGGTTGAAAGTCAGAATGGGTGAGGAGAAGGTTTATTCCCATGGAGACCACTTAAATTTACTGATAGCACTTAATCAGGACACTATTGAGCGGCATGCTCCAGAAGTGGAGACAGGTGGAGCAATCTTATTTAATTCTGATAAATTAAGTTGTGACTCATCCCTCCTGAGAGATCAGGTGATGACAGTACCAATGCCTGTAAAGGAGTTGTTAAAACCGTTAGGAAAGACATTGCCTGTAATGCAAAATACTGTATCTCTCGGTGCTGCTATATTCTTGTTGGGATTAGAATTTGAAAAGATTGCTGAAGTGTTAGCAGATACCTTTCAACATAAAGGGCAAGAGATAGTTAACCAAAATATTCAGGTTGCAAAAACCGGATATAACTATGCTAAAGAGAAATTCGTTCCATTAGGCTATGAGTGGAAATTTTCTAATGTACGACGTCCCTTTATTACTGGAAATGATGCAATGGCATTAGGGGCTGTTAGTGCGGGTTGTAAATTTTATTCAGCCTATCCGATGACACCTGCGTCGACCATTCTTCACTGGATGGTTGCCCATGCGGATCGTTGTGGAATAGTTGTTAAACAGTGTGAAGATGAAATTGCTGTTGCTAATATGGCTGTTGGTGCTGGTTTGGCAGGAGCTAGATCGATGTGTGCGACCTCAGGTGGTGGTTTTGCTCTTATGACTGAGGCTGTTGGAATGGCTGGGATGATTGAGGCGCCAGTGGTATTTATTTCCGTTCAACGTGGAGGACCTTCAACAGGTATTCCTACTAAGACAGAGCAAGCAGATCTAAATCAGGCTATGGGAGCCTCTCAGGGTGATTTCCCTAGAGTTATTGTGGCACCTTCCGATGTTACTGATGCTTATTATAGTGCTGCTGAAGCTCTGAATTTAGCTGATAAATATCAGTTACCAGTAATAATTATTTCTGATCTTCTTCTGTCAGAACACCCTGAAACGATTGAAGCGGATGCTCTAAGATGTGATTTGCCGATTGATCGAGGCGAAATAGTTTCTGAGTGGGATAAAGAAAATGGCTCTTATAAACGATATGCCTTTACAGAGTCAGGAGTCTCACCAAGGGCCTTGCCGGGAACTAAAAACGCAGTTCACGTTGCTCCCAGCGATGATCACGATGAGGAAGGAATTCTAATTAGTGACGAATACACGAATCCACCTCTCAGACGAAAAATTCAGGAAAAGCGTATGAGAAAAATGGAAGGAGTTTTAAAGGATTTAGAGCCTCCTAAATTGGAGGGCCCTAAAGACGCCGAGGTAACTTTGGTTGGATGGGGATCCTGTAAAGGAGTAATTGGGGAGGCTGTAAAGATACTTGGAGAGCAAGGCATTGCTACCAATCAACTACACTTTAAATATATGCTGCCCTTTCATAGTAAAGAGGCATTAGAAATTTTAAATGAGTGTAAGAAAACGGTCTGTGTTGAGGTTAACTATACAGGCCAATTTGCCAGGCATCTAAGAGCTGAAACTGGTTTTTCGGTTGACGATACAATCTTGAAATACGATGGAGAGCCGTTTGAGCCTGCTTTTATTGTTGAGAATGTTAAATCTATTCTTCAAGGTAAGACTGCATCAGTAGATGTTACTGAAGAAGATGCAAGGGAAATCGCCTATCATTACATTCGTACTCATTTGGGAGATTCTGTCCGACCTAATTCTATTCAAATAGGGAATGGTGTTTTGGCAGATGAGCCCACTTGGTGTATAGAAATTGTTAAGAAGGAAGATGGAGAAAAGAACGGAGATCTATATGTAGGCCTCAGAACAGGGTCAACCTACATGTGGAAACCTCTTGTGACTACCTAAAGACAAAAAAGGTCTAGTAACTTTTTATGTTGGTTGGTTTAGCAGGTTTTAATTAGGATTTTTGATATTTTTAATAAAGACAACAAGTTATAGGAAGAAGGGAGAGCCTCAATAACATGGCGACAACAACAGTTTCTTTACCCATAGCAACTTATGACAGTATTATTGATCCAGACTGGTGTCCAGGGTGTGGTGATTTTGGAGTCGTGAAGGGTTTAAAAATGGCTGCAGCTAGTTTGGGGATTCAGCCAGAAAATCTCTGCACAGTTTCTGGGATTGGATGTTCATCAAACTTGCCAGGCTACGTTCATGCCTATGGGGTACATAGTCTGCATGGAAGAGCGGTAGCCGTAGCATCAGGAATAAAATTTGCTAACCATAAGTTGAACGTTGTAATTACTGGGGGTGATGGCGATGGTTATGGCATTGGTCTCGGCCATTTTGTCCATGCTATGAGACGAAACCTCGATCTTACCTATATTGTGATGAATAATCAGATTTATGGATTGACGACCGGCCAGGCCTCTCCAACAACTATGAAAGAAGTTCAGACTAAATCTACTCCTCGTGGCAATGTAGAAACACCAATAAATCCTCTTGCTTTAGCGATTGTGTCAGGTGCTACTTATGTGTCCCGTGCCTTTTCTGGAGACCCTAAACATATGGCTGATACAATTGCCGGAGGTATTGCTCATAAGGGCTTTGCATTGATAGATGTTTTTAGCCCTTGTGTGACTTACAATAAGATTAATACCTATCCTTGGTTCCGAAAAAGAGTATATAGGTTGGAAGAGAGCTCGGAATATGACCCAACTAACTTTCAAGAAGCTCTGAACCGAGCTTATGAATGGGGTGACCGTATCCCTCTAGGGCTTATTTATAAAGATGAGCAACCCACTTATGAAGAAAGTGAACCAGCCCTTAAAGAAGAGCCTCTAGCTCATCAAAAATTAGGTCTCAATGAAGAGTTGTTTGATAGTCTAGTTGAAGAGTTTGTCTAGGGTTTCAACATTTAAATGTAATCGTTACCTCTAACACTGGTGATACACCAACTACAGTTATAACAATGCTCCAATATTTTTGAAGTCTTTTAAAAGTCATAGGGCTCCTTTAATCCAAAATATCTACCTAATCTGTCAACTTATAAGATTTAGTATTAAGTAGCTTAACAGCAATAGCTGTTAAGGCCTTGACCCCTGTTTTAATAGTTAGCTCAGGTGCTGGCGCATAAATACTTGAATGAAGAGAGGGTAGTGATTTTCCTTTTTGTTCACGGCTTTCTTTAAATTTATCTGGTGAGACGGCCCCTAGCCAGAACATACAGAGAGGAATTTTTTCTGGAGTTCGACCATAAAGTCCAAAATCTTCTCCACCCATTACGGGAGACAGACTCAAAACATTGTCTTGCCCTAATATCTCAGCCATAGCCTGACTAGCAAGTCTAGATAATGCGGGGTCATTATAAGTAGGCGGTGTACTATCTAATATGTTCATTATAGGTTTGCGTTCCAGTGGAACTCCAGCCGCTCTTGCAATTCCTTCAGATATGCGTTGAATGCCATTTAAAATTATTTTTTGGGTACTGTCATCGTAATACCGGACAGTTAACTGGAGTTTAACTTCCTCAGGAATAATACTGTGTTTAGTTCCTCCATGGATAGAGCCAACAGTTACTACAGCAGGTTGAATGGCAGGGACTTCTCTGCTGACAATTGTTTGTAAGGAGAGTACGGTTTGAGCTGCCAATACAACGGGATCTTTGGTTGTAGACGGATAGCCTCCATGTCCTGAAACTCCTCGAATTGTTAGGTCAACTGAGTCAACTCCAGCTAAAGCATTTCCTGGACAAATACCGACCTGTCCTGCCGGCATCCCAGCATCATTGTGAAGAGCGACTGCGAAATTTGGTAGTGGAAATTTTTTAAATAAACCCTTAGCCAACATAGCTCTAGCACCAGCTCCACGTTCTTCTGCTGGTTGGGCAACCATTAGAAGAGTCCCATTCCACTGATCCCTTGATTTGACTAGAAGCCGTGCTGTTCCAATGAAACAAGTCATGTGGATGTCATGCCCGCAAGCGTGCATTAGCCCAATTTTCTTTCCTGTAGAATCCAAGATTCTAACTTTGCTGGCATACTCTAGCCCTGTTTCTTCAATAATTGGTAGAGCGTCAAGGTCAGTTCTTAACATAAGTGTTGGGCCTTCTCCATTTTTAAGCATTCCAATAACCCCATATCCTCCAAAGGGTGTGGTTACCTGAAAACCTAGATCATGCAATTCTTGACCTATACGAGTAGAAGTTTGCACTTCGTGAAAGGCAATCTCGGGGTTAGCGTGAAGATGTTTGTACAGTTGAAATAAAGCAGGATACTCTTGATTAACCGAAGTATGAATCCAAGAATGATTTGAATTGAGTGGATCAGCCAGACAATCTGTAGATACTAAGTTAAGAAGAAATAAAATAGATGTTAAAAAGACAGTATTCTTAAAAAATCGTAGGGTCATATATAACTCCGGATTAAATACAAAAAATAATAGGTGCTAATTTCAGTCCAATGATTGAAACAGATAGGTATAAAATTTTGACGATTTAGCAAAATCTAAATTATTCGGTGCTGCTAGAATATTTGATCGTTCCTTTCATTAATAGTTGTTTAATTTGAATATTTATTTGGGAAAAATTTTCAAAGGGGATACACGGTAGGGAATTTTCTTGACAGAGTTTGGTCAATTCTCTTTTAGAAAAAACTAAGTCTGCTTTTTCGGCCGCTCTTAAATCAGAGAGACCATCTCCCAGAAAAACAGTCTTATAACCTTCTGACTTTGCTTTTATTAATGCCGTACTTTTATCATGTCCCCAAGGAGATTCGTCAAGAAAATTAAGTGTCCAACAGCCATTCACAATTTCTAGAGAATTAGCACGTAGTTGAAGATTGTTTAGATTATGAGGAGCTAGTATCTGTTCGATAACTTCTTTAATCCCAGCACTTAAAATGGTTACTGGAATATCATTTTTTAGACACCAATTAACAAATAACGGAAAGTGTTTGTCAATCCTAACTTGAGGAATTAAAAATTCTAAGACTTCATTGAGACTTCCCTTAATGGTAGAAATTTCAGCAGAAATTCCCTGTCTTAAAGTAATTTCTCCAGATCTGATTCTTCGACTTATCTTCCGACGAAACTCTAGGCCGCCATGGATTTCTGTTAAGAAGTTAATCGTATCGGGATGCGCAATTGTTCCATCGAAATCGCTGAATACAGCAATTGGTTGATTCTGAAAATTAAAGGTATTCATAGGGGTTCGTTATTCTATTAAATGTTATTTAGAATGGAGCTCTAATCTAATTGGTAAAGGGCACTCCAATAATCCTTGTTGATTATACGACAGGAGCTTTTTAGGATCTGTTAAAAAATTAATGCTAAACTAATGTTTCGAAATAGCTAATGCCCTAGTATCCAGGCATGAATAATTAGTTTGTAATCTGAAGGTCTTAAAATAATTATTAATTTCTCAAGGAACGGTAGTCACGGATTAGTAGAACCCTAGTTTGGTTCTGATCAATAAACCTCTAGGTTTGAGACCTCTATTCATTCTTATTTTAAGGAGATTAAATATGACGAAAAAGATTGGTATTAATGGTTTTGGTAGGATTGGTCGACAAGTGCTTCGATCCATTTTTGAACGGTATAAGGGTAATATTGAGGTAGTTGGTATAAATGATCTTTTTCCTGCTGAGACTAATGCCCATCTACTTAAATATGATTCAACTTATGGAAATTTTCCAGGCGAAATCAAAATAAAGAACGGAAACTTGGTTGTAGATGGTCAGGAAATATATATTTCTTCTGAAAGAGAGCCTGGGGCAATTCGGTGGAAAGATCTTGGAGTTGAGGTAGTAATTGAATCGACGGGTGTATTTACTGATGCTAATAAAGCGAAGGCCCATATCGATTCAGGAGGAGCAAAAAAAGTAATAATTTCTGCGCCAGCTAAAAATGAAGATGTCACCATTGTACTTGGAGTAAATGGAAATAAATATGATCCAAATCAACATCAAGTTATATCTAATGCTTCCTGCACAACAAATGGCTTAGCACCTGTTGCTAAGGTTCTTTTTGACAGATTTGGCATCCAAAAAGGTCTTTTGACAACAGTACATGCCTACACTAACACTCAACGCCTACAAGATCTAGCAGCGAAAGACATGCGAGATGCTCGTTCGGCAGCACAGAATATTGTTCCTTCACCTACGGGTGCAGCCAAGGCTGTAGGGTTAGTAATTCCAGAACTGCAGGGTAAATTTGGTGGGATGGCCTTTAGAGTGCCTACCCCAACAGTTTCAGTAATCGATTTTACAGCTACACTAGAAAAACTAGCGAGTCCTGAACAGATTCGAGATGCTATGCTTGAGTATGCTAATGATTCTATGAAGGGAATTTTGTCCGTTACTGATGAACCTCTTGTCTCGACAGATTTGAAAGGGAGTACATTTTCTTCAATTTTTAGCTCAGTTGATACAATCGTGATCGAGAATATGGTTAAAGTAGTTGCTTGGTATGACAATGAGTGGGGATATGCTTCCCGAACTGCAGATTTGACGGCAATAATTGCAAATAAAATTTAAATAGTAGGAATGGAGTAACGTGGCTAGAAGAATTAGAAAAAAGTCACTGGTCGAGCTAAATTTTGCTTCGCTTACTAACTTTATTTTGACTCCAGAAGATAAAAAAGATTTTTGTCTAGGGGTTCGGTTGTTTAATAAAGAGAAGTTTTGGGAGGCACATGAAGCTTGGGAAAAAGTTTGGCTTCGCCATCCAGAAGATGGGCGAATTTTTATTCAGGGACTTATTCAGTTGGCAGCAGCTTACCATCAGTTCCAGAAAAAGATCCATCGTGGTTTTGTTGCTCATCTTCGTCATGCCTTAGAGCGTTTAACCCTTTTCCCTAAAAATTTTCTTTCTATAGATGTAGGTTTGCTTCGAGAATCGATAACTCAATCCTTAGATAAGGTTGTAGATGAAAATTTATTGACAAGTACAATTCATGCCTCAATTACTCCAGTAAAAATTAATGTTTCTTCTGGAAAAAGATTTTCTGATGCCAAAAAACCTTAATTAAGCAGTGCTTCTTTTGTTTGTCCTAGTTTTAGGTTTTTTCAGAAATGTTTATGAAAAAATGTAGGTGTGATTTTTTAAAAAAAGCAGCTATAAGGATTCCTTGAAGTCGAGTAAGGCAAGTTTAAAAGTGCAGTTTGATTCCAATCGGAAAAAGTACTGCTTATTGTGGTTAAAAAAATCTAAGCCAGTCTACAAATAAAAATTCCATCCGACCTACCAAAAGGGCAACCCGTCCCATTACTGTATAACCAAAAGCTGCGCCGAAGGTAATCATCAGTATCCAAATCCCTACTCGTGAAATCTGACCGATGACTCCCTTATGTTCTAAAGAAAAGAAAAAGTAGATTAGTACTGAAACAAGTCCAAATACACTAATGATAGCTGTAAAAGTCGTTGTCCACGAGATCCCTAGGAAATCTGTTGGACTTTTTACAACTAAGGGGATTAAAACAGGGGAAACCTGTTTTGTGAAATCACTTACGAGATAACGTGTTAAATTTGTTCCTGCAGACCAACCTACGATTAAAGCCAAAGGCCATCGTGCGATCCAGGTTCCTTTAGGAGCAAGTCGCCAGAGTAATAAAACTCCAAGGATTAATTGAATAAGAGCTATGCTTGTATCAAACATGCTAACTTTTACCGGAACTTCGGCTAAATATTCATTAACAATTGCTGGCATTAGCTTCCCTAGAATTTCGGGAACGATATATACCCAAATTCCTTGGACCATCCAGTAGGCTGCTGATACCCCAATAAAAAGCGACTCTGCAAAGCGATAAAAGGGATTGTCTTGGTAGAGAAAGCTTAGAACCGATAATGTTAAAAATGCTGCAAACCAGGTTCCAAGACTTTGCCCACTTATCCAAAATCCTTCCATGGGACCAAGTGTGCTCCAAATGATCATTAAGAGCATAATGAAGCTTATAAGTATTGTGACGGTATATCGCTGGTTCAGGTTTTTCATTTCAATGTTGTATGCTTTTTAATAAATGGGCACACTAATCCGTATTTTTTCTTTTTGTAACAAAGTAGGCGATGTTACCAATGACAATAAAAAAGATTATTACCAAATGAGCTAAGGTTTGAGGGCCCATTCTCCTAATTCCGGCAAATACTTGGGGATCCTTACTGTAAGTTTTTGGATAAGTGGTAATTAAGAGTGATTCATATTCTGCAGCTGCTTTCAATCCACCTAAAAGTCCACTCAGTTGTTTGGGATAGTAGGGATATAATAAAGGAGCCATGACAGCTGTCACTCCTCCTCCAATTGGCGTTACAGCGCGATCTGAACCAAACTGGATCCATTCTTTTAAACCAGGAGAGCCAGCACTGACATTAAGAATTAGATCCATATCTTCGAGCTTTCTAACATCTTGCATCATGGGTATTTCTGCAATCGGTGTACCCATGGCATCGATGGGGTATGATTCTTTAAAATTACTTAGAAGAAGCTGAATTACCCCTGGTCCCCCTGGCTTATATCCAAGCATGACATAGTCTTTTCCATAGATGTATTGTGGAAACTCTTGCTTAATAACACGGTTAACTGTGTCCAAAGTTTCTGCTTGACCCATTGGCCACAAGGCCATGAAATAAATTTTTTGTTTGCGTTGGCAAAGATGACGAACAAAACTATCAGCCATTGGTTTAAGTTCTGGTTCACTAGGAGGATCAAAGTCAAAAGGTACTAGTACTTTTGCACCTTCTGGTAGTTTTTCAATAAATTGGAAAATTGCTTGAACTTCTGGAGTTGCTACTTCATCAAATGAAAGATCAAAAGCAAAAGGAATGATTACAGCAATGACCATAAATAGGAAAACATACCTACGATCTAGTGTTTGTAACCCAGATATTAATGACTTGTTCATATTAGCCACTAGTACTCCTAATCATTTTCAGTCCCTAGATAGGAACGCTCTACACCAAGAATAATTCGCAGAGACATTGAAATGATACCCAAACAAATGCCAATCATAATGGCTCGTTGTCCTGCCAATTGCGGCACTAGCATTATCCAGTTTACTAAGCTGGGAATAGTTAAATGATTGAATTCTTCATTAACAAGCAGAACAGAATATCCGTATAATGTTCGGCTTAAAACAACAATGATAATGATACATAGAGTAACGAATGAAACCCATCGTTTGGATTTGTACATTCCCGTAGCGATGAAAGCAAGTAGAGTACTTAATAAAAGTTCAAGAGAACCTGGAAAGTAATCTGTTAAAGCTGTCCCAATTAGTGTCCTTCCTAATAGAATTGTAAATGCAGCAATTAGCAGGATAGTTGCCTCTCTATTTTTAGCTCGAAAGGCACGATAAGAAGCAGATGCTACAAAGAAAGCCAATAAGGAGAACATAGTTGCTTGTAAAGGACGCAAACAATATTCGTAGTTTAGGTAAAACCAAGTACCCGTAGACTCTAAGGGTTGTTTAAAACTGTCAGCTCCAAATTTAAAGAGACCAACGACCAGAATAAAGAAAAAGCCTAACATTGTGACAAGGCTGTAACCCCAACCCGGATTTTTACGGTGGATTTGACCCAGATGGATTTTTACTAAATTCCCTCCACCAAGAATAAAGGCAAAAACAGCAAGAACATTAAAAGTTGCAGTGAGCTTTTCATTTATTTCATCGAAAGGTGGATGTGGGACAAATGCTTCTAGCAGCATAATCATACCTACCACAAAAGTAATTAAAAGGGGCACTTGTCGACGCATATTATGCCTAAATAAAAATTTGTGTTTTTAAATAATTTACAAACCAATCTAAACTTTCATTACCTGTCCAAGCTGCTACAGTAGCAGCAATACTACCAATTATGATTGTCACCATTACAATTAATTTTCCTACATCCTGTCCTTTTAAACTGCCAAGTTGTCGGGGATCTCGACTGAGGTAGGCACTTGCCGCAAATAATTCCTCACCGATCAGTGTGTAGTCACAGGCGGAGACGAAAAAGGGCAGTTGAGAAGGCATTGCTGTACCAGCAATTTGGATTGCTCCAATTCGATTGCCTGTCTCTGCTAATAGTAAGGACTCAGCAAAAAAGGCGCCCATATAGAAACACGTTGCAGGTTCATCACGAAGTAGGGTGCCGTTAACACCAGCTACATAACCAAATTGTTCATCGGTTAGATATCGTACAATATTTTCGTTATATGCTTCTGGCCGGCCAGCGGTTAGATAAGCTTGTTTCACAATTTCTCTGCCAGTTGTCATTACTAGAGACCGACTAACTGGTACGTCCAACTTAGCATCGTATTCTGCAATTGTCTCTGAAACATATCCAAGAATCGTGAGACCAGCTAATGTTTGAACATTATCTAAATCACCTATCCCAGGAACAAAAACTATAGGTTTCCCCATCTCAGTTGCCCGTCCAACAGCTTCGTCAATAGCTTCTAAACCAGCGATTTTACGAACAAAAAGCTTTTTACCCTTTCGGGCAACTTGAATGAAAAAGATGACAGAAAAACAAATTATCCCACCAAGGACTAGAATTGATAATTTTGAGCGGTCAAACCACTGTGCTTTAGAGTAGCCTTCTACAATATTAGAAGTCATAGTAGTCTGAGTTCCTTTAGCTAAAACCTTAAAGTAGTATTTTGTTCCAGGCTGAGCATTATGAAAAACTTTAGAATCAGTTTTGTTTCCAACGGTTGCTAGGGATTGCCAATATTTTTTTGCGTCGTTCTTTAAGCTTGATTTGTTAGATTGAACTTTGACTATATCTGCATGTATTGCCTGGGGATCAAGTGACCAGAGAATTTCGTAGGATATCACTTTAAAATTTAACAAAACATCCCACCTGATAATGATTCCATCCCCTGAATCATTTGGGACATCAATTGCCTTGACTCTAAATGCGGGCTGTTCAGAATCTAAATCGATCACTGGTTCCTGTTGCCAGTTAGAAGAGAATCCCATACCAAATAGTAGCCATGTTACTAATAAAAAAATGTTCATTAATCGTTGTCCTCAATGATTTCAACGTTGGCTCGAGGTACTAATACTGGACGGTTGTCATTGTCTAGCTGGATTAAAACTACTCGAGCTTTAGACCCTGAATCTAGAATAGACGACTCCATTGGTAAATCTTTCACTGTGCCCAGCTGACCAAAATAGGGATTGCGTATGATACGAACGGAAGTGCCAACATTTAAGCCCTTTGGTTGGACAAAGACATCCTTTTTAGAAGCTGTGCTGGGAATGATAACCTCTGGCCTTATAACACCAGCTCTAATTTGAGTTGTACCGTTAATTGATGCTAATTGACCTTGATTTTGGCGCAGCAATTCAAAAGTGCGAGGAGCCATATTAATTTTTCCAAATCCTTCCGTTGCAATTACTGTAACACCAAGGTTTTCATGGCCTGTGATTGCCACACCTAAATCATATCCTAGAAAATCACGTAGATCTTGATCATCAAATCCACCGACCACTATTCCTCGAACCCCGAGCTGAGAGGCTAACTTTAAAGCGTTTCCTGTAACCAGAGAGCCCCCAACAATAATTTTACCTCGATATTCTTGGCTAATGACACTTTCATCAATAATTTGATCCGGTGAATTTGATGCCATTGTGATTTTTCCAGAGGTTTCTCCACCAATTCCAAAAATACCTTGAATCAAAGTACCCCAACTTTCAATAGCTATACCCAGGTCAGGGATTATTTCAATTACCGTTCCCTTTAAATAGGCATTAATTTCAATTGATTGGGGGGCACCTCTGAGAATAACCTGTCCAGTCACACTGGAAACACTTTCAATAGTCCCACTAAAATTAGCAGTAGCATGAGACTTAAATAGTCCAAATAAAGATTTGCTTTCCGCAATAGTTTGACCTTTATGGACGAATTCTCCTTCTTTTTTAATCATGGCAGAAGGAACATCACCCTGATCAATACCCATCTTGTTAGCAACGTTTATAATTTCAATTTTACCAGGCAGAAGTGTTCTAGCAATTATGTCTTCAGAATTAACTTGATCTTCATTTCGAACTAAAACCTCTCCTTTAAGAGGTAACATCCGTCGGCGAACAATTAGTTCCTTCTCACTTACTTTCAGTCCTGGAGTATAGGAAAAGGCCATAGTTTTATATTTTTTCAGCTTCTTCAGGGTAAACATCTAGTGTTCGAAACCAAAGTTTTAGCTGATTTATTCTCTCATCAGAAATTTTGGGTAGCGATAATGGACGGCCACGGCAATCGAAAATAATTCCAACTGATCCACCTCTAACAGATACGTTCAAAGGTACTCCTTTTCCTTGTCCAACATCAAATTCGCTGCTGGGGTCCAGATTAAGCTGAGCTTTACTATTTATGTCAAGTGTAATTCGTTTCATTTCACCAACTTTTAAAATATCTTTTTCAACTTTTCCGTCTGGTTTTTGTATTGAAAAACTTAAAGCTTTTCGACCTTTTTTTGCTATTCCTCTAGGTGCTATGCAGGTGCCTAAATATATTAGACAGTCATTCTCAAAGACCTCTGTCGCAGCTTGAGGGTGTATTTGTGATAACACTCCAAGGTGGGGCATCATAAAAATACTATCCTTAGCCAACTGGGTTATCCCTTCTGGGAGAAAGGCATCTATGAGCATCATGGCAGTTTGTTCTGGTTGGGGGGCATGGGAGAGCACACCACCTGAAGCAACCAGTAGATTTAAATCCAACATTTCAATAGTTGATTGAGAATCAGTATCTTGGTCGAAAGAATCAGAAATTGTTCTTTGTTGCTGGACTCCTTTTAGACGCGTAGCAAAGGCTTTATGGTGTATGAAAGATAGACGCAGAGCTTCTTTTGCAATTGCCTGTTCAAGGATGAGTTCCTCGAGGGTTTGGGGGATTGTAGTAGGACGAATCATCTTATTCTTGATTCGATTCCTTAGGTCTCGCTCATCTAAACCAAAAGGTATCCAACGAATAAGATTGGGAAGTCCTGATTCAGCTAGCACATTGGAAATTGAATAACTCATTCCTAAGTTTGCTGAGACTGTTCGATTAAATTCTCCTTCGAATAAGCTAAAAATATCTGTGGTAGCTCCCCCGATGTCAACGCCAACAGCATTGATATTTTTTTCTGTAGCTACTCTTTTAAGAATTGCACCAACTGCAGCTGGAGTAGGCATAATGTCTGCATCAACCCATTTCATTAATTTTCCATAACCAGGTGCTTGTTTCATCACATGTTCAAGGAATAGGTTGTGAATTTTTTCTCGAGCTGGAAGAAGTCTTTCTTCTTCTAGGGTAGGCCGTAAATTATCTACGATATTAAGGTCAGTCTTTTCCTCTAGAATCGTTTTTACCTCATCTCTACGAATCTTGTTGCCTGCATAGATGACGGGTAGCTTGAAATTTGATCCAAGCCTAGGTTTGGGATCTGCAGCTCCAATCGTTTCTGTTATCTTTATTACCTTATCCGTATTAGCACCATCAGTTTCTCCAGCTATAAGAATCATGTCGGGTCTGAGTGACTGGATTCGTTCAATGCGTTCGTGCGGCAAGCGTTTATCATTTAAAGCAATCACATCCATTACAATTGATCCAGCCCCCAATGCCGCTCGTTCGGCACTTTCAGCTGTCATTGATCTGACTACACCTGCAACCATCATCTGGAGCCCCCCACCTGCACTAGAAGTAGAAATATAAAGATCACAACCGATATTTCCTAATGCTGGACGAATAATGTGCCCCTCATCGTTAATCAATTTTCTACCCGATAATTCGCCAATCTCGGTAACAGCATTAATGATGCCTATTGTTACGTCCTCAAAAGGTGCTTCAACAGATGTTGGCGCTTCACCACGATGAGTTTGGCGGTATTGATTCTGAATTTTTTGTATTAGAATCGCCTTAGTGGTTGTACTTCCGCAATCGGTTGCTAAAATAACCTGTATATTATCTAAAGAAGTCAGTGGTTGGTCTCCTCACATGGATTTAGTTCTTTTCCATGTTTTTCTTGTTGTTTTTCGAGAATCTGCAATAAAAAATCAATGCTATGACTGCGTTCTAATATGTTTTGGATTTGTTTGTAATCATTGCCCACAAATAGTCCGCTAAGGATTGGCTGAAAAAAAGCCAAGGCCTGACTGCCCAAATAACTAAGGGGTTTAGCTGACTCAAGAATAAAAATTGCGGGAACCTGCATTTCACGCTGGATAATTTCTTTTGCCAGTCGATTTAATAATTGACGGTCTGACTCAGTAAGAGGCCGTTGATATCGTTCAAGAGAAAAGGCATTCTTTAAGAGTTTTAGAATAGATTGCATGCAAGATCCTAGTCATTGCTATTCTGTTCATCAAACTTTCGTTTGACAAAATTCATAACGAGTTGGCGATCCGTCCCTGAAAAGCGGAGATATAAACCTCTATATCCTTCGAGCCTACAGCGTTGGTTAAAAGGGCTCAAAAAGATCCCATTTTTATCTATCCAGTAAGAACCTAAGGATGACCAGTTTTTCTTTCGATGAAAAAAGGTATTTTTACTTGAAACAGTTTCCTCTGTTAACTGGTAAGTCGTTGGAGTTAAGAAGTCGTGAACACTAATTATTAGGACAATTATTGAAAAAAATGTCCAAAAAGGACTATTTGTATTGAGATAAATGAGTGTTGAGGTGACTAAAATTACCACCAAGAAAAACAGAACTTTCCATAGAGAGCTTTTTATTGGAGAACTAATCCAAGACATTGTTAATAGTATCCTTCTTTAACTATTATTGCAGAATTCACACTTTATTCCGGCCATTTCTCTAAATTAGGAATTCTTAGGATTAATTACAGTACTCAGTCATCTTTGTCCAGTCAACATCAATTAGAAGTATAAGTTAAAACTAATTCTTAGGTACTCCTTGACTTGGTAAAGACCTTCGAGAAGATTCGTTGGTATTGATGTCACTGTAGGTGTCAGAAATATGACGAGTGTTGAATTCTTTTTGATAACGCTTATGCTGGGCAGAATTTGGATAAGCCTCCTCTTCAGGGTATGGGTAAGTGCTCATTGCATGAAATGGCAATGGGGTGACCCTTTCAGGTTTTGCTGAGTGCAAATCCATGTCTTTGCCAAAACCATCAGCAAAAAAGAAGAAGGTGCGTTCCCAATTTTTGTAAAGTTTAGGCAATTTAGAAGCATCAAACTCTAGATGAATTTCATCGCCAGTTCTCATGATTACGTACATATCATTTAGGGTTTTTAACAGGTTTGTTACAGGGCCATAACGAGTATAGTTCCCAAGATGGCTTTTCCAAGGAGCTGATCCCTTGATCCAGTTATAATCATAGATAAGGGGAAGGCGACCGTCAGGACTGTACTCTCTTGGAAATCCACCAAAACGTAGCTGTGCTAATTGAGGACCTATACGATATTGTCGCAAGGTTGGTTGGCCATTAAATGTATTGACGAGTATTTGGTCCCAGTAAATACGCATGTTTGTAACAATTCTTACATGATAATCTGAAGTAAGAAATTTATCAGTAAGGTCCACAATCATAGTTTTAGGTAGTCCTGCAGGAAACCCCATGTTATAGATTACCGTTTCCCATTGTCCCTGTTTATTCTTAACCTGAAGATAAGGTGGTACTAATTTGGTCCCCGATTGGGCTGCTTGAAAATTAGAAGTTGAATCAGCATAATCGATCCATGCGGTCATCAGTAAATTAACTTTCTTTGACCCACTAAGGTCTCCTAAGTTTAGAACTAATGAATGTTCTTCGGCATAACCTTTGAAAGGTAGAAGCCTGAAATCACTAGGATATTTCCGATCGACCCTGGTAATTAAAGGAAGTACATCTTGTCCATTTCCGTTCATTGCTGATTGAGGAGGCTGTGCTCCAAGTGCAGAAATGATCTTGTGCTTTGGGAAAGGAGGACTTGGCATCAGGCGTTCGTTAGGGTAGATTTCTATATTTTTGGGATGGTCAATTATTAATAGCTCTGTTTGGTCAATGTATAAAACTTCTTCCAACTGATTATTTATTCGCAAAGAATATCGTCCATCTTTTTTTCTGAGTTGGGATTGAGAGATTTTGATGTACTCATCTGTGTCAGGAGTATTGTATTGACCGGGAGCTACCATATACCCGATAGCACAACCCCCTAAAAAGTCAGTTATAAATTGGTATTGAGAACCATTCCAAGTATAAAGAAGTGGACAAGAAGTGCCTTTACGATCCAGTTCATGAACTAGACGTGTCTTATTAATGGGGAGATTAGTTTCAGACTGCAAAACCCCTCCTGGCCATAAAAGTCTCAAAGCATCGACAGACTGATGTTGGCCAAGTCCAAAAATAACTTCCGGGGGATTCTGTGAGAGATATGCAGTGCCACCATTCACTTCTAGCTTTTGCCATAGAGTTCCGGACTTGATTTCAATTTTAGTTCCAATACCCGATTTATTACTATTTGTTCCTAACAAGCGCACTTTTAACCAGTGGTTCTGATTTCCTCCTTCGTTGCGGAGCAACAAGGGCTTATCACTATTGACAGTTAAGAAGATATCTGTGTCTCCATCATTGTCATAGTCTCCAAAAGTTGCACTGCGGAAGGCCTTGCCTTGGTATTTGTTAAGACCTGTCTCTTCAGTTACTCGAGAAAAAGTTTCGTTTCCAAGGTTTTGGTAGAGTTCAGGTCCCCCTATGGTCATAGGACGATTTGGGCTAGAACTCCGGAGTTCTAGCACGTCTAAATCTCCATCATTGTCATAATCAAAGGCATGACTCAACCAACTCCCACTATTTGGAGATAGCTCCTTTGAAGGCATAATAGTTGTTGCCTTAAAAGTCATTTGGCCTAGGTTCTTAATCCAGATTAAGGGGCCTAATTCAGGACTCAGTAAGAAATCTACTCTCCCATCTTTGTTTAAATCAGCTGTTGAAATACTATTAGACGGATATGACTTAAAAGAACTTAAATGTTGACTGAGGTCGAGAAAGGTTCCAATTCGTTGGTTACTGTAAAGTCTACTATTTCCATCTTGAGCTACACTCCAAAAGTCGACATCACGACGATTATCAAAGTCAGTGAAAACTATGGAACTTAGTTTCTCTAGAGGATTGAAGATGCCTGTTGCATTTGCCATATCACTAAAAGTTCCATCGCCGTTGTTTCTAAAGAGATGAGAGCCAAGTCCCTTAAAGCTTTTGAACGACAAAAAAGATTTTTTGAATGGCTTCTGCATTAAATTTGCAAAGTGTCCTACATAAATGTCAAGGTCACCATCGTGGTCATAATCAACTGGAGCAGCAGGGAGGTGCCAATGTTTGTCTCCCTCAACACCAGCCGTGGCAGAAATATCAGAAAATGTCCCGTTTCCATTATTTTTGTATAAAACATTAGGACCATAATTTGATAGAAATAAATCAGGGTAGCCATCATTGTTAAAGTCTCCCCAGTATCCAGCCATACCCTGACCTTGATATTTAATCCCAGCTTTCTCAGTCACGTCTAAAAACTGTCCCTTGCCATTATTATGGTAAAGAGCAGGGCGACGGGTTGATTGTGTTGGTCCACAATTAGCTATGAATAAATCTAAGTGTCCATCATTGTCATAATCTCCAAAAGCTGCTCCTGACCCCATGGAATATACCCATTGACTAGTCAGTTTCGAGGCAATTTGTGAAGTAGTAGTTTTGTTGCTTTCAGCCCCGTGTTTAAAATGAATACCTGTTGTTTTAGTAGCATCAACAAAATGAATCTGCTTATGTTCTTTAGGGATAACTGGGGAAGGGAGCAAGTTTCTAATGTAAGGATATTCTCCAATGGCAAGCATGTATTTGCCTTGTTCGCCATATTGAGTCCCAGTGGAACTAATCCCACCTTTTTCTCTGAGGCTCATGAACTTAGCAATCATTGTTTTACCTTTGTCTTGTTCGCCTTTGCGCAACAAACTCATGGCTAAACTATAGTGAGCCGCGGTGTCATACGGAGAAAGCTGAACTGCTTTACTTAGGAAATATTCAGCTTGAACATATTCCTGTTTTTTAAGGTAAATTTGCCCTAATTGATAAAGTGTAGGTGGATCTTCAGCATCATGCAGAATAACTTTTTTAAAAGATTCCAAAGCTAGATCTAATTTGTCTTGGTTCTTGTATATCATTCCTAGAGTAAATAATGTGTTTGGCTGTCGTTCTTTAATCCATAAAGCATGTTTTAGAAACTTTTCTGATTGATCAAATTGTTGCAGGTAGAAGTAAGCAAGAGCGCTATTAACGATCCCAGGGAGAAAATCTTTTTTTATAGCTAAACAATGGGAGAATTCTTTTAAAGCCTCTTCATGGTTGAATTGTTCTAAAAGTGCAATTCCAATATTGTTGTGGTAGACCAATTGCTCATCAGGTGATTTAAAACTAGGGGTTGTTTTGTGGGAATCTAACGGTGTTGCAATTGGTGACTTCAATGTTCCAGTTAAAATTAGCAAGTACATTAACAGTGACAAAAATAATATACCTAAGGGATAGCTAATGAGTTTGTTGTGAGGTCTAAGAGACATGGGTTTCTATGCTTCTTATGTTCTAGAATGTTAATTTTTAGGGAAGTCTTTTCCTTCTAATAAATTAATGTATTTCATTGTTTAGATGAGTCTAAGATATTATTAATATTATGTTTATTGAATTCCATATCCTTCTTTAATGATGATGCGTTGGTTAGCTAATACTTTGGAAAAATTTTCTAATTTTCCACTAGGCCAATGTACTTCCACACTAGAGATCTTAGTATTCTTTCCGACTCCAAAAGTAACAGGTAATTCACTTTGAGAGCAGTAACTACTGCCGCTTTTAACTTGTTTCCAAAGAGAACCACTAGGAAGCTTAACTTTGACCTTAGCACCAATCCCATCACGATTACTTTTTGTCCCAATTAACTTGACTCTTAAATAATTGTTTTGGTTACCTCCTTGATTATTCAATAGAACAGCTGGACCACCATTGTTAGATATCAAGAGGTCTAGGTCACCATCATTATCATAGTCTCCATAGGCAGTGCCACGGCCAACTTTTGGCTTCTTTAGATCTGAACCTACTTTATCTGTGACTTCAATGAATTGTTTGCCTTGATTATGGAATAAGTGCGGGGACTGTGCATATGTGACCCTACGTTGGACTTTATTAATGTCATTCTCAACATGACCATTGACAACGAAAATGTCAAGTTTTCCATCCAAATCAAAGTCAAAAAAGAAACAGCCAAAAGCTAGAGTTAGCAAACTTGATTGACCTACTGCAGAAGTCGGGGCATCATCTACAAAAATACCCCTTCCTTCATTGTGGTAAAGGTTTAACATTTCATTAGAAAAATTTCCAATGACGAGACTTGGTAATCCCGAGCCATCATAATCTGCTGCATCTACGCCCATTGCTGCACGTACGGTTCCATCTTCACTAATGGCAACCCCTGATGGAATACCACGGTCATTAAATGTGCCATCTTTTTGGTTGATATAAAGCTTATTTGGTTGAGTATCATTTGCGAGGAAAAAGTCTGGCCAGCCATCAGCATTTGAATCTAGAACAGCTACTCCAAGTGCCTTACTTGTTGAATCAAATAAGCCTGATTCATCAGTGACATCTGAAAAAGTACCATTTCCAACATTTTGGAAAAGGCGAGATGAAACTCCCTTATAAGACTCGGGTGTGCAATAGGATTTATTAATTCCGTCTAGGCTACAGTGTATGTCATTCTTGATAGTCCATTGGACATAGTTAGTAACAATTAAATCGATGTCACCATCAAGATCATAGTCAAACCAAGCAGCACTTGCACCAAAATCAGGATTATGTAATCCAGACTCCTTAGTTATGTCAATGAACCTTCCACTGCCATTGTTACGAAAAAGATGGTCTAGACCAAGGGCTGTAATATAGATATCAACCCAACCATCATTATCATAGTCCCCAATTGCACATCCCATTCCATAAATTGTTGAATGTAAACCAACCTGTTTAGTGACATCTTTAAATGTTCCATCCTTGTTATTCCGATAAAGAGCCATCGATGATTGAGATTTTTTTCGATTTGGCCAATTTTTGCCATTGATTAATAAAATATCTTGCCAGTCATCATTGTTATAGTCTAAGAAAGCCAGTCCCGAACCCATTGTTTCTGGGAGATACTTCATGCCAAAAGCACCGTTGTTGTGACGAAATCGCAATCCTGCTTTTTCTGTAACATCTTCGAACCGAATTAAAAGAGGTTGAGAGACAGGGTTGGAGAAAACTAATGGAAAACTAGGGGAAAGAAATGCCAGGACAACCAAAAAAAAGAATACATTTAAAATGAATCCTCGATGTTTAAACAAAAAGATAAACTTGTTAATAAGGTTTAGTTTATTCATAAAGGGTCTTTTCGACGCTTTTATTGGTATAGGAAGGTATAATATTTTGGTTGCCAGTGGATCCAGTTTTTCCAAACGTTGATGAGTGTTCATGAATAGGCTGACGTTCATTATTAGCTTCAGGATGACGTCTTCGAACCGGCCCTGTAATTGCTTGCGAAGATTCATCAGCTTTAAAACGTAGATAGAGCTTCCGCTCTCTCTCCGCTATTTCCGGTTGATCTAGTCCTTGATAACAAAGCATTAAATTATAGTGGGCCTGCAAATCTTCAGGGTCGACTTGTAGAGTTTTTTTGAATTCTGTAATGGCTTTTTTATATTGTCGTTTCAAGAAGAAGATTCTTCCTGCTTGATTTCTTACGACTCTATCTCGGGGGTACTGAGACAAGGTTTTACGAAAATGCTCTAAAGCCTGGTCATATTTCCCTTGAGTTTTTAAGGTTAGCCCATAAAAATAGTGGGCTTTAGCTAATTCTGGATTTATTTTAAGAGCATTTTTTAATACCTCTTGAGCTCCTAGGTTATTACCTTCTCGAATTCGTGCCCGAGCTATATTTACCCAACCATCTGCAAAAGTAGGATCAATTCGGGTAACATTTTGGAAAGCTACTTCAGCTGCTTTAAGGTCTCCTTGTAGGAGTAGACCAATACCATAATCATTCCAACGGATTAAATCTGATTTGTCAAATACTGATTCCAGAATAGGAAGCTTAGTGTTTTTATCGATTACCCCAATTTCAGTTTGTGTGCTAGCCATTACGACAATAGGAACTTCTGGAATTTCTTTCTTCTTTGCGGAAACCTGTCTTAAATCACCTCGAAAAACCCATCTCCCATCATCGTAACCCTTGTCCAATCCAAATCCAATGTGATTAGGATCGCGCACTCCTGCAAATGCCCACTGTGTATTCCACCAACTGAATTTCCGATAGTTGAGTTTTGCTTCTAAGATTAGTTTGTCACTACTATTTTCAGGTATTTTTAGCCTAAAACGAACTGTATCAGCAGCACCAGGAGGAATCAGTCTAACATATAGTACTGATCGAGCTGCCCACGCATTTCTTTTGTTAATGGGGTTTCCACGTTCATCGAGCATGTAAGACCGATACATGTGGGCACTTTTTTCAACAGAACCTGTTTCACCATCCTCCAGCCACCCACTCCAGAAGACTACTTGACCTGTTTCAGAAAGAACTCGAAATTCTAACCAAACATCAAAAGCATCAACAGTACCTCCAGGGAAAAAATGTCCGACACCAAGAGTTCTAACGACTACATCAATCCGCGGTGAATCACCTCTTTTTACGAAAGCCCCTATTTTGTTTATGGGTGCTACTATTCTAGTAGGAGGAGTTGTAACAAAACCACGCGAACCAAAAGATTCAGATTCTTCACCTACGGCAAAGGTACTTGATAGTTCAAATAGGCCACCTGATTTAGGTGCGGAGGAGGGAGACTTAGGAGAATCCTCTAAACTTAGAGCAAAAATGTCGACACTCACCTGGTTGTCTTTCAGAAAAGCAATTGTTGTTTCCAGTTGTTCGTTATCTCCATTTGACAAAGGAACAGCGGTATTAGCACCGGGAAAACGATGAGAGTGAACTTTTCCGTCTTGGTTTCCAAGATCATCTGATTCAACTAAAGGCATATGACAGTCTACGCACTTCTTCGGCGTTGGAGGATAATAAAAGGATCTTGCCCCTTGTCCTGAGACTCCACTGGCCTGCCAGTTATCATAATCATTAAAGCCTCGTAACCAGCGATAGTCATTAACGGGCCCATCTAGATGAACTTTATGGCAAGTCGAACAAAATTCAGCTGTATCTTTACGATGAAAGGGTTTCATGAAAACGTTCTTATGAGGACCAGGGTCCACCATTACCAGGAAATCATGAATCCATTGCATTATAGGATTCTCACTGGTCGCCATATCGTGTAGCGGAGGATATTCAATGACTAAAGCTCCGTTACCCATGCTATTTTTAACTTGGACAATTGAGTGACATGAGGTGCAAGCCAATCCAGCCTGAGCTTCAGGCGTGTTGACTTGTTCTTTAATGGGGGTGTCGAATCTTCCATTGAAGAAAACTGCATGGTCGTGACAACCAGCACACCATTTTGAGGGCTCAGTACCGACTACATCTTGCATATACTCGATTGATTTGCGATACCACTGATTATTGAACGATGAGAAGTGGTGCATCGATGAATACCACTGTTTATAAATGTCAGGGTGGCATCTTTGACAAGTCTCTGAAGTCATAAAGAAATCGCTGGGAATTAGTCCTCCAGTATTAGTAGTAGCTGAAGATGGGAAGAAGGGGCTTTCAGAGCCATCGCCTTCCTGTTCCATGGACATTGGTGTATTTACTGGATTTTGAAAACGTAGATTTTCGTGTGGAAAGTAGTGTTTAAGGATCATTAATCCAGTTGGGATCATGACCAATAGCAATAGTGCTATTCTGTAAATTTTTACTATGGGTTTTAGTATAGATTTTTTCTTGTCAGAAGATTTTTTATAGTGGGAATGAACAGCTAAACATCCAACTAGTACCGCAATCAAAGCAAAACCAATATGTAGGTGTAAAACCCAGCGGTTTGGTTGTATGTTACCAATGAAGAGCAGGGCAATTGCTGGAACTGCACTAACTAAAAAACATGTAAGACCTAATTTAGATTTAAACTGTATTTTTTTAAAATTTTTCAGTAAATACCAACTAACAATAGCGGTTAAGGTAATTCCTAAAAATAAATGGATCACGACATTAAAAATATAAAAAATATGAGGTTCTGCATGGGGCCACAAATAAGCACTATTAATTATGAGAAAGAAAAAGGCATAAAAACATATGCGCGAAAAACGATCCATCAATGTTCCCCACTAGTTCCTGTTGGATAAAACCTGATTTAAAAGCCTCAGTTTATCAATTGCTATAAAAACTAGCAATCATGCGACTTTAGACAATAATTTTTGTAGAAACCTGTTCTTGTTTAAATAGTGATAAAATTTAGCTCATAAGAACAGCATAATATATTTGGATTAATTTTTTAATGTTAGTTTTTCGTTTGTTATTGTTCTGATAGAAGTTGCTATAAACTAGGAACCCATTTTAAAAAAAGTAAGTGAAAATTACGAACTAAGAGTCCTATTGGCTTTGAATTATTATCCTTATAATCAAACTATTCAAAAGGTGTCTGATATTCAGTATATAGGGCAGGTCAACCACTGGGCATGGCGAAGAATAGTAAATGGATATTCTTTATCCAATCGATCGTTCTATTTTTAGGTATTTTCTTACTATTTTGCTTTACTCATATATGATCTAATTTTGAAAGTAGTTAGTTGACTATGAAATAGAGATCATTAAATCAATTGATCTTAAAATTTTTGTTATTTGGTTGAATACCCGGAGTTGTGAGATTTTATTCTAATTGTAATGATCATTAGTAGTTAAACTACCCGACATACTATTAAAATGAAAGTAACTAACCAAGTAACAAAACTTAATCGGTCTCGAATGTTTTTTCAAAAAAAGATTGGTTTGGGTTTTCTTGTTGTTACTACTGTGTGGATGATTAATTGCAATCATTTCCCTTTTTTGCCCTCTAAATCTAGATCAGAAGCTGTAGTTTTGAGTAACCCTAGCCGTATAATCTCACTTTCGCCTAGTGTAACTGAAATTCTTGAAGGCATTGGTGTTTTTGATCGGGTTGTTGCTGTTTCTGATTACTGTAGTTATCCTGCTGGCGTTGAGGAATTACCACGAGTAGGTGGATGGCAAAACGCTAGTATTGAAAAACTTGCCAGTCTTCGCCCTGATTTAATTATTATGTCTGAGATTCAAGCGCCGTTTATAGATGGTCAACTTCAGGCTCTTGGTTTTAAGGTACTGGTTGTGAATAGTAAATCTCTCTCAGACATTTTTTCGACCATAGAGTTAATTGGACAATCTGTGGGACGGGGACCCGAAGCAGAAAAACTTCGGATTACAATTAAAAGCCAATTAGATAGCCTAGCTCTTCGAATGGATGGTTTATCTAAACCCAGGGTTTTATGTGTTGTCGATAGGGTGCCTGGTACCCTTAGGGGACTTTATGTTGCTACCAAAGGTAGCTATTTGACCGAACTGATTGAAGTTGCTGGGGGGATTCCTATTGTTCCTTCAGCAACTTCTGTTTATGCCAAGATTAGCAAGGAAGCAATTGTTACTTTTAATCCTGAAGTTATTATCGACATGGTTCAGGGAGCAGAAGGAAGTTTTAAGGAGGATGTTACTAGTGTCTGGAATGTATTCAATCATATACATGCTGTACGAGAAGGAAGACTGTTTGCTATTCGTGAGATGTTTGTAATCCATCCTTCACAGTTTGTTGTGAAGACTGCCAAGCTTTTTGCTAAGCTCATTCACCCTGAGGAATTCACGTTAGATGCCAATTAACAAAAAAAATAGACTCACAAAATCAAAAGTGCTGGTGGAAGCACGCGACATTACATTTACCTATGATAATGAAAAATTTGTATTAAAGGAGACCTCACTTCAAATCGAGGAGGGTAGACTAGTTGGTCTCATAGGAGCCAATGGTTCAGGAAAATCAACTTTGGTTCGTTTGTTAGCTGGTCTCCTGCATCCTACATCGGGAAAAGTGTATTTTGGTGGTCAGTCTATGATGGGAATATCGAAGCAATCCTTGGCTTGTTCATTGGCCTACGTTCCTCAGATCAATCCCATGTTTTTTCCCTTTACAGCTCTTGAAGTTGTTTTAACAGGTAGAACACCTTACAGGGCACGTTTCCAATTTGAAAATCTAATAGATGCTGAGAAAGCTTTAAATGCGCTAGATAGGGTGGGAGCTAGGTCCTTAGCTTGTCGCCCTGTAACTGAACTCTCAGGCGGTGAACGTCAACTTGTTGCAATTGCAAGAGCCTTAGCTCAAGAACCAAAATGTCTTCTGCTGGATGAACCATCCACAGCATTGGACTTGAAGCATAGAGCAATGATTGTTCAAATCCTCAAATCTCTTCGAGATGAAAAAAACATTACATCGTTAGTGGTTACCCATGACCTTCAGCTAATAGATACTGAGTTCGATCAAATTCTAGCCATTAATCAAGGATCAATTGTCAATGATGGGAAACCATTAGATATTCTAACTGAATCAGTGTTGTCAAGTGTTTACAGCGACCCTTCCATTCATGCCTACCAAATTAATGGACGGATTTTTGTTTGGTCGGGAAACTAAGGGCATCTATGAGTTTATTTGCACAGAAAGATGAATGTAATTTTACAAGTAAATCTACTAAGAATATAAATGTAGGTTGGCAACGTTTGTTTCGCGCACTATTTCTTGTCAGTATTTTTCTAGGATTTTCCTTGATTATTTCGCTGGTTGTTGGATATCGAACCTTAGATTTTACTTTGTTACGTCAAGATGAATTGGCTCGAATCCTTTTCTTTGAGCTTCGCCTTCCCAGGGTACTGTTAGCAGGAATTTTAGGTGCTTCTTTGGGGTCGGTTGGTGCTTGTTTGCAAGCTTTCTTTAGAAATCCCCTCGCAGAACCATTTACTCTGGGGGTCTCTGGAGGTGGTACCCTAGGTGCGAGTCTCGCTATTGCTCTAGGTTGGGGAATTAATCTTGGTGGAATTCCTATAGTCTTTGTTGCTGCATTTGCTGGAGCTGCTGGGGCTGCAGCAGTGGTATATCATTTATCGCGATCTGGAAATACTGTTATGCCAGGCACACTTCTTCTAGCTGGTGTTGTAGTTAATTTAATTGCAAGTGCAGGTGTGATCTTAATCCAGTATACAGCTGACTATACTCGAGCTCTACAAATACTTCGATGGACTATAGGAACAATTGATATTGTTGGTTTCGATAGAATCTTATACATGTTCTTATTTTTACTCCCGGGTTGGTTCGTATTATTGGTGTTAAGTAGAGATCTTCATTTGATGGCCATGGGAGAAGATTCAGCAGCAAGTTTAGGAGTAAATATTCGCCGATGTGAACGACTTGTTTATTTAGCATCCTGTTTAGTTGTAGGAATAGCGGTTGCTGAAGGGGGAACCATTGCTTTTGTTGGACTCATTGTTCCGCATGGAGTTCGTCTGATTTTTGGAGAAGATGTTCGATTAGTAGTACCCTGTTCATTCATAGCTGGAGCAGGTTTTTTGATGCTAGCAGATTCCATAGCTAGAACAGTCCTCGGTTCTGTGGAATTACCAGTAGGAGCTGTAACTGCTGTGGTTGGAGGAATTACATTTCTAGGTCTACTGCGGAGACAGCGCCGTTTGTCAGCCATCTAACCGCAAGTATTAATGGGAGTGTTAATCAATTTGGATTATTCCAAAATAAATGGCAGGACTAAACCTCACAATAATTTAGAGAAATTTACCAGTTCAATAGATCAATTAGATATTTATCCTGACCGGATAATCTGTCTGACTGAAGAGACCACTGAAACACTTTATCTTTTGGGAGAAGACTCTCGTATTGTTGGTGTTTCTGGGTATACAGTTCGTCCAAAAGAAGCGCGCTTAAAACCCAGAGTGTCAGGATTCACTCATGCGAATCTTGAAAAAATTGAACGGTTAAACCCTGATATTGTTTTGGCTTTTTCTGATCTACAAGCAGATATTACTCGTGATCTGATTAAGAGGGGATTGACCCTTTTGACCTTTAATCAGAGGAGCATAAATGGAATATTTGAAATGATTCAAACCTTGGGCAATTTAGTTGGCAACAAAAAAAAGGCAAGAAAATTAGTGAATCAAATACTTGTTGGACTTGCACATATCCAAGCTTCGGCCCACTCTTTTCCAAGGCGACCTCGAGTTTTTTTTGAAGAATGGGCAAATCCATTGATTAGCGGAATACAATGGGTTGAGGAACTTGTTGAGTTAGCTGGTGGCGTACCAATTTTTCCTGAACTTCGCCAGAAACATTTGGGCAAAGACCGTATAGTAGATCCCAAAAAAGTAATTTGTCGAGATCCTGAAGTGATCATTGCTTCTTGGTGTGGCGTGAAGGTTAATAAATCAAAGATCAAAGGGAGGCCTGGCTGGTCAAAACTGTCAGCCATTAAACGAGGACACATTTACGAAATCAAGTCGGCCTTCATTTTGCAACCCGGGCCAGCAGCGCTTATTGAGGGTGTTCGACAAATTCATGCAATTCTCGCAAAAGTGGTAGGGATTAAAGTGAGTACTAAACTGAAATCAGAGGAGCTTGTAGATCCTCTGATAAGGCAAACCAATTAAAAGAAAATGTTTAAGAACGCCTAAGATTGAGTTGAAAAGAGAGATCTTCACAGAGTATCTAACCAGATTTATTCAGCCAGTGCTGAAGAGTGAGTTTTGCAATTGTCCATAGAATTTTGATTCCAGCTTTAATAGTTCCCGACAGAGTACCTGAAATTTTGGATTTGCCCAGTCTGCGACGGTAATCGACAGGAATTTCTACTACGGTGAATCCCCTTTGTAGGGCTTTGATTTGCATTTCTACGGTCCAACCATAAGTAGGGTCATTCAAATTTAATTGACGTAGTTTTTCACGGTTAATTGCTCTAAAAGGTCCAAGATCTGTATATTCGTGTCCATAAAAGATCTTAATGAGTTTTACAGCGAGCCAGTTTCCAAATTTTTGTTGAACAGTTAATGACCTTGCTTCCTGGACACCTTTGACTCTCGAACCAAGGACTAAATCTACATTTTGTTGGTGTATAGTTTTAATGAAATCTGCAATTTGATGTGGATTATCGCTATAATCACCATCTAGAAATATAACTATTTCTGTTTTTTTATTTAGATTGGCAATTCCTGCTAAGCAAGCATTTCCATAACCTCGCTCTGGTTGAAAAATTACTCGGGCTCCCTGTTTCTGAGCTATCTTCGCGGTTTGATCAGTGCTCCCATTGTCAACAACAATGACTTCGTTGACTAGTTGGCTAGGAATATTTTCGATGACATGACTAATAGCTGGAGCTTCGTTATAGGCAGGTATAATTACTGAAGTAAAAGAAGATTCCATTTATATAGATTAGTTTAGGTTAAATATTTCTTGGACTAACGGGTATTAGCTGAATCATTGTTTATTTTGTGAATATGAATTTTATCTACCTTTTATTGTGTTGTTTTTTCCTTATTTCAATATTGATAACTTGGTGTATTCAATGGATTTTTTGTTCTAAGAAAATAGTGATTTTAGTAGGAACATTATCCTCTAATTTAGCCTTTTCTGAAAAATATGTTATAAACACTGCAGTGCATTTGTAAAGGATGGTAATAAAGCTTGATGAAGAGATTATTAGTTCTGGCTTAGACCCTACCTCCAGCTTAACATTAATAATGTAGCTATTTAGGTTCAGGATTTTAATATCTCTCCTGCACTGACAGTGCATAGCAGGTTAGTTGCTCTGGAGCTGGTTCTAAGCAGTAGATTTCTTTAGAACTTTTGAATTGATGGTCAGGTAACTAGTATTTCTACTTAATTAATTTTTAAGCAGTCTATAAAGAATATTTTTTAAAGGAAATGTTGGATGGATGCAGTTCTCGCCTTGGAAGATGGATTAACATTTAAAGGAAAATCTGTTGGTTTTAATGGAGAAAAATCAGGAGAGATTGTTTTTAATACTTCTTTGACTGGTTATCAGGAAATTCTCACTGACCCCTCTTATGCTAGTCAAATTGTGGTTCTCACATATCCCCACATAGGCAATTATGGAGTCAATCCTCAAGACGATGAAGCAGATAAAATTTTTGCTGAAGGCTTAGTTGTTCGAGATATGACCGATTTCCCGAGTAATTGGCGTCAACATAATTCATTACCAGAATATCTCAAGAAAAATGGTATCGTTGCAATTTCCGATATTGATACCCGGTTCTTAGTTAGACATATTAGAAAACAAGGGGCAATGCGAGCTGTTATTGGAACTGGTGATTTGGATGAAAAATCCTTAATTACCAAAGCTCAAAAATCGCCAAAAATGGTTGGACAAGATCTAGCTGCAAGAGTTACCTGCAAAAATCCTTATCAATGGGAAAAACCATCTATTAATCTTTTTTCAGATTTTGTAGAAAGGAAGAAGGAGAAAGATGGAAAAGAAAATAAAGAGCGGATAGAAACTATTAAAATCGTGGCTATTGACTTTGGAATCAAACGTAATATTTTGAGGTTACTAGTTGACCATGGGTTTGAAGTTATAGTTGTTCCAGCGAATACATCGTCCAGCGAGATTCTGGATTTAAAGCCTGACGGTATTTTTCTTTCGAATGGTCCTGGAGACCCTGAACCAGTTACTTATGCAGTTGCCACTGTTAAAGAACTGATGGAGAAAAAACCTATTTTAGGAATTTGTTTGGGTCATCAAATTATGGGTTTGGCAGTAGGGGCTAGGACTTATAAGTTGAAATTTGGTCACCATGGTGGAAATCATCCAGTTATTCGATTGGATACGGGACAAGTTGAGATCACAGCTCAAAATCATGGCTTTGCTGTAGACAGTAAGTCATTGCCCGAAGAAATTCAAGTAACACATGTTAACCTAAACGATCAAACCCTTGAGGGCTTTAGACATCGAAGTTTGCCATTTTTCTGTGTTCAATATCATCCTGAAGCAGCGCCTGGTCCTCATGATTCTAGGTATATTTTTAACGAGTTCAGAAGATTGGTTATTCAGCATCAGCATTAGTTTAACTAATACTCATATATTAAAACTTAATGCCAAAACGAACAGATATTCAGAAGATTCTTGTAATAGGTTCTGGTCCAATTGTAATTGGTCAGGCATGTGAATTTGACTATTCAGGTACCCAAGCTTGTAAAGTATTGAGAAGCGAGGGATATACCATTGTCTTAGTTAATTCTAATCCAGCCACCATAATGACTGATCCTGAATTAGCTGACTGTACTTATATCGAACCACTAACGCCAGAGTACCTAGAAAAAATCATTCTAGAAGAAAAACCGGATGCTTTGTTACCCACTGTAGGTGGTCAAACTGCTCTCAATCTGGCTGTAGCATTGTCAAAACAAGGTGTTTTAGACAAAAATAATGTTGAATTGATTGGGGCTCAAATTGAGTCAATTAAGATAGGTGAGGACCGACTTCTTTTTAAAGAAGCAATGCGAGAAATTAGTTTAGATACCCCCCAGAGCGGGGTGGCCCACAGTCTTGAGGAAGCGAAAAGAATTGTTAAGGATGTGGAATATCCGGCTATTATCCGTCCCTCGTTTACTTTGGGAGGAACAGGAGGAGGAATTGCCTACAACGCTGAAGAATTTGAATCTTTGGCTCAGAAAGGTTTAACACTTAGTCCTGCAAATGAAATTTTAATTGAAGAGTCTGTGATCGGATGGAAAGAATTTGAACTCGAGGTTATGCGTGATCTAAAAGACAATGTGGTAATTGTTTGCAGTATTGAAAATGTTGACCCTATGGGTGTTCACACTGGTGATTCCATCACAGTTGCACCTGTACAAACATTAACGGATAAGGAATATCAGCACATGCGTAATGCTGCAATTCAAGTTATTAGGAAAGTTGGTGTAGAAACGGGTGGAGCAAATATCCAATTTGCAGTTGACCCTCAAAATGGACGTTTGGTTGTAATTGAGATGAATCCGAGGGTTTCGCGAAGCTCAGCTCTTGCTTCAAAAGCTACTGGTTTTCCAATTGCTAAAATTGCTGCAAAACTAGCAGTTGGATTTACCTTAGATGAGATTCCAAATGACATAACCAAAAAAACCCCAGCTTGTTTTGAACCCACTATCGACTATGTTGTAACTAAAATCCCTAAGTGGGCATTTGAAAAATTTCCTGAAGCCCAACCAAGTTTAGGAACCCAGATGAAATCAGTTGGTGAAGTGATGGCAATTGGAAGAACAATTAAGGAGTCCCTGCTTAAAGCCATACGTTCTTTGGAAACAGGGCGAAAAGTTGGTTCACAAAAACTTGATGCAGACCAGATAAAACAAAAACTCATTACTCCTAATCCTGATAGGCTTCTTTATCTTCGATTTGGATTTGAAAAAGGACTCTCTTTGGACAAAGCTTTTGAATATACTCGAATAGATCCTTGGTTTCTCCGTCAGATTCAGGAAATTTCCCTTCTTTCATCAGAGTTACGAGGGAAAACCCTAGCTGACATTCCCCAGGAGCTGTTATGGACTGTTAAACGTAATGGGATATCAGATCAATATCTAGCTTGGCTAACTAATTCTACAGCTATTGAAGTACAAAAAAATAGAATATCTAAAGGAATAATTCCAGTCTACAAGCAAGTAGATACTTGTGCAGCTGAATTTGAATCTTTTACACCCTATCTCTATTCAGTTTATGAAGAGCAGTGCGAAGCTGAGCCCACACAGAATAGAAAAATTGTTATTCTTGGCAGTGGGCCAAATCGTATTGGTCAGGGAATTGAATTTGATTACTGTTGTTGCCACGCTTCTTTTGCCTTAAAAGAGGATGGATGGGAAACCATCATGGTTAATTGTAATCCAGAAACAGTTTCAACTGATTATGACACCTCTGATCGCCTTTATTTTGAACCACTGACGTTAGAAGATGTAATGCACATTGTAAACAAGGAAAAACCCAATGGCGTTATTGTGCAGTTTGGTGGCCAAACACCTTTAACGTTAGCATTGGCTCTTCAGCAGGCAGGTGTGCCAATTATTGGAACTTCGCCAGAATCAATTGATCTTGCTGAAGATAGGAAAAGGTTTGGAAAATTGCTAGAAACAATGAATATTCCACAGCCTCCTTCTGGTACTGCAACATCTTTTCAGGGTGCAGTAGGAGTGGCAGGACGAGTAGGTTATCCGGTTTTGGTTAGACCATCATATGTTCTTGGTGGTCGCGCAATGGTCATTGTTCATGACGATAAATCTTTAGAACGATATATGGCTGAGGCTGTTGGAGTTTCTCAGGATAGACCAATTTTAATAGACAAATTTTTGGAAGATGCTTTTGAAGTTGATGTAGATGTTGTTGCCGATGGTGAACAAGTTGTTATCGGAGGCATTATGGAGCATATTGAAGAAGCTGGGATCCACTCTGGAGATAGTTCCTGTGTATTACCAACCTATATGGTAAAGTCTGAACACTTAAAAACGATGCGTGATTATACGATCCGTTTAGCCCAAGCACTTAAAGTAATAGGGTTGATGAATGTACAGTACGCTATAAAAGATGATGTGGTTTATGTTATAGAGGTAAACCCTCGAGCTTCTCGCACAATTCCTTTTGTCAGTAAAGCTACAGGTATTCCTTTAGCAAAAATAGCAGCTAGTATAATGGCCGGCAGAAAACTCTCAGAATTTGATCTGCCTGATGAGCTACCTGTTGACCACTTTTTTGTAAAATCTCCAGTTTTCCCTTTTTTAAAGTTTCCGGGAGTTGATACCATTCTTGGACCTGAAATGAAGTCTACTGGTGAGGTTATGGGAGTTGCAGATACTTTTGGTCTAGCTTATGCCAAAGCACAGCTTAGTGCTGGAGTGGTACTTCCCAGTTCGGGCACTGCATTTGTTAGTGTCAACGATCGCGACAAACAAAATGTCATTGACATAGCCAGACGTTTCTATCAAATAGGCTTTAAATTAGTTGCAACTGGTGGCACCCAGAAAATCCTCGTAGAAAATGGCATTTCAGTTGAAAAAGTCTATAAGGTTAATGAGGGTAGACCTAATGTGGTAGATCTTATAAAGAGCGGTCAGGTAAATCTTATACTAAATACACCTTTAGATAAGGAGTCGTTCTTTGATGAAAGGGCTATTAGGAGATCTGCTATTCAGTACAATGTTCCTTGTATTACCACTTTGTCTGGTGGAGCAGCGGTAGCTAGTGGTATCAGTGCTTTAAAATCAAACAGACGAGATGTTCGTTCCATACAGGAATATCACTCCTCTTCAGCAACACCAGTTCAATAAATATTTCTAGTCTCAGTTTTGTCAACTAGGTTATGCCTTCAATAAAGAATGACCCTTAAATTTACAATGCTTTTTTTAAATGAGTACTAACTAACAGGAGGTCTTTACAATGTCGCGTTATTTTGTGACTGGCGCCCAAGGGTGCATTGGGACTTGGATTGTACGTAATTTAGTTGATCGCAATAAAGAAGTTTTTGTTTATGACCTAGACTTGGAACCAAGAAGAATTTCTATGCTGCTCTCGCAAGAAAAACTTTCCAATGTCCATTTCATACAAGGAGATGTTACAGATTTTAAAAAGCTCAGTGAGAACCTTCAAATCCATCAAATCACTCATGTCATTCACTTGGCAGGACTACAGGTTCCTACATGTAAGTCAAATCCTAAATTAGGTGCCTTAGTTAATGTTGTTGGAACGATCAATGTTTTCGAAGCTGCTCGGTTACTTCAGGATCAAATTGAGGGTTTAGTTTATGCTAGCTCAGCTGCAGTTTTTGGACCAGAGGATGATTATGGAGAAGCATTGCTGGATGAAAGTGCTCCCTTGGTTCCAAGAACCCATTATGGAGTTTTTAAACACTGTAATGAAGGTAACGCTAGAGTGTATTTTTCTGATCATGCGATCTCTAGTGTAGGATTGAGACCATATGCTGTTTATGGTCCTGGTCGTGATTTTGGTATTACTTCCGGCCCGACAACGGCTATTAAAGCTGCTGTTGTTGGTCAGACATTTGAAATTCAGTTTGGTGGTCCTGTGTCTATGCAATTAGTTGATGATACAGCTAAGACCTTTATTGCTTGTGCTGAAAGTAAGAATAAAGGAGCACGTGTATATAATATTAGGGGAGAGGTTGTGACGGTTGAGGAAGTAATTAATACTATTGAAGAAGTCTTGCCAAATTCTAAAGGTCTTATTAGTTGCAAAGACCAAAGAATTGCAATTGCTACAAATTTTGATGAGCAGGGCTTAAAAACAGAACTTGGTCAAGTGCCGGCAACGTCTCTAAAAGATGGTATTAAGAAAACAGCAGAAATTTTTTCTCGGTTAAATGGGGAGAATCGATTAGATTTGTCTGATCTGTCTACATAGGTCTGCAAAGAATTTTGTTCATGCTTAGGTTTTCAAAAGAGACGAGGTTTCCCTTAATGTGAGCAAAAGGATTATTAAATCATTTTTGTGTTAGTTAGATCAAAGCTGTCCATTGTCTAGATGTTTCCCAAAAAAACGAGTCTAAAGTGGACCAAAATAAAGCTAGAAAAATTATTTTTTCTGCTCCCCGCAAAAAAAGAGAGCTAGTTGATCGTCGGACATTCATGGTTACCTCAGCAGTCATCGGCACTGGATTGCTTGACTTAGGTGGATGTTCTGACAGCTCAAAAACGAGTTGGGAACTACAAGGAAAGAATTATTCCGTCCGTATTGATCAAGCAGGTGGTTTTAAGGTCTATAAACCTGGTGGACTGACAATCTGGCAAAATTCCCAATCTATACAGCCTCAGGTTTTGGTGACTGCTCGTGAATCTGACAACAAAACAAAACTTTATAGGTTTGAGGAGGCTGCAGACAGAGAAACTAAGCCCTTTATTCAAGGACAACATAGAGGTGTTAAAACCAAGCTCAGTTCATTCAGTGGGACAGATGTAGAGATTGAAATAATACAAGCCCTCGATTCGGAGAATGATGAACTATTAGTTAGGATTGAGCAAACTGGTGGCATGCAAAAAGTTCTCGAGATCAAACATTTTTATCACATTGAAAAACCTACTGTTGAAGGAGGTTACCTTCTAGTTCCTCATGGTTCGGGCTATTTGATTCCAGCTGAAATGGCTGAACCTATGCCTAAGAGTGGATCTACTGATTATCAAAAAAACGATTTTTCTGCCCGCGGAAATTTAGTTGGTGGGCGCTACAGCCTCCCACTATTTGGTTTGGCAAAACAGAATCACTCGCTTTATCAGATCGTAGAAACATTTTGGGATTGTAGTGTCGAAGTTGACCACATACCTGGAAAGGTTTCTAGTATTGATTTTAACTGGATTTCTTCTCTTGGGACCCTTGGTTATGCCCGTCAGTTCCTAATGCGGTTTGCTCAAGATTTAGATTATGTCGGGATGGCTAAAGCTTATCGTCGATACGCCCAAAAGCAGGGTTTATTTAAAACTCTCAAAGAAAAAGAAAAGAAAACACCAGCCATTAAGAGATACCTCCAAGGAATTGAATACCGGTCTTATTTTTGGGATGCAAACAATGAGCGGCAGGTCTTGAGAGATATCCGTAGATGGAGGAGCCATAACCTTGCAGTCAATTTCTTTTTTCCAAAATGGTCTTCTGGGACTGGTGGAAAAGATGGTGCTAACAGCTGGCAGGCATTTCTTCGTGAAGAACCTATTTCTGGTGGTTGGAAAAGGCTCAATCGCTTTGTTAGTAGAGTTCGCAGAGAGGGTGCATTGATCAAAGTCTTCATAAATCCAAATGCCCATTTAAAGGGAGCTCCCGGATATAATTCAGCACGATCATCAGTTGATAGGTTGGGCAAGTTGCATCCACGTCCAAGTTTCTGGGGAGATGGTTTAAGTCCAGAGTTTGGACCGGATGCCCTTCGGCAGGCTCTTGATTTTAGTAAATCTAAAGGTTTTGGTATGGATGCCCTATATTTTGATGGTTTTGCTTTTCATGGTGGTCACAAAGAAGATTTTTCTTCCCAACACAGGGTGTCTCGTCGAAGAGCTATTGAAAAACAAATTGAATGTTTCAGAGAAACCCGTCAACGAGGAATTATGCCTGGGGCTGAGTTAGCACGTTTCTGGTGTGCTTCCAGCTGTGATTTCTTTTTCTTTACTGATTGGTCTCGAGATCGTTTGCCGGTTGGTGAGCCAGTTCCACTATTCCAGCTAGTTTTTCATGAGTGTTATGCAGCTTGTTTTTCTGGTGGAGGATATGGTACGTACGACTGGCCAGAGGATAAGAATCCCCGTCTATATGAACTCCTGTTCGCATCTGCTCCAGCTTATAATTGGATGCTCCCCTATCGTAAAGATTTTCCAGGACTTGCATTTGAGGGAGGAGTTCCAATCAAGGATTGGGAGACTAAAGAAATGGATAGACGGATTGAATGGTTAAAGCGTTGGAGTGCCTATTTTCAGAAAGTTGTTTATTCAGAGATGGTTTCTCATGAATTTTTAAATCAGGAGAGGACCTTGCAGAAAATTCAATACTCTAATGGAGTGAGAGCGGAGTTTGACATGAACAAGGGACTTTGTCGGATTTATGGTGTAGATGGTTTTAGTGGAGACTGGGAAAAACCTCATAAAGGCACATTTTAAACTGAGATATTTCTTCTGAAAAATCAAACTTTGTTGATCAATAACACTCTCAACCTTTCAATCAAGAAGCTGCACGTCTCAGATTGCTTTTTTCTTTTCAAATTTAAGAGTCTTCTACCAAAAGAGCCATTCCATCAGCACCAGTATCAGCTGCACCATTTAACTGGTGGTTTTTGCCATCAATTTGTATAGCATGGACCAAAGCAAAACCTCCATGACTTTGTGGCAAACGCAGGATTTCATGTTTTCTTCTGACTTCAGCACACACCCCTGTAGGGATACGAGCCTGACATGTAATTGGCCCACCTTGGCTGTCAAATCGGGGAGCTAAAACCGAATCACTAATGGACATCCCAAAGTCAAGATGGTTAAGAATGACCGTAAGCACCCCAGTGATAATTCTTGTAGCACCAGGGGCTCCAATAACTAGAACAGGTTTATGATCTTTCCAAACAATTGTTGGCGTCATTCCGGTAGTACGTCCTTTACCAGCAAGAATACTATTAGGGTGATCGGGGTACGGGTGAAAGTTGATCATTGAATTGTTATACATAAAACCTAGTCCAGGTGTGATGACACCTGAAGAACTTCCTAGTGAGTGAGTTAGTGAAACACAATTGCCCCAGCGATCGACAACACTAGTGTGAGTAGTATCTGGTCCCCCAGTTTGCACATTAGAGGGTTCAAAATCTATTTTACTATCAATGATGTCTCGCCATTCTTGTGCTCGTTCCTTTGAGAGCATCCAGTCAAGAGGAACTTGGACAAATTGAGGATCACCCAGAAAACGATTACGATCTTCAAAACCTGCTTTCATCGCCATAGATACAAGAGATATATAAGCTGGTGAGTTATGGCCTAAACGGACAAGGTCATATCCTTCTAAAATATTTAAGATAGCTGCTAAAGTAGGGCCACCATGCGGAGCAGGAGAAGTTTGGATTGTGTAATCTCGGTATTGAATAACTACTGGTTTTTCTTTGCGTATCTGGTAGTTTGCCAAGTCATCATTTGTAATCCAACTTCCATGTTTTTCTAGATCTACCATCATCATTTTAGATAAATTACCTTCATAGAAATCGTCAGGGCCGTTCTTAGCCAATTTTTCAAGTGTTTCCCCATAATCCGGATTTCGTAAAATAGTTCCTACTTCATACGGTTTGTCATTAGCATCCAGATAAATCCGACGACTTTCTGGACTCACATAGAGTTTTTCGAGTAAGGAGGTATTCTCATAGTATTGTGGGGAATCTTTCCAGCGTTTGCCAAGATGTTCACCTACAGGCCAACCTTGTTGACTTAATTGAATAGAGGGTTCAATTAAGTCCCGCCAAGGAATAGTGCACCAACGTTTATGGATAAATTCAAGTCCTCGAATGATTCCTGGGACACAGATTGATTGATATCCATCTTCATTGACTTTGTCTTGTAGAAAAAACCCCCAACCACCTGGGTTAGGACCTATGACTTTGTCTTTCCACATGTCAGTTTGGACTTTTGAACCTGCTACTGCTGGGGCATCAATAATGGGATGTGGCTGATTGTCTTTACTAAGTCGACAGGTGAGAATTAAGTACCCACCAACTCCACAAGAATGAGGATCAACTAGGAACTGTGTCCAGGCACAAGCTAGGGCTGCATCAAAAGCATTACCTCCATTAGCAAGAATTCTAGCACCTTGCTCAACTGCTTCAGGTTGGGGAGCAACAATCATTCCAGACATACTACCTCTCCAGTGAAATAAGCTTTACAATTTTGCTGAAAGACTAATTTTCTAAATAGTACTAAAACCAAGACTAAGGTAACAGGAAATGTTCCCTACGACTAGTCTATGAAAATCATTTATAATAATTTTGAAGAATGTTAAATGATGATATGACTTAGAAAAAATAAAAGTGTAGAACTTTTTCGAAATGATATCTGGGGTTATGGTCTAATACTCTCAAAATGACTAGACAGCTAAAAATTCTAGCTACTGTTCCAATTGATCCTATTGCGCACCAAGAGTTAGGACACCGTTACAGAATTGTGACTGCTCCTGCAGATGATCAGCAAACATTAATTCAGTCAATACCAGAGACGGTTTGTTTGATTAGTAGGGGACTTTCTCCAATTGATGAAAAAATCATGGATGCAAGTGCTCAGTTGAGAGTAATTGCTCGTAGTGGCGCTGGTTATGAAAATATTGATATTAAGGCTGCAACAATTAGAGGTATTCCAGTAGTTTACGCTCCACTGCTCGGTTCGGCTGTAGCTGAGGCTACTCTTGCAATGGTTCTGGCTTTAACAAAAAATTTGTTTTACTGGCACAGAGTTTTGCTTCGAGGGGAGTGGAGCCGACGTTTAACCGAACGAACTGATGAGTTAGAAGGAAAGACTTGGGGTATTATTGGTTTAGGTAGAATTGGAAAAGAAGTAGCTAAGCGTGCTGCAGTTTTCAATGTGAATCTCATTGGTTATGATCCCTACTTGTCAGACCAAGATACCCATCAATTTGGAGTAAAGTTAAAAACACTTGACGATTTATTAAAGAGCTCTGATGTTATAACGATCCATGCAGAAGCAACACCGGAAACAAGAGGATTAATCCATCAGAATAATTTAAAAAAAATTAAGAGAGGCGCTTATATTATAAATTTTGCAAGGGGGTCCCTGATTGAAAACTTGGATATTCTCTATGAAGGCCTAAAAGATGGTCTGTTAGCTGGTGTTGGTTTAGATGTTTTTCCCGAAGAACCGCCAACTAGAATTGAGCACCCACTATTTTCTCATCCTAAATTTATCGGATCCCCTCATATATTAGCCTCTACTGCAGGTGCTGAATCTCGTTGCTATCATTCAATGTGTCGAGACATCTTAGCTGTTTTAAAAGGAGAAAAGCCTCAGTGGTGTGTCAATCCGCAAGTTTTTGAACTTAAACGCTAAAAATCGTTCAGGAGAAACAATGTGGAGTAAGACCAACCATGAAGTTCCAAAATTGGAATTTGAAAATCGGATTGAACGTGTCCGTAGCTTTGCCATTAAACATGACTTGTCTGGTGTAGTCGTATATTCTGCTCCAAAAATCCATCAGTGGAACCAGACAGGTCATGTTGGTTATCTTACTAATTGGTCAAACTTAGACCGAATTGTCGATGCCATGGTCGTAGTACCTGTAAAGGGAAAAGCTAGTTTGCTGGTAGCTGGGGTGGAATATATGCTAGATCAAATAGAAGAAGTTTCGTGGATAGGTGAAGTAAGATTAGTTAGTTCTCCAGATCCACGATCTATTTCAAGTTCTTTTGATGCTAGTATTGTTGGAGAAGATACTAATCAGGGTGTCCATAGCTTTGGGGCTCAAATAAGGGAAATATTAGATGCTACCGGAAGTGGAGGAAGGCCTATTGGTATCTCAGGATTAGAAGCTCTTCCAGTCAATATTTATCACGATTTAAAAGTAAATCTTAAAGATCAAATTGCTCAAGTTCCTGATATTGTTGCAGAGCTTCGTCAGTATAAAACTGTACAAGAATTGGTTTTAATGAAAAGAGTAGCAGCAATTTCTGACAGCAGTTATCAGCGAATGTTGGAGGTCCTTTCTGAAGGAATATGGGGATATGAATTGACAGCTGAAATGGATTGTGTCGCAAAACGTCAAGGTGCTGATTTTGTATACCACTGCATGCATTCAGCACCAGGCAATAATTTAAAGGCAGGTAAACTTTCTGTTAAGAGTCATGATTGTCAATTGAAACGCGGTGATTACATTAACGTTAATGCGTATGTTGTTTATAAGGGATATTGGATTCAAAGTGACCGTGCTGGAACAATTGGATCTTCTTTAGATAGGGCAACTTTAAAAATGGTCGAACCTAATTTGCAAGTACAGAATGAAGTGCTCAAAGCTATCCGTCCGGGATTGTCGATCAATGAATTAATTAATGTAGGTAATAAAGCTGCTGCAAGATTTGGTTTTGAAATTCAAGGTGGAAGAATTGGGCATGGTCAAGGCTTGGATTATTCAGAAAGACCATTTTTGTTGGCTGGAAGTCAGGAAATTTTACAACCAGGGCATGTGTTTGTTTTGCACGTTTGCTTAGGTGAGCCAGGTGGAACACTTTTAATAAATCCAATTGCTGACTTATGCCATGTTACAGCGGATGGTGTTGAAGTGCTCAATCGTTTTCCAAGAGAATTATTCCATGTCGAATAGGTTTAATTCCCAAATATATTGTATAGAATGATGAAGGGAGTAGGATGTGCTTTAGGATTAAGTAGTTAAAAATGGATATAGAAACATTGGATTGATAGGAACTAGACGCTGACTTTGCCGCCTAAAAAAGTCAATCTAAAACTCTTGTGATTTGTTTGGAAGTTTTAACTGAATTATAGCAATGGAGGAGGAATAATTGAATATTAACCCCCTAAAGAGTATTTGGAATACTGGGAGAACAGCGGTGGGTACTTATATTATGTACAGCCGTGACATTACAACTGTCCAACTGGCAGCCACAGCTGGACTCGATTTTGTTGTCTTTGATTTAGAACATCGACCTCATAATATAGAGACAATTCATGATCTTTGTCAGGTTGCAAGAATTCTAGGAATGGCTCCTTTAGTTGGTCCCTCAGACATAGCGTCAGCTGAAATTTCTCGTTTGCTCGATGTTGGAGCTTCTGGTGTCATCATTCCTCATGTCAAAACTGCCTTAGAAGTTGAGTTGGCTGTGAAAGCAGTTCGGTATCCTCCAGAAGGTGAAAGAGGGAGATGTGGACAAGCAGGACACAATCTATATAAAACAGAGAGATCAACTTCTGAAGAACTGACACACTATAATGATGGAGTTTCTTTATTCTTGAAGATCGAATCAAAATCAGCCATTGAGAACTTAGAGGAACTATTAGCTCCTGAGGGTGTTGATGGAGTCATGGTGGGCCCAATGGATTTGTCTCTGGACATGAGAATCCCAGGGGAAGTTCACGATGAATCCCTAACTCGTTTGATGGATCAAGTAAGTAGAATATGTCAGAAAAGAAATATTCATTATGGCGTTTTTGTTCCCTCTACGACTGAATTGAAAGTAGCTGTTGAGATGGGAGCTTCGTGGGTCATCGTTGGTAGTGAAATGGAATTCCTGTCTCGCTCATGGAAAGCTGTGAGTCAGATTCAGAGGTCTTAAATACTTTTTATCCATGAATTTTTAAAGAGGAAATTATTATGAAAGAAGAACGACTTAATCCTTCAACTTTGCCCAAGCCACCGGCCTTCTATTGTCAAGTAGTTCGTAAGGGAGGGCTTGTTACAACGGCTGGAATGGTTTCTCAAAATGCTGATGGTGAAGTTGTTGGTGAAGGTGATATTGAAATTCAAACTAGGCAGGTTCTAGAAAATCTGAAGATTGCTTTGGGAGAAGTAGGTGCTTCATTTAAAGATATTGTCAAGACAACAATTTTTTTAAGTGATATGACTTATTACAAGGGAATGAATACAGTTTTTAATGAATATTTTGAGGGAAAAACACCAGCTCGTTCAACTGTTCAGGCTGGCTTGGCCCTTCCATCATTACTGGTAGAAATTGAAGCGATTGCAGTAATCGATGAGGACTAAGAGAAGGAAAACACAGTTTCAAAGTTGACCAACTACTGAAAAATTTTGTGTTCTAGTAAGCAGTTACTAATTAAATATATTTAAGAACAATTGTACTAAGAGATTTTTATGAATTTTCGAAGTGATAATGAGTCACCTATATCCCCAGCTATTCTAGGTGCTATAGAAAAAGCGAATATAGGAATGGCTTATTCATATGGAGAGGATCTGATTAGTCAACGTCTTCTAGCACGTTTTAGTGAATTATTTGAGCATGAAGTTGAGGTTTTTCCAGTTGCAACGGGTACTGCAGCTAATGCTTTAGCAATTTCGCAATTAACTCCGGTTTATGGTTCTGTTTTTTGTCATGAAATGGCCCATCTTTACTCTGATGAGTGTGGCGCTCCTGAGTTTTTTACTGGTGGCGCCAAAATAGTTCCCCTGTCGGGAGAGCTTGCTAAAATTGATATTGAAACTTTAGAGAATGTTATGGGGGGAGTGGGGGACCTAGGTGTACATGAAACTCAGGCTAGTGCGGTTAGCATAAGTCAGTCTACCGAGTTAGGTACTATTTACAAGGTGCATGAAGTTCAGCAGTTGGCAAAAATAGCGCATAGTAAAGGCCTTGGCTTTCACATGGATGGAGCTCGTTTTGCTAATGTCATTCAGAGTCTTGGCTGTACTCCTGCTGAGATGACATGGAAAGCTGGAGTTGATATTTTATCCTTTGGTGCAACCAAAAATGGTGCATTAGCTGCAGAAGCAGTTATTGTTTTTAATCAGGATAGAGTACAAGGACTGGATAGGCGTCATAAAAGAGCTGGTCATCTGTTTAGCAAGATGCGATATATTTCTGCTCAATTGGAAACCTATATTAAAGATGGTCTCTGGTTAGAACTAGCAGCTCATGCTAATAAAGCTGCAGATGCACTGTCAAAAGGTTTTTACAAGCTTTCTCAATACTCACCCATAGAGGTTCTTTATCCAGTTGAAGTCAATGAGATTTTTGTCAAACTTCCAGAGTCTGTTGCAAAGGGTTTGAAATCTAGAGGGTACGAATTCCATCATTGGCCTGGCACTCGAGATGTCTATAGGTTAGTCACTTCTTTTTTTACTGATTTAAAAGATGTCCAGGAGATTCTATTAGCTACTAAAGAATTGTGTGATTTAAAAAATATTGATGAAGACAAGGGTAATTCATGTTTATAGAGTGATAAAAAATTTTAAACAAAATGACCTTTCTTTTAATATCTTGGCATATTCACTAAGCCTTTTAGTGAGTGACAAGATAGTCCCATAAAATTGCTGCCTGATTAACGACCTTAGGAACATCTTTATTTAATAAAAAGCCTATTTTTACGAGGTGTAATGCCTCAGTTTTAATCTTTTTAAGATAATTAGAACGACTATCGTATCTTTCCGCAATTGAGAGTCTGGGGTCTCCTGTTGAAAGACGATCTTTCTTATTGCTTGGAAATGGAATGAATGATCCCACCATACTATAAAGTTCCTCGGGTGCCCCAAGACTATAATGTCGAAGATTCCATCCAGTGTAGGTAGCTAGCGGGACTTTGATTCCAGGGAGGCGAATACCCGCAAGTTCATTTCCATCCTGATCAACCTGAGGAACTAATGATTGAAAAGCTTTGCCTACCTTAGGAGGTTGAAGGGTAGCAATACGTTCTGACCGAAATTCAGGTCCATAGTCTAGTCTGTAAGGTCTCATCATTCTTTGTGGCAAATTTATTCCAGGGATTTTAGGGAAAGATAGATTTTTTAGTGAAACTAGTTGATTCTGTGAAATTCTTGGATACTGAGATGGTGGGGGAGGCGTGCCATTCTGTATCCAGCGATTTAAGCTGAGAACAAGAGCTCGCATTAAAAATCTGAAGTTGTTTGGATTAGGCAGATTTACTGTTCCAGTTTTTCTAGGTGGGAATGAAGCCGGTCCGTGTTGTGTCCCAGCAAATAAATAGATTCGAGTGTTTTTAGCTAACAAGCTGTCACTGGTTCCATCTAAGCTAGTGTGAATGAGCGAGGCAGCTCTACCATAATATTCATAGGATGCATTCGAGTAAAAAATCTTCGGTATAGCATTGCCTTGAGAGTAATGGCTTATGAGTCCTTCATTAAAGTCAGTTTCTGGATCAAATTGGGGAAGATCTGCAAAAGGATAAACAACTGTCGGAAAAAAAGTATTCATAAAAGCATGGGCGTCTCTTGAGGGTTGAGCGAAACGGTGATTGAAGCTGCCTCGACTTGCTCCAGCAACATGAGAAAATACTCCATCAAATGAAGGGCGCTGCTGTTCATCCACGTTGAATCCGTAGTAAAGAAATGTTCGAAGAAAACGACCACTCTGTGAATTGCCAAAGCCAATAGCCCGCTTAACTGATTTGCCAAGATCATTTAGAGAAGAGTGTTCTTCAGCAGAACCGAATTTAAGAAAAGAAATAAAATCTCGAGTAGCAGCTAATCCCAGTCCAACCAGCACTGGATTTTTAGCAGGGTAAACTAACTCATAAATCCGTCCTTTATTAAATCCAGTTGGTAAGAAAATATGTCTTTGGGAATCAGAAAATTGACCCTTTTTTAGTTGGCCAAATTTCCATAGATGACGAGGAATTATTTTTCTGGGTCCATCAGTGAGTTCTCTCACTGTCAGTTTAGGATTTTGTTCATCGGTGTCTAGTGCCGGATAGGCGACGGGCATGTTTCTATCGGCTAGAGAAAAACTAAGCACCTTCTTATTAGGGACAAATTCAGAGCGTACTAAGCCTGTGATAGAATTTTTACCTTCCGTAGCTATTGGAGCAGTAAGTCTCAATAATGTTTCCCCTGGTGGAATATCAAACTGCCAGCCAAGCCAGGCTAGAGTGAATCCTTGGTTTAGGAGAAATCCGTCTCCGAAGGCAGAACTAGATCGAGGATCTAATGACCCCTTGGCAAGGTTGAACATGCCCAGCATTCCCTTGCGGCCTCGATTTGCAACTTCATAAAGGACAGTTCCATTACGTTTTGACGAACTGGTTGGGCGGAGAATGTAGAAATTAGAAGAAAATGCTACCTTACCTCGAGCATTTAGAGGGGCTAAACTAATGTCACTTATTTTTCGATTTTCTTTTAAGGTTGGATCAATTTCAAAGAAAATTTTTCCTTCAAGCCGTTCAAATTCTCCTGCTAAATTAAAAGGCTGACCATCGAGAACTTTGCTTTTCTGTGTCAGGTTAATTCGGACAACAGCTGAGAATGAGAGATAACCAAACATCAGCCAAATACTTAAAAGATAAAAAATCATAGAAATGGAATTCTTCACTAAGTATCCCAAAGTAAAAATATCCAACCACCTATTAAGCATATTCCTCTAGATAATTTTAATGTAATAGCTGCTTTTGTTTTACAGACATCGGAAATAGAAAACATTATAACTTTTACTAAATTAAGTCATTTTGATTTTATTTTTTTACTTGGGGGGGGTGCCCCCTCTAAGCGATGAAGACAGATGGCTGTAGAAACAGTACAATCACACCTCTCCCTCCTTCTCCTAGTAAACTGCAAGGGAAGGTAAGTCCTTTTAAAGTCTTTAAGTATAAGGATTTATGTAAGTGTGTGCCTCTCAGACATCTTCCTGATACAATGCCAGACTGGTTTCATAGGATTATTATTTATCTGCTCATGTAGCTTTAGGAGGTTATCAATTAACGTTTAATGTAGACTAAACATAGAACCTTATTAAAAACATTGTTTAGAAAAAGTTCTACAAAGGAGAACTGGAAATGGCAAAATTTTGGTTTGGAATGGGGTGTTTGTTGGCAGCCCTTGGAGTTTCTGCTGGGGCTTTTGGTGCACATATTCTAAAACATAAAATGTCTGTAGAGATGCTCAATGTTTTTGAGGTTGGTGTCCGCTACCAGATGTATCATGCTTTTGGTCTTATTGTTTTAGGATTAGCTATTGATCGCTGGATGGAGGAAGACATCCAATGGTCCGGCTGGATGTGGTTAATAGGTATTGTTCTTTTCTCTGGTAGTCTCTATGTTTATTGTCTTACAGGGGTTGGGTTTTGGGTTGGTATAACTCCTTTTGGAGGAATATGCTTAATAGGTGGTTGGATATTCCTGCTTTGGAACACTTGGAGACGGTTACGATGAAGTATATATAGGTAGCAAAATAAGGCAATTGGTACTTTATTAGCCTACTGTATAGGGCGCTAATTTGTTCTTTATCATTACCTGAGGATTGTAACCACAATTGGTCAAAATATAATGGTGGGAAATATTCTTTATTCAAGATTACCTCTCAATAAGCTGCTAAAGTTAAATCAAGAGAGGTGAGTGAGTATGTCTAAAAAAATATTATCAGATTCTCGCATTAGCCGACGTCAATTTGGCAAATCAATGGTTAAGTCTACAGGAATACTAGGTTCAGCTGGTGTGGCGTTACCATTTTTTTCTTGTATTGCAAAGAAAGAGAAGCTGTTAAAAGAAGATCAGAAATTTGTTGTTGATACCCATATGCATGTTTGGGCAAATGATCAGAAACGATATCCAGTTTTACATCCTTACAAGCCAAAATTTTCTTATGATGATATTCCAAGCGAAGCAACCACTGAGATGCTTCTTGCCGATATGGATCAAAATGGAGTGACTCACTCTATTCTAATCCAGGTTATTTCCCATGGCTGGGATAATAGTTATGTCGTTGATAGCATAAGGTCTTACCCAGATCATTTTCGAGGGCATGGTTTAATTGACCCTACTGACCCTCAGGTTGCTAAAAAACTAGAGTATTGGGTAAAGGAACACGGTCTTTCAGGAATGCGTTTTAGTCCAATTTATTATGTCAATGGTAATAACGGTGGAGATGCTTGGCTTAATGACACCTATACCGACAAACTATGGAAAACAGCAGAAAAGCTCGATACTGTTTTTAATTTTTATATTTCGACTCAGCAACTGCCTAAGCTAGAGGAAATGGTCCGTCGACATCCTGATGTCAAGATCTGTATTGATCATCTTTCCCAAATTGATTTGTCGGTTGCAGATCCTATGCCTGAACTAAAAAAGCTTTTAGCTTTTTCAAACTATCCTAATGTTTGGGTTAAGGTGTCTGAGCTTACTTCAGTTTCAAAGGCACCATATCCTTTTTATAAGTTCCATCACTGGGTAAAAACGGTTTATGAGCAGTTTGGTCCCGATCGCCTTTTATGGGGCACTGGTTATCCAGGTTCTGCTAGGTCAGCGTATAACCGACCCATGCTTAGTCAAGAACTATCGTTGATTCGTGAAAAAATGAAATTTGTTACTCAGGAGGATGTAGAAAAGATTCTAGGATTAAATGCAGCAAAATTGTGGAAACTATCCTGACAAGTAGAACTTATCTGATCTAGTTAAGTGGCCACTAGTCAGGTACATTTTAAGGAGATGGAACTAATGAACCAAAAGGCAATTTTAAAAGAAGCTTATGAGATTCAAGATTGGATTGCTGGATTGCGTCAGCGCATTCATCGATGGCCAGAATTAATGTATGAGGAGGTACAAACTAATAAATTGGTTTGTGAAACTCTTGATCAACTTAAAATTTCCTATCGATCACCTATTGCAAAGACAGGAGTTCTTGCTCAGATTGGGAAACATGATTCTCCTTGTGTTGCGTTACGGGCAGATATGGATGCCTTACCTATTACTGAAGAAGCAGATGTTTCGTTTAAGAGTGAGGCAGAGGGGAAAATGCATGCATGTGGTCACGATTGTCATACAGCTATGCTTCTTGGGGCTGCTAGGCTTCTTAAAAAGTACGAGGATCAATTGCCCGGTATGGTGAAGTTATTGTTTCAACCTGCTGAAGAAGGAGGTGCAGGTGGGGAGCTGATGTGCCAGGAAGGTGCGCTGGATCAGCCAGTTGTACAGAGAATTTTTGGCATTCACGTTTGGCCTTCGTCACCTACTGGTTCAATTACAGGAAGGTCAGGCACCTTTTTGGCAGCTACTAGTAAATTGCAAATCAAACTTCATGGCAAGGGAGGACATGCTGCAATGCCGCACCAGACAATTGATCCTATAGTGATGGCTGCAAAAGTAATTATTGAGCTTCAGACAATTATCTCTCGAGAATTTGACCCCCTTACACCTGGTGTTGTGAGCATCACAGCTATTAAAGCTGGTGAAGCATTTAATGTGATACCTCCAGAAATAGAAATTAAGGGAACTCTTCGTGCTTTAACCCTTGAAGATTTACAGCTGCTCCAAATGAGGGTAAGGGAAATCACTGAACATGTTGTTATGGCAAATCGTGGTCAAACTGAAGTTAATTTCCCTGGAGATGATTGCCCTCCTACCATCAATGATGCACATTGCTGGAATCTTGCCCAAGAAATAGGACGCGACTTGTTAGGATCTGAACAAGTTACAGATTCTCCTCCTATTATGGGAGGTGAAGACTTTGCTTATTATCTTCAGAAAGTTCCGGGTTGTTTTTTAGCGCTCGGGGTGGGTAATCAAAAAGTTGGTGCAGAATATGGTGTCCATCATCCCCGTTTTAAAGTAGATGAAGAGGCTTTTTCTATTGGGTCTGCCCTTCATGTTGCATGGGCTATTCGGTCTCTCAAAGAATTGTCTTAAAAAACCAGAAAAAAAGAATATAGATTCTTAACCGTATGTGATTCTGATTTAGATTCAAAATATTGGTTTGTCATAAAATTAATGTAGATACATCTCACGAGAAGTGATGTCGCTAAAGGAGTTATTATGACAAAGGGGTTTCCATATGAATAAAGGAAGTTGGTTTTTATTGTTTTTAGTTGTCGCTGGCCTTTTAGGCAGATTAGTATCTCCAAATTTTTTGAATAGAGAGACAGGAACTTTATTAAGGTCTAACAAACTATCATCTCCTCTAAATCTCTTGCCTAATGCCAGTTTTGAGCTACCGTTTGGAGAAGAACCTAGACAGCCAACTAACTGGGCTGACATTTTAAATCCTCTTACAATCAATTTAGCAGCAACAGATCAGCAACCCAAAGAATGGCCTCCTAGACGGCTGTTAGCTGAAGCCGTTGAAGGAAGTTATGTTGCCCAGGTTACACTAGATGAAAAAGAAGGCATCGCTCAAGGTCATTTGACATCACCCGTAATTCCAGTTAAAGGAGGTCAAGTATATACTCTTTCAGCCTATGTAAAAGCAGATAGTAATCCTGCTTCACTGATGTTGTGTTTTTGGACTCGGCCATTAGACTGGAGTCAAATAACGGCAGACAAATCATTAACCTATCTATCTTTTGAAGGGCCTGATGCTCGAAGTTTAGCAATGCCTTTATCAAATCAGTGGAAGCGCTACCAGTTTAGTTTTGTAACAGAACATCTTGTTTCTCAGGGTGTTGTTGACCTGATGATCACAGGTAAGAGTTTAGGTAAAGTTTGGGTAGATGCTGTTCAGATTGAAGAAGGACCAACTGTTTCTAAGTTCCAAACCCGGTATCCAATAGAATCTGTTCTGGCAGGACGACAGAAGCCTCCAATGGTCCACCTTGTTACACAACCATTAAAACTATTTTTAGCTACCTATAATAGTCATGACCAAAACCGCTATAAAGCTGCGCACTTAAAAATCAAAACGATGAAGGGAGTAAGTGTTTTAAAAAAGAAAATTCAACTTGACCCAAGACCGGGTCATCAGGAGCAAGAATTAATCTATGACTTTAATCGTGTGGGTGAATTTATAGCCAGAATTGACATGGGGGAGGGAAACCAGATCACCCTAGAGGACTATATGTTTGTAGTCCACCCTGTGATGGACAGAGATCTACAAGGCATAAAATACTCCGAAAAGGGAAACTTAAAGGATTTGCCTGCCCAGAGGATCTGGATTCCTTGGACCGATAGTGACAACTTTTTTGCTGACCCCCCACCGAATTTAACTGTGACCAAGAGCGGCGTCATTTATGCAGCTTTAAAAGGAGATGCAGTTGCAGTTACAAAGGATGGAGGACGTAACTGGAATATGATGAAGTCAAAAAAAACTTTGATGTCAGTCCTTTCTGATGAGACATTTTTAAGTTCTACCTTCAGCAATGGGCATTTAACCCTCTATAGTTCCCAAAACAGGGGAGTGGATTGGACAAAGAAAGGGCAAATTCAGGTTGAATCTCCTCAACCAGGCCCAATAACTCAATTAAAAGACAAAACATTGGTGTGGCCTATTGGTCATCCTCGTCCAGGAGTTCCACATACCGTTTATTTGTATCGGTCACAAGATGGAGGTAGTACTTGGTCAGAAGGTTATCCAGCCTGTCCAGGAGGGGAGCCAGCACTAATCCAGCTTAACTCAGGAAGACTGATTCTAGTTGCTCGACATAACCCATCACGTAGTTTAGGTGAGTGGAGGAAATTTTATAGAAATGAATTTCCTTGGCTTTTATGGCAGCGAGCTACCAGTTACTATGACCATCACCGCAATAGACTACGTTCCTATGAAAAAAATCTTCTTATGGTAGATTCTGATGATGGAGGAATTACTTGGGAATATCCTCGTGCTGTTACTCACTTACTCGATGAAATGCATGGTTCAGCAGTAGAACTTCCAGATGGTCGAATCGTACTATTTTATGTTCATCGCTTGCCTTCTTATCATGGTGGAGAAAGAGCTAAAGTCAGTCGAGATGGGGGGATGACCTGGGATGAAAAATTATATTATCTTAATACAGTTGGAGCCTCTAACTGGGAGGAGGTACTGAGTGTTATAAGAGATGCCGACGGAGGAGTATTTACCTTTGAAGAAAGCAGTAAGCGCAGTTATGACGTGACGGATGGGAAAACGCTTAAGGCTCTGCGGTATATTAACGACAATCTGAATAAGCCAGGTTATTCGGCCAGTTGTGTCCTTCCACCTGAACTAGCCGATGGCAAACCTGGGATGATTCTAACCATTGTAGGGGTGAGAAAAGGTAAAGATTATCCAGCTGGAATTCAGGCAATCCGGTGGCGTCCCTTAAAATAAAATCAAAAACACATTGATTTTCTATTCTTTTCTGCAGGAGCAGTCCGTGTGCAACTTTTCCAATAAATCGAATCTTTTGTGATTCATTCACCAAAAATAAGCAAAATAGAAAGGAGTAATAATGGGGATTTTATCGGGTTACAAAATGGTAGAGTTCGCTGGTATAGGACCTGCACCAATGGCTGCAATGTTGTTGTCAGATATGGGGGCTGAAATACTTAGGATTGATCGTATCGAAGACCCTAATCTAGGTATTCAGACAGACTTTAAATATGATTTGTTAACTCGTGGTCGCCGATCCATCGCAATTGATCTCAAACACCCAAAGTCTACCGAGGCAGTCTTGAAATTGATTGGTCAAAGCGATGCATTAATAGAGGGATTTCGGCCAGGTGTTATGGAACGTCTAGGACTAGGACCCGATGTTTGTTTGGAACGGAATTCGCGTCTGATTTATGGACGAATGACTGGTTGGGGACAAGATGGACCATTAGCCAAGTCTGCTGGACATGACATCAATTATATTGCTCTAACGGGAGTTCTCCATTCGATTGGTTGCTTAAATGGTCCTCCCGTTCTTCCACTTAATCTTGTGGGTGACTTTGGTGGAGGAGGAGTGTACCTTGCATTAGGGATTGTATCAGGATTATTAGGAGTTAAGAGGATGGGGGTGGGGCAGGTGATTGATTCAGCAATGATTGATGGAGCTTCTTCTTTAATGACAGACGCTTTTGGATTGTATGCAGCTGGCCAGTGGACAGATGAAAGAGGGGAGAATATTCTCGATGGTGGCGCACCCTATTATAATGTTTATGAAACGTTAGATGGAAAGTACATAGCAATTGGTTCTATTGAACCTAAATTTTATAAGGAATTACTTAGATTATTAGGAAAAGATAAACAGGGTTTACCAAGCCAAAATGATCGAAGGGGTTGGGCGATTCTTGCAGAACAATTAAGGGCTATCTTTCAAACAAAAACTCGGGGTGAATGGTGTGAACTCCTAGAAGGGACAGAGGTTTGTTTTGCACCTGTACTTAGCATGAAGGAAGTTCCAAACCATCCACATCATAAGAAACGAGAGACTTTTAAAAAAGTTTCCGGGATAGTGCAGCCAGCACCTACACCGCGCTTTCAAAATACTCCAAGTAGCATTCAGGGACCACCAGCTAAACCAGGAGAACATACAAAAGAAGCGTTAAGTGATTGGGGGTTTAGTGTTGCAGAACTAAAAGAGCTTCAAAATTGTGGAGCTATCAGAATAGATAGTTGATTCAAAAACCCTTCGATCTAATTGTTGCGAAGAATAAGAATACTGGTCCAATATCGTTATCTTGGCATTAGGTGAGAGGGCAGGCTTGAAAATTTTGCTTCAGTGCCTAAGAGTTCTTCTATTCGAAGTAATCGATTATATTTTGCAACTCGGTCTGTTCGACTGGCAGAACCGGTTTTGATCTGACCTGCATTCAAAGCAACGGCCAAGTCAGCAATGAAGGTATCCTCAGTTTCTCCAGAACGATGAGAGATCACCACTGAATAGTTATTAACCCTAGCGAGTTTGACAACTTCAGTTGTTTCTGAGACGGTACCAATTTGGTTTAATTTGACCAGAATAGAATTGCCTACATTATTCTTAATGCCTTCTTTTAATCGCTGGGTATTAGTTACAAAAAGATCGTCTCCAACCAGTTGAACATTAGTTGCGAGTTCTTGGCTTAGGAGTTTCCAGCCACCCCAATCATCTTCAGCTAGACCATCTTCAATTGAGGCAATCGGATATTGACGGACCCAATTCTTGTAAAATTCCACCATTTCTTCAGATGTTTTAATAGAGTTATCTGATTTTCTGAAATGATAACAACCATTATTGTAGAATTCACTAGATGCTGGATCCAGTGCAATAAGGATATCCTTGCCTGGTTTGTAATTAGCTTTGGTAACAGCTTCCAAAATCATTTCGATTGCTTGTTCATTACTTTTTAAATTCGGGGAAAATCCTCCTTCATCACCTACTGCTGTGCTGTAGTTTTTCAACGAGAGGACTTTTTTGAGATGGTGGAAAATTTCCACGCCCATTCTTAGGCTATCACTGAATTTAGATGCGCCCACCGGCATGATCATGAACTCCTGAAAGTCAACATTGTTGTCAGCGTGGGATCCTCCATTAAGAATATTCATCATTGGTATTGGGAGGAATCTTGAATTGACATCACCTAAGTACTGATAGAGAGGTGTATTAATAGATTTAGCTGCAGCACGAGCCACAGCCAGAGAAACTGACAAAATTGCATTAGCACCTAGATTCCCTTTGTTACTTGAACCATCTAGTTTGATCATCAATTGGTCGATTGCTAATTGTTCGAGGGCATTATGACCCTTTAACTCCTTAGAAATTTTGTCATTAATATTGGCTACAGCTTTATAAACACCTTTACCTAGATACCGGTTCTTATCTCCATCCCTTAGTTCAATGGCTTCATGTTTCCCAGTGGATGCTCCTGATGGAACTGCTCCAGTGCCAGTGATTCCATTTTCTAAAACTACGGTAGCTTCTACAGTTGGATTACCTCGTGAATCAAGAATTTCTCGTCCTTTGATTCCAGTAATTGCAGTCATTGATACGATCCCCACTCTTTAAAAAGAAAAACTTACTACTGAAGTTTGTTCTGACACCATTCAATTATTCATTGAATGTTAGACTATTTTTCAAAAAAACAATTAGATACCTAACTCTAGGTCCCTATTCTATCCTAGTAAAAGTGATGAAAAAAGGATCATCCATCCGGACAAAAACTTTTTTGTCGATTCTGAAACTCAAAACATGTGGTTAAGAACAAAAACTTTGGGGTAATTGATGAGGTATTTAATGTTCTCTAAGTTAAATTAGTTAACTGTTTTTGATGGAGATGTTTTTCTTTGTAACGGATTAAGTGTATTGTTAAACACAATATAGAATTCTTAAAAAGTTAATTTAACTAATTAATTTATTTGAATTAGTTAGTCAAGCAAGACCGGGGAATTAATATAGGAGTTACAGATGACAATCCCAATTGATCAAATTAGCAGTATGCCGGCATTCTCACCCTATTACCCATCACCACCAGTTCGATATCGTAACGCTCGATTTCAATTTGTTTGTTTTCGATCAGATCGGTCAGCTGTTGATCGGATACTTCCTTCTTGTTTCGAACCATCAGATGATGGTTTTTGTGTAGCTATAGGTATCTCTATACCGTGGGCATCTAACTATGGGGCATTCGATGAAAGTGTACTAACTGTTAAATGTATTTATAAGGATCAAGTGGGATTTTTTACTCCAGTAGCCTTTCTAAACTCTCGTTCCAGCATCCCTGCTGGTCGTGAAATTTACGGAACACCTAAAGTTTTTGCTGATTTCAAGGTCGGAATGGATGAGAGAGTAGCTTTTACGGATACGCAGATAGCGGGAGTTTCAATACTGTCAATCCGTTCTACCTTGCATCGAACAGCTAGGATAGAAGAACTTCCTCAGCTTGTACCTTCGTGGCGGCTTAAGGCAATCCCAAAGGCAGATGGAAAAGGTGTAGATGTACTGCAACTTATTGATGGAGCTAAATCAACTTCAGATGTGCGAATTCATGTATGCCGGTCTGGAGACGGAGTTGTTCAGTTTGATCCTTCACCAGTCTATGATCTGTCAGGTTTTTCACCGTTGGAATACTACGATTCATATTATGTAGAACAGGATTATACTGAAGGGTTTGGTGAAATTGTCCATGACTTCTTATTGTAGAGTTAAATGTTCTTTTAAGTTGACTCATGAAGTTTTTTGGTAAAGTGAGATATGCGATTATTCAAGCTAACATTAGAATAGTATTTGGTTTATTATCTGAAGGTAATTGATTGGAAATTTACTTAGTCCCCATCCTTTTTTATAAAAATGAATGATAGTAAGCCAGTGAGATTAGCCGTTGTTGGAGTTGGCTTGATTGGTAGTAAACATGCTAATTTAGTTAACGCACAAAAGAACTGTTCTCTTGTAGGTATATGTGATCTTAATCCTGGTCAAAAGGAAATCGCCGAAGAACTTCAGGTTCCTTTCTATTCGAATCTAGAGAATATGCTGGAATGTGAGCAGCCAGAGGGTGTCATTATTGCGACTCCAAATGGTAGCCATGCGCATTTGGCTGAAGTGTGTGCAAAACATTTAGTTCCTATTCTTATCGAGAAGCCAATTGCTGATAGTATTGAGGGAGCTGAAAAGATTTCAAAACTTGAAGGAATGCAGGTCTTAGTTGGTCATCACCGTCGTCACAATCCACTTATCCAGAAGACAAGGGATATTGTTCAGAGTGGTGTTCTTGGTCAGTTAGTGGCTATTTCCATGATGTGGACTTTGTTAAAGCCTGCAGATTATTTCCAAGTAGATTGGCGGTGTAAACTTCCTGATGGGGGGCCGACACTGATTAACCTTATACACGAACTTGATATTCTTCGGTTTGTCTGTGGAGAGATTCGGCAGGTTTATGCTCAATCAGCATCGTCAATTCGAAATTTGGAAGTCGAAGACTCTCTAGCGATTACACTTTCTTTTAACAGTGGTGCAGTAGGTTCTGTGCTGGCATCAGATACAACTTCTTCTCCATGGTCTTATGAAATGAACACTGGTGAAAATCCCTACTATTCTCACATAGGTGAAAATTGTTATCACTTTTTAGGAACACTCGGTTCGTTTAGTTTTCCGCGGATGGAGCTGTGGCGTTACCCTAATCAAAGGGAAAAGGGTTGGCAGCATCCTCTTGAAAAATCAATACAGAAAGTGGTTAGAGAGGATCCATTAAAAAAACAACTAGAACACTTTTGCCAAGTTATTAGAGATAAAGAAACACCATTGATTGATAGCCAGGATGGTAAGAGGTCACTTGCTGTAGCCTTGGCTGTTTTAGATTCAATAAAAAAAGGAGAACCTATATTGCTATCCTAAAAAAAGCTCAATTCTTTCAATTTAATAATAAAATCTGTTGTTGGTATACTAAATTTTTAAGGAGAAATTGGAGACAATGCGACTCTCAGATAGTCAGATTAATGACTTTAATCATTACGGGTATCTTTTTTTTCCAGAGCTTTTAGATAAAACGGAAATATCTTTGTTGCAGCGAGCAATGCCAGAAATTTTAGGACGGGACGGGCCAGAAGTGATTCGTGAAAAAAAGGATCCTTCAGTAACACGGCTAGCGTTTGGTGCGCACATCTATTCAGAACCATTCAAACGTTTATCTCTGCTCCCACGTTTGTTGGAGCCAGTTCAGCAACTACTCAATGAAAATGTTTATATACACCAGAGCCGAATTAACCCTAAACCTGGATTTGGGGGTGGCACAGGGTGGGACTGGCATCAAGATTATGGTGGCTGGCATGAGGGAGATGGCATGCCAAAACCTCAATGTGTTATGGTGGGAGTATTTATTGATGATTGTTCCATAGCCAAATCTCCGCTATTGGTTGTTCCTAAATCACACAGAGATGGCTTTCTGGATTCTATTCAGCTGCACAGAGATGCTGATGGTTACTCATTGTATGTGTTAGACCGGCCTACCCTTGAAAAAATTGCCGGAGAACATGGTATTGAACCTTTAGTAGGTCCTGCAGGCTCTGTTTGTTTTTGTCATAGCACCTTAATACATGGATCCGCTAATAACGTCTCTCCTTGGCGTAGAGCTATTATGTATTTGATATATAATGCTATTAGCAATGCCTGTACGGGTACAGAACGACCTTGGTATCAGAATAATCGTGATTTCACTCCGTTAAGGGTAATTAATGATGACAGCCTTAAAGAGTTAAAATGATCGTTAGAAAAAGGTTTCATTCTAGTATTTAAAGGCTGATGGCAAGCGTATTGATTAGCTAGTTTTATTATTTTGTAGGAAAAGGGTATGAATCGCAGAAAATTTCTAATGAATTCAGCTGTAGTTGTTTCAGCAGGTGGGGCAATACTTGGTTCTGATGGTTTTTCCAGAGAGCGTCCGGAGTGTAATTACCGGATTGTATATAACGATGACGCTTATACATTAGGCAGAGCCTCAGGATTGGAGGATCTCCTCAATAAAGCAGTAAATCGTTTCGTTGGGACACAGGTTGATGCCCTTTTCTGGAGTATTGGTGTTAGCGACATTTATTTTTTCAAGACAAAGACGGGGGAACGATATGGTCAGCATCTAAAACAGTTTAAGGATGCAGGGGGAGTTCAGCTGTTTGAAGGTTTGCAAAGTGTTCTTAGTGATCGTGAGGATTATGTCCAGGCAATGGCGGATCGGTCACGAGAGCTTGGCATTGATTTTTTTGTTTCAATGCGGATGAATGATTGCCATGACAGTCCCCAGGGGTGGAATGCAAGCGACCAATACAGTCAGTTCAAGAAAGCCCATCCGGAGCTACTTTTAGGAGAATCTGTTCACCCTTCATTTGCTACAGGATTTGATTTTGCCTATGCACAGTCACGAGAGAACAAATTTAAAGTAATTGAGGAAATTATTCTTGACTATGACATTGATGGAATCGAATTAGATTTTTTACGACACCCTGCTTTTTTTAAACCAGATGAAGCCTATAGAAATCGTCATTTAATTACAGGCTTAGTTCGAAGAGTAAGGACTTTATTAAATAAGGTTGGAAAAAGTCGAGGTAAACCAATCCGACTAGCGGTTAGAGTTCCGTCATCTTTCACCATAGCTTTAAAGCTTGGATTTGATGTTCCCGTTTGGATTGAAGAAGGTTTGCCGGATGTACTTACTGCAGGAACCCCACGAGGCCATGAATTAGATTTATCGATGGATGAATATATTAAAGCAACCCGGGGGAAGAAGCTTACATTACTGGGTCAGATTGGTCTTTACCATCCTGTAAAACAGACTCGAGCAACGGCTTTGAATTATTGGAATCAAGGCGTTAATGGAATTTATCTTTTCAACTGGTATGCGCCTTTGAACCAGGAAGATCGCTGGCGAGAGTCATTAATAGAGATTGGTGATCCCGATTTATTAAAGAATCGGGACAAACAATATGTTATTGAGACTCAAGTTGGTTCATTATGGGAGCGATCTCACCCAAAAGCTCAGTTACCTCTTAAAATTGAAAAATTAGGACTTGGTGGAGTCGCCAGAGTACAGTTTTTTATTGGAGACGATTTTAAAACAGCTGCTAAAGAAGGAAAAGCTTTCGATGCCAAGATGGTTATGCGGTTTGAAGAGGTAATGGATGATGATGTACTTAGTTTTAAGGTCAATGGTGTAGTCCATTCCTCACAAGAAGGGGAAATGACCTATAAGCCTACTCTTTTTGGAAAGCAGTTTTGGTTTCATCTTCCCTTAAAGAAGAATAGTTTAAGAGCTGGAACCAATCAGTTGGAGTTTGTTTTAAGTAAACGGAACCCACTGCTTTCAGCACCCTTGATTCTGGCTGAAATGAGTGTGATGTTAGATTATTTAGAGGGTTAGGTAACCCTAACCAGTCTCTATAATATAGGTCCTTCAAAGTTAATAACAGAGATCGAAAGTGATCAGTTGGTTTAACTGGTGCTTTCTCACATTAAAAAGTTAAAAATTAGGTTTATCTGATTAGGAAGAAAGATTAATGAATTTAGGGTTAGAGGGAAAACGAGCAATAGTAACAGGTGGGAGCCGTGGAATTGGTCGTTGCTGTGCTTTAGCTTTAGCCCGAGAAAAGGTAAAAATCTGTATAACTGCCCGAACTCAGGAATTATTAGAGAAAGTCAAAAACGAAATAGACCAAGCCGGTGGCAAAGGATATTTAGTTGTAAGTGATTTGACCACCCTAGAGGGTTGCCAAAAAGTTGTAGAAAAGACAACGGAGGAATTTAGTAGTGTTGACATTTTAATAAACTGTGCCGGTGCTGCTGAGGGGGAAGATATTCTAACACTTTCTGCTCAGAAAATTGATCAGGCATTACTTCTAAAAAGTTTTGGTTATCTCCGTATGGCCCAGTTGGTAATCCCTCTTATGAAAAAAAATAAGTGGGGGCGCATCATCAATATTGCAGGTGGGGCTGGATCAAGTCCTGATCGAAGTAATATGCCGTTGAGTATATCTAATATCAGTGTCCTGAACATGACCCGTGCACTATCTGATGCAGTATCTCAAGATGGAATCCTAGTGAATACGATTTGTCCAGGCCTTACGAACACTCAGCGAGCAAGAGACCTGCAAAAGGATAGAGCAATAAAAGAGGATAGAAGCATAGAGGATATTCTTAAAGAATTGGGTTCTAAACTGCCAGCTGGACGCTTAGCTGAACCTGAAGAGGTAGCTAACGTAGTTACTTTTTTGGCCTCAGACGCATGTTCTTACATGTTTGGCAGTTCATTATATATGGATGGGGGTGGCAGAAGAGCTACTCCTTAGTTTTTAGCTAAAAATTTAAAATTAAGCTTTTTAACAGTTTCGCTCCATTTATCCTCTAAATTAACCCTTAAAAATGATTAAAAACTCCATATTAACTAATAAAATTAGCTTTATTAACTAATTTTACTCCACATTATTAAATTAATTAACTCTAATTATTGTCCGAGTTGACGTTGGATCCTCCAATATATCTAAAGTTTCTTGTTTTTTTGATCAAGAGTGGTAGCTAATTATATGTGGATTGGTTTACCTCTAAGAATTAATCGTGGGCTCATCTCCAGATAACGTAGTTCGATGCATAATGCGCTTATAAGTTCCTTTTTCCCAGGGTCTTCCCCGATGAAGACACAAACGATTATCCCAGACGACTAGATCATTAACTTGCCACTTGTGTTGATAAATAAACTGTGGTTGTGTTGACCATTCCAGCAGTTTTTGCAATAAGGCTTTGCCTTTTTGATTGTCCCATCCAATGATGTGTGAAGCATAAGACCCGACATAAAGTATTTTTTCACCTGTTTCAGGAACCTTTCGCACCAGAGGTTGACAAGCTGGAGGCGTTTCTCTTAGAAATTTTTCAGTTATTAGGTTAGGAGCAATCTGTGCTCGTGAATAAGCCATACTATGTTCAGCAACTAAAGCGTCAAGAGAGTTTTTCTTTTTTTTAGGTAGAGTTGCATAGGCAGCACGGAGACTAGCATATTCAGTTTCGCCGCCTCTGGGTGGTACAGCTTTAGCTGAAAGAAATGAAGCTTTCAAAGGTATTTGCTTGAAGGAACCATCGGAGTGCCAAAGCATATTACCGTCTTGATACAAGGACCGAGTATCATCCGGTGGTATTATCTCCCCATTCTCATCAACGTTAGAGATTTGATTTATGTAGCCACCTCCCCCATAAGGGTCACTTTTCATTGTCATTTGTAGGGTGCCAAAACCTTTGCTGAAGGCAATTTGTTGTTTGTCTGTAATAGTTTGATTATGGAAAATGAGCACTGAATGTTTGTATAGGGCTTGTCGAAGTGCTTCAAATGTTTTGTTATTTATTGGTACAGTGATGTCAATTCCAGTGACGGATGCACCAATATGCTTACTTAACTGATGAATTATAATACCCATTGACTGTATTAAATTCTAATCCTACAAAGTTGAATAACGTTGCTTCATCCTTAATGAATCAGTAAATGTTATTTCTTCGATTTCCATTGTTTAGACAGTCGCTCAGCTTTTTTTACTTGTAATGTGGTCATTTTTTTTGCTAAACGATTCCGATCATTAGTCGCAGGTTTATATCCCTGTAAACTAGCTAGGTTAAGCCATTTATATGCTTTTACTAAATCTTTTGGGACTCCTTTTCCTGTAGCGTAAAGCAGGCCCAATGAATATTGGGCAATATCAAATTTCTGGTTAGCTGAAAGTAAAGTCCATTTTGCTGCTTCCTTATGATCTTTTGGAACTCCTTGTCCCTTGCCGTATCTCTCTGCCAAGAAAAACTGGGCTCTGAAATGTCCCTGATTTGCAGCAAAGCGGGTCCATTCTGCCGTCTTTCTATAGTCTTTTGCTACACCCTCTCCCTTATAGTACATGTAGCCCAAATTATATTGAGCTGAAGCATGCCCTTGTTTTGCAGCAAGTCGATACCATTTTGCTGCTTTTTGATAATTTTTTGAAAAGTTAAGACCCTGGTAGTACATTCCGCCCAAGTTGAATTGAGCTTCAGGATGGTCTTGCTCAGCAGCAAGCCGATACCATTTTGCTGCCTTCTGAAGATCTTTTGAAATTCCTAATCCTTGCTGATACATTTTCCCCAAGTTGAATTGTGATTGAATATCTCCTTGCTTTGCTCGGGGCAGGACTAATTTATATAATTTTTTGTAGAGGTTATTAGAGTCATGAGCAAACGAGATTGGATAATTAGAAAAGCAAATAAATGCTAGGATCATATAATGAATAAATTTCACCATTGTAGAATCCTTTTAGTTAACAACTGGAAGTTAAATGCTTAGCATATACCAATTAGATTGATAAGGAGATCAGTTTATAACACCACAGGTTGATTTATTATTAAAATATTCCTTAAGGAATATCATGCACAGTTTATTAAAGATTTTGTACTGCAACTAAAATGTTCAGAATAATTATTTTTAGGAATAGGAGAAGAAACCTATGACCTCTAAAAACAAAACTCATGTCATACCTGGTTCCAAAGGTGAACATTTAATCCAAAAAGAAATGGGTAATCATCAAAGAGCAAAAGCCTTTTATAACAATCAAATGTTGGATTATCTGAATCCCCTGATGCAAGAATTCATAGTCCACCAGGAAATGGTTTTTATCGGGACATCTGACGGACATGGTGAATGCGATGCCTCCTTTCGAGCTGGCCATCCGGGATTTATACATGTTCTTGGTAAGCGAAAACTTATTTTTCCTGAATATCGTGGTAATGGGGTAATGGCTAGTATTGGTAACATGAAGGAGAATCCACATATTGGTATGATTTTTATTGATTTTTATAAAACAGGAATTGGGTTACATGTGAATGGACGGGTCCAAATTGTTAAAAATGAAATGGTTCAGACTCAATTGAAGGTGCCAAAAAAAATAATTGGTGAAACCAAGTCTAAAGATGGAAAATGCCCTGAATGTTGGGTTGTCGTTGAAGTGGAAGAGGCCTACATTCACTGCTCAAAACATGTTCCTAAACTACAGAAATTAAATAAAGATATTCACTGGGGTACGGATGATGAAGTTTTCAAAGGAGGAGATGCTTTTAAGACTAAGAATTGTCCGAGACCATGGGACAACGACTGACCGGTTTAAAGTACGTCTGTTGTCATGGGATTTAAACAACAAAATCATTTTAAAAAAAGAATATTTCCTCCAGAATGTATAATCTAACAGTACATCTTAACTTTTCTATTTACTTGGTAATCACTTGATAATTAATTAAAAAATATAATAAAAGTGGTGGTCAAAGAACTTCTTATCTAAGGGAGAAGAGAATGAAATTTCATGGTTTGTTGATGATTATTTTTGTCTGTGGCACTGTTTTTGGTGAGGAGAAGGTTTCCGAACCAGAATATGCTCAGCGAGGGTGGTCAACAGTTGCTTTGGGAGGAATTTTACCAACGGCTGAACAACTGAAACAAATGCACCAGAGCAGTTATATTCTTCGTTCTGTTAACAACAAACTGGAAAAAGTTGAGGTTGAAAAAATATCGTTGCCTTTAGACCCTTGTGGGCATACGCAACGTCTGGGGTTATTTGTGGGTCCAGATAAAGCCATCTATGCCACCCAGTGTTCTTTAATGTCAAAATCTTCTGATGGTGGAAAAACCTGGACGCACTTACGTCGAAAAGTAGACAAAAATGAAATGCCAAATGATCACTTCATGAACTTTAGAGTATTACCGGATGGCACATGGATTCAAGCCAGAGATATAAAAAAACAAGGCATTGTCTTTTATGTTTCAAATGATGAAGGTCAGGTCTGGACGCAAGTTACTCGTATTAACAAGCAATTTAATAATTCACGTTTGCTTATAGGTGATATGGAGGTTTTTCCTAATGGTGATCTGGGTGTGCCCCTTACTAATGTAATTTTTAAAGACAAAAAATCTGAGAATGATATCGTACCTTGGAAATCAGTTAAGTCTCTTTTCTGCCTTTCGACTGACGGGGGTAGGTCCTTTTCTAATACAAGGATCATTGGGGAATGGGGGCATGAAATAAATGTTAGCAAGTTATCTTCTGGAAGATTATTGGCAGTTATTCGTTATCAGAGACCTCTTCTTCCGACGGATCCTTCTAATATCTTTGTTCTTACTGGCTCCAAAAGATTTAACCAGCCTTTTCCCTACAAGCATCTCTTCCTAGCTGATTCTACCGACAATGGTAAAAGTTGGTCACCTTTACGACAATTAACTACTGAGTCGGGTCAATGCCATGGTCAGGCAGTAGGATTAGCAAATGGCCGGGTAGTAGTTTCCTACGACCATCGTTACCCTAGAGTAATGGCTGGTGCTAGGGCAGTTGTTAGTGACGACGAAGGGCAGACATGGCGTGATGAAGTTTACTACCTATCCAATGGAATGGTAGGTGGATTTGCCAGAACGATTACTCTAGATGGCATTGAAATGATTACATTAACTGGAACCAGTGATTTAGTTAATTATGATAGCTCTATTGGTGCCTCATATTTCAGTTTAATTAGATGGCGTCTCGCAAACTGAATTTAGGTGCTTTTAACTTTAGCTTTTAAACAACAACGACAATCTAGAAGTTTGAACTACGAAATTCATAGTTTGTCCAACCTTTACAGTTGATTTATTTATCATGCGGATTGCCACTTGGAACATCAATGGATTAAGGGCTCGAGTTGATTTCCTTTTACTTTGGTTAAAGGAAAGGAAGCCAGACCTAGTTGGACTACAAGAAATAAAGATTGAAGATAAAAACTTCTTTTACGAGGCTTTAGAAACAGAAGGATACTATGCTCTGGTGTATGGCCAAAAAGCATGGAATGGCGTTGCTATTTTGAGTCGTGAACCATTGCAGTTGGTGCAGAAGGGCCTACCAGGTGAGGATGAGATGGGTGCCCGACTGATCTCTGCTAGACTAGGAGAGTTGAACTTTACAACTATCTATTGCCCTAATGGTAAACAACTTACGCATGCAGATTTTCAGCGAAAACTAAAGTGGTTAGACTCCTTAAGCCAATATCTAAAAAAAGAACAGCACCCAAGTCAGTCTGCCATAGTTTGTGGAGATTTTAACATTTGTCCAAGTCCTTTAGATACTTGGAATGAAGAGCTTTTTAATGGTGAAATTTTCCATACTCAGGAGGAGAGAATACGTTTTCAGCATTTACTAGATTATGGACTATTTGATATCTACAGAGAACTTCAACCAGATGACCATTCATTTTCTTGGTGGGATTATCGTGGCGGGGCTTTTCACAAAAATGAGGGATTGCGAATCGATTTTTTATTAAGTACTTCTCCCATCCTTAAAAAGACTCAAAGGGTTATAATTGATCGAGAATATCGTAAGAAAAGGGTGAATCTAACTCCTTCTGATCATGTTCCAGTCTGGATTGATCTTGATGATTAATTTATTTTTTGGATGTCATTAAGAGTTAGTTTTGGGGTTCAAAGGAACTAAATAATAAATCATAGATCAATATTTTGAAGTTAGGTTTTTACCTTTAAAGTGTCACTTGTGATATATTGCCTGAACCTAACTTTAGTGGATGATTTCGGAGTATTTAACATAAATATTTAAAGTTTCATTAGGATAGGGTGCCATCTTTAAAGAATTAATTCTTTCTCGAAGCTCTTACTTCAAGCCACACTAGCTGGTTGATATGTTTTTCATGTCTTTTTGATTAATCACTAGATATATAAAATTCTACTAAGAGGCTAGTTAAATGAATAGTGATCAGATTTGCAACGATTTGAAAGAGATTGCAACCAGATTAAGAGTTCATTCGTTGCGTTCAACAGCAGAAGCTGGTTCGGGACATCCAACATCTTGTTTGTCAGCTGCAGATATTGTGGCGACTCTTTTTTTTGAAGTTATGCGGTATGATTTTCAGAACCCCCAAAATCAAGATTCCGATCGCTTTATTTTATCTAAAGGTCATGCTGCTCCGCTGCTTTACTCAGTGTGGGTTGAGGCTGGTGTTATAGAAGAAACAGAGTTGATGAATCTAAGACGTTTTGGTAGTGATCTTGAAGGACATCCCACCCCTCGATCCAAATGGGTTGATGTTGCTACAGGATCATTGGGACAAGGTCTTTCTGTTGCAGTAGGCATGGCTTTAAGTGCAAAGTTTCTTGACCGTTCAAAAAGTAGGACGTTTGTTCTAATGGGAGATGGAGAAACGGCAGAAGGCTCAGTTTGGGAAGCAGCTGCTATGGCCAGCTACTATAAACTAGATAATGTTCAAGTAGTGGTTGATGTAAACCGTCTTGGACAAAGTCAAGAAACCATGTATGGTTGGGATCTAGATTCTTATAGTCAGAAGTTTTCAGGATTTGGTTGGCACACAATTTCTATTGATGGCCATGATTTCAGCCAAATTTTAGATGCCTTTAAAGAAGCTGAAGCAGTCAAGGATTGTCCAGTAGCTATTCTTGCTCAAACAAAAAAAGGCCAGGGTGTCTCATTTTTAGAGGATAAAGATGGTTGGCATGGTAAGGCTTTGAAAAAGGGAGATCAGTTAGAGAATGCCTTAAAAGAACTGCCGATTAATGGAGAATCAATTTCTCAAGGGAAAATATCTAAATCTTCAGAGTTGTTGATGGATGAGGAAAGGACTTCCATTCAGTCAGTAGCAGAACCAGATTATGCAATTGGTGATCTAGTGGCTACGCGAGAAGCATATGGAAGTGCTTTGGTCAAACTAGGAGAATTAAACCAGAATATTGTTGCTTTGGATGGTGACACAAAGAACTCAACATTTTCTGAAGGATTCATGAAAGCTTTTCCAGAAAGGTTTTTTGAATGTTTTATAGCTGAGCAAAACATGGTTGGTGCAGCAATTGGTCTTTCTAAAAAAGGTAAAATTCCGTTTGCATCTACTTTTGCTGCTTTTTTTGGGAGAGCTATGGACCATTTGAGAATGAGCACTATTTCAAGAGCAAACATCAAATGTGTTGGTTCCCATTGTGGAGTATCTATTGGAGAAGATGGTCCTTCTCAAATGGGCCTAGAAGATCTTTCCATGTTTAGATGCTTACCAAATTCAGTCATTTTTTATCCCTCTGATGGGGTTTCATCGGAAAGAGTTACCTGCCTAGCGGCTGAATATGAAGGACTGGTATATATTCGCACTAGTAGACCAAAGACGCCTGTGATTTATTCTAATGATGAGACCTTTAGTATAGGTGGAAGCAAAGTCTTACGTTCTAGTAATAATGATCAGTTAACAATAGCTACGGCGGGGGTAACAGTACATGAAGCGTTAAAAGCTTATGAAAGTCTCAAAGCTAAGGGGATTTTAGTACGTGTTATTGATACATATTGTGTCAAGCCTATAGATCAAGAAGGTCTTCTCGATGCCGCAGCCCATAGTAATAACTTGGTGCTTGTTGTGGAGGAGCATTATGGTCAAGGAGGATTGGGAGATTCCGTGCTCAATGCAATAGGTAATAAGGAAATCCAGATTCAAAAAATGTTTGTTAAAGATATTCCGCGCTCTGGAAAACCAGATGAACTTTTGGAATACTTTGGTATGAGTGCCAACAGTATTTTTTCTAAAGTTAGAGAAATTCTCTAAATAATCATTGATTTAGTAATTTCTGAAAGACTTAGAATTAAACAAATAGGAATTTCAAATTATTCATCTTCTTCACCAGTAAAGCTTCGGAAGAACCCTCGGCGACTAAGCTTGGGATTGATAGGACGGAATCCGAGCCGGTCTAAGCTAAATCCATAATTTAGTTTTTCAAGATCACTTAAAAGTTCATAAGCCGAAGGGTATCGATCTGCAGGATTCTTTTGTAGTAATCCTTTTAAAAGGCGACTCCACCCTGAAGAGAATTCAGATTTGACTGTGATTAACTGAGGCAATTCTCTTTCCTGGATCTGTTGATTCAGGGACTTAACATCCTCACCTAAAAAAAGAAATTCACCCACACTGAGTTCGTACAAGATTACACCTAGGGAATAAAGATCAGTTCTTACATCAGCAGGTTCTCCTTGGACTTGTTCTGGAGCCCGGTAACTTAGACTAATAAGAGGAGGTGTTTTAAGGGCATTAGGTTGGTCGAAATCTTTTAAATCTTGGTTTTCTTTATGGTCAGCATTATTCAATAAAAAAGGTAGGACAAAGTTAAAAAGTTTAATGTGGCTGCCCTCCAAAAGGATTATATTTTGAGAAGTAAGATTTTCGTGTACAAGGTTATTTTCATGTGCTTCCAATAATCCCCGGGTTGCTTGGATTGCGATCCTAAGTATTAAATCAAAATTGAGAGACTTAGTACCGATAAGTTCTGAAAGGGGTTGACCGTGACAAAACTGGACTGGAATAAAATAGAACCCCTCATGGTGTTCTAAAGAAAAAAGGCGAACAATATTAGAATGGTCTATATTTACAGCTACAAGAAGCTTTTGAAGAAGGGTTCGTTCACGAGGCTCTTCATTCTTGAGAGGTTTTTTAAGAAATTTGAGTGCGTATGTTTCCTTCTGTTGAATATGAACAGCTTTATAATAATTCCCGCCACTGCTGAACCTATATTTGGAGAGAATTCGATAAGGCCCTATCTGTTTACCTATTAGCACGGGAAATTCTTGTGGTAAAAATGTCGAAGAAGGTAGTAATTTGCGGAATTAAGTTTAAATAATATCTCAAAAAAAAATCTAAGCATTATTATGCTTGCATTTGTATGATTTAGCTTCTTTATCCGTTGTAAAGTTTAAAAGGTATGTTTCCAGTTTCTATGTTTAAAAAGAATTTCTTTATTGATTGCTAGTACCAAAATCTTTTTCTTAGAAGGGAATGTCATCGTCGGTAATTTCATTTTCAGAACTTGAATCAGAGATAGGTTCAGCAGTAGTTTCTCTACCTTCTTCAGGTTTTCCACCACTTAACATAACCATCTTGTCAGCCTGTATTTCTGTTGTTGTTCTTTTGTTTCCTTCTTTATCTTCCCAACTTCGAGTCTGTAAACGGCCTTCAATATAGACAAGTTTTCCTTTCATCAAGTACTGTCCACAAATTTCAGCTAACCGTCGCCAAGCCACAATATTATGCCACTCTGTCCTCTGCTGTTGCTCTCCACTCTGATCTTTCCACGATTCGTCTGTAGCCATAGAAAAACGTGCGATGGCTACCCCACCTTGAGTAAATTTAGTTTCTGGATCCTTACCGAGCCTACCTATTAAGATTACTTTATTCACTGAGCTTGCCATTCTACTCTCCTTTAATTAAACAAGAGGGTGCCTAATATTAGTTCATTTAATCAATTACGAGATGCTCTTCTTTTAATTAATTACGAGATGCTCTTCGCCGGCGGGGTTGTTTAATAGATACTCCAAGAGACTTTAACCGTTCCTTAGCAAGTTGAGCAGATTTAGACGAGGGGTGCTTTTGAATAACCCAGCGGAGCTCTTTGATAGCTGCTTTTTCATTTTTTAGTTCAAGATAGCTAAACCCCTTTTTTAGTGTTGCAGCCGCAGCTTTATCACCTTTAGGATAAAGTTTAATTACTTGGTCAAAGGCATCCACAGCTTCTGCAAACTTTCTTTCAACATAGAATGTTTCTCCAATCCAATAAGTTGCATTGTCTGAGAGCTCTGTTTCAGGAAAATTTTTCACAAACTCCTGGAATCCTTGACGGGCTATTTCATAGCTACCTTTTATAAAATCGCCGTAAGCCAAAGTATACAGTTCCTCTGGAGCGGGTGCTGTTGCTGGATTCAGGGCTAATCTAGAGCTGGGACCATCTAGTGATTCAACCTGTGTTTTAGTTTCGGCTAATTGAATAGAGAGTTTGTTAATTCTCTCCATTACCATGTCTATCCCTGTATTTACGACAGAAAATTGAGTGTCCATCGATTCAACTTTAGACCCTACACTAGCTTGGGTCTGTTGATTAAAATTTTTAACCTGTTCAAGAGCTAGTTGCACTTTATTACTTTGATCATAAAGTCTTTCTACCAAAGCTTTTAACACAGCTATTTCAGAGTCAAAGCTTTTCTGTAATCCTCGGACATGTTGTTGCAAAATCATAACATCGGCTTGTAGCCGAACAATCTCTTTTTTTGCCGCCAAAACTGGAAGGTTTGCAACGAAAAAGAGACCTAGAAGAGAAATCAGGCTAGTTCTTAACAATTTCGATCACCTCAATTAACTGGGTTTAATTTATTTTTGTTACAGTATCTTAACAGTTGGTTGACTGACTGAGCAAGTACTGGGTTAAAAACAGACTAATTATAGGATTAAATGTAATTTAGGAGTTGAGATCTAATCAAACCAGCAAGTACTTTAATATTAGAGAGATATAGGATTAGAACCTTAAAACAAGCGTAAATAGCACTAACAATTGAAAGCGGCCCAGCAAGATAATTTTAACTGGGCCGTCCTCCGATTTTACCTTAACGACTCAAAACAAAATGGGCCCGTCGGTTTAGCTTCCAGCAGGACTCACTAGACTCACTGCACTGAGGGCGTTCTTTTCCATAGCTAATGGTTTTAGCTCTTGAACTTGAGATGCCCAAAGAAGATAGGTAACTAAGTGTAGAATTAGCCCTACGGTCACCTAGACCCAAGTTGTATTCTCCACTACCTCGTTCATCACAATGTCCTTCAATAGAGAAACGAATTCTTGGGTTTTGTTTAAGAAAATTGGCTGCTGTTGCCAAAGCTTTTTTAGAGTCTCCTCTTATATCAGATTGATCATAATCAAAGTAGACATCTTTTACTTTTTCTTTGAACAATTGCTCAATTGTTGGTCCAGCTTTTTTCTTAGGACGGGGCGGTGCTGGAGGAGTCGTGACTGTAACACGAGCACTGGCACTTGCTGTGCCTCCTTCGCCTTTAGCAGTAATGGTATATGTTGTAGAAGAACTTGGTGATACTGATCGAGATCCACTAGTACTTACATCACCAATTCCTTGATTAATGGCTAAATTTGTTGCATCAGTACTGCTCCATCTTAGGGTTGAAGATTTACCTTTTTGAATAGTTGTTGGACTGGCAGTGATATTTACCGTGGGTTTTGCTTTTTCCACTGGTGGTGGAGGTGGGGGTGGCTCAATAGGAGCCTTTTTCTTTGCGCAGCCACCTGAAAAAACAAGAGCCACCGCAAAAGCGCACAGTGTAGCTAATTTCAAGGACTTCCTTGTGTTCATTTTTTCATACCTCCATTGGGCATACTAAATTACATTCTTAAAATTTTAAAGTAAAAGCAGTATTAACCTAAGTTATTTTGATTGCAGGTTATAGTTTATAAGAAAAGACTCGTATGTAAAGCGAAAAAATTAATGTTTAAAATAGTTAGACCATGATGGAGACGTGTTACGCCCAGTATTAGTTAGTTGGATTTTCTTAGTACCATCTGCCAGCATAATGAAGATTTGACGACTCCCAAACCTATTGGATTCATAAGCAATGTGTCGACTGTCCGGTGACCAAACGGGATGTTCATTGTTGGCACCATCACGGGTTAACTGAGTATACCTACTAGTTACTACATCCATTAAGTAAATATCAAACCGGCCGCTAAGTCTTCTTCTCCAAGAGAAAATAATGTGTGTTCCATCAGGACTCCAAGATGGACTTACAGCTTCTCCTCCTTCAGAAACCATTCGGCGGATGTCAATTCCCTCATCGTCAGTAACATAGATTTGAGGAGATCCACTTCTATCAGAAACAAAGGCAATTTCCCTTCCAGTTTTAGGATTCCATACAGGAGATATGTCAACTCCACGAGATCGAGTAAGTCTCTTCAATTTCCGGCCACGCAAATCAGAAATATAGACTTCTGGATCACGCGTTCTACTTGAGCTAAATGCAATCCTTTCACCATCAGGAGAAAATGCTGGGGTTGTTGTCAGTCCTCCACGAATAGGAAAGGAAATTAAACGTTGGTCATATACAGTTTGAAAATAAAGATCAGGATTTCCCCGATGATAAGAAGTATATGCAATTCGAGAATTTTCTGATGACCAGCGTGGGGTTAAGCTAATGGAACGATGGTTTGTTAAGGGTTTTTGCCCAAATCCATCATAATCCATAGTATAGATCTCCTTATGCCCATTGCGATTAGAAACAAAAGCTATCTTTGTTGATGCTACCCCTGGAATGCCCCCTCCTATCTTTAGGATAATCTCATCAGCAAATCGATGGGCTGCTGATCGAATACCCAATTCATTTGGCTCAACCCTATACCGGTTACCTATAATAGATTCTTGAGTATTAACATCAACTAAACGTCCCTCAACTACAAATTGATTATTCTGCAAATAAGAATTTCCATAGACAAGGTTTTGAGCTCCTACATCTTCACTTACCCATTCTTCAAATTTTACATCATAAGGCTGAGAAGGGAGTTTTAAAGGATAAAAACTTTTTGGAATCAGTTCAAAAACCCCAGCTAGTTCAAGATCATTCCACAAGACATCATTAAAAATTTGAGTGCTTTGGGCGAGTTCGACTGATTCGTCTCTATTTTGTAAATTAGCAACAGCTACCTTTGCTTTTACTCCCTCTGTTACTCGAACTACAATCTGATTGTTTGAATCTTGGGCAAGGATAGTTATCTGAGAAAGGATCCAAAGAGCCAAGAAGTAAAAATAAATTTTAGTCATAAGCTTTAATTATCTTGAGTGTTCAAACCAAAATTCAGCAGTCAATCTATTTTCACCACCGGGAAGAGGAGGTAGACGAGATGCTTTAATTGCTCTAATTCCAGACCTGTCAAGTGATGGGATACCACTAGATTTTTTTATAAATTCGTTGGTAATACGTCCATTCCTTTGAATAGTAAATTGAATAATAACTCGATTAGCAGCTTTAACATTGGGATTTACTAGGCTCTTTTGCCAGTGGCTGCTCACAATATCGCGAATCTGTTTGACATACCAACCATATTTTCGGCCAAAAAATCCATTTCCTAAACCGATTCCACCCGATCCACTGCTTGTCATAAACTGCGAGTAAGAAAGATTGGGAGCTCCCCCCTCACCAAAGGGTATAGTTTCAGGGGGAGGTTTTACCTTGGCAATCTGCTTATTAGGTTTTTTGGAGTTGCGTTTTCTGGCTCTTTTAACCTTGGGTTTTTTCTTTTTCTTTTTCTTAACCTCAAAAGCATTTGGATCAGGTGTTTCTGTTTCTGGAGTTGATGGTTTGATCTCCTGCGTTTTTCCTAAACCCTTAGAATCAGTTGAGACATTGCTTGAAGTAGTTAGAGCAGGTCTCGGTAATTTTAAACCTCTAATTGCTGATTGATTAACTAATCCAACTGGAATTGCACCACCACCAGTCTTGCTACTACCCCAGGGATCGTGACTTGGATTGATGTATGAGGGTAGAATAAAGAATAAAACCCCTAGAAATAAATGGGTGAGAAGAGAAATATAAAGAGACCGACCCAATTTTTCATGTTGAATTTCGAGAATGGAGTGTCGGTAAGTATTCAATCCTATTTCTCTGGTTGGGTTACAACGTTAATGTTTGTGACGCCAGCTTGTCTAGCTCGGTCCATAACCCGGGCAATTGTTCCAAAAGGAACTTCTTCATCTGCTCTGAGGTAGAGCATAGCTGATTCAGGATCTTTAATCCTAGTTTGTAAACGCAATTCTAATTCATTTATATTGATGGGATCAGAACCTACGAAAAGCTGTTGTTTTCGATTGATGCTGACAACAAGTAATTCCTTTGTCAACTCATTGACTGTTTTAGTTTTAGGGACGTTAACTTCAATTCCTGATTGAATGATAGGTGCAGTAAGCATAAAGATAATCAGTAAAACAAGCACCACATCAACAAGCGGAACAACATTGATTTCAGACAGGGAAGTTTGAGTTCTTCCTTGAAGGTTAGTAAATGCCATTTGATCTCAGTTTCTGCCAACTGAAAAGAGGCTGTAGCATCGAATACAGGGTCTAGTCTAAAACCTAAAGTTAGAATCCTCTACATTAGAGGAAAGTTCTTTCCGTTAAGTTTAAAAATTCCAAAGAAAAATCGTCCATTGCCGAAGCAAGCTCTTTAAGTTCATGTATAAAATAATTATGTGCGACGACTGCTGGTATTGCTGCAAAAAGACCAGCAGCAGTTGCGATCAAGGCTTCAGAAATTCCAGGGGCAACAGCACGAATGGTTGCAGCACCTTCCATGCCTAAACCTGAAAAAGCACCAATAACTCCCAACACTGTACCGAAAAGACCAATAAAAGGTGCCACAGCTGCAGTTGTGGCTAACCAACTCATGTTTCTTTCAAGTTGAGTGAGTTGCACAGAAGCTGCACGAGACAGCGAACGTTGAATTACATTTATTGTTTTAAGTTTTGTAGCTGTTGATGGGGGTTCGTTCGAAGATTGACTTGCTAGTTGTCCCTGCAATTCCTCATAACCTGCAAGAAACACCTCGACTAAGGGAGTATTTCTTAGGGTCTCACACCCACCACTAATCTCGGAAAAACGTGAGCTTTTTCGGAAAATCCTCAAAAAAGCTTCAGAATCACCACGCAACTTTTTAAAAAGAGTATATTTCTTATAGCTAATGGCCCAGGAAAAAACAGAAAAGAAGATAAGGACAATAAGAACGCCCTTAGCCATGGGGCCTGACTGAAGGATCAAATTCAGCAGATCGATCTCAGATCCCTGAGCGAGCAGTGGGAGAGTACTAGATGGGTCAGTGCTCAAACAGGTACCCCCAGTGTTAGATTAAAATGCCTAAATATCCAGTTTAAAAAACCAAACTTCAAGAACTAGAATTTACCACACTCGTTTTTAATCCGTCAACTATCAAACTAAGTTTGGCTTTGGCAAGAAAGCCGTGGGATAAAGGTTTTAGAGTACTGTTTGATCTTCAACCAGTGTAGATTATTTTTCTTGTGTTAAACTCAAACAGCTTAGAAAATGCTATAAAAACTCATATGGATTTATCGTGGATCCCCAATGGATAGATTAAAGAGCTTTGGCTTTTGACTAATTTCCTTCTTTGAGTTGTTATGATCAAATCATTAGACATTAAAAATTTTGCTTTAGTTGATCACGTCACTCTTGAATTTAAAAAAGGTTTGAGCATGTTGACGGGAGAAACAGGTTCTGGGAAATCAATCATTGTTGACGCCCTGGGATTACTACTTGGATCAAAATCATACTCGGAAATGATTCGTAGCGGTTTTAGCAACGCAATTGTAACTGGTTTGTTCGAGGTGTATCAAGAAGATGACTTGCGTCAAATTTTTGAGGATGCTGGCTTAGATTTTGATCCAGAAGAGATACTGATTAGGCGAGAAATTATTCAAAATGGTAGGGGACGTGCGTTTATAAATAACCAAATGATACCTATCACATTTTTGAGAAAAATCCGCAACTATTTAGTTGATATTCATGGACAAAGTGAACAACAGTCCCTTTTTAATAATGATTCTCAACTAATGTTTTTAGATCGATTCTCAAATAATGAAGATATTTTGATTGAAGTTAAAGGACTCCATGATGAATTTCGTAAACTAGAAGTAAAGATGAAAAAACTAAAAATAAATGAGGAAGAGAGGCTACAAACAATTGAGTTACTTTCCTTTCAATTAGATGAAATTGAGAAAGTTGACTTAGCCTCCGAGGATGAAGAGGAAGATCTTCAGAAAGAACGTCTTCTTTTATCCAACTCTGATCGTTTATTTCAAGCTTCCCATCAGGCGTATGAACTTCTTTATGAATCTGAAAATTCAGCTGGCAGGTTATTGAAGCAAGTTGATAATTGCTTGGAAGATTTACAAGCAATAGATAAATCTTGTCAAGAGCTTAGAGGTCAATTCCAAGAGGCCTCTATTACTATTGAAGATATTGCCCTATCACTTCGGAAGTACAACACTGGAATTGAGGTTGATCCAAAGCGTTTAGATTGGATTGAAGAACGTCTCAATGACATAGGTAAGCTTAAACGTAAGTACGGAAGATCCGTCAAGGAAGTCAAAACTTATGCAGAAAAAATAAAACATGAAATAGTTACATTGAAGGGTAGTGATAATACTCTTAAAACTATGGAGGAAGACCGAAGGTTATTGTTAGACAAATATTTAAAAAAGGCAAAAAAATTAAGTTACATAAGAAAAAATGCTTTTCAAGAATTGAAAAAGTCAATGCAGGATGAATTAAGACACTTAGCAATGGGAAAAACTCTTTTCGAAATTAATTTTTTATCTGTTTTAAATCAGGAAAAAGGAGACTCATTGACGGAGTGCCTTCCATTAGGAACAAGTAGAGGAATAGATTCTGTTGAGTTTATGATAAGTCCTAATTCTGGTGAGGATCTTAAAGCTTTAGTCAAGATTGCTTCCGGTGGAGAAATATCGAGGATTATGCTAGCCTTAAAAACAATTTGTACTGTTGATAATGATGGCAAAACCTTGGTTTTTGATGAGGTAGATGCAGGAATTGGTGGGGAAGTTGCTGATGCAGTGGGAAAGAAACTTCAAAAACTTTCTAAGTCAAATCAGGTATTATGTGTAACGCATCTTCCCCAGATTGCTTCTTATGCCGATAACCATTTTCATGTTGAAAAAATTATAAAAGAGGAAAGAACGGTTACTCATGTTGTAGAACTTACTCTTGAGCACCGAATTAATGAAATTGCGCGTATGATTAGTGGTAAAAAGCTGACAGGTAATGTTTTGAAACACGCAGCTGAACTTTTAAATAATAGTTTAACTTGAGCTAGCAGTTCTATATAAAAGTAATCCGTTAAACTAGTTATTTAAGAACATAGTTAAGTGGTTGATTAAGGATTTCAACGATGGTGGATCTTAAATTGTCAAAGGAAAAAAAGTTTTTTATTGAGACATTTGGTTGTCAGATGAATCAACACGATTCTGAAAAAGTGGCTGAAGCCCTAATAAACTTGGGCTACTCCCCAACCCCAACTTCTTCTGAAGCAGATCTCTTACTTTTAAATACCTGTAACATTAGAGAAAAAGCAAACCAAAAGGTGTTTTCTCGTTTAGGAGCACTCCATCAGACATACGGAGCTAAGCCAGATGCAAAGATAGGTCTGCTTGGCTGTATGGCTCAGATGGAAGCTGACAACATCTTTAAAAAGGCTCCAAGAGTTGATTTTGTGGTTGGTTCAAGTAGTTATTCTTTTTTGCCCGATTTAATTGCTAGAGTTGAGAAAGGTGAGAGAAAAGTAATTGATGTATCTCAGGATACAGATCGTTTATTTGAAATAAATACTCAGACAAGAAAAAACCCATACAAAGCTTTTGTGACTATTATGGAGGGATGTAATCGCTTTTGCTCTTTTTGTGTGGTTCCTTATACGCGGGGCCCAGAGCGTAGCCGTCCTACCCAACATATTTTGAGTGAAATTCAAAGTTTAGTTAACGAGGGATTTCAAGAAGTAACTTTACTAGGTCAAACGGTTAATTCGTGGACTGATTCTCAGGGTCAGGTAAACTGTTTTACTGATTTATTAAAGAGACTTGCTGAGGTTAGAGGAATCCGTCGAATTCGTTTTACTTCTCCACATCCAAATGACTTTTGCCCCGATATCGTTGACGTTATTGAAAATTTTCCCGTAGTTTGCAATCATATTCATCTTCCAGTTCAGTCGGGTTCGACTCGGGTTTTGTGTCGGATGAAGAGGGATTATACACGTGAATTGTATCTCCAAAAGGTTGAATTTTTAAGAAAGTCTAAAAGGGAGATTGCACTTTCTACAGATATTATTGTGGGATTTCCAGGTGAGACCCAAGATGATTTTGAAGAAACATTGTCTTTAGTTGAACTTGTTGATTATGATTCAATATTTTCTTTCAAATACTCCCCCAGACCGGGAACCGAAGCATTTTCCTTCGCAGAAGCTGTCTCTGAAGAAGAAAAAAGTAGGCGACTTCAGGTGCTACAACAATTTCAAAGAAAAATTCAATTGCAACGTAATAGTAAGATGGTCGGCAAAAGGTACGAGGTTTTAGTTGATGGTTCAAGTCAAAGAGGAACAAAGACTCTTGCAGGTAGAACAACTCAAAACAAGATAATCAATTTCCCAGGTTCACAGGAATTGTTAGGAAAGTTAGTCGAAGTTCAGGTGACTAATTTTTTACCCAATAGTTTGCAAGGAGAATTGGTAGAGTGCTAAGGTTTAATACTAGTGAAACCAATTAACCAGGTAACTTAGGAGCTTAGGTATGCAAATTGAAATGAAAATTCGTGGGCTAATGATGGATCCAGTTACCAATGTGCCAATTGTCATTCTGAAAGGTGCTGAAGGTAGTGCGCTATTACCTATATGGGTAGGTGTCTATGAGGCTAATGCGATTGCATTGGAAATTGAAAAAATTGCTACTCCGAGGCCCATGACCCATGACCTTTTAAAGAACTTCATAGATGGTTTAAGTTGTTCTGTTTCTAGGGTTGTTGTTAATGAACTAAAGAATGACACCTTTTACGCAATTATTTGGTTAGAACTAGATGGGAAGCTGATTTCGATTGATTCTCGTCCAAGTGATGCTCTTGCTTTAGCCTTGCGAACTGATTCCCCAATTTTTGTTGAGGAACGTGTGCTCAAGGTCTCTAAGAAAGTTGTGGCAACTAAGGAAAAATCCAGTGATGAAAACTTAAAGCGGTGGCTTGAAAATCTTAATGATGAAGACCTTGGCAAATATAAAATGTAGGTCTGATTTTCTGTCAGTTTTTGATGATTTGATTTGCTAATTTCTCAATTTGACTTCTAGTAAGGCAAAACCCAAAAGTTAGATGGTGCAGTTAAAAAGTTTAAATTCTGAAAACCACCATCTAAATTAGGGATTATAAAGTCGTTAAACCAGAGCCAATCTGAGTGTGTATCAGGAAAACATACTATGATCCTGGCAATCGCCAATCAAAAAGGTGGGGTTGGAAAAACAACGACTGCAATCAATTTAGCTGCAGCATTGTCCAATCACGGGAAAAAGACTTTACTTTTAGATTTAGATCCACAAGCTAATGCCTCAATCTCTTTTCTGGACATCAATTCAATCAATAAAAGCATATATGACTCTCTGGTAGAAGGTGGATGCGAGTTAAGGGAGATTATTCGAAAAAGTTCAGTTCCCAAACTTGATCTGGTACCGGCCAAAATTTCTTTAGCGAAACTTGAGAGTAATCTTGTTGGCCAGTTTGATGCTCACTTTCGATTGAAAGACAGGTTAAACGCAATCTGTAGTGATTATGACATGATTGTGATTGACACTCCCCCTACCTTGGGTTTGATTACTGTAAATGCTCTCGTTGCCTGTTCCCATCTCTTAATACCGATTCAGTCATCCTATTTTGCTTTGGAAGGTACAGATGATTTATTGGAGACGGTAAAAAAAATTAAATTGCGGGCTAATCCTGGTCTTGAGATGCTGGGTGTATTAATAACACTGCATGATAAACGTACTATCTTAGGTAAGGATATTCGTTCTAGGATCAGTGAGACATTTGGTTCTAAGGTATTTGACACAGTTATTTCCAGGAGTGTTCGTTTAGAAGAAAGTCCTGCTTATAAAGAACCTATTTTTTCACATGCTCCCAATTCTTCTGGAGCTACTGAATATACAAAATTGTCTGAAGAGGTATTGAATCGTGGCTAAAAAAACGGGATTACCATCCCAAGTAAAAATGCGTCATGATGTTCACTATGTTGATCAGCTAAGTTTGCTTAGTGGTGCTTCTGTAGGTCGGATGATTCCAATAGAACAAATACAGCCTAATCCTGAACAACCCCGTCAGTTACTAGGTGACTTAGGTGATTTAACTGCATCGATTTTGGATAAGGGAATCCTCGAACCTATTCTGGTTCGAGGTATTTCTAATAGTAATATGTTCATGATTATTTCTGGTGAAAGACGATACAGAGCTGGTCTAAATGCAGGTCTTAAAGAGATACCTTGTATTGAAAAAGACGTTGATGATTCAGAGGTAGCTGAGATTGCTTTGGTAGAGAACCTTCAACGTAAGGATTTAACCGCTTTTGAAGAGGCTGAAGCAATACAACTCTTGCTTGATCGATTTAGTTATACCCACGATCAAGTTGCAAAAAAAATAGGTAAGGCTCGTTCGTCGGTTACCGAGACACTTAGTATAAGTAGCATTCCTGCCAATATTAGGGAAACATGTCAACAACTAGGTGTGATGAGCAAGTCCATGCTATTGCAAGTTGTTCGTCAGTCTTCAAGTCAGAAGATGATGGAATTGGTAAGACGCTTTGCTCAAGGAGGATTATCGCGTGATGAAGCTAGAAAAGAACGTGTGGAAGGCAAGGACCAGAGACCTAAAAACTATGTCTTCCAATTTCGACCACCGACAAGAGAGTATAGTCTTAATCTTCGATTTACCAAATCTAAAGTTGAAAAAAAGGAATTGGTTTCTGTATTAAAATCAATTATTAAAGCTTTGCAGGGAGATTCTGATTGTTAAAGCATTTTGTTGGCTTATTTTGAATATTTGGAAGTTACGATTAATTAATATCGATCTTGCTGCTTTTTTCTTTGATGGAACTTTTCCTTAACTGACCACACTGATGACATTTAATAGTTCCTTCGAAAAGATTTTTAAAAGTATCTTTCCTAAGAGGATGAAAAAATCAATGGTAAAGAAGAAATTTATAGGTCTAATTTTTTTGCCGATCTTCCTAGTGAGCATGTTATTTCCTTTCAATCTTAAGGCTAAGGAACTGTTTAGTCGAACTGCTAAAAATGGACTTAAAGAGTATCTTTCTGAAATTTGTCAATGGGTTGAATCTAATCCAGTAAACGCTGACAACCACTCCTCAATATTAATGGCCGCCGGGTTGGTTCGAACCCTGTTGGCAGGATTTAAGTTGACAGGAAAAAAACAAGAATATCGGAATACTGCCTTAGAATGGTGTGACCTTTTTAGTAGCCAGCAGCATTTGGTCAAAACGGCTCAAAAAAACATTGGTGGACTTTGGTTAAATGGTGTGAATAGGGGTAATTTGGATCTGACAGAATCCAATTTGGCTGCAGTAGCTCTAGCTTGTGGTTATAAATATGCGAATAAGGAAAGGAAAAAAATATATTTGCAAGTTTTAGAGCATTATGGACGATTTCTAGTCGAAGGTTCCTTGGTAAATCCTCTTAGGACTGACCTAGCAGGAAATAATTCTTGGGTTATCAGAAAAGGACTTCACCGTGGAGCTTTTGGAACGGGTTATGTGAATGGTAAAGCTTCAATAATGGCTTCTACGGCATCGACAGCTTCAGGTAGCCTTTTTTTTTCACAACTATACAAAATTACAAAAAACCGAGCATACAAAGAGCAGTCAGTTGCGGCCTTGAAGTGGATACTGAATAACCGAAAAGCTACTGGTGAAATTCCTTCTTTTGTAGAAGGCAAACCGTTGTCTAAAAAGTCTTTTGAGGTAATCTCCTATTGTGCTGAAGCATTTCAAGGAGCACACTATCTTCTAAATGATAAAAAAATGGTTCGTTGGTTACTCACTGAGTTGGATCCAACAATTCGTTGGTTACTCAGGAGTCAAAATAATCAGGGGCTTTGGGGACTAGATGTAGAGGAAAGGTATAGTTCCGGTATTGTTTCACTGTTAGCATGGTTTTATTTAAATGCAGAAACAGATGAATCTATTCCTTCTGTACTTGAACCTGCCTGGCAAGTTTGGCTACATCCAGTTCATTCACAGTCTTTTGGTATTTTAATGGAAAAAATACCAACTGGACTGGTCGGTTTAACTATCGCCGAAATGATTCGTCCAGGGAGCACGTATGGTAGGAAGTGAACGGCGAAGCTTTAGATAGAAATTTATATGTTTTACTACTCTTAGAATATGAAATTAGGATTCCAAAATTTACGGGTTGTGGCCTTTGAAAGTCGTAATTCAGGGAAAATGCGGGAATTAATTTCGCAGCATGATGGGTTAGCGCAAGTTGCCCCTGCAATGGCTGAAGCTCCATTGGAAGAGAATGTTCGTGCCATCCAATTTGGTCAAAGATTATTAAAAGGAGAGATCTCTTTGGTAATTTTTATGACTGGAGTTGGCACACAAACATTAATAAAAGTGTTAGAAAAAAATTTTGACCACCAAGAGTTACGAGACGCTTTTTCAAGAGTGGGAGTAATTGCAAGGGGACCTAAGCCCCTAGAGACACTAAGAAATTTAGGTATTTCTAAGATTATTTCTATTTCTGAGCCAAGTACCTGGAAGGAAGTTCTAGACATTCTAGACACTAATAAAAGTTTTCCAAAGCTTTCTGGGCTCACTATAGGCCTACAAGAATCTGGAAACCCAAACTATTCTCTTGTAAAGGAACTCAAAGCAAGAGGCGCTATTGTATTTCAAGTGCCTGTTTATCGATGGACTTTACCTGTTGATACTAAGCCTCTTAAGAAGGCTATGAGTGATTTAATCAGTGGAAATTGTCAGGTGGCACTTTTTACGAACTCTGTGCAGGTATCCCATCTTTTCCAGATTGCTGAGCAGTATCACCAAAGAGATTCATTACGACGTTCTTTTTCTAATGTGGTAACAGCGTCAATAGGACCAAGTTGCACTAAGGCTTTAAAAAGAGAACAACTTGAAGTTGATTTGCAGTCAGCAAAGCCCACGATGGATCAGTTAGTTCAGGAAACTGCTTTACATTCGACTAAGCTTTTAGCGAATAAACGTCAAACCGAACAAACTAGGATCAAAGTTAAGCTAAAAGAAGAAAATAATCTGACTTTAAAGCAGAACTGCAATCACCTGAACTCCAGTCCTTTTATAAGGGCTTGCCGTTGTCAGCCGAATAATTTTACACCAATTTGGCTTATGCGTCAGGCTGGTCGCTATATGGAAGAATATCAAGCAATTCGTTCAAAAACTTCCTTTTTAGAGTTGTGCAAAACTCCAGATCTTGCTGCTGAAGTAACAGTAACAGCAGCACACCGACTTGGAGTAGATGCTGCCATTATTTTTGCTGACATCCTTTTAATTTTAGAACCTATGGGCTTAGGAGTGAGTTTTGATGGGGAGAGTGGTCCATCCATCCAGGGTTTAATTCGATCCCACTCTGATGTAAGTCGGTTACGTGAAGTTAATCCACAAGAATCATTGTCTTTTGTGTTTGAAGCAGTTCGTAAATCACGTGCTGGATTACAATCCAAAATACCTCTCATCGGTTTTTCTGGAGCGCCTTTCACCCTTGCTTCCTACATGATAGAAGGAGGAGGAGTAAAAAACTATAGATACACCAAAGGTTTAATGTATCGTGATTCTGGAGCGTGGAAGGCTTTGATGGAATTAATTTCTAGAAGCTTGATCAAGTATCTTAATGGACAAATAGCTGCAGGAGCTCAAGCAGTTCAACTATTTGATAGTTGGGTCGGATGTCTCAGTCCAGAAGATTATAAGCAATGGGTTTTGCCTTATACTCGGTACGTAATTGAGAATATTCAGCCTGGCATTCCTACTATTTATTTTTCTACAGGAACCAGTGGTTATTTAGAACTGATTAAAAAAACTGGAGCACATGTTATTAGTGTGGATTGGCGAGTTAACCTTGTTCAAGCTTGGTCGAGGTTAGGTAGAAATGTTGCCATTCAAGGAAATATGGATCCATTAGTTTTGTTAACCACGCCAGATATAGTTACTAGTAGAGCGAAAGAACTGCTTGATAGTGTGCAAGGGCAGCCGGGACACATATTCAATCTTGGCCATGGGATTCTTCCGCAAACTCCAGTTGAAAATGTGATTCGATTAGTTGAAGAAGTGCATGAAATTAGTAATTTATCTAGTCTTAACAATTAAAAGATTTTTCATGTTCAAAAAAAGCTTTAGTCAACTTCAAACCTACTATTGTTTTAAGGGTGTATCTTTAAAGATAAAGGGTCTAACTTTTTTAAGATCAATGAAATTTTTCAATTGACTGAAAATTTGGCATTAATTATCAAACTTAATTTCACACGCGTGTAGAGAGCTGTTATGTGTTTTTCTAACTTGTTTTTTGATTCAAAAATCGATTGACTTTCGTATTAAAAGACCTTAGCTTTCATGGTAATTGCGGGAATAACTCAGTGGTAGAGTGCAACCTTGCCAAGGTTGAAGTCGCGGGTTCAAATCCCGTTTCCCGCTCCAGAATTTAAACTAAAGGCAATTGATAAAAGGCTTTTCTAGGGTTCTTCTGTCGGTTGCCTTTTTGTCATGCTCAAAAAAATCAAGTTTTTTTAGTCAGTAGAAGAGTAAGAACTTGTGAGGGGAATATCAGTAGGTAGTATAAACATATTACAACGTATTCAGTTTTAGTGTTTTTATTTAAAAAGAGTTTTGTTCTTAATTGGTGTACTTTCTAATTCATGAAAAATAAAAAGATCAGCTTCTATTGTTAAGTTGAAGTAAGTGAGTTAATCATCTGTAGATATAGCTTAAATTTTGCAGTAGTTTTCTAACTTGACTCTATTATTCTGAACCGCTTAAATTAGTGTTAGATACTACCGCCCCCCTTTTTTTTAAAAGTTCGGGAAATTTTAAAAAAACCAGTATGAAACTTCTACTATCAGCACAAGCTAAAACAATCGATCAAAAAACAACGGATCTCTATGGCATCCCAGGATTACTTTTAATGGAAAATGCTGGCTTAGGTGTCTTCCATGAGATGGAAAGTTACTATGGGAGTTTATTGGGCAAAAGAGTTTTGGTTGTTTGTGGAAAAGGAAATAATGGAGGAGATGGTTTCGTTGTTGCTAGACAACTATATCTTCGCAAGGTTAAGACTAGAGTATTACTTTTAACTGCCCCAAGTAATCTAAAGGGAGATGCCTTAATCAATTTTGACATCATTAAAAGGATTGGTGTTCCTATTCAAGTAATAGTAGATGGAAAAAATTCAAAACAAGAACTAAAAAGCTTCTTCTACGCTGAATCTCCAGATATCTTGGTTGATGCTCTTCTAGGTACAGGAGTGCGGTTTCCTCTTGATAGTTTTTTGACGGAAGCAATTCGCAATATGACCCTAATTTCTCAAGTAGTGGCTGTAGATATTCCTTCGGGAATAGACTGTGACTTTATGGGGGGAGAAGAGCAGAAAATGGTTGGTCCAACAGCTGAATTAACTATAACATTTTCAGCACCTAAGCCTGCTAATGTTTGTTATCCCGCGTCAAATTTCTCTAAAATTTGGAAGGTTGTTCCAATAGGAGTACCAAAAGAATTAATTGAATCCTCCGATAATTGGCTTAATTACGTAACTTTTGACGATGTTCAGGAAAATTTTAAAAGCTTTTTACGTCCAGTTAATGTCCATAAAGGACATTTCGGACATCTGCTAGTTGTTGCAGGTTCATTAGGAAAAACTGGAGCTGCCTGTTTGACAGCCAAGGCTGCTCTTAGCAGTGGAACCGGTTTAATCACTTTGGGAGTGCCAGCTCCATGTCTGCCAATTGTAGCCAGTCAATCATTGGAAATTATGACTGAGTCTTTAAAATCTACAGAAACTGGTGGATTATCTCTAGAAGCTATAAAGGAAAATCAATTTGGCGAATTACTAAAGAAAAAAACCTTGGTAGCTTTAGGGCCAGGGCTGGGCTATGAAAAGGATACTGTTGAATTCATACAGCAGTTTTTAAAGGAATGTCCTCTTCCAATAGTATTAGATGCTGATGGAATTAATGCCTTTCAAGGAAATATAAATCTCTTAGAGGATAGAAAAAACTTTTTGATTCTTACCCCCCATCCAGGTGAATTTGCTAGCCTTCTAGATATCTCCATTAAACATCTTTTAAAAAATCGAATTGAATTAGCTAGAAAGTTTGCCATGGATCATGGTCTTTATTTGATTTTGAAAGGACACCAAACAGTTTTAGCAACTCCATCGGGTCAAATTTATTTAAATTCTACTGGAAATCCAGGGATGGCTACAGCTGGATCAGGAGATGTCCTAACTGGAGTTATTTCTGGGATGATTGCCCAATGGTTGTCAATGCCTGATAGTAAGCAGAGGACATCTATAGATCCCAATGATTTAGAAAAAATTATTGCCTCTGCTGTATTTATTCATGGTATGGCTGGTGATTTTGCTCAAAATGTTAAAGGTGACCAAGCACTAACAGCTTCAGATCTGATTTCCTTTTTGGTGGACGTTTTCTTAAAATTGACTAATTGAGCATAGGCTTTCAATAATCATTAGTGTGGTCGTGAATTAGGTACATGGTTAATGATTCTTAATCTTTTTAGTCACTCAGCAGATCAAACCTTCTATTTTTCTTATGCTATTGGTCAATCAATAGATAGGCCTTGCATTTTTCTGTTACAGGGTTCACTAGGAGTTGGGAAAACTGTTTTTTGTAAAGGTTTAATATGTGGGCTAGGTTATGATGATCCTAATGAAGTTACTAGTCCTTCTTTTACATTGATCAATGAATACCCAGCAAGAATTCCAGTTTTTCACGTAGATCTTTATCGTATCAAAGGCGAAGATGATATGTGGACACTAGGTTTAGAAGAAATTTTTGAAACCCCAGCTGTTGTATTAGTGGAATGGCCAGAGAAACTAGCAGGTTATGCTTTTGAAGACAAAGTTTTTGTTGAGATGTCAGACTTAGGTGGTGAAGACCGTCACATTGCATTAATTAAACCCAAAAAAACTGATTAATAAGCTAACCTGATTTACTATACAGTGATCATGATATGTCAAAAATTAAACAAGAAATCAATTCGAAATTAGATGTGTTGGCCTTTGGTGCCCATCCAGATGATGTAGAATTATCTATGAGTGGTACTATTCTTAAGTTTGCAAAGCTTGGTCATCGTGTTGGAATTGTTGATATGACTCGCGGAGAAATGGGTAGTCGAGGCAATGCGGACATTCGGTCGATTGAGGCTAGGAATTCAGCAAAGATTTTAAGATTAAAAGTAAGGGAAAATTTATGTTTTGAGGATGGTCAGATTCAAGATTCAGTAAAGGTCCGTCTTAGTGTAATTAAACAAATTAGGTTATATCGACCTAGCTTGGTTTTTACTCATTATTGGGACGACCCGCATCCAGACCATATTTGTGCTAGTCGAATTGTTTCGGCAGCATGTTATCTTTCAGGTTTGAAGAAGGTGGTGACAGATCAGCCGCGTTTTCGTCCTAAAAAGCTCATTTATTTCAAGTTACCTTATGGAGTTCATCCATCATTCTTAGTAGATATAAGTAGATTTTTTGAAAAAAAAATGAAGGCAATTAATTGTTTCTCTTCCCAACTTCACAATCCAAAGTCCAAGCAACCCAAGACTTATCTAAGTGTACCTGAGTTTCTACCTTCTCTTCGAGCACTTAATCAATACTATGGATCTTTGATTAATTCTACTTATGCTGAAGCGTTTTTTTCTAAAGAAGCGATAGCAGTTGAAGATCCGTTAGAATTTTTTGTAAAGGATGCAAAGGTATCGAATCGATGAGAATTGGAATTACTTGTTATCCAACATATGGTGGAAGTGGAGTTGTTGCGACTGAGATTGGCAAAGAGTTAGCCATACGCGGCCATGAGATCCATTTCATTAGTTATGCAATTCCAATTAAATTAGATGCAACTAGTGAAGGAATTTATTTTCATGAAGTAGAAATGCTGAATTATCCTTTATTTGAACATCCTCATTATACTCTAGCCTTAGCTACGAAAATGGCTGATGTTGCAGTCCATCACAAGCTTGATTTGTTGCACGTGCATTATGCAATCCCTCATTCAGTGAGTGCTTATTTAGCGAAAGAGATGTTACGACCCAGAAAAATTCCAGTAATTACAACCTTGCATGGCACCGATATCACTCTGGTAGGAAATGATCGTTCTTATTTGCCGATCACACGATTTTCTATTGATAGGAGTGATGGAGTAACAGCTGTATCAGAGTTTTTGCGGAAGCTAAGTTCTCAAGAATTTGCTTTGCAGAAACCGATTGTTTTAATTCCTAATTTTGTCAACTGTGATGTTTTTCAAAAAACCCAAGATGCTAACCACAGGAAAAAGTTTGCTTCGGCTGATGAGAAAATAATTGTCCATATTTCAAATTTTCGCCCTGTTAAACGAGTTACTGATGTTGTTGAAATTTTTGATGAAGTGCGTCATCACCTGCCAGCTAAACTTCTGATGGTTGGAGATGGTCCAGAAAGGTATAACGCAGAATGTTTGTCACGAAATAAGGGACTTTCAGAAAAAGTGGTTTTTTTAGGTAAACAGGACTCTGTGGCAGAAATTTTGTCTGTCGCTGATCTGCTCCTACTTCCTAGCGAAAATGAATCATTTGGACTTGTTGCTTTGGAAGCAATGGCCTGTGAAGCACCTGTTGTTGCCTCAAAGGTAGGGGGACTACCAGAGGTTATCCGAGAGGGAATTGATGGATATTTAATTGCTCCTAAGGATATTAAAGCTATGGCTAGTCGGACAGTTGAAATACTTAGTGATCCTGAAAAACACCGAAAAATGGGTATTAATGCAAGGAAATTTGCAATGGAAAAATTCTGTTCGACAAAAATCATTCCTCTCTATGAAGAGTATTACCACCAAATTGTTAATTTAAATCAATAGACTTTATTACTAAAACTTTTTTTAAATTAAGTAAAGTTTCTACTGGAAAATAGTAAAATATTGATTAGAAATGACTTGGTAGCCGACGTTCTAGAAAATGATGTATTTAATTGATGGAAATAACCTGATTGGGCACAGTCGACATTTATCTCTTAAGGATCAAAATTGTCGACAGAACTTGATTGATTTCTTAATTCCTCTTCTAAACTGCAAAAAGCGACAAACAATAGTTTTTTTTGATGGTCCTGAAAAATCAGAACCTTTAAAAAAAACCAAGTACATTGAAATAAGATTTTCTGGATCTGAAACTGCCGATGAACAAATAAGAAAGACCATTGAACTCCCTATCTCAGCTAATAATCTTTGTGTGGTTTCTTCTGATAATGAGGTGTATAACCACGCTAAAAATTGTGGGGTAAAGGCTTTAAAGTGTCATGAATTCAATCGGTTTCTAAGCAAGATCCGAGAAGACCCGGAACCCTTAGAACTAGCTATGTCAGAAGAAGACATCAGAGACTGGTCCAATTATTTTGGACTAGAAGATGTTTCAATTACTAGTAGGGAACAAGTCGGTTCTTCTGAAGAAGGTATCTCAGCAAAGGACCTTAAAGACTGGAAGCGCTACTGTGAAGAAGACAGTGATTAAGAGTCATTCACTTAACCCTTTAAGATGAAGTTGATTTTTTCTAACAGATATTTTCAAAACTTTTAAGTTAAAAACGATTAGTCATTCCAATGAAATCTGAATCAATTCAACAGATCATGGAGTTAAGAAAAAAGATTCGGTATCACGAGCATAGGTATTATGTTTTAGATGATCCAGAAATTTCTGATTCTAAATTCGATCAGTTATTAAATCAGCTTAAAATGTCAGAAGCTGCAAATCCTGAGATTATTACTCCAGAATCTCCAACTCAACGGGTAGGGGGTAGTCCTTTAAAGGGATTAAATTCGATTGAACATACTGTTCCAATGCTTAGTCTTGACAATGCCTACTCTGCTGAAGATCTTCTGAGTTTAGAAAAACGGATGAAGGAGCAAGCCAGAGATGAATTTGATGGGTTTGTCTGTGAGTTAAAAATCGATGGACTCAGTTTAGCCTTGATTTTTGAGAATGGGAAATTAGTTAGGGGAGTAACAAGAGGGGATGGGTTTACGGGGGAAGATGTAACATCAAATGTAAAAACTATCCGTTCAATTCCACTGGACTTGAATGATTCAGTTAGACAAAACCCAATCAGAGTTGAAATCCGTGGAGAGGTCTTTTTACCTTTAGAATCTTTTAAAGCCCTCAATAAGGAGAGAGAGCTTAATGGAGATTCACTTTTTGCCAATCCTCGAAATGCAGCTGCTGGTAGTTTGAGAACTCTGGACTCGAAAGTTGTTTCAAAGAGAAAACTAGATTTTTTTGTTTATCAAATTTTAGTAGATGGAGAAATACCAGGGGACCATCATGCTGGAAATCTTAACTGGCTTAACAAAATGGGATTTAAGGTTAATTCCCACTGGAAGTTGTGTCGTTCAATGATTGAGGTAAGTGAGTATTGTCAAAATTGGGAACATATGAGAGATCAACTCAGTTATGAAATTGATGGTGTGGTTGTCAAGGCAAACTCTATCCAACTTCAGAAGAGACTAGGGGAAACGTCAAAGTTTCCACGATGGGCTATTGCCTACAAATTTCAATCTAAAAAAGTTAAAACAGTAGTAAGGGATATTCAGGTTCAGGTTGGAAGAACTGGTGCTCTAACCCCTGTGGCTTTATTAGAACCAGTTGAGTTAGCCGGATCCATAATAAGTCGTTCTACTCTTCACAACGAGCAAGAAATTAACCGCCTTGGATTAAAAATTGGGGATACTGTTCTAATTGAAAAGGGAGGGGATGTCATACCTAAAGTAGTTAGGGTACTCAAGGATCAGCGACCTAAATTGGCTCAAGATTTTCAAATGCCTCAAGAATGCCCGATTTGTAAACAGAGTGTACACTGCTCTGAAGGGGAGGTGATAACTCGTTGTATTAATATGGCATGCGTGGCAAAAACAAAACATGCCATATTTCATTTTTCTTCTCGGAAGGCCCTCAGGATTGAAGGATTGGGAGAAGCAGTTGTAAGTCAGTTAGTTGACAAAGGTTTGGTCAGAGACCCTGCAGACCTTTATTTTCTTCAATTAACTGAGTTGAGCGAACTAGAGCGAATGGGTCATAAATCTGCATTCAATCTGCTGTCCCAGATTGAAATGAGTAAGACGAGGGGTTTATCGAAAGTTATTTTTGGTTTGGGTATTAGGCACGTTGGAGAACGGACAGCTAAAATCTTAGCGAATCATTTTGGTTCGCTAAGAAGTTTTTCAGAGGCTCCCCGTGAAAACTTGGAAGCTATTGTTGAAATAGGTCCTATTGTTGCAGAATCAATTTCATACTTCTTTTCTCTTTCATCCAATAAACAGATTTTATCTAAACTTTCTCAGGCAGGGTTAATTTTGACGGAAAAAAAATCAAAGATTTCTGATAATAAATTTGATGGACAGCAATTTGTATTTACTGGAAAGCTGTCATTATTTACTCGAGAGAAAGCAACCAATTTGATTGAAAAACAAGGGGGAAGGGTTTCCAATTCTATTAGTACTAGGACGAACTTTGTAGTGGTAGGAGACCAAGCTGGTGGCAAACTTGAAAAAGCTAGAAACTTGGGCATTGCAGTTTTAAGTCAAAGTGAGTTCCAAAAATTATTTGATTAGATTAGAACACAGTCAACATTTTGGTGCCTTGACCAAAAATAAATGGTATGTGAAAATTTTTTAATCAAAAAATAGAACTTCTTGCAGAAATGGAGGCTGAAGTTAGTACAATCATAAAAAAAAATGTTGCACTGAGTCATGATATAGAGGCTGTTTTTGGAACTCTTGATGAAAATCTAACCTATATAGAGAGTTGCTTTGAAGTAAAACTCTTGTTGACTCCGAATGATCTTATTATTGAAGGAAATGATTGTGATGTTGAGATAGTTGAAAAGATACTACTAGATTTCTACCAACTTCTAGATAAAGGAATCCAGTTTAATAATAGTGATTTTAAAGGTCTTATCAAAATTATTTCCGAAGATCCTAGTATTTGTTTGCAAGACTGTATATTTTCTTCTCAAAAACATATTTCAGAAAAAAAACAGATCAAGCCTCGCAGTCTTAAACAACATCTTTATCTACAATCTATTAAAAACTCTCAAATAATTTTTGGTATTGGTCCTGCTGGAACTGGAAAAACTTATTTGGCTGTGGCGATGGCAGTAAGTTCTCTTTTAAATAGACAAGTTAACCGCATTGTATTGGCGCGTCCAGCAGTTGAAGCAGGTGAAAGATTAGGATTTCTCCCAGGCAATCTTCAGGAAAAAGTCGATCCCTATCTTCGACCACTGTACGATGCGCTTTATGAGATGTTAGACATAGATAAAGTAGATCGGTACTTAGAACGTGGAACTATTGAAATCGCTCCGATTGCTTTTATGCGTGGTCGGACACTTAACGATGCGTTTGTCATTCTTGATGAAGCACAGAATACTACTCCTGAGCAAATGAAAATGTTCCTAACTCGAATGGGGTTTAATTCGAAAGTTGTCATTACCGGAGACATTACCCAAATCGATCTTCCTCCAGGGAAAATGTCTGGGCTCGTTCAAGTAACGAATATAGTCTCTAAAATATCTGAGATTGATTTTATTTACTTTAATCAAGAAGATGTTGTTAGACATCCATTGGTACAAAAGATTGTTGGCGCCTACAATCTTTTTGAATCAAAAGAAAAGCCAACTGAGAATAAGAGATTTCATTCTCCTGGCAGTTAAATAATGGTCTATTAAGTGTCTAGGGTTCTTATTATTAATCGTCAGCGTAGATATCGCCTTTCAATCAATAGGCTTAGACAGTTTGGCGAAATTCTTTCAAGCTACTATCAAAAAGACCTAGGAACTTTTAGCGTACTTCTGACCACGGATAAAACTCTTCGACGTTATAATCTACTTTATCGATGTCTTGATGAACCTACAGATATTTTATCATTTCCTGCTCAGTTTAATGAGGTTCCTAATTTGGATTGCAACTATTTAGGTGATATGATGATTTCTGTCGAATTTGCAAACAAGCAGGCTCTTGCTCAGAATCACTCGCTTGAGAAAGAGATAAAGATACTTATGATTCATGGATGGCTTCACCTTAAAGGCTGGGATCACGAAGTTGACCAAGGACAAATGTGCCGTAGAGAAATGAAGCTTCAAAGAGAGCTTCTATGACAACAGCTGGGGTATTCCTAGTAAGTCTCCTATTTCTCTTAATATTAATGCTACTAGCGGTCTTTGAAATAAGCCTAAGTCAGGCCAATAAGGTGGCTTTTAGACGTTTATTGGATCAAGCTAGTTCCAAGTTGGTTTTGGATTTTAAACAGGTAATAGAAAGGAGACCTGAAAATTTAGTTGATTTGTCCGTAGGTATCCAAATTATCCTTGTTTTAATGTCTGTTGTATTAACTGGCTACTTTCATTCACAGTTTGGTAGTTACTTTAAAAGTATCACTTCAGCTTTCGGAATTATGTTCTTAGTAATAATCATTTTCCGACAGCTTATTCCACTCATTATTACCTTTAGAAAATCATCTCGTGCAATCCTAATCCTCCTACCTATTTATCAATTTTTTAGACCAATACTAAGATTTTTTACTGTACCACTTTCTTTTAGCTTAAAGATATTAAGTTTTCTAGGTATTTCTATGGAAAAGAATAAGAGAACAGAAGAACAAATTGAAAAAGAAATCCAGGCTTTCATTGATGTAGGTCAGGAAGAAGGAATTTTGAAAGAAGGTGGAGAAGGTTTGATTCAGTCAGTAGTTGAATTTGGTGATATCGTGGCTGGTGATGTTATGAGTCCTCGAACTAAGATGGTAACAATTGACGTAAAAGCTGCTCCTGAAATGCTCAAACAGCTTATTACTTCTACAAAATATTCTCGTGTACCTGTATATCGTGATCATGTTGAAAACATAGAAGGGTTTGTCTATCTTAAAGATCTAATAGATGTTTGGGACAGTAAAGTGCCTGTTAAGAATATCGAAAGTCTGATGAGGCCTATTCGCTTTGTTCCTGATACTAAAAGAATTGCTGAGTTAATGACAGAAATGCAACGTGAATCTTATCATATGGCGATTATTGTTGATGAGCATGGAGGAGTTGCTGGTCTTGTTACCATTGAAGATATATTAGAAGAGATTGCAGGAGAAATTCATGATGAAGATGAGGTTATTCAACATTTAGAACCCTGCAAGGATCTTAACGGTGATTATCTGATTTCTGGAAATACCCCTATTGAAGAAGTTGAGAAACTTTTTGGCATTAGACTCAATAGCGATGAAAATGTAACAGTTGCTGGATTTCTCAATTCAATGTTTGGTCGTGTGCCCAAAAAAGGTGAGAAATATGATTATAAGGGAGTTCACTTTTTAATAAAGGATGCTGACCATAGGCATGTAAAGAAACTTTTGGCAAAAGAAATAAATCCTTCTAAAGTAGACGACAAAGATTTTTCTGTCTAGACCAGTTATTATGGTAATTAAGAAAGATTGTTCTAAAGGGCAGGCTGTTTCTCTTTTGAAACAAGTTACGGAGAAAGAGCAGAAAAAACTTAAATCTGGATTTGTTACTCTTATAGGTCGTCCAAATTCTGGAAAATCTACCCTCCTAAATAACTTATTGGGTGAGAAGGTCTCGATTGTTTCGAATAAACCCCAAACGACTCGCAATAAGATTTTAGGAATATGTACCCGGAAGGAAGGGCAGATTGTTTTCATTGATACACCAGGCATTCATAAACCAGGATATGAGCTTAACCGACGCATGATGCAGGCAGTCCATGATTCTTTGGAAGATGTTAACCTTATTTTGGTTCTAGTCGATGCAACGACTAGATTTGGTAATGGTGACAGATTCGTTCTGGATTTGATAAAAGAACGAGAAATGGATATTATCCTGCTCCTGAATAAAATTGATCTATTGAATAAAGTTAAACTTTTACCACTGATTGATTTTTATTCAAAACAATATGATTTTATAGACATTATTCCAATATCAGGACTGAAGGGGGACAATTGTAGTCTGTTATTAAAAAGAATTTTTAATAACATACCTGATGGAAATTATTTTTTTTCTGAGTCTCAATATACTGACTGCCCTGAAAGATTTTTAACCGCTGAGATGGTTAGGGAAAAGGTGTTACATTATACTCGGAAAGAAATACCCTACTCTAGTATTGTTACTGTTAATCGTTTTGAAGAAGACAAGGATCCAGTAGTCCATATTTATTGCGACATATTTGTAGAAAAAGAGTCCCAGAAAAAAATTCTAATTGGTGCTAATGGCAAGAAAATTAAGACGATAGGTATTGATTCCCGCATTGAAATCGAAAAACTTTTGGGTAAGAAAATTTATCTAAATTTGTTCGTTAGAGTGAAACCTAAATGGAGGAATGATCCTAAGTTGTTGGATCAACTGCTATCACCTTATCGATAAAATTGTATCTGTGTTGCCAGGACTTGAATCATTTTTTGATCGATCTTTTTTAAGCTCTTGATTTTTCTGGCAGGTTGACTGTTATAAAAGTAATGAAAGTTAATGAAATTTATAGGAGCGTTCAGGGGGAATCAAGTTACTCTGGGCTTCCTTGTATTTTTGTAAGACTCACTTACTGTCATCTCCGTTGTACCTATTGCGATACTGAGTATGCTTTTTATGATGGTCAAGACTATACGGTCAATGAAGTTTTAGAGAAAATCGATCATTTTGACTGTTCTTTGGTTGAAATTACTGGGGGAGAACCCCTACTCCAGAAGGAAAGTTACTCTCTGATGGATAGGTTGGTAGAGAGAAATTATACAGTACTATTGGAAACAAGTGGAAGTTTAGATATTCAGAAGGTTAATTCGAAGGTCATTAAAATTCTAGACTTAAAATGCCCTAGTAGTGGTGAATGTCATCGGAACCTTTATTCTAATTTAAACGAACTTAATCGTCAGGATGAAGTTAAATTTGTTGTTGGTGACCGCAATGATTATCAGTGGGCAAGGAAACTTCTGTATGATTACGATTTAACTGATCGCTGTTCAGTTCTTCTTTCGACTGTTTTTGGTAAGCTCTCGACTCAACAACTAGTAAAATGGATTTTAGAGGATAATCTAAAAGTTCGTTTCCAACTACAGATGCACAAGTACATCTGGGATCCATGTAAAAAGAGTGTCTGAGTATTAGTGCTGATAAAAGAATAGAACGCTAAGGAGAAGGAATGGCATAGTATCCTTTTCGACTCCGTACTTTTCCAGTTTGTGAAAAAGCCGTCTTTAATTCTACTTGAATTCTCCGAAATGAAATGCTTCTGGGTGATGCACTTGGAGTGTAACCCAGTACATATTGGTTACGAGCTGATTGAATTATTTTCTGGTATGTTTTTGCCAGAGTTTCTGTCTTTATTGGAAGAAAAACATCTCCTCCAGTGGCCGCGGCATATTTAGACAAGGCATTTCTAGAAATAAATGAATTACCTTGAGCTATTCCGTAAACAATAATTTCTGTGCGAAGGACGGCTTCTAGTGTTTCTTGAAATGAATTGCGATTTCCAGGTGCATTTTTACCATCTGAAATGATTAAAATCATTTTTCGACTGTCATGACCTCTTCTTCTTCTTAAGGCTTGTGCAGCAGAAAAGATGGCGTCGTGAATATGAGTATTCCACGTTTTAGGAGGTTGAATATTACCTCGGCTATTGGGTAACGGAATCCCCCCAATAGTTGTCTGAGCGGAGAAAGGTCCACTGAGTATACCTGGAGATTCTGATTGCCCACCTAATTTAGTCTTAAAAGTTTCTAAAATTTTGTTCTTGTCAAATGTAAAATCTAAAACTTCGTCAGGAGTATGGTCAAACTTGAATAAGGCCACTTCATCAAAATCACTGAATGATTCAATTAAAGCCAGAACGGTTTCATTCAACTTTGAACGAGCCTTAGCATCAAGAGATTGATCGATCAAAATCACAGTAGATAGAGGAACTGGATCAGAAGAAAAATAGGTGATGTTTTGGGGTACACCTTCTTCATATACTTGAAAATCTTCTGTTCTCAAACCATAAAAAGGTTTGTCATATTTGTCTTTAACTGAAACAGGCACTAATACCAATTTTACAGGGATTTTAAGAGTGAATGAATCATTCTCAGATTGGGCTGATTGTCCAAAAATGGGAAGAATCCAGTTCCCGATCAAAATACTAATAATAAAGAGGTGGGCAAAGATAGTAGGCCGTATTTTTTCTTTGACTTTCATTTTTAAGAATTCTTGGTTAACCTAAATTGATTTTAACATCATGCTAAAACTAGATTTTCAACATGGTTTTGTTTTGGCTACTAGGCTCTTTACCAACTGGCATTCAGCTAAATTTCACTTATCTATAGCATAATAACCCTTCCGATACTGCAATTTTAATTTTTTTCCTTTAACATCTATTTTGATTTTTCGAAATGCACCATTCCTAGTCTTATTGGTTGAACGGTAAGCCACCGAATACTGATTTCTTAATTCTTCTGAAATCTTATAAAAACTGAGTGCCAAGTCATCAATTTTTGCTGGGGAATAGGGGTTCCCTCCTGTGGCGACAGCTAGTTTTTTTAAGATCTTATCCTGTTTGGGTTCCGACATTCCAAAAAAACCACTACTATTAGTACTAATTGTATACATTGATACGTCTGATTGTTGTGCAATTTGGATGACGGAATCTAATGTTTCATAGCTCATGTTATCGTCACCGTCACCAATTATGACTAGAATACGTCTCATACCTATTTCTTTTACTAGTTTTTCCTGGCAAGCAAATTGAATAGCGTCAAACATTTTAGTTCCACCACCAATTCTAAGAGATTTTGTGGCCCTAGTAAGTCGATCAGGGTCATCAATAAAATCCTGCAGGACCTCTATAGTAGAATCAAAACTCATCAGAAGCCCTTTGTCCTTTTTTCGACTAATTGTATTGTGGAAAAAATCAATAGCGGCTTCTTGCTGAACTTTAATAGTAGCGCGGGCACTAGAGCTTGTATCAATTAAAAGGGCAACAGCCAGCGGTTGATCAAATTGTTTCGAAAAACTAGTGATCTTTTGAAGTTTGCCATCTTCATAGATTTTAACCCTTTCAGGAGTTATATCTGAAACAAACTTGCCTTTTTTGTCTTTTACGGTGAAAAGAACATTCACTAGTTGAACATCTACGGAGATAATTTCTTGAGGGTTATCAAAGGCAAATGAACTTTTTAAAGTCCATTTTGTACTGTGGTGCTGACCTATTAGTAAAACTAAGCCTGAAAACACCATTAATTTAATCCACTTTAAATTCCAGAAATTCATTTGTATCAGTCAACTTTTAAGTATTGTTCTTCGGAGTATAAAAAAGCCTTACATTTCCGTCAACCATGACTCTACAAAGAAAGGAGAATATACTCAATAGAACTAGGCATTATTTTCGAAGACATTTTAGCAAATATTCTAATTCTTCAGGTAGGGCAGAGGAAAACGTAAGTATCTTAAGATTCTTAGGATGACAGAAGCTAAGGAAAGATGAGTGAAGAAAATTACGAGTTGGTGAGAAAGAATTAAAATTAAAGTTAGAGAAATTAAATTTACTTGGAGCCCCGTATAGAGTGTCCCCAACCACAGGGTGTTTTATCGAACTTAGGTGTACTCTGATTTGATGGGTACGACCAGTTTTGAGATGTACTTCTAAAAGTGTTAGTCCTGAAAATCGTTCTAGAACTCGATAAGCAGTATGAGCATTCCTGGAAATTTTAGCACGTGTAGACATCTTAGTTCGACGAATCCGATCACGGCCAATTGGATTTTCAATAGTACCAGACTCATTTCTTACTATTCCATGTACTAAGGCTTTATACCTTTTGACTACTTTTCTAGATTGGAATTGTCGAGACAAATGGTGGTGACTGAAGTCGTTCCGCGCTATGACCATCAAGCCAGAAGTTTGCTTGTCCAATCGGTGAACAATTCCAGGTCTATCGTTACCCCCAGCCGAAGAAAGATGCTGCAACTGATATAATAGGGCATTAACTAGCGTTCCACTTTTTACTCCAGCGCCATGGTGAACCACCATGCCAGCCTCTTTGTTAACTACAGCAATGTCCTTGTCTTCATAAATGATATCTAGAGGTATTGCTTCTGCCTTTATAGTTGTAGAGGGTGAATTCTTAAGAAGAATCTGAATTTTTTCACTTCCCTTTAATCGGTAGCTAGGTTTAGTCAAATTTTGATTTAATAAAACAAAACCATGTGTGATTAATTCCTGAATTTTAGCCCGACTTTTTTCAGGTAAATGTTTAATGAGAAACCGATCTAAACGGTCCCCACGGTTAGATGCCTGTACAATTAGACTAAGAGATTTTACTGAACTTTTTACTAAAGAAGTTGTCATGGTTGCTAAAATTTATCTTAATTTCGAAACTAATGATTTCTAGAATGCCTAAAAAAACAGTCTTCAGTATTATTGTAAGTAACTGGTGTTAGATTCTCTTTAGACTGATTTAATTCTATTTTTTTGTCGTAGCATTAAATAAAGGACAACAATAATAGGTAATAAAAGAAGGCTAATTAACTGCGAAGTTGAAAAAATCCCATCAAAAACAAATCCTCGTGCCGTGTCTCCTCTAAGGAACTCAATCAAGAAGCGAACAACGGAATAACAAAACAAGTAGAGGATAAATATCTGACCATCAAAACGTTTCTTTTTAAGACCTATCCAGAGTAGACCAAAGATTAAAAAGTTTGCAACAGCTTGATAGAGTTGTGTGGGGTGAAGACTAATTCCCAAGGGGACGCCAACAAATTCTTGACTATACTTGTTTTGAAAGATGACACCCCATGGTTGAGATGTTGGATTTCCATAACAGCAACCTGCAGCGAAACAACCAAGTCTACCAATAGCTTGACCTAATGCGATACCGGGGGCGCAAAAATCAGTTACCTTCCATACTGGCAAGTTTTTTTTCGAGGTGATCCATATGCCCGTTAAAGTAGCAAGAGCCAAGCCACCATAGTAAACTCCTCCTGAGCGGAGAGTTGTTAAAGAGAATATTTCAGTAGGATGGTCGATGTAATAATTGAGATCAGTGATAAGAAAAAGTAGCTTGGATCCCACTAAGGCTGCAATTGTGAGGTATATTCCAAGATCATAGACAACAGTCTTATCTATGTTTTCTTTGGTTGCGGCTCGGGCCGCTACCAAAAGGCCTAATAGAAAACCTAGAGCAAGTAAAAATCCATAACTATGAATTGTAAAATAATTGAAATCAATCAGTTTTGGAAACAAATTCAAGCTTCCTTTCAGGTATAGTTCTAACTAGTTTTATTTTTAAAACTTAGTTCTTGATTTAGAATTTCAACGAGCAATAATCCTACACCAATCGTAATAGCTGAATCAGCTATATTAAAGGTTGGCCATTGGTAACTTTTGTAAAAAACTTCAATAAAGTCAGTAACGAAGCCATATCTAAAACGATCATAAAGATTTCCAATAGCTCCTCCTAAGATCAGCATCAATCCCATTTGGAGACGTCGCTGACTAACTGGAGTACGAAGAGCAAAGATTAGGATTAGTATAAAAGCTATTGAAGCAAATATTGAAAGCAGAAATGGCATCCAAGTCCAAGTGGTATTACTTAAAATGCCAAAGGCCATTCCTTTATTTCGTATGTGTGTAAAATCTAAAACTCCTGGGATAATATTGATAGATTCGTACAGTGAAAAGTGGTTTTCAATGTATGTTTTGGTTAATCTGTCCAGGGTAAATATGCTCAAAGCCAGAATAGAGTAGAGAAATCTCATTACTAGAAAAATAGATGGGTATTAGAGTTCCTGATTCTTGGTAAATAGAATTACATTTCTACTAGTTAAAAAGGCAAAAGACCAGTTTAGTTTTTAGAATATAGTATTTTAGAGGGTTGGTTCAAGTGTATGTACCCCAATCTGTTTGAGGACTTCTGAACATTTATGACAGATATTATTAAATGCTGGATTTTTCCCTGTTTCAAGTGAGTAATTCCAGCACCTTTCACATTTCTTACCATCTGCACGACTCACTACGACCCTCAAGTCCTCAGTTTCAGACGAACATTGACTGTCTTTTTTCGGACAATTTAATTCTACCTGTGACACTATAAATAAAGAAGGTAGAAATTGCTGATAGCTCTCCAAAATAGAGTCAAATTGGCCTCCCAAAATGAGTATTATTTTGGCTTCTAAGGAATTTCCTATTACCTTGTTTTTGCGTGCATCTTCTAAATTTTTTAATACTATTGAACGAATCTGGACTAATTTTTCCCAATTCTCAAGCTTCTGGATCATTTCTGGTGAGAAACCTTTTACCAGTTGATTGGCAGGAATAAAGTTAGCCATATGTACGCTTTCTAAACGACTCTGATTTAATGGGAGATATTCCCAAATTTCATCACAGGTGAAGCTATAAATTGGAGCTAAGGCACATGTCAATGATTCTAGAATTTGATAAATGGCCGTCTGTGCAGATCTTCTAGATGGCGAACTTGCAGCCTTTGTATAGAGTCTGTCCTTTAAAATGTCGAAGTAAAAAGCACTAAGTTCAGTTGTTAAAAAGTCGTTAACCTTGTGATAGATTCGATGAAATTCATAGTTGTCGTACCAAGAATAAATTTGGTCTAGCAACTTACTTGTTTGCATCAAAGCCCACTGATCAATTTCTTCGAGATCTAATGGAGCAACTGAATCTTGAGAGGGGCGGAAGTCTGACAAGTTTCCTAGCATAAAACGAGCAGTATTTCGGAACTTTCGATATCCTTCGGACAGACGTTGAATCATTTCCTCCGAAATTCGAATGTCTTCTTTGAAATCGCTAGATGCAATCCAAAGGCGTATGATTTCAGCACCTTCTTTTTTGATAATTGTTTGAGGTTCTATAACATTTCCTAAGGACTTAGACATAGCTTTTCCATCAGCATCTAATGTCCAGCCATGAGTAAGTACTTGTCGATATGGTGCTCCTCTATTAGTCCCAACCCCAACTAATAAAGAGCTATGGAACCAACCTCGATATTGATCACTACCTTCCATGTATACATCAGCCGGAAATGCTAGACCTGATTCTTGACCTAAGACTGCTGCTTGGCTAGATCCTGAATCAAACCAAACATCTAGAATATCTGTTTCCTTATTAAACCGAGTTGAATCACATTTAGGGCATTTAATGTTATCCGGTACAAGGTCTCCAACTGGTTTATTAAACCAAGCATCAGCTCCTTCTCTCTCAAAAATGTTGACAACATGATCAATGATTTCAGGTTTAAGGAGCACATTTTGACAAGACTCACAGTAAAGAGCAATAATAGGAACTCCCCACACTCTTTGGCGGGAAATGCACCAGTCGGGCCTATTAGCAATCATTTTAGAAATTCTTTCCTGTCCCCATTCAGGAATCCAATTGACTGTCTGAATCGAACTTAGAGCCTTTTTCCTTAGGTCGCCATGGTCCATGGAAATAAACCACTGTGAAGTAGCTCGGAAGATTACGGGGTTATGACAGCGCCAACAATGAGGGTATGAATGAGAGATTTGCTGCAAACCAAGAAGAGCATTTTGATCACGTAAGAGCTGTATGATGGAATTATTTGCTTCAAATACACCCTGTCCTTCGACATATGGTGTTCCTTCCAAAAAATAACCGGAGTCGTCTACGGGACAATAAATTTCCAATTCGTAAGCTTTGCCTAGAGTATAGTCTTCATGCCCATGACCAGGGGCTGTGTGAACGCATCCAGTGCCCTGTTCAAGGGTAACGTGATCACCCAATAAACTAGGGGAAATCTGGTTGAGAAAAGGGTGTTTAATTTTCAGGTTAACCAACTCCTGGCCACGAAGACAGGCAAGGATTTTACTTGGTTTAAAATTACATTTTTTTGCTGTTAATTCAATTAGATCAGATGCGATAAGGTAAGTTTCTTCTCCTACTTCTACAAATGAGTATTCTAGGTTTGCATTGAGAGCAACACCTAAATTAGCTGGTAGTGTCCAAGGTGTTGTTGTCCAAATAATAACAGAGACATTTTTATTTTTAAGAGCGGGATGAAGATTTGAAGGGTCTGATGCTAAGGGGAATTTTACATAGATTGCAGGGCTTTGGTGGTCTTGATATTGGACTTCTGCCTCCGCTAATGCTGTTCGACATGAAATACACCAATGGACTGGCTTCAAGCCTTTATAAACAAATCCCCCTTTTACAAATTGGCCAAAGGTCCGAGCAATTGCAGCTTCATAGCTTGCACTCATAGTAAGGTAGGGAGATTCCCAATCACCTAGAATACCCAACCTAATAAACTCTTGGCGCTGCAGTTGTACAAACTTGTCAGCATATTTACGGCATTCTTGACGTATCTCGCCTTGAGTCATTTCAGATTTCTTTTTTCCAAGGGTTTGGTCAACCTTTATTTCTATAGGAAGGCCATGGCAATCCCACCCTGGAACATAAGGCGCATTTAAACCCTTCATTGTTTTTGACTTGAGAATAAAATCTTTAAGAATTTTATTCTCAGCATGACCAATGTGAATCTTGCCATTGGCATAAGGAGGTCCATCATGTAAAGTAAATGAAGGGCACATTTTCCTAATGGATCGAATTCTTTGATACAACTGTAGCCCGTCCCACCGTTGCAGGAGTTTTGGCTCCATTGTGGCGAGACTGGCCTTCATTGGGAACTTAGTTTTAGGTAAGTTAATTGTTTCCTTTAGTTTCATATTAGTTAATTAAAAGGAGAATCCAACAAGATGTAAGAGAAAATCTAAGAAGGAAATTATAATTAAAGTATATTACTTTGTCTATGTGGCCCGCATTAAGGCAATAAAATGAGAGAGTTAATAACTATAGAATTGTTTGAAATCTAGATTGATTCTGGAGAGATCGTCTGTGGCATTATGGTATTATTGAGCAGGTTCTTGTTAAAGATGGATAATTCCTACATTTTTCAAGGAGGCAACCCTTTCAGAATTTACTTCATCTTTTATATAAGATAACTATTGTTTAGTCTAGAAACATTACGTAATTTGTAAACTGCACCATATAGATTTCTAAAAAGGTTCCAATTGAATTACAGTTGACAATAAAGTAAAAAGATAATAAAAGGCTCTAGTGGGACCAAAACTATTCAGGTAATGGCATATGGATGTGCCTTTAAATCATGGAAAATAATCCGTTAGGCCCAACAAGCAAAAATAGTGTTTCTGAAGGGCAACAAGACCGAGGTAATTCAAAACCTAGTTTGAATTTGGTCGTGCAGAAGGAGTCTTGGTTTCGTACTTTTTTGGGCAACCTTAAACAGATTTTTTTTAAGGAGGAAAAGCGATATGACATTACTGCTTTACCCGTAGAGACCCAATTGATTAGCGAAGAAAAGATTTGGTACAAAGGGTTCTGGTCTAATTTCTCTGCAGCATTTAGTCGACAGAAAAAAGATTATCAAATTACATCGAAACCCATTCATACAGATGCCCTTATAACGGAAATCCCCTGGTACCGAGAAATTTTTTCAGGCCTCAAGTTTCTTCTTTTTAAAGAAGAAGTTCCTGAAATTCAAGTGACAGCTCAGCCAGTTGAAGTGCCAGAAATCTTTAAGGAATATAAGTTTAAATCCAGTTCAGTAGGTTTGTCAGTAGTGGTGCATGTTTGTTTTGTCGCTGCTATCATTATATTACCTCTCATTTTTATTGCAGGACCCAATATTACCGCCAATGAAACGGAACTTTATTTTGTACAAAAGACTCCGTTGATTCTTAATTTACCTAGACCTCAGCCTTCAGGTGGAGGGGGAGGAGGAGGTCTAAAAGCTCCTAAACCTCCTTCTAAAGGAAGATTGCCGAGACCTTCCAACAGACAGATTACTCCTCCTACGCCAAAATTTATTGTGCCGACACCTTTGCTGCCGGTAGAACCAACGGTCGTTGTTCCAAAGCTTGCTCAGCTACCAACAATTGATCTACCTGATTATGGTGATCCTCTAGGGATACCTAGCCCTCCATCACCAGGACCAGGAAGTGGCGGTGGCATAGGAACTGGAACTGGTTCTGGTGTTGGTTCTGGGGAAGGAACTGGAGTTGGCCCCGGAAAAGGTGGGGGTATTGGGGGTGGACTTTACAGGGTAGGAGGTGGAGTATCTCCTCCAACGATTCTAAGTAGGATTGAACCAATATACTCAGAAGAAGCTAGAAAAGCCAAGTATCAGGGGGTTGTTGTTCTTTCGGCAATTGTTCGAAAGGATGGTAGCATTGAAATTGTTAAGGTTATTCGAAGCTTGGGTTTAGGACTAGATGAAAATGCTATTGCAGCTCTGAAGCGGTGGAAATTTCGACCTGGAATGAAAGGGGGGAAACCAGTTGATGTTGCTCTTAATATCGAAGTAAATTTTTCATTGCGTTGATGATAACTTACTTACCACTTCATTTTGTAGTTCCTTCCGTGTTTTTTAATTTCCAAATCAGAAAAAGGATTGCCAGACCACTAAAAATTAGAATATGTAGTGGAACATGAATAGTTTTTCCAAGCCAAGGGAAAACAGAAGCAATTCCAAAGTGTAGCGCTAGGATTGTCGTGGCATTAACCATAAAGTGGCTTGCCATAGCAGTTAACAGGCTGCCGCTTCGGGTTACTAGAACTGCTAGTAAAACCCCAGCTAAGGTAGCTGGTAGGATCAACACTAGGTTTCGGTGAAAAATTCCAAACATGAGCGAGGAGATAATAATAGCTAGGGTATAATTGCCTGACCTAACAAGTAAATTAAGAATTAAACCTCGAAAAAACAATTCTTCACAAACGGATGGAATGACAGCCATAGAGAGGAGAATCCACACTAAATTCCATCCAGATGAACTCTGAATCCATTTTTGGGTTAGTTGTTCGTAAAGAAAAACCTTTTCACTATACTGACTTTGAAAATGAAGAGTTTCTTCTAACCAAGGTATGATGAAAACTCCCAATAAGATTGCAAAAAAAAAATGAGAACTAGAAATCAAGCGTAATTTAAAAATGTTCTGGAGTTTAAGACCTGTGATTCTTACTACTAAAAGTGGTGTTCCAGCGACAACTAAAATTTGTAGGAGGACCGAACGAAGTCTTTCTTCTTCAGAGAATGACTGAGGAGCAAGCCATGAAGAAATAATCAGTACAAAAACAAAAGCCATAGTGGTCAATACACCGACTGGGATGAATTGTTTGACATCGTTTTGATGTTTTAACATTAGCTCTCTTTAATTTTTCTTTCGCATGGTCTATTTTGGACTTTTTAATAAAAATATCTTTAATTAACAGATTTGTTTTTGTTTGGGATAGGTTCGGTTATCTTCTGGAAGATTTTTTTCTCAGGACCTTTGTTGAGGGCAACTGCTGTGACGAGGATTCTAGAAGTTTTAGTAGGTCTCCGGGATATAATTTCATGAGGCAATTTAAATCCATCAAATTGAGTGTACTTTAAGTAATGATTCTGACCCCGGAATATTCCAATTCCGTCTTTAGTTTCTCGCTCAATCTCAAATTCATATTTTTCAACAAAAAAATACTTGCTGTTAATCGAAAGTCTTCCTCGGATATATTCGTTATCGATGAATCCTGAAATCAAAACCTGTTCAAGGGAACGTCCTTCTTCTTTAATATGACCGCTATAACGATATTTTGAGAAGATTAGTAACAAGAGATCAGGTCGCAGAAAAGAAAGTGTTTCATTTCGCAGAGGAGATAATGATTTTGCAGGACGGGCTATTTTTGTTCCATCAACTTCCACAAAACCTTGATTTTTGTCGAGAACAGTGATTACTCGAACCCTACCATCAATGACTTCAGAACGGAAGAAGTCTGTATCTTTAAAATAAGTTCTCATAAAAATTGGCTCTAAAGTTTTGGGAGACACTGACTTTACCTGATATTCAAACAGGAAGGATTTCAGTGAAAGAATCTTTGCTTGGCCGCCATAAGCTGTGATAGATCGTTTAATTACTGAAGGCATAGTTCTAACTGTCTTTCCATCTTTACTTGGAATAACATCAGCCATAGATGTATACACGAGAGTCAATGGACTTAACAATAGCCAGGCAAACAAAGAGGAGACTTTTAAAGCATAAATGTGTTTTAGGAAAGATTTTGAAATACTTGGGGGAATAGTATTACAAGGTCGAGGCATAGTAACCTTTTCTGGCTTTAACCCGTAGTCCTTTTTTTTTGGGAAGCCTGATTTTAATAGAACGATACTTTCCATTCTGATTCCGATTCGAAGATTGGTAGCTTAGAAGGTACTGACTCCGCAATTCTTTTTCAATTGCATCAAATGCCTTCTTAAAATTTTGTGGCTTTTTAGGAAAAAAGGCAGTTCCTCCAGTAGCTCGGGCATACCTTTTTAGTGTACCTGGACTGCCTCGATTAGCTCCGAAAAATCCACCGATCCTATTGGAGATGGAATAGATAATTGTATCTGCACGCTGAGCTGCTTCAATAGCCTCTTTTCGTTTGAGTTTACTTGTAGTGTCGGCCCCATCACTAATAAGAATAATGGCTTTACGACCGGTTTCAAATTTTAACTTCTCATCACTAGCCAAGAAAATGGCATCGTGTAATGAAGTACCACCACCAATTGATACAGAATAAATTGATTTTTCCAGATGTCTGATACTAGTTGTAAAGTCTTGGATTAAAGAAACACTTCGGTCAAAATTCATTAACATTGCTAGATCTTGTTTACCAAGAACACTTTTGAGGAATTCAACAGCTGTTTGTTGTTCTAAGCTCAGAATATTTTGTACACTTGGACTTGTATCAATTAGTACTGCTAGAGTAAGTGGCAAGGTAACTTCTCGGGAAAAATGTATAATTTTTTGTGTTTTCCCATCTTCCTTTAAAAGAAAATCATTTTTGTTTAAAGTATTGATTAGTTGTCCTTGCTTACTTTGAACTGTACAAAGTATATTGACTAGGTTTACATCGACTCGTAGGGTGGTGATTTTTTCTTGGGATGAAAAGGTAGATCTTACTAGTGCAATGGTTAGAATAGTGATCAGGCACAGAGTTATAGTATAAATATCTCGATAGTTTCGGGATTGTTTTAGTTGCTTCACTAGTTTCTCCAAGGATAGAGGATCCATGTAAATTATAAAGAGGTTTAGCTTATCCGTAAATACCCCTTTAGAGTTATCTGGAGGTAAATGATTTAATCACTCTTGCAGTGGTACACGATAAATCACCTAGAATTAGTTCTATCAATTTTTTTGAACTGCTAGATCATGAGTCGATAAAATAAATTAGAAATTCTGATTGTTCTTATTTTTAGATAAAAACTATGGCGGTTAAACCAATGAGTTATGTTGGGATTGTGGGTGCAGGAACAATGGGTCAAGGCATTGCTCAGGTTTTCATACAGAGCGGTTGGCAAGTGATCTTAAGCGATCCTATTTTAAAACAGCTAACATCAGCTTCAAAACAGATTAAAAAGGGATTGACTAGGGAAGTAGAGAAAGGCCGACTGAATTCTAGGCAAAAAGATATCATTTTAAAAAATTTTAGAGCTGTGACAAGTTTGCTACCATTAGCAGATGTAGATTTGGTAATTGAAGCAGTTACCGAAAAGCTGGATCTCAAGCTAGGAATTTTTTCACAGATGGGGAAAATTTGTAGTAAAAAGACTATTTTTGCTTCAAACACTTCCTCTATTTCAATTACTCAGCTTGGCGCAGCAGCTGGATTTCCTAGACGTTCTGTGGGGATGCATTTTATGAATCCTGTACCTTTGATGCCGTTAGTTGAGGTAGTGAGAGGCTTGAAGACTTCTGAAAAAACTTTGTCTGTCATATGTGAGGTTGTGAAAAGTCTAAAGAAAACTCCAATTACAATTAATGATTCTCCTGGCTTTGTGTCTAATAGGGTGCTAATTCCAATGATCAATGAGGCTATTTTCTGTGTTTATGAAAGGGTAGGGTCTCCGGAAGAAGTGGACTCGATTATGAAGCTAGGGATGAAACACCCTTTAGGGCCTTTGGCTTTGGCAGACTTGATAGGGCTTGATGTTTGTTTAGATATCATGGAAACTCTTCATAGTGATTTTAAGGATAGTAAGTATAGACCTTGCCCACTATTGAAGAAAATGGTGTTAGGGGGATTTTTAGGCAGAAAAAGTGGGCAAGGATTTTATGTTTATGATAGTAGTAAAGATTCAAAAAAAAGATAATGAAGTTCCGTTATACTACCTAAGATCTGCGGAACAAAAATTGACAACCTCAAAAGAGGTGCAAGGGAGGAGAAATGGGGGACAATCAACCAGAGCGTGAACGGGCTGTTGATTTGGTTTTATCTCAGATAGACAAGCAATTTGGAAAAGGATCAGTAATGCGCCTTGGTAGCAAAGAGACCATTACCGATGGCAATATCATTTCAACTGGATCCTTATCCTTTGATACAGCTTTAGGTATTGGAGGAATGCCCCGGGGTCGGGTAATTGAAATTTTTGGTCCAGAATCTAGCGGCAAAACTACACTGGCGCTTCACATTATCGCAGAGGCTCAAAAAATAGGAGGTATGGCTGCTTTTGTAGATGCAGAACATGCTTTAGATGCCGTTTATGCTTCAAAACTAGGGGTGGATGTAGATAACCTTCTTGTTTCACAGCCAGATAGTGGAGAACAGGCACTAGAAATTTCCGAAATGTTGGTTCGTAGTAGTACCTTAGATGTATGTATTGTTGACTCAGTTGCTGCTTTAGTTCCCAAGGCTGAATTAGAAGGAGAAATGGGAGATTCTCATATGGGCTTACAAGCAAGGTTAATGTCACAGGCTTTGCGTAAGCTAACAGGTATTGTTTCCAAATCTAAAACCTGCTTGATTTTTATAAACCAGATTCGAGAAAAAATTGGTGTAATGTTTGGAAATCCTGAGACTACAACTGGTGGCAGGGCTCTCAAGTTTTATTCTTCTGTTCGTGTAGATGTTCGTCGTATTGCAGCTATAAAAGATGGTGACGAAATTACAGGTAACCGAACGAAAGTGAAGATTGTCAAAAACAAAGTTGCTCCTCCTTTTCGTCAAGCTGAATTTGATATTCTCTATGGTTTGGGAATTTCGAAAGAAGGAGATCTTCTAGATCTGGGAGTTGAAAAGGGAATTATCGAGAAAAGCGGTGCTTGGTATTCTATTAATGGTGAACGAATGGGGCAAGGCAGAGAAAATGCTCGACAATTTTTAATTGATAATGAGGTCGTTCGAGTTCAAATTGAAGATGAATTGTGCCAAGTACTGAATATCCCCTCTAGAAAAAAATTGTCTAAAGAATGAACAGTAGGATGTTTTCAGTAATGACTAACCGTGATTAAACCTGAAATAGGGATTGTTGGTTATTTGAAAATTGAGTGTAAGTGTTGAACAGTATAAATGGTTTAAGAACGAATATTTTCTTTAAGACGGTTAATGGTGGGGAAAATTAATATTTTGTATTTAAAAGTAGTTTCACTGATGAGCTGTATAATAGTTTTTTCTTCATGTTCATCCTCACCCCCTTCTTCTGAAATCGCATCGCCTGCTTCTGCGGTTGCCGCTTCTCAATTAACAGAAGCGAATGCGGTTCGGTCGCGATATTTATTGTTAGATGATCGACTGATAGAAAAAAAACAAAATGTTCGTTTAGCGATTGGTACTGTTAAGAAACATAAAGCCAATCCATTGATGGTACAAGACAAGACATGGGAACCGAGGTATGACAATCTCTATCCAAACATAGTATACGATAAGGATCAGAAGCTATACCGGTGTTGGTATAAT
>JAKUNG010000087.1 GCA_022452285.1 Terriglobia bacterium | reverse complement strand
TTCACCAATAACAAGCTTTGCGCCCTCCCCTTGGAGAACAAAAACATTACCTCTAGTCTTTATATCGATATCAAGTTCACTCTCGATTGATCTAATATGCGTATCAAAAACACCCAATAAGTTTGCTAAGGTAGAGTTTTCTAGGGATTCAATTTGGAATTCTTTTGTTGTTTTCAAGCTTTTAACTTCAATTAATAATTCTTGCACGAAGAGAATTGGGCAGTGCTTCGGTTATCCGGAGCTCTATCATTTGCCCAATTAGATCTTCATGCCCATCAAAATTAACCCAACGATTATTCTCTGTTCTTCCAGATAGTTGGTTGTTAGTCTTTTTTGACTTTTTCTCGACCAAGACCATCTGATCAGATCCGACCATACTCTTGCTAATGTGTCTTGAGTTCTCATTAATCTTAGATTGCAACTGACCCAACCGCTGCAGTTTTATTTTATAGTCAGTGGTGTCTTCCATTTCGGAGGCTGGCGTATTTGGTCTCGGGCTAAAAATAAAACTAAAGGACTGATCAAAGCCTATAGTGTCTATTAAATCTAAGGTTTCCTGAAAATCAGAATCTGTTTCCCCAGGGAAACCGACGATGAAATCAGATGAGATACTGATATCGGGTCTCAGTGATCTCAGTTTGTTAATTCGGTCAATATAAAGCTCAACTTTATGTTTCCTTTCCATTAATTGGAGTATTTTATTAGAGCCACTCTGTACAGGTAGGTGAAGATAATTTGCTAATTTTGGATTTTCAAAAGTGTTGATAAGATCGTCGGTAAATTGGAGGGGGTGTGAGGTAGTGAAACGTATCCTTTTAATACCATCTACAAGGCTCACACGATCGATTAAGTCAGCCAATTTCAATTTGGTGCCATCTTTATCCTTAGCTCTGTATGCATTTACATTCTGGCCTAATAAGTTAATCTCCTTAACGCCTCGAGCTACAAGATCCTTTATTTCATCTAATATACCCTCTGGCTCTCTACTTACCTCGAGACCTCTTGTATATGGAACAACGCAAAAACTACAAAACTTGCTACATCCTTCCATAATCGAAACGAAAGCCGAAGGTTTGATATCCGGCGTCTTTGGTAGGACTGAAAATTTCTCTACTTTTGGAAAACTAATATCAACTAAAGATTTTCTGGAGCTAAGAACGTCGTCATACATTTTTGGCAAACGATGAAGAGTTTGCGGTCCAAAAACTATATCAACATAGGGAGCTCTATTTATAATCTTTTCCCCTTCTTGGCTGGCAACACAGCCGCCCACTCCAATAACAACATTTGGATTATTTTTTTTATAGTCCTTCCAGCGCCCTAGTTGAGAAAAGACTTTTTCTTGTGGCTTCTCTCTAATTGAACAGGTATTCAATAAAATAAGATCTGCGGAAAAGACATCTTCAGTTTGCTCCATATTTCTTTCGGATCTCATAAGGTCAAGCATCTTGGATGAATCGTATTCATTCATCTGGCACCCAAAAGATTTAATGAAGATCTTTTTAGACATGAAATT
>JAKUNG010000086.1 GCA_022452285.1 Terriglobia bacterium | reverse complement strand
GCATTGATGGTTTTGAAGGCAAATGGCTACATTATAAAGTTAAAAATAAGAAAGACTTATTTGGTAAGAATCTGGTTATTTTTGGTGGTGGAGATTCAGCCCTTGATTGGGCTAATGACTTTGCAAGTGATAAGGAATTCATAGATTCTGGAGGTAAGGTAACCTTAGTCCACCGAAGAGATGAGTATAGGGGAGTTACTGCTTCGGTAAAAACAATGAAGGCTTTAGCCAATGAAGGAAGAATTAACCTCTACGAAAAAAGCACTCTTAAGTCCTACAGTGTTGATAATGAAAACTTAAAGACATTAACGCTATTAGTAGAAAAAGAAGAAAAAATTATACCTGCTGATAGCATGCTTGTCTGTTTTGGATTATCCCCCAAGCTTGGGCCTATTGCTGAATGGAATCTAGAAATTAATAAGAAATCCATAGAGGTTGATACAGAAAAATTTCAAACTAATCTACCTGGAATTTTTGCTATAGGTGATATTTCTAACTACCCCGGAAAGAAAAAATTAATCCTCAGTGGTTTTCATGAAGCGGCGCTTGCTGCATTTGCTGCAAAAGCCATAATAGAACCCGGTAAAAAAGTTCATCTTCAATACACAACAACCAGTCCAAAACTTCAAGAACGACTAGGGGTATCAGAAAAATAAAGGTAAACTATAATTTCTTCAATAGGGGATGAAGAAATGGGTATAGAAATTACTGGTTGGGGTAAATGCACTCCACCCTCAATACTTACAAATAAAGATCTTGAAACAATTCTTGATACGGACGATGAGTGGATTGTTTCCAGAACAGGGGTCAAAGAAAGGAGAATAGCTCATACATCTCTGAGTGATATGGGAACTGTTGCAGCCCAACACGCACTTGCAGCAGCTGATAAAGATCCTCAGGACATAGATGCGGTTATTATGGCAACCTGCACACCTCAATACATCATCCCAACCACAGCATCAAGAATACAAGAAAATATCGGTAACAAACATGCGGCAGCCTTTGAGCTGAACTCAGCATGCACTGGTTTTGTCTATGGCTTAACCACTGCCTACTCATTAATTTCATCAGGGGTTATGAAAAACATTCTCTTGGTTGGCGGAGAAAAAGTTAGTTTCTTTCTTGATTGGAGTGCAAGAGATACTGCTGTTTTATTTGGTGATGGTGCTGGAGCTGTAGTAATTGAAGCAGTTGATAACGACTCTAAACTCTACTCCTCTAAACTCACATGTGACCCTTTTCTGGGTAATACACTAATGCTTGATAATTTTGGCTCTAGTATGGAATTCAAAGATCCAAAAGATGGTTATTTTCTAGGCATTCATTTTGAGGGACAAGAAATATTTAAAAATGCAGTCAAAACAATGGCTAGATTAGCTCAGGAAGCTTTAGAAGAATCAAACCTTACGGTTGATGATATTGATCTTTGTATACCTCATCAGGCTAACTTAAGAATTTTGGAAGCAACTGCTAAAAGATGTAATTTTCCAATGGAGAAAATGATTATTAATCTGGATAAATACGGAAACACGTC
>JAKUNG010000085.1 GCA_022452285.1 Terriglobia bacterium | reverse complement strand
GAATTCATTTCAAATTTAGAGGATGATAACACAGAAATGTGTATCGTACTATACTCCTTTATAGATGCAATTGCTGATCAAATCTCCGGCGGCGACAATACTACTCATGACCAGTATGCAGCAGTGGCTAAAATTACCTGTCATTTATTGTATAAGAGTTTAGCTAAACAGCTAGAAATTAATAACATGGAGAGTTAAAATGGTTTATTGGATGTATTGTCCCCAATGTGAAAGCGCCGTAGACGAATTTGAAACCTGTTGCTCTGAGTGTAAGCGACCTATAAATGTAATGGAAATTATAAGAATGGACGACGAAACATTTGATTTTATGACAGAGCCAACTGATCCCAGAAAGGCTCCTAGATCGGACTCAGGATAACTTTAACGGAGGATTTTATGAGCGTTCAGAATGAACGGTGGATTATTGTATTTGACTGGGAAACTGACGGAAAAGACCCAAAAAATTGCAACCCTGTTGAGCTTGCAGCAGTCCCTATTGACCCTAAAACTCTAGAAATTAGGAAAGATAAGGGTTTTCAGGCTACGATACGTCCTGATGGTATTGATAAGGAGGAATATTTTACAGACGACCGTAAGAAGACAATAGAGTGGCACGCTCAACAACGGGGTGTTAGCTCTGACGACATTGTAGATTTGTGGAAAAGTGGTCAAAGTGAAAAGATCGTCTGGAAAAATTTTTGTAAATATTGTCAAAGGTATAATATAGACAAGGCTCCTGGTCAATGGTATACTGAGCCCATTCCTGCGGGTTATAATATTATTGGTTATGATTTAGAGATATGCAAAAGAATAGCCACCAAGCACAAGACTAAAATGCCGCTTTCAACGGTAACAAAACTGGATATTATGGATTTGATGTGGTATTGGTTTGAGAATCTAGAAGAGCCAAGGAATTACAGACTCGATACCTTCAGGGAATTTTTTGGAATTAAGGCAGAGCAAGCGCATGAAGCCTTATCAGACGCTGTAGATGAAGCAAAACTACTCGTTCAGTTTTTAAAGTTTCATCGACGACAGGCGTCTGTAGGAAAATTTAAGGGAGCCTTTGCGAATGAAAACGTTTGAATGTGGCTGTATGTTTGAGACTGAAAATGATCAAATTATTTACAATCCAGACATTACAAAGCTACCTCTAAACTGCAAAGCAACATGGGATTTAATTTGCGAAGGAAATACTAAAGGAGTATTTCAACTTGAGTCACAGTTAGGTCGTAGCTTAGCAAAACAAGCTGCTCCATCCAATATGGAAGAACTATCGGATCTCATTGCTATTATGAGGCCCGGTTGTTTAGAAGCTATTGTAGATGGAAAAAGTCTCACGCAACATTATATTGATAGAAAGCATGGGCGTGACCCGGTGGAGTATTTTCACCCGGCTCTTCAGTCTATGCTGTCTTCTACCTATGGTATTTTAGTGTACCAAGAACAGGCTCTCTTAATCGCTCGTGGTATTGCTGGATTTGATCTCCAGGAAGCCGATATTCTTCGTAAAGCTATTGGTAAAAAGAATGTAGGACTTATGACTGAGTTAAAAGA
>JAKUNG010000084.1 GCA_022452285.1 Terriglobia bacterium | reverse complement strand
GGCTGGAAGATCCTGATTGGTCTACTCCTGAAGCACGTCTCCCAAAACTAGACAAGGTTTTTGAAGAAATAGAAAAGTGGACAATGACCAAGACAAAATATGAAGTAATGGATATTCTGAATCCCTTGAATGTCCCCTGTGGTCCAATTATAAGTATGAAGGAGCTTTCAGAAGAATCATCTCTTAAAGCTACCGGAACTATTGTAGAAGTGGATCATCCTGAACGAGGTAAATACCTAACGGTTGGAAATCCAATCAAATTGTCAGATTCTAAATCAGAAGTTAAGCGATCACCTCTTCTTGGTGAACATACAGATGAAATACTGGCTGAAATAGGACTTACTGATCAGGAAATTTTAACTGCAAAAGAAGAAAAAGCGGTATAAGAAACTAATTCTAGAAACAAATAAAAAGCTGTGCGTTTAATCATAATGGGCCAACAGGCATTTGGTAGGGCCTGTCTAGAAGAGGTAATGAAAAGGGGGAACGATGAAGTAGTGGCAGTCTATTGTGCTCCAGATAAGGAAAATAAACCAATTGATCCAATCAAGGAATTTGCACTTGAACAAGCACTCCCTGTAGTACAACCGCACAACTTTAAGGATAAAGAAGTTCTGGATGAAATGCGTTCATATAATTCAGACCTTTGTGTAATGGCTTATGTAACACTTTTCGTTCCGGAGGCAGCTCGAGAAATTCCGAAACAGGGGTCGATCTGTTTCCATCCATCGTTGTTGCCTAAACATCGTGGTCCAAGTTCTATTAACTGGGCAATAATATCTGGGGCAACAAAAACTGGTCTAACAATCTTTTGGCCTAGTGACGGTCTTGATGAAGGTGACATCCTTTTGCAAAGGGAAGTTGATATTGACCAGGATGATACGCTCGGAATTGTTTATTTTCAGAAGATATTTCCTCTTGGTATTGAGGCTGTTCTTGAGTCGATTGATCTTGTCCGTGGAGGTAGTCCTCCTCGAATCAAGCAGGATGAGTCTAAAGCGACATATGAGTCCTGGTGTAAACATGATGATGCAAAGATCGACTGGACCAGGCCGGTTAAAGAAGTTTATAACTTGATAAGGGGAACCAACCCTCAACCGGGAGCATGGACAACGTACAATGGTGAAGTATTAAAAATATTTGATTGCAGTATGTCTGAAGTCTCCGGTTCGCCGGGGGAAGTTAAAGAAATTTCAGAGGATGGAATAACAGTGGGTTTAAAAGGAGGAAGTTTACTGGTTAAACGTGTAAAACCAGAAAACGATAAAAAAATTAATTCTTATGAATATGCTTTAAAGTTTGAACTTTCATGCGGAGAGATATTTGGAAAATAATTGCCCTATCTCTCTATTAAAGCTTCCTTATACATTTACATTTTAATATACAAAGTAATTTTCTGCATAAAATTTACTGCAAGAGGCTCAAATTCCCCAAGCTGATTAATATTAAATTCTCAGTGAAAATCAGGTTGTTTTGACGTTTTGTTTTGAAAAGAACTTGTTTTTAAGTGGTTTGAGGGCTGGTAAAATCAAAAGAATTATTGCTATGACCATTATTGGACCAGAGATAGGTCTAGTGAAGAAAACAGAAAAATCTCCGTTTGAAATCAACAGAGACTGCCGTAGTGCAGGTTCAG
>JAKUNG010000083.1 GCA_022452285.1 Terriglobia bacterium | reverse complement strand
TAGAATTTCTTCGAAAGTAACAAAATCAGATGATCAGGTAATTGTAAAAATGCCTTGGGGAAATGTATCTTTAGAAGCTGTTCCTAGGTTTGTTCTGCCAGGTTCAGAAGAAGTGATTGGAGGATTAATTGCACCAATGCCAGGTAAGGTAGTCGATCTTAAAGTCAAAGTGGGCGACAAGGTTTCTAAAGGGGATCCTGTGGTTATTCTTGAGGCAATGAAAATGGAGCATCAAGTTAATGCTCCAGAAGCAGGTAAAGTTAAGGAGATATACATCAAAAAAGAACAACAATTAGATAATGGGGCTCTTTTAATGATAGTGGATTCAAAGTAGTTTGGAGAAAAATCTATGAGTAGTTCTGAAGATAAAATCTTAATAGGTAATTGCAGTGGTTTCTATGGAGATCGTCTATCGGCAGCAAAAGATATGGTGGAAGGCGGTCCTATAGATGTTCTCACGGGTGATTATCTAGCAGAGCTAACCATGACAATACTTTATAACCAGAGAATGCAACGTGGAGAAGATCATGGATACGTCGGAACCTTCTTAAAGCAATTTAAAGACGTGGCTTCGGCTTGCCAAGAAAGAGGGATTAAAATTGTTACTAATGCCGGAGGGCTTAACCCAGTCTCAATGGCTGCAAAAGTAGAAGAAATAGTTGAAGAACTGGGATTAAATCTAAAAGTTGCCTATATAGATGGAGACGATTTGATTCCAAGGCTTGATGAACTAAATGGAGAAGGTGAATTACTTAAGAATATGGAGAAGGATATTCCTTTGGTGGGTTATGAAAAAAAACCTGTTACTGCCAATGCCTACTTCGGAGCTTGGGGGATCAAAGAAGCCTTGGATAAAGGAGCGGATGTTGTTGTATGCCCTAGAGTAACCGATGCTGCAGTTGTTATTGGACCCGCAGCTTGGAAATACAATTGGTCTAGGGACAATTACGATGCTTTAGCCGGCGCCTTGGCAGCAGGTCATATCATTGAATGCGGAGCCCAAGCTACTGGAGGAAATTATTCTTTTTTTCAAGAAGTCCCCTCCTTTTCAAAAATGGGTTACCCAATTGCCGAGATATTTGAAGATGGTAGTTTTACCATAACAAAACACCCAGGTACTGGTGGACTGGTTTCTGTCGGCACTGTGACTGCTCAATTACTCTACGAAATTGGTAGTCCTGCCTATATGAACCCTGATGTGGTATCTCACTTTGATACCTTAAAGATTACCCAGGAAGCTGAAAATAGAGTTCATGTATCAGGATGCCGGGGAAGCAGTGCTCCAAAGACTCACAAAGTATGCATAAACTTGGCAGGTGGTTTTAGAAACGGAACTGAAATCCTGCTAACTGGTTTGGATATAGAAGAGAAAGCTAAATTAGTAACCGATTCCATTTTTGAGAATGTAGGGGGAAAAGAACAGTTTGATAAAGTTGATATACAGCTTCATCGAACCGATAAAGAGAATCCTGAGTCCAATGAACAAGCTCAAGCTTCTCTAAGAATTAGTGTGATGTCCCAAAATCCAGATCTCGTTGGCAGACTCTTCAGTGCCAAAATAGTTGAATTGGGGCTGGCTAATCTTCCAGGTTGGACTGGAAGGGGTGGTTCGGTACCAAGCGGTCACTATATTGAGTATTGGCCTGCTCTCGTTGA
>JAKUNG010000082.1 GCA_022452285.1 Terriglobia bacterium | reverse complement strand
CTTTTTGATTTTTCCAATCAATCAAGAACATATATTCTTGTTCAGTACAAGCGATTGACCTATCACGACAATAATCACGACCAATTAAATCAAGTTTATACTTGTCGTTCCACTCTTTGCCATAACCAGTATCATCACTTCCAAGATATTTATTGTTTGCGTCTGTATATTTTGTTCTATGTGGGTTGTGATCTTTGCCCTCTTGTTCAATCAAAATATCAGGATTGCAATTATCTTGTGCTTTAAGTTCATCACGAAATAAAGCATAACCATATTCACTATCTCTTGCATTAGAGTAATTGCTTTCAGTATCTATTGAACCATTTAATCTAAAATCAAAATGACTTTCAATAGTATCTTCTTTAGTTATAGGATTGCCGTCATAATCTCTATCTTCTTTTGTTCCAAGATAATGAAAATGAAAACAACTGTCCTTTGCAATCGTACTTACATTCTCAAATTTATTCTGTAAGTAATATGCTTTGGCAACATCATCTTCAGTATAATGTCGTCTAACTATTTTCTTTGCCATGTTCCACGCATTATCATTTATGTCAATCTGATCTGCTTTTAGATTGTCATAGTTTTGTTTTTCAATAGTATCTTCTTGTTCAAGATGTACTCTCATTCTATTAGCAATCTTGTTCCGATACTCTTGATTAAGTCTTATTCTACTCATTTTTGCCTTTCTGTTTGTTTGCATAATTATTTTTATATAACACTTGACATTACCTGTCAATAGGATTATATAAGATAATCTAAATTAGTATTAAAAGTGCTTAATTGTACTACACTCGAGTTCTAATTTAGTTGGGACAACTTCTGGTTGTAAAATATTATGCTGTCTAAACCATCTTATTAGCAATCAGAACTGATCCCTGACCCTGCTGTGTATGCTAAGCTTGTAGTAACTACTGCAACGTAGGGTCTGGGATCAGTGTTGTAGCTGTGGGAATTGACCCACTATAGTACAGGTTGCAATTGACAAACGCAATGGCTACAAAGCTAGAATGAGTAGTCCGCCTGGACAGGACAACAACTGATCCCTGATCCAACAACCCTTGATATCAGGGGGATGATACACCCAAGAGGTAAACGTAGTCTGTTGGATCTGGGATCAGTCTATTACTGCTTCGGTCCCGTACGGACTTACCAAGTGGGAAGAGACTGATCCAGAAAGATTATGAGCAGACAATTAGAAAGTTACGGAATTAATATATTGAAGCTTCATGTTGAATGGCTCCTGGCCAACGGCTACAAGCTTCAAGCAAAAAGCTGCAAGCGGCAGATTAGAATGATTCTAATTAAAAGAAGGAAAAAGCTTCAAGCTGCAAGCATCAAGCTTCAAGCAAAGAAAGTACTTGACTCCCGCAAAATCCTATGATAAAAGATAATTATGTCTACACCTCGTTTTACGCCCAATGGACTCTTCAGGACCTTCAAGACAGAGAAGGAATTTCATGAGTTCGTACAGGGCCACAGTTTACCAGAAGAGCGAAGGCTCCTTTGGCTTGGTTTTGCTTTTGGCTGCAATCATGCGGTCCACAAAATCAACAAGATTTTGGATGAGAAAAAATCCTAATCTTCAAGACCCAGGCGCGAAAGCGCCTGGCCAGTTTAGAATGATTCTAAAGAAGCTACAAGCTTCAAGCAGCAAGCGGCCTTAGTTTGAACACAATTAAAATGTATAAATAA
>JAKUNG010000081.1 GCA_022452285.1 Terriglobia bacterium | reverse complement strand
ACTCTACATATTTTGAAACCTCATTTTTATCTAAAGCAAAAAAGACACCTCTCATGGCTTTAACACTATTTACTGGAAAAACGTCTGGCCAATTTACCTTAATGCCTCTAATAGAACTCCAATCATTAAGGTCCTTTTGAGAGTATGCAGTTTTAGGCTTGACGGGATTGCTCCTAGATTCATAAACACTTGGATTTATAGTATTAAATATACCGCCAACCAAAATTGGTCTCCAAACTAATTGTAGATTTAATCTAGAACACAGATTCTCTATTTCTTTAAAAGCGAGATAAGTCCATGGACTGCTGCAATCAAAGAAAAATTCTAACTTACCTTTAGTGCTAGTCATCAAGTCCACTTAGTTCTGCCATTTGTTCAAATAAAAGAGTGATCTCTTCTCTTTGTTCCTCGCCCTTATATTCTCTGTAAAGAGAATTAACATTTACAGCTATTCTTTCTGAATCTCCCCAACTTGAAAATAAACTTAGATCTATATCCTTGGCAGCCTCTATTGCACTCATACCAGAATCAAAGCGTTTTCTTGATTCTGCATCAATATAAACTAAATAGTCTCTTACCGCTCTGACTCCCCTGTTGTCAGTAACAGGACCGTGTCCAGGCACCACAAAATCTACTTGCATTGCAATAATTCTGTCACATGCATTAATCCAATTCTTGACAGGTCCAGCCCATAAAATTGGGTGTCCTTCTATAAATAAAATATCTCCAGTAAAAACAACCTTATCTGAAGGCACATGCACTAAAACATCGCCATTTGTATGCGCAGGTCCAACTTCAATTAACTCAACAACTTTATCTCCTACTTTTCTTTGTGTCTCACCACTGAATGTAGTATTGGGTAGCCTTTTTGTTACACCCTCAAAGTTAAAACTTCCGAAGCACTCAAGAAAATACTTTCCTAAAGGCCCCATTTCAGGAGCTTGTTTTATTAGAGCAGCCATCATTTCTGGAGACTCATGTGACATCTCCTCAAGAGTAGCTTGGCTAGAAATGATTTCTTTTGTTTCAACACAATTGTTGCCATTGCAATGATCGCCGTTGGAGTGACTATTTATCAGAGCACAAATATTTTTCATTCCAAGTGGTTCAGCTTTCTTCATAGACTCTAGCATCTCTTCAGTAAGCTTTTCATCAAACAAAGTGTCAACGATTAGAGATTCATCCCCATCAACAATAAGTCCGGCGTTACTCCAGCCCCACCCTCCATCAGGTTGTAAATAGCAGTAGATATTATTGCCTAAATCACTTAAACCCTTATTAAATGGTTTGATCCCTAAATTGTTAAAGTCAGATGCTTTCACTTATTACCTCTTATAAAAACATATTAATGTTACTTAACAAGAATTGTAAGTACCTCTAATACAACTATATAATTCTTAAATTCACTTTACCTATCATTGTAATGACAAGACGATTCAAATTTTTAATAGTTATACTTTCTAGTCTTTTCTTATCCTATGGACTACTGGCTGAAAATACTGAGTATTCTTTTAATGATGAGCACATAAAGTTAGCGAATGAGATTATTCAAATACTTGAGAATCATCATTTTACAAAGAAAAAATATGACTCCATAAAACCAGAAGCATTGGGTTCGTTCTTGGATAGATTAGATCCTTCTAGAAGCATCTTCCTAGAAAAAGAAATTAATGATTTTACTGATGACCTAGATCCCGCAATCAATGACCAAAACGCTTCAT
>JAKUNG010000080.1 GCA_022452285.1 Terriglobia bacterium | reverse complement strand
AGTTTATTAACTTTTTCTTCCAAAGATCTCTTTTACAAAGCCCAAGAGCAAAAAATACCTTTGGCAAGAGTTCCAACCATGGAAGAACTTCTAAATGTAGACCAGTTTTTAGAACGAGAAGCTTTCACTTCAGCAATTTTGCCAGATGAGACTAAGTTAACAGTTCCTAGTATCCCTTTTAGATTAATGGATACCCCCCCTTCCTTAGGAGGCAACGTTGCCAAATTAGGAGAACATACCGAGAGTTTTATCTATGACAAGTAATCGCCCTCTACACGGAATACGTATTATTGACTTAAGCATGGGTTGGGCAGGGCCCTTAGCTGCAAGGAACTTAGCGGACTTGGGTGCAGATGTAATCAAAGTTGAGAGTTGTGAAAACTTTGACTGGTGGCGAAGCTGGGAAGCAACCCAGGAATGGATTGATGAGGATGGTGCAGAAAAATCACCTGCTTTTAATTCAGTCAATCGAAATAATAGAAATATCACTCTGGATTTATCCAATCCTAAAGGAAGGGAATTACTTCTTAGATTAATTAGGACAGCTAATGCAGTAATGGAAAATTTCTCTGGAAGTGTTTTGCCCAAACTAAACCTCAGTTACGACGTCTTTAAAAAAGAAAAGGAAGACATTATTTTACTTTCCATGCATGCCTTTGGATCAACTGGACCTTGGAAAATGTTTAGAGCTTATGGCTCTACGGTTGAGCAATCATCCGGGCTACCTCATGTAAATGGCGTGTCATCAGATCCCCCTATGATGCATCACATAGCTTATGGGGATGCGGTCGCAGGTTTAAATGGAGTTTCAGCTCTTTTGGTTGCATTAAGACACCAGGCAAAGACAGGCAAGGGACAATTCATAGACTTGTCACAAGTTGAATCACTCTTTCCATTGGTTGCGCATGGTATTACTGAATTTACAGCCAATGGTAAAGAACCTTTAAGAAATGGAAATAAGTCTAAATTCTTCGCTCCCAATGGAGTGTATCCTTGCAAGGGAGAAGACAAATGGATAGTTATTCAAGTTTTAAATGAAGATCAGTGGTTGAGTTTTCAGGAACTGGTTGGCACACCTCTAAAAGACTTTGGGGATCTAAAAGATAGACTCTCAAGGCTTGAAGATCTTGATAAAGCAATCAGCGAATGGACCTCTTCGAAGGAATCTCAAAGACTAATGTATGTTTTGCAGGCAGCTAAAATACCTGCAGCATCGACCCACACCATGCCTACCCTACTTAATGATCCGCATCTTAATTCTAGAAACTTTTGGCAATGGCTAGACCGAGCGGTAGTCGGCAATCAACCAAACCCCTCAGCTCCTTTTAGAGTTAATGGAAACAGGCTTCCTATTAACACTCCTGCCCCTACTCTTGGACAACACAATCAAGAAGTACTTACAGAAATCCTAGAATTGAATCAAACGGAAATAGATCAACTTGAAGAAATTGGCATTATAGGAACCAAGCCTAAAATGCCCTCTTCATAAAATTTTATTTTGTTTTAGCTGACTCTCTGGCTCTTTTTACTGCTTCCCTGACAGTGTATTTCTTCTTCAGTTCTTTTTTGGAAGATTTGCCAGACAATTCTCTTACCCTTTCATACTCTCCCTTATCGTAGGCTGTTCTAAATTGCTTAATGCTGCCCCATTGATCTCCTACTCTGCCAGGAGCCCCTAAACCAAAGCCTTCGATGGTTGCGCCATACGTCAAAGCTTGTAATCCGATTCTATGTAATAGTTTTGG
>JAKUNG010000008.1 GCA_022452285.1 Terriglobia bacterium | reverse complement strand
TTTGATAATTCCATCTACAAAGAATGCCTCAAAACTATAGTGATTGACTTAAAAGAAAGAGCTACTTAAGTAAAATCTTAGAATTAAACATCTCTTATACTGATAAAATAACTTCTAGATTTGGATTAAATATAGCCCAGGAATATTTCTATGACCTTTATTGCTAAAGATAACTACGACAAGCAAGAGCTGCTTGATTGCGGTCAAGGAGAATTATTTGGAGATGGAAATGGAAGATTGCCTACACCAAATATGCTCATGTTCGACAGAATAAATCATATTTCTAGTGAAGGAGGAGAGTTCAAAAAGGGAAAAATAATTGCTGAACTTGATATCGACCCTACTCTTTGGTTTTTTGATTGCCATTTTAAAGGGGATCCAGTTATGCCTGGGTGTCTTGGCCTAGATGCTATGTGGCAATTGGTAGGCTTCTTCCTTTGTTGGCTTAATAACCCAGGGAAAGGAAGAGCTTTAGGTTCCGGCGAAGTTAAGTTTACTGGGCAGGTTTTACCTACAGCGAAGAAAGTTACTTATGAGATTGATATGAAAAGAGTACTGAAGCAGAAACTTACTGTAGGTATTGGTAATGGGACCATGGCAGTAGACAACAGAGTCATATACACGGCTAAAGGTCTAAGAGTGGGTTTATTTGAAGATACCTCTTCNTTCTAAATAATGAAAAGAGTAGTAGTTACAGGATTGGGTATTATCTCAAGCATAGGTAATGATATTAATAAAGTAACTGATTCTCTGAAATCTTTAACTTCAGGAATAGATATTAATGAGAAAAACAAGGAGATGGGCCTTCGAAGTCATGTTTCTGGAATAATTAAAGGAATTGATCTAAAAGAGGAAATAGACAGAAAAGTTTATCGTTTCATGGGAGATGCTGCAGCTTATGGGTATCTCAGTGCAGTCCAGGCTCTAGAAGACTCAAAATTAATAGAAGAAGAAATTTCTAATCACAGAACTGGTTTAATTATGGGGTCTGGAGGTGCATCTTCAGAAGACCAGATAGATGCNGCAGATATATTGAGGTCTAAAGGTTTAAAAAGAATAGGGCCCTATCGAGTTACAAAAGCAATGGGAAGTACAGTATCAGCTTGTCTAGCCACTTCCTTAGGCATAAAAGGAATCAATTATTCTATATCTTCTGCTTGTTCCACCAGTTCTCATTGCATTGGCTCAGGTATGGAACAAATTCAATTAGATAAGCAAGATATCGTAATTGTTGGTGGTGGAGAAGCTGAGCATTGGGGTACAACAAGTTTGTTTGACGCAATGGGTGCCCTTTCAACAAAATACAATGAAGACCCTAAGTCAGCTTCGAGAGCCTTTGATAGTGATAGAGATGGATTTGTTATAGCCGGAGGAGGAGGAGCGATAATACTGGAAGAACTGAATCACGCAAAAGAAAGAGGCGCTCATATATATGCTGAATTGGTAGGCTACGGAGCCACTTCAGATGGAGAAGATATGGTAAGTCCCTCAGGTGAAGGTGCTTACAGATGTATGGAAATAGCTTGGTCTATGGCTGACAAAAAGGAAATAGATTATATAAATGCTCATGGCACTAGTACTCCAGCAGGAGATGTTGTTGAAATTGAGGCCATTAAAAAACTTTTTGGTAAAGAAATACCTTACATAAGTTCAACAAAGTCTTTAACTGGACACTCTTTGGGAGCAGCTGGAGTACACGAAGCTATCTACAGTTTGCTTATGCTTAAGGAAAATTTCCTTGCAGGGTCAGCTAATATTGATAACTTAGATGAAAAGATTAAAGATGCACCCATCTTGCTTGAAAATAAAGAACTTGATGTAAATAGGGTTTTAAGTAATAGCTTTGGTTTTGGTGGAACTAATGCCTGTTTAATATTTGAGACATACGCCTAAAAAGGGATATCGTCATCATCAATAGCACTATCAGGAACATTTGCTGCAGACTGCTCATTCATTTCAGAGCTTTTCTGAGTTGCTGGGTTATTCGAACTAACCCTGCTATATAAAAATTGCATATCTCTAGCTATTATCTCCGTTGTTTAT
>JAKUNG010000079.1 GCA_022452285.1 Terriglobia bacterium | reverse complement strand
AAATCTTCTAGGCCATAAAGCGAACCATCGGTAGCTTTAAGGTCCTTAAATCCTGGAGCGTTATCTCATCGCAATATCGTATAAGTCATTAAATTCTTTGTAGTTAATAATATTAGAAAATATATTAACAATAGGTACAATAAAAGACACTTGGAATTAGTCTCAACTATTGAGCGGAAGGAGAAAGTATGAATGAAATTAATGGCTTATTTGAAAAGTTAAAGCAAAGTTCTTTATTTAAGGCCATAGCTGCCTATGCAGTTTTTGCTTTTATAATCGTTCAAGTTGCTAGTCTGGTTAGTGACACTTTTGACCTAAACCAACAGTTTATGAAAAACTTGATATGGGTCTTTATCATAGGTTTTCCCTTTTTAGCTATTGTTGCTTGGGCAGCATCATCTAGATTCAGTACTTTTAAAATTTTAGGTATCTTTTTGTTTGTACTTACAACAGGTTATGGTTCAGGAAGCTATTTATGGGTCAATACTTTCATGATGCCACAAATTAAAAATGCTATTGAAGCTGATGATTATGTGTCCGCTTGGATAGCAACAAACACAGTTGATTCTTTTGCTCCTTTTTTCTCTTCTACAAAAAGATTAAATGAGGAGATAAGCACTATTGCAAATATACGAACAGAGCAAGATGGAGTTAGTATTCATTGGAGACCTTATCTAGAAAAAGAATCTACTAATTGGGAATATCTGGGAACTTCACCTGAAAGTGAGTTCAGATTGCCTAATGGTATAGTTGAACTTAAACTTGATAAGGAAGGCTACGAAACCTTCTTTGTTGTGTCATCAAACCCAAGCCTTAGGTTTGATAACTTCTCTGCTTCAATGGGTTGGACCTTAGAGCCTTTAAAACTGCAGGTTGAAGGTTCAATACCAAAAGGTATGGTCTATATTCCGGGAGGGCCTTTTATTCCAGCCATCACAGGTCAAGGAGTTAATGAAGTTTACTTACACCCCTTCTACATAGATAAGAATGAAATTACAAATAAACAATTTAAAGAGTTTGTTGATGCTGGAGGCTATAACAACCCGCAATATTGGGTAGATATGGAAATAGTAAGAGAAGGAGTAACTCTTTCTTTTGAAGAAGCTAAAAAATTAATGATCGATACAACTGGAGTCACCGGACCTGCAGGCTGGGAAGTGGGTATGTATCTAGAAGGTGAAGAAGAGTATCCAGTTACTGGAATAACTTGGTATGAAGCACTTGCATATGCACGTTTTAAAGGAAATTCATTACCGCCTATGCATCACTGGGCAAAAGCAGCTTATCCTCCAGAAGAAGGCATTGCACCAATTGCCCCTAAACTTCTACCAGATAGTAACTTTGATCGTAAAGGTCTAAATAAGGTAGGTAACCAAGGGTTAGGACCTTATGGGACATATGATATGGCCGGTAATGCTAGAGAGTGGGTATGGAATATTTTTGGAGGGGTAGGCTTAAGTTTAGGAGGAGCCTATAGCGACCCTGTCTACACCTCATCAATGCAAAACCCCCTTCCTCGATTTGATCGCTCACCTATCAATGGATTTAGAACAGTAAGGCTGCTAAATCCTAGAGACATGAATCCTTTTGGAGATCCATTAGTGCGAGTACAGCCCAAACCATTAAGCTTCTATAAACCCATGAATGATGAAGTATTTAAAATCTATTCTAGAAATTTTGAGGTTGGTCCAATGGATTTGAAAGCTAAAACTATTTATGAAGATACCTCTAATCCATTGTGGGATAAGGAAAGAATCACAGTAGATTTAGGTTATAGCTCTCTAAAAATGGATATCTTAAT
>JAKUNG010000078.1 GCA_022452285.1 Terriglobia bacterium | reverse complement strand
ATACCATTGACTTCAGGAATTACGTAACGTGCAACCATATCCCAGCTCCGAGAAGTATTTTCGCGATTCGCCCAATCATGAACAAAACCAACTACAGTACCGAAACCTCCTGTAAGCTCCTGCAATTGACGTATGCGCTCAATTAGGTCATCGGGGGTTCCAATGACTGCTAAACTTACATCAGAAAAAGCATAACCATCTACTGCTTCGTCAGGAGTCTTGTATATGACTCCATCTCCGCCTTGTAGTGTGCCTACTGTGTATTCGTTGTTCGTCCGCATTAGGCCCTCACCAGATTCCTTTCGGGCCTTTTCTCTCGTTTCTGCAATATGCCAGCTTATTAAAACTCTCCAATTCTTTCGATCTACAGTTGTTCCATATTTAGCAGCTGATTCTTCAGCGAATCTCCACTGATTTGGCAATGATCTCATCCCAGCTAAAGACATTGAACCTAAAGAAAGCACCCCAGTTTCATATTTTCCCGCCAGTGTCATGCCAGAAGGACTGAACATAGAAGCCACAGCAAATTCTATATCTTTCTGAAAAGGTAAAAGTTGCAACTTTGCATTTTTAAGAGTGAACCATTCACTCTCGTAGCTGAACCTCTCACCCTTGAAAAGTCTTCGAATGACTCCAATCCCTTCATCCTGCCTATCTCTTGTAGTCATTGGATCAATACCTAACATTTCGATATCAGATGGAAGTGCACCCGGACCTGTTCCAAAAATTATTCGGCCTCTAGTCTGGTAATCGAGTTGGACGATTCTCTCGGCAACCATAAAAGGATTGTGGTACGGGAGAGAAACTACACCTGTTCCAAGCATTATTCTGTTTGTTCGCTCAGCAGCAGCTGCTAAGAAGATTTCTGGAGATGCAATAGTCTCCCAACCAGTTGAATGGTGCTCACCACACCAAAATTCATCAAAGCCTAAGTTATCCAGTTGTTTTACTAAATTTAAATCACTCTGTAGTGACACTACAGGATGTTCTCCAATAGGATGGTGTGGCGCGAGAAATGCCCCGAATCTTATATCCATTTATATGTTTTTTGATTATAAAGGTTTCAAAGAGTTACTTTTCCAAAATCCTACAATTAGATTATCGATTCAATCCGATATCCTTGCTTATATTAAAATTAAATTAATACCATATGGTCAGGCTTTATATCTAAATGGTAATAAAATGTCAATAATTCACTTTTAGAGGAGAAATTCTTACTGATTTTTTTGGTAAGTTTTTTTACTTGCAGAAAATATTGTAATTAGTAACACTTTTTTGCGAAACCGACTATAACACTTGGTGCATACTTGGATTCTTTTTGTAAGAATATTAGTTTGTTAGGGTAAATTAGACATGGAGACGTAATTAGACATGGAAATCCCCCTCGTCTCCACCACCCCTTAAATATAAGAAATAAATAACTGATAATACTAGATAATTTAATATTGACTTTTTCTTTACTGGGACAGGTTTGTTCAATCTAATTTATCCAAAGTAACTGAATTTTTTTAATCATCAAAAATATGCTCTCTATGCCATTTAACATATTCTAGAGATAATCCATACTCCTAATTCTTTTCCATCCTCTTGTTTTCAGGAAATAGTCTGAATGCCAGCAAGACAGCTAGGCCATCCAAGGGGCTGGTCTTAAATAATTAGTGATCTTACAGATAATTAGGTTCTCTGCTGTACTTGGTTATCCTCAGCACAGATATTCCAACTATACCTCAACTCTTAATTCCTTTTTTTTGAGCTTCCTTTTGTTCGTTCAAGTCAAAAAAATCTCTTCCAGCCTCCTCGTCTTCCCTGGCTGCTGC
>JAKUNG010000077.1 GCA_022452285.1 Terriglobia bacterium | reverse complement strand
TTCGTCTGGTCTATACGCTCTGCAAGGACTGAATGTAATAACTATCACTACAGATGATCCTGTAGGTTACCTGAAATGGTTAACAGAGAGTCAGCCTGTTTTTCAAAAAGCTCAAGGAGATGATGTTCTTGCTTCAGGAATTTGCTCACCTGTTGCTGGAGGAGCTGATGTAAATGAGCACTATGTTTGGAATTTTGCTCCTTCCGTTTCAGCCATGATGTCTAACCCTGAATTTTTTACTGACCCAAATGTTCAAAGAGCTATTAGAAAGATAGCTTCTAAGAGAGAAGTAACTAGAAGAGACCTAATGTTTACAATTAAAGGTGGTGAAGTAGGAGCTGTAGGTTCCTCAACAGCAAATTACAATCTCATTTCAAGCACTGATGATGTTAATGGTTATGCTTCAGCTTTAACAAGTATGGAAAATGCTGCAGCAAATAATGGTTTTGATGATATTTCAGTTGCTCTTTATGGATCAGTAACTTCTGGGGATAGGGCAGGAACTGTAATGGCAAGTGTTCAAGCCCCAACTTCTGAAAGACTCGGAGCTTTTTTTGATCAGAGGAATTCTGATTGGATGACTCAAGCAATGTCAGAATTTAATAGTATTAGGACACCTGTAATTGACTTTATGATGACTTGCAGAGTTCTTTCAGTTAACAATTAACTTAAACCAGATAAGGAGAAAAATATGAGGAAATTACTTACAACTATTTTAGCTTTAAGTTCTTCGTTAGTTTTTGGAGCTCCAGTTTGGACTGAGTACATGTTTAAAGTGGATAACCCAGATTCAGCTGCAAAGATAATTGCTGCTGCAGATGCTTTTATGGCTTCAGATTATTCTAAAGAGAACTTTAAAGGTTCAGTGCACTTAAACACTTATATGGCTAATGGAGATAATCAAGCAACACATGCTTTTGCAGTACTACAGCCGAGTTTAGAAGAACATGCCAATTGGACCACATCTAATGCAGATCCTAATAATGAAGCGGCTAGTGAATTCTTTAAGATCTATAGAGAAAATTCAGAACCTGTTACGGAAAGAATAAATACTTTCTTAAGCACTTTTGGAACGCCTTCCAATAATGATCGAGTTTGGTTGTTGCATCAAATGAAGGTTAAACCTTCAGATTACCAAAAGGTAATTAAAGCTTGTGAAAACTTGGATAGGGCAATAAAAGATTCTTTCCCAGGTCAATTCGGTGTATCGGAAGCAACTGTGGGTGGAGATGAAGTAAATCTTATACTAACTGTGGGATTTGAATCTGTGGCGGAGATGGAAGCTTGGGAAGATTCAAGTGAAAGAGCAAAAACTGTAGCGCCTTTCTTAAGGGCACTAGACTCAGTAGTGGATTGGAAAGGATCTACTATGGTAGTTAATACTAGAGTTTATGATTCAGCTTCCGATCTCACACAATTTGTAACAAAAGATTTTGAAGAGTAATAAGGAGAATTTATGAAAAAAATAACATTAATAATTTTAACGTCTTGTTTTTTAAGTTTAAGTTTTGGAGATAATCACTATCCCAACACTTTCACAATGGAAGCATTGCAGTGCAAATTTACACAAGGCAATGATATGGGTGATGCAAAAAGAGTAATTGCTCAATGGAGCGACAATGCTGATAAAAATTTTAGCGCTCCTTATAACGCTTGGGTTTTAACTCCGCTTTATACTTTTGCCGAAGATGTAGACTTTGACTTTGCCTGGATCGGCTTCACTGAAAACGCTGCTTCAATGGGACGTGTTCAAGATGAGTGGGCAGCTACAGGTGCTGAAACCATTGGTGCTAAATGGGAAAAGGTTACTGACTGTGCCGGACAAGCTTTGTATGGGGT
>JAKUNG010000076.1 GCA_022452285.1 Terriglobia bacterium | reverse complement strand
CAAACTGACAGTCAATTTTTACTTTATTACTTGTTGATGGCAGATCCTATTTTTGAGAAATGGTTATTGAACCCAACTCTCAATACGATGATGGATTACTTGATGAAAGGGACACAACAGCTGTCCAGTATGACTTCTTTTATCAAATGGCAAGGAGAGGGTTACGGTGAAACCTTGGGTTTGCATAGTGATACTAGGCCAAGCACCCCTGAGGGCTTAATTCCCAACTCTTGGTTTGATGTGTCTAACTCAACTTATTGCCTGACCGATTACACAAAAGAAAATGGTGCCATGGCTATGGTTCCAGGAAGTCATAGGCTATACAGACAGCCGAAACCTGGCGAAGGAGTTGATAAAGCTGTGCCTGTTGAAGCAAAAGCAGGCTCTCTGATCATTTTCAATGGCGGTATATGGCATGGAGCTTTCCCTAAAAAAACAGAAGGATTACGCTTAAATGTTACAAGTTATTTCTGCCACAGAAAATTAAAAACCCAAGAAGCCTATCAATGGCGAGTTACAAAGGAAATGCTTGATAGAAATCCACCTAAGTTCGCTAAGCTAGTCGGAGCTGATGATGAATACGGCTGGGATGCCAAAGGACCTGATTACAGCAGACCTTTGAAATACTTATGATCAAATAATTATCTTCTGTTCTTATCTAAGGCCGTCTTTCACTTTCCATTTTCAAAAACTTCGCATGATTTTTATCAAAATCTGCACATGCTTTGTCATATGATTGTCCACGAATACCACCACGGACTGTTGCAGGTTCTATCGATCCATAAAAATCTCTCCAACTCTCAGGTAACTTTATGGAATCTGGAGGCGCAAGCCAAAGTCTATATAAACAACGTTTTTTAGATTCGGTTTCTAAATCAATGTAACCAGTCCTAGAGTGAAATATTTTGTAATTATTAAGAATTTGCATATCTCCAGGTTCTAGGTACATCGTATACATTAACTCCGGCCTCATGAGAATTTCATCTAACACATCCATTGTTTCTCTTTGGGCCGAAGAGAGCGTTGGAACTCCCTCAAGCCTTTGGGCAGACTGAACTCTGTTACGATTCCAATTACAGAATAAGTTCCCATTCTCTTCTTCATATAATGGCAAACCGTAGAAAGGTTTTTCATCTGAAGCTTGTTCATTTTGGCGACTAAAATAAAAATACTGATATGCAATTTCAGCTAGGTCTGGACGCTCTTCAATAAGATAGTTTTGGGCTGTTACTCCGCTCGACATCATGCTTTGACCACCGGATTTAGCCTTGTTGTAGCAAGTTAAAATTGTTAAATCGGCTACATCGACATGAAAATCAAGTTCAGCATTTGACGAATAGCCACGTCCGTTGGCTGCGCGATAATTTGTTCCGGCATCACGGACAGCGGATATGTATTGTGAAGCTAATCCTTGCGGTCTTGCTACTCCTGCTCTAAGGCCAATGGCCCAACTCAAAAGTCTAAACTCCTCGTGACTAAGATTCTCCCGCGGTAACCCTCTAACGATAGCAAGACCTTTTCCATGAAGGGCTTGCGAAAGTGCTTTTGCTATAGTCTTCCAACTAGAACCAAAATTAAATTCATTTGGGGAATAGTCAAACAAATCTCTATCCTCTGTAAATATGGATTTAATTGATGCACTAAGGTGCTTTTTCTCTGCTTCAGTAATCACAAAGACCCAATCATGCTTAGATTTTAGGTGACTGACTTCCCAAGCAGCAGGAGTCTTGAAATTACTCATTTTTTAAAATCATAAACTATATCCAATAGTAAGTTGTTATTCCAAGCTTCTGATTCTTTTCCTTATGGCTTTAGTATCTTCTTTAAAAATTAATTTAATATTTTATATAAC
>JAKUNG010000075.1 GCA_022452285.1 Terriglobia bacterium | reverse complement strand
ATAGGGGCAACAAGGTATTTCTGAGTTTAGATTAAAAGCTCTTGTAGAACTTATTAAAAGAGATTTTTCTGATATCCAATCAATAGATTGTGAAGAATTTTTCTTTTGTTCTTTATCAGAGGAGAGTAAAGAATTAAGAATTCAAACAGAAGACAGACTTAGTAAAATTTTAAAGGCTCAAGTCGTTAAGAAAGAGCTAAAGGCAGATCAATTTATTTTGATTCCTAGAATAGGTACTATTTCGCCTTGGTCTTCAAAAGCTACAGACATTCTTTCTAATGCAGGCTTTAAATCTCTTAAAAGAATTGAAAAAGGCTTATGTTTTTCCTTAGATACTCAATCTGATTTGAAGGAAAAATCAATTATTGAAATAGGTCAAAAAATATATGATCGAATGACCCAAACTGTCATCACAACGGTTGCTGATGCTCAGAAATTATTCAAACAAACTCAACCCAAGCCAGTTCTTAGAATTGATATTTTGGGAAAAGGAAAAAAGTCTTTACAAGAAGCAAATAGCTCTTTGGGTTTGGCTTTAAGTGAAGAAGAGATAGATTATTTGTACAACAGTTACTTAGAAAAAAAATCAAATCCGACTGATGCTGAACTTATGATGTTTGCTCAGGCAAATTCTGAACATTGTCGGCACAAGATTTTTAATGCTGAGTGGGAAATAGATGGTCAAACTCATTCAATGAGCCTTTTTGACATGATCCGTAATACTTATAAAAAAAGTCCCCATGGAGTCCTTTCGGCATATGAAGATAACGCTGCAATACTAAAGGGCCATAAAGCTAAGAGATTTTTTCCAAATCCTGCATCTATCTATAAAGCTGAAGAAGAGCCAATACATTTGGTAACAAAAGTAGAAACGCATAACCATCCAACTGCCATTTCGCCTTTTCCAGGTGCTTCCACAGGTTCGGGTGGAGAAATTAGGGATGAAGGTGCTACTGGAAGAGGAGCGAAACCAAAAGCAGGTCTTTGCGGTTTTAGCGTTTCAAATTTAAGGATTCCTAATTTTGAAGAAAAATGGGAAGGGAAAGAAAATAAACCCGATCGAATTTGTTCACCTTTACAGATAATGCTAGAAGCTCCTATCGGAGCAGCTGCTTTCAACAATGAATTCGGCAGACCTAATATCTTGGGTTACTTCCGTACCTTTGAAATGAAAATTGGTGAGAATACTTATGGTTATCACAAACCTATTATGCTTGCGGGAGGTTTAGGCAACATAAGAGACTCTCATGTAAAGAAAAGTCCAGTACCGGTTGGCTCTAAACTAATTGTTTTGGGTGGACCAGCTATGCTAATCGGGTTAGGTGGTGGTTCTGCATCCTCTTTGTTATCTGGCGAAGCAGAACTGGACTTAGATTTTGCTTCTGTTCAGAGGGATAACGCTGAAATGGAAAGAAGGTGCCAAGAGGTTATTGATAATTGCTGGCAGAGAGGAGACTCCAATCCCATTTTATTTATTCATGATGTAGGTGCAGGGGGTCTATCTAATGCTATACCAGAATTAATAAAAGATAGTGGGCATGGGGGGCTGATACAACTTAGAGACATACCAAATGCCGAACCTGATATGTCGCCTATGGAAATTTGGTGCAATGAATCTCAAGAAAGATATGTAATGGCAATAGAAACTAAAGAATTAAAAGGATTCTTAGATATATGTGATAGGGAAAGGTGCCCTGTCGCGGTTCTAGGAGAAATAACGGAAGGAAATGACCTCAAAGTACATGATTCATTATTTGATAATTATCCAATAGATATCTCTCTGGAGACTCTTTTTGGAAACACACCAAAATTAGTCAGGAAGTTTAAAAGAGAAAAGGAAGAAATTATTGAGTTCAAAACTCTTGATCAAGATATTAATTCTTTACTAAGAAGTGTTTTGCGACATCCAGCTGTAGGTAGCAAGAGCTTTTTGATAACAAT
>JAKUNG010000074.1 GCA_022452285.1 Terriglobia bacterium | reverse complement strand
TCCTGTTCTTCCTTGTTCTGCATTAGAAAAGAATGGCATTGACCAAATATGGAATGAGGTAATCAACTTAAAAGATCACTTGGTAAAAACAGGTCAACTTGAAAAGTCTCGACTAGAACAACGTAAGATCTGGTTAAAAAATAAGAAGAAAAATCTTATACTATCTGCGATCGAGGATGACGAAGAACTGCTTGATAAGCTAGGTGAAACAATAAAAGAATAGAGAAAAAAATGATTGGACGACTAAACCATATTGCGATTGCTGTTCCGGACCTTGAGGAAGCTACTAAGATTTATCGAGATACTCTAGGTGCAAAAGTTTCTGAACCGGTACCTCTTCCTGAACATGGAGTCACCACTGTTTTTGTGGATCTCCCTAACACCAAAATAGAGCTCATAGAACCCTTAGGAGGACAATCGCCCATTGCTGCATTTATTGAAAAACATCCCAAAGGTGGAATGCATCATTTGTGTTACGAGGTTGACGATATCTACGAGGCAAGAGACAGAATGGTTGAGTTGGGTGCTACGATTGTAGGGACTGGTGAGCCGTCCATAGGTGCTCACGATAAACCTGTAATTTTCATGCACCCCAAAGACTTTGCTGGAACATTGATTGAGCTAGAACAAAAAGACTAATTCTAGAAACGATACCTAAGTTTGGCTGAGAAGACATTGGCTTCTGGTTCCTGCCAAGTGGTTCTATATATTTTAGAAGTGTCCGCTTCATCGTCAAAAAAGTAGCCGCCGCCGCGTGTGTAGACCAGATAAAAATTAGAGAGCGCATCAATTTCATATCGGTAACGCATTTGGAAAGCTAGCTTTCCTAAGTTAATACTATTTACGGCCTCCTCTTCGCTAACTAAGAACCCATTACTATCAGCAAACCAACCTTTACCTTGCTGATTCCTAAAGGCAGTAGCTTCTAGTTTTATTTGTATTTCTTGATTGCTGGTTGGGTACCATCGACTGCCTATATTGACACTGGTTCGTCTTTGTTTAAAGGTCCCGTAATGATTATCGGATAATCGGTTTAACCAATTGGTTCTTGAGTGATGATTGAAAAACATCCAAAATCTGAGGTTATCTTTAGGGTTGAAATTAAAACCAGCATTAATTTTTTTGTGGTGATCCTTAAATGCATAGTAGTCGTCCATTTCTGATTGGAATCCTACTCTATATCCCCATTTTCCATTATTGTATCTAGGGCTGTTATAACCGACCTCGAAATTTGAACCTGAACCAATTCTTATAAAAGGGGCAACAATACTTCCCCTTGGAATCTGGTCATCTCTGCCTTCCCCTCTTGCGAAAACATTAAGACTAATGGATGAAGTGTTCTTGAAGCCTTGCCTAAAAAAGAGAGTGTAAAATTCGTTCAAATTATCGTTATCAGAGTTATTCTCATCCCAATAATCGAGATTGTAGCTTCGAAAATTTACATTAGAATCTTCTGGAAAGTCAGTTCTTAGATAATTGAAAGATGCGCCCCAGGAAGCAAGGTCATTCCTCCACATATATCCCATATCATTGATGTTAATGTCCTTATCAAAATAATAATATTCGGCACCAAATTTGAGTTCTTTAGATGGTCTGTATGAAGCCATGGTTCTTGAGCCAAAACCACTGTCTTCTCCAGTTACATTAGACACCATAGATAAGTGCTCAACCTTTATCCCGCTTTTTGGAACGTACTGATAATCAACTGCACTAACTGTAGCTGACCTATCAAAGACATCGTTCTGATTATACGTAGCCATATAACCAAGCTTTTGATCATCTCCAATTTTTCTAAGTGCCCTAAAAGCAAAAAAGTCTTCGCCTTTACTGAAATCCTCGTCTTTCTCAAAAGCAGCGAAAACACCTATGTCTGTGGTCTCACCGAGTTGGGTGTATTTAATTGCAGTATCTATATCATTGACACTCTTGCGACTCGCTTCACACTGCGACTCAAGTTCATCACTGCCTCC
>JAKUNG010000073.1 GCA_022452285.1 Terriglobia bacterium | reverse complement strand
AATTAATCCTTCTCTATGCAGAACTGCGTGATGACAAAGTCAATGAGTTATCAGAACGCACCGATAAATGGTTAGAAGAGAGGCCAAAAGATGCCAACCTCTGGTTAGTAGCTAGCCGATTGGCACAAAAAGATGGGTTATGGTCAAAAGCTCAGCAGTGTATTGAAAGGTCTATTGAAATAAGGCCTACGAGTCAAACATACACCGAATTGGCTCTTATTCTTTCTGAGTTAGGAGAAAAACAACAAGCCTCAGAAGCATTAAAGCTGGCTAGACAAACAAGTGGCTAGGCTTGTTAGCCTATTGCATTAATGAAAGCAGAATCTCAACATTTAAAGGATAAGTTCCTCCAATTTTTAGAAACTGAAAAGCGTTATTCTCAGCATACCGTAGAAAATTATTCTAAAGATATTGATGATTTAGAAAGTTTTTGTAGTGCCAAAAAAATAAATGCGTGGGATGAAATTAAGCCCCATCATTTGAGAACTTATGCCTCCCAGATATTTATTGATGGTTTAGGTGCCAGAAGCATTCAACGCAAGCTTTCTGCTATTAGAAGCTTTATGAATTATCTAGTCAGAGAAAATCTCCTGAGAACAAATCCTGCAGATGGGATTAAAACTCCTAAAGCCCCAAAAAAATTACCGGGTGTCTTGGATGTGGACCAAATAAATCAATTGCTTAATATTAAAGAGACCGACCCAATAAGCCTAAGAGACAAAGCCATAATGGAGCTTTTGTATTCTTCAGGTTTAAGGCTTGCGGAGTTGGTTGCGCTTAACCCTATTGATCTTAATATTCAGGATAGAAGTCTCACAGTAATAGGAAAAGGAAATAAAAAAAGAATGTTGCCCATCGGATCGAAGGCAATAGATGCTATCAAAGCTTGGATACAGATTAGATCTCAAATTGCTGCGCCTGATGAGGAGGCTCTCTTTGTCGGTAACAGGGGTAATAGGCTAAGCAGACGATCGATACAAAGTCGTATCAACCACTGGTCAAAGAAAAACGGTTTAACACAAGATGTTTACCCTCATTTACTCAGGCATAGCTTTGCCACCCATCTATTAGAAGCCAGTGGAGATTTGAGGGCTGTACAGGAATTACTAGGACATAAAGACATTAGCACCACTCAGGTTTATACTCATCTTGATTTTCAGCACCTTGCTGAAACTTATGATAAAGCCCACCCAAGATCAGGTAAGAAGTGACAGAACAGGAAAAAAAAGTAAGTTTTGGATTTGAGTCAGTAAGCGAAGAGGAAAAGACACAAAAAGTTGGTGAAGTCTTTGATTCGGTTTCTGAGCAATACGATCTTATGAATGATTTGATGTCATTCGGTATTCATAGGTTCTGGAAACGCTTTGCTCTCATGCACACTGGTCTTGAAGAGGGCATGAAAGCACTAGATGTAGCAAGCGGCACTGGCGATCTTGGTGTCTTATTGCAAGATCAAGTTGGTGAGTCAGGGACAGTTATCCTAACTGATATCAATGCTTCTATGCTTCATCAAGGAAGATCTAAGTTGTTGGATCAAGGCAAGCTTAAAAACATGCAGCTACTCCAAGCCAATGCTGAAAACCTTCCATTTGAAGACAATATGTTTGATTGTGTGACGATAGCCTTTGGCTTAAGAAATATCACCGACAAAAATGCAGCCCTATCTTCGATGTATAGGGTTCTAAAACCGGGAGGAAGACTTTTA
>JAKUNG010000072.1 GCA_022452285.1 Terriglobia bacterium | reverse complement strand
TTGCTCTTCAATTAAAAAGAGAGCTTTGCTCTCTTGGAGTTCATCCGCTATTTCTTGGAAGTTTCTCAAACTTTTTCCTGAACTCAAGGGCAATCCAAGTGAAGCGGGTTCAAGTAAATTTTGACCCCCATGATCAACCAAACTGCCTCCGACAAAAGCCACATCTGAAACTGAGTAAAGAAAATTCAACTCTCCCATGGTGTCTCCTAAAAGAACCTGGGTTTTAGGTGTTACATCGTCCTTATTAGAGCGTCTGGCAACGGAAAGTTCTCTGTTCTGGATATATTCAAATACTGTCTCAAACCTCTCGGGGTGTCTCGGCACAAGAATAAGTAAAGCATCTTTTAATTCTCCAAGAATTCCTAGAAAAGCATCTAGAACAAACTCCTCTTCAGTTTCATGAGTACTGGCAGCAATCAAAGTGGGCCTTTGTCCACCTTCAGACCAAGAATCTCTGATGGAGCTTGAAATGGAATGCATTTCTTCAGGCACTTGTTGATCAAATTTTAAATTACCACAAACCTCAATTTTCAAAGAATTGTTTATCTCTTTAAATCTGTCCGCATCTGAGTCGTATTGAGCGATCAATAAATCTAAATTGCCTAAGGCTTCCGCAGCCAATGGTTTAACCAAGTTGTATTTATCTTTCGATTTCTCAGATAACCTGGCATTAACCAAGGCTGTAAAAATTCCTCTTTCTTTACACATTGAAAGAATATTTGGCCAAATCTCGGTTTCTAAAACGATAACCGCTTTGGGATTCCATCGGTCTAAAAATACATTAAGACAGGCAGGAAGATCCAAGGGTACATATTGATGTTTTACTCGGGCACCCATCTTATCCAGAAGAATTTTCGACCCTGTAGGAGTGCTGGTAGTCACTAATATTTCAGAATTACTGTATGTGTCTAAAAGACTCCTGACTAAAGGTATTGAGGCATTAACTTCACCCACAGAAACAGCATGAATCCACAAAACAGCCTTTCCTTCTGTCGGCAGATTAGATCCATACCCTAGCCTCTCCCCCCATCTCTTTAAGTAGTCTGGATTCTGGACGGCCCTTATTATTAACCTAACAAAATATAAAGGGAGAGCTAAATAAAAGATAGCTGTGTAGATCAGTCTCAGCATCAGTGTATGCTAACATATCAAACCTTAGGCAAACGACCCACCCCATGATCATAGTAACTGGTTGCAACGGCTTTATCGGTTCTAATTTAGTTGTAAAACTTAACGAACTCGGTATCAAAGATATTATTGGAGTGGATGACCTATCCAAGAAAGACAATCTTGCCAATATCGCTCATTGTGAACTCGCGGAACTTCTAGACGTAAAAGATTTTGAAAATGACTATCTGGACCAGAATAAGAACATTGATCAGGTAACCCATATTTTTCATCAAGGTGCTTGCTCTGACACCATGGAGTGGGATGCCGAGTACATGATGAAAAACAATTATTCGTTTTCACAAAAACTGCTGGAATTAGCAGAAAAAAATTCAGTTTCATTTATTTATGCGTCTTCGGCTTCCGTGTATGGAGACGGCAAAGAATTTGCGGAAGCGAGAGAAAATGAAAACCCCATTAATTTGTATGCTTTTTCAAAATACCTGTTTGATCAATTAATCAGACAGAAAATCAATGAAAGCAAGATACAGATAGTCGGTTTGAGATACTTTAATGTGTACGGTCCCAATGAAGCGCACAAAGGCCATATGGCGAGCGTCGCCTATCATCTCCATAAACAGTTAGAAAAAGGAGATGAAGTTAAGCTTTTTGAAGGCTCTGATGGGTACGAAGCCGGAGAACAAAGACGTGATTTTGTCTACGTAGATGACGTGGTGAAAGTTAATCTCTGGTTCAAGGAAAATCCAGAGGTCTCAGGTATTTTTAACGTCGGGACAGGCAAGAGCCAGACTTTTAACGAAGTCGCCAATTCCGTCATCCATTTTCACGGCAAGGGATCAATTCAATACATTCCCTTCCCCAAAGAGCTA
>JAKUNG010000071.1 GCA_022452285.1 Terriglobia bacterium | reverse complement strand
AGTCATTACTGATTTTCCAGATCAAGCCATTAAATTTTTGGAAAGAACTGCCGACCACTAAAACTTTTCAACCAGAGCAAAAAAACTATTCAATCCAAATAGCAATAGAATTCGATAGTAGAAAGATCTTTTAACTGGGACTTGCATGACCACCGATCAGAGAAAGTATTTGTATTTGAGTTTATCCTAAACTTTATTGCAAATTAATAATTTACTTAGTGAAAAATACTTCAAATTAATAGAACAATGTAAAATATAGCTGTGAGTCTGAAGATGAGTCTAAGAGACAGTTATATAGAAAAATTAAGCAATGATTGCTTTGACGTCCTGATCATTGGCGGTGGTATAAACGGTGCTGCTGCCGCGGCGGCCCTTTCAGCTAGAGGAGCACATGTTGCTTTAGTGGATAAAGGAGACTTTGCCTGTTGTACCAGCCAAAATTCCTCAAATCTTGTGTGGGGAGGGATTAAGTACATGGAGTCATTTGAGTTTCCCCTTGTGAGGAAACTTTGCAAGTCCCGTAACCAACTCCTGAGTTCATATCCATCCTCGATTAAAGAGATCCGTTTTTATACAAATCTTGATAGGGGATTTCGTCATTCTTCCAGTGTCCTTTATTTTGCTGCACTTTTATACTGGGGAATAGGAAATTTCTTTACACGAGCTCCTCGTTTACTGTCTCCCCTTCAAATTAATAAAGAAGAGTCTCTAATTAACACGTCCAACAGTATTGGAGGTATTGAATACTCTGATGCATATCTTTATGACAATGATGCGCGATTTGTCTTTAATTTTATAGGTTCTGCTATTGACAACAACTGTATAGCAGTAAATTACGTGGAATCTCTGGGAAGTAAGCAGGATAAAAAAGGTGATTGGTTGACAAAACTTCGAAATAACAGGAGTAACGAGGAATTTGAGATTCGCAGCAAAATCATCATTAATGCATGTGGCCCATATGTGGACCAGCAAAATCAACTATCTGATCAAACAACTGAGCACCATCATGTTTTTTCCAAGGGGATTCACCTTGTAGTTCCAAGGCTCAATGAAAATGAAAGGGTTCTTACTTTCTTTGCTGATGACGGTCGTATGTTCTTCGCAATTCCGATGGGAGGCAGGACAATGATAGGGACTACAGATACGCATGTATCCACTCCAGAGACAGAAGTTACTGAACAGGACCGTCAATTTATCCTGGATAATATTAACAAGCGTCTTAATCTTCCAAAGCCTATTACTGAAGAAGATATAATTTCAGAACGCTGCGGAGTTAGACCATTGGTTTTAAATAATGAGAAAGGTAACTATCCATACGAAGACTGGACAAAGCTTTCACGAAAACATGAGATTGACATAAATCAACAAAAAGCTTACATAAGCATTTTTGGGGGGAAACTCACTGACTGCATCAACATAGGTGAAGAGGTATGTGATAAAGTTGAGCGATTGGGCGTAGATCTGCCAGAGAAAAACCTCAAATGGTACGGAGAGCCCAATCAAGTAATATTTAAAGAGTATCTTGAGGTGGCAAGATTAATCAATCTTGACGATTTAACCCCTTCTGGTTCTTCGGAAATACTTTCCACACGTCTTTGGAGACGCTATGGAAAAAGGGCTTTCGGTCTTTTGGAAAATATTAAAAAAGATCCAAAAATGGCAGAGCCTTTAATAGAAGGGACAGATTACATTAACAGTGAATTGACCGAAGCTGCAGAACGGGAAATGATTGTTACTCTGGAAGATTTTTTAAGGAGGCGCTCCAAGCTGGCTCTGGTGGTGCAACATGAAGACTTAAAAAAATCACAAGGTCTCAGGGAGGCTTGTAAAATATTATTTGATGAAGATGCCTCAGAACGGTGGGAGGAGTATTTTGGTGAAAGGTTCTGAAAATTGAAAAATGTTTCAGGTAAAAATTTGTTTTCAAAACTATTTTTTGTTAATTTTGTGCTTCATATAAAATTCCCCAGAATTTAATAATTGGATGGGGGGAATATTTTTTGA
>JAKUNG010000070.1 GCA_022452285.1 Terriglobia bacterium | reverse complement strand
GGAGTGTCATGGAGATACACACTCCAACATCCAGAACAAATTAATAGCCTTATATTGATAGCTTCCTCAAGCGTAAGGGTCGAAAGAGAAGAAGAAGCGGAACCTGATGAGGATGAAAGTTCTCCTTTGGCATGGAGATTATTATTTTCCAACTTCACAAGAAAGATCTTATTAGTTTTTACCCCAAAATTCTTTGCCGAACAAGGCTTAAAGACATCAGTTTATGATCAAGATTTAGCTACCAAAGAATGGGCCAACGAATTCCATGAATTAGTTCTTTTAGAAGGTTCCCGGGAGGCAATTATTTCAATGTTTTCGGGTGACAGGTATGGCAATGAAACCCCTGAAATATTTAAACAAATTAGCGCTCCTACATTGGTTATTCATGGCGAAGAGGATAACTTAATTGATGTAGAGAGCTCGAAGCATTTTGAAGAGAATATTCCTGAGGTAACGGTAAAGATTTATTCTAATATAGGTCACTTACCTATGTACGAAGACCCTGAAAGAACCGCGAAAGATATTAGGGATTTTATTGATTCCATAAGATGACTAAGGCATTGATTATTAGAGATGCAATAAATGAAGACATAGATAGTATTTATGAAGTTGTGTCACTCGCTTTCCAGGAAGAGCAAAATGTTCGGGATGGAGAAATTATCCAAGCTAGATTGGTCAAAGAACTTATTCAAGACAATGACGATGTAGTTAATTTAGTGGCAGAAGACTCAGTCATCGTGGGACATGTTTTTGTCTCCCCTGTTACTTTGGAACCTGACGCAGGGTTGTCTTGTGGTCAAGTATCTCCTTTGTCTGTGCTTCCTGAATTTCAATCCGAAGGAATAGGCAGCGCTCTTATGCAAGCTGTAATTGAGAAGAGCAAGAATGAGGGATTGGATGCCTTATTCCTCTTAGGTGACCCTAATTACTACAAAAAATTTGGTTTTGTCGCTTCTGCCGTTAAAAGTGCTTACGGACCTTCGGAATACTTTCAAGAACTAGAGCTTAAGGCTAATTGTTTAGAATCGCTAAACGTTCATGTACATCTAGCACCAGCCTTTATTAGGCTAGAACTGTGAAAAAAAATTTATTGATTTGATACAAAAGTTACCTTAATTGCTTAAATTCAAGACTTAATGTAGATTTATAGTTATGTTCGATAATAATATTATCTGGGTTCTTCTTGTTGGTTTAGCGGGTATTTGGATTGCTATAGATTTCGTGCAAGCCATGTATCGTGGAATAAAAGGGGAAAGCCAAGAGGAAGATACAAATCATACTGAAACTCAAGAAGAGAGCACACAGTATTAAGAGATTTCGTTTCTGTAAGCTTGTTTAAATCTAACTAGCTATTAAATTCTTTCTAATTTACATAATCTATTTATGAATTAAGATACCTCAAAGAAGGAGAAATCTTATGTCAGGAATAACAAAGACTGATGGTCCAGTAGCCGTAACAGGTGCCAGTGGGTACATTGGATCGAGAGTTGTAGAAGACTTAATGCAACAAGGTTATGGGGTCCACGCATGTGTCAGAGATAAAAGCAATGGAAAGAAAGTTGATCATTTACTCAACCTGAATGGCCAAGGACTTGAAGGTAGTGTTGAATTGTTTGAAGCCGACCTTTTAGATCAAGGTAGCTACGATCAAGCTTTTGCAGGCTGTGCAGGAGTTATTCATGCTGGGGCTGCTCTCGGCTTCAATCGAGAAACCCCACAGGAAGTATACGACGGATGTTTTACCCAAAATGAGCACGTGGTTGAATCAGTAAAGAAAGCCGGAACTGTAAAACGCTTTGTTTTTACTAGTTCTTTTGCAGCGGTGGGTCACCCCAGACCGGAAGGTTATGTATTTACTGAGAAAGATTGGTGCGGGGATAATGTGGAAGGCTACAGAGGTGCCTGGACCGAGGAAAACATCTCCAAAAACCGTGATATAGCTTACGCCATGGCCAAGGCGAATACCGAAAAAATGATCTATAAGGCTGCTGAAGAAGACGGAAGCTTTGAGGCCGTTTCCATTAACCCTTTGCATGTCGTTGGACCTTTAATGAGT
>JAKUNG010000007.1 GCA_022452285.1 Terriglobia bacterium | reverse complement strand
GCCCCGGCATCAACCAGGTGCTGTACCGCTTCAGCGTTTTTTTCAGGAACATTGTTTTTCCAAGCAGGGTTTCCACCTGTGGAGACCATTCCCTCAACGGAGTACGCATCCTTGATGGTCATAGGCAGGCCATGCAGTGGCCCCATATCTTCGCCCTTGGAAAGAGCTTCATCTGCTTTTTTAGCTTTATCCATTGCTCTGTCTGCATCCAAGGTGACGACAGCATTAAGATCTGGAGGATTTACTTGTTCAACCCTTTTTAATAAAGCTTCTAGGAGCTCTACTGACGATAATTCTTTGTTCTTTATAAGGTCTACTAATTCATGTGTATTCTTATATATCATTTTTTTTCTCCTCCACTTAATCTATCACCCACAGACTTTTAATCAAGGGAAAGGTTATTTGTATAATGTCAAAAAAAAAGCATAAATTGATGGTACATAAAATACTAAAAATGGGTAATCCTCTTCTTCGAGAGCAAGCCCTGCCGTTTGAACCGGAAGAAATAACTTCCGATGAGACCAATGAATTGGTTCAGAGCATGTGGGACACTATGGAAGAGTATGGTGGAATAGGGTTAGCCGCACCTCAGATAGGGGTCTCTAAACAATTGGCTGTTATTAGAATTGAAGAGGATAACGAGAGATACCCTGAAGCTGAAGATTGTGAAGAGATTGTAATCTTTAATCCAAAGATAACTTTATTAGATGAGACCTTACAGGGCTTTTGGGAGGGTTGTTTGAGTGTGCCTGGCTTACGTGGAGTAGTATTTAGACCTAGAAAAGTGCAGATCGATTATTTAGATGAATTAGCTAAAGAGAAATCCATTATTGCAGAAGATTTTTTGGCAACTGTATTTCAACATGAGTTGGATCATCTGTTCGGTAAGCTTTTTATAGATAGGATTGAGGATATCAGTACACTTTCATTTGAAGACGAATTGGTTTCGGCTAANGAAGAAAAAGAGTTATAGATAGGAAAAATTATGGATATTGAAAAAAGGATTACAGCAGCTTGGCAAGGGAGAATATCGGGTTGCTTACTAGGAAAGCCAGTGGAAGGCCTGTCAATGAGAGAAGGCTATGAGAAATTGAATGCTTTTTTGAACGAAGCCCAGTCTTTTCCCCTAAGGGACTACATTAACTCTGTGGAGCATGACTATATAAGAGGAATAAACAAGAAATGCATGAAGGGCAAAATAGAAAAAGCTGAAATTGATGATGACATAACTTACACAGTTTTATGTTTGATGATGCTAGAGAGATACGGATTAGAATTAAAGAGCGAAGATGTGGCAAGAACTTGGTTGAATATGTTGCCTGCAGGAGCAACTTTTACGGCCGAGAGAGAAGCTTACCTTAACATTTTGAAGTACGCAGACATGGAATTTCAATTTGGTGGTCCAAAGAAGTTTGAGATAACTGATATCAATGATAATAAATTCAATGATTGGATAGGCGCTCAGATAAGAATAGATCTCTATGGCTGGGTGTTACCCGGGAAACCAGGTTTAGCTTCGGGTCTAGCAAGACAAGACGCTATGCTTTCTCACAGAAGGAATGGGGTTGAATGTTCAGCATTTATTGCAGCCTTGGGGGCTTTAATTCCCATGCATGAGAACAAATTGTCAGCCGTTGAAGCTGCCCTAGAATACATTGATAAGAGCACCGAGACATTAGAGGCTGTACAACTTGGTATTGACAATATGAATAAAGATTTCTTCCCTATTTTGGAAAAGTACCAGGATATGTCTCCAGTCCATAGCTTAAATAATCTTGCACTAGTTGTTTGGGCTTTTTTGTCGTTTGAAGATTATGATTCAGCAGTAGGAGAAGCCGTCACAGCGGGGTGGGATACTGACTGCAACGGAGCTACTGTGGGGGGTTTAATGGGCCTCCATAAGGCAGAAATTCCCTCTAAATGGCATGAACCTTGGCAGGGACGAGTTTGTACAACTATTTCTGGATTAGGAGAATTAGCTTTAGAGGATCTGATTGAAAGAACAACTTCATTAGTAACAAAATTTTCGGATCTTGAGGATAAAAGTCCTTAATTTATGTCTGAAATAATTGTCTTTGGAGGTGTAAATCTAGATCAGGTTGTCTACCTCCCCAGGCCCCCTAAAGAGGGAGAGACCTTAGAGGGACAGAGTATACAAACTTTTTTAGGAGGAAAAGGCGCAAACCAGGCAGTGGCATTATCAAGATTGGGAGCATCTGTTTCTTTTGTTGGCAATGTTGGCAAAGATGCTTTTGGTGAAGAACTTACTTCAGCCCTTTTGGATGAAGGTCTTGATCTTTCTATGCTCAGTTCGGTTGATGAAAAAACGGGAACAGCACTCATCAATGTTTTTGAAAATTCCGACAATCAGATCATTTATGTTCCCGGAGCAAATAAATCGACAAACCATAATCAGGTTACTTCTGACAGTTTAGAAGAAGCTAAATTAGTTGTTAGCCAAAT
>JAKUNG010000069.1 GCA_022452285.1 Terriglobia bacterium | reverse complement strand
CATGGTGTCTGTTATTTCTGGAATGATAAATGCTCCTAATAACCTTCCACAAGAAGATGCACTGAGCGCTGCAGTTTGTGGATCCAGATCTCCGATACCCAGTCCAGGAAGGGCAGAGACCTGTGTCATGGTTAGAGCAGGTGAAAATATTTATATTGTTGATATTGGAGATGGCAGCGCTTCTAACCTAAGAAGTTGGGGGATACCTTTCAATAAAATTAAATCTGTCCTTTTAACTCATCTTCATTCAGATCACATTTCTGATCTAGCTGATTTGCAGCTCGCTTCTTGGATTAATGAAAATAGGGAAGCAAAATTAGATGTCTATGGCCCTGATGGCGTAAATCTTATTACAGAAGGTTTTGAAACAGCTTACGAACTAGATTATTTTTTTAGGAATACTCACCATGGTGAGCAAATTGCTCCTTTGGATGTGGCAGGACTTAGTCCTCATATCGTAGATTTAGATCAACCCAAGATTATCGATGAGGATGGTCTAGTAGTGACTGCGTTTAAAGTAGTGCATGACCCTGTTGAGCCGGCTCTCGGTTATCGTTTTGACTATAAAGGCAGAAGCTTGGTCATTAGCGGAGATACTTCTTACAGCAAAAATTTAATTGAGAACTCCAGAGACGCAGATGTACTCTTTCATGAAGCACAAGCTAATCACATGATCAATATTATAAGAGATTTTAACTTACAAAGAGGAGCTGATTTAAATGCAAAACTGATGGAAGATATAATTACTTACCATACCACCCCTGTTGAAGCAGCAGAAATTGCAAACTTAGCAAATGTAAAACACCTCATCTTTTACCATTTGACACCTGCTCCCAGAAACTACATAACTGAGATTATATTCTTAAGGGGCATAGACGAGGTTAGGCAAGAGTGGACTCTTTCAAATGATGGAACAATGGTAGTTTTACCAGTTGAATCTGATGAAGTTATTTTTTCAGAACTTAAATAAAATAAAGCTTTTATTATGATTCAAATAGAATCTAATGAGAAAGACTCACTTTTTAGGATTACTTTGAAGCCTAATAAATCTCTATCCTGGAAATCCAATCTACTTTTTATCATTGCCATATCGGTCACGTGTGGTGCAATTGGTATCGGATTTTATCTAGTTGGTGCTTCTTTAATTTTACCTTTTGCTGGACTTGAAATTCTTCTAGTAGGAATTTGTGTCTACTTTGTAGTTAACAGAACTTATAAACAAGAGATAATAACCATGACACCGGAAAGATTGAAAATAGAGAAGGGCCTAAGTAAACCCGATAGAGTCTGGGAATACTTTAGAGTTTGGGCATACGTTATTGTTGAGAAACCTAAACACCCTTGGTATCCAGCTCACATACTTATAACTTCAAAAGGCGAAAGAGTTCCAATAGGTGATTTCTTAACAGAAAAAGAAAAGCTTACCTTGGTAGAGAATCTAAAAACTATTATTAATTCTTTTAAGTAAAATTATTTTCTTTGGTTAAACCTTCTTCCAACAAGGGCAGAGGCAATATTTATCTTTTGAATATCTATTGTTCCTCCAGCAATGCCCCAACCCCAGGCATCTCTAAATCTTCTTTCCATCTGATATTCTTTGTTATATCCGTACCCACCCATAAGTTGAATGGCTGTACCGGTTACTTCTCGAGCCATTTCATTTGAGAAACATTTACCAACACTGGATTCAAAGATACTTGGTAAGCCTTCTGCTGCATTATGGGCAGCACGATGAATTAATAGCCGACTAGCTTCTACTTTCATTGCCATTTCAGCTAATTTAAGTTGAACCGCTTGAAAATCTACTATTGGCTTACCAAATTGTTCTCTTTCTTGCACGTATTCAAGTACCTGTTCTAATGCTCCAGCTGCTTGGCCTAAACTCATGGTTGCATTTCCGCATCTTTCTAAATCGAAAGCTTCCATTAGTTTCTTAAAACCACCGTTAGCTTCCACAACAATACTTTCTTTGGGAACTTTTACATTATCAAAAAATATATCTGCTGACGGGACTCCATTAAAACCCATAAGTTCTTCCTGCTTTCCAAAAGTTAAACCTTCAGCATCTTTT
>JAKUNG010000068.1 GCA_022452285.1 Terriglobia bacterium | reverse complement strand
ATGCGTCGGCAGTGTTAACTGGTCTTACTTCTCCTTGGTCTGCTGTTTCTCCGGTTGCAGTGTCTGTTACTGCTCCAAATCCACTGAATAAGACATTTGCTAACGATCGGTTCATAGCCTTACACATAATATTTGTAAGAATTAGTCCACTGGCACCTACCAGAGCTCCCGATACAATCAGAACATTATTTAAAATAACAAATCCAGCTGCACAAGCTGCTAACCCTGAAAAACTATTCAGAAGAGCTATAACCACTGGCATATCAGCTCCTCCTATAGGAATTACAAACAGTATCCCTAAAGTGAATGCGAGCAAACAAATTATTCCAAGTATTTGAAATTGATTTTCGGTAAACAGGCCTTGAAAGAAGATCATTTCTAAGCCAGATAGCAGAATAAAGCCGAGTAAAAGAGCATTAACAAATTGTTGTCCTTTGTATAGAAAAGGCTTACCGCTAATAGTTTCAGAAAGTTTTCCCCAAGCGATTAAACTTCCTGAAAAAGTAACCCCACCAATTAGAACAGTTAGATAGATGGCTATTAAAAGAGCGGAATTAGGATCAAATCCCACCAGATATTCAGATGACCCAACTAACAGACTGGCTATACCTCCAAAACCATTAAAAAGGGCCACCATCTCTGGCATTGCTGTCATCTTTACTCTAGTTGCAGCAAAAAATCCTATTAGTGACCCTATACAAACTCCAATTAAGATAAAAGAAAAATCAATTATGCTTTGATCCAATAAAGTAACTACCACTGCCAAAAACATTCCAGAAGCAGAAACTAAATTTCCTCTCCTTGCAGTTTCTGGAGAACCTAACATCTTTAAGCCAAAGATAAATAACATGGCTGCAAGAATGTAAATTAAATTTACAACTATCTCAGAGTTAAACTGTTCAAAGAGAATCATTCTGCTTTTTTCTTTTTAAACATAGATAACATTCGGTTGGTTACTAGATAGCCTCCCACCACATTAATGGTTGCAAAAGTTACTGCTGCAGTTCCTAACAAGACTGTCAATGGTTGTGACACAAAACCTGAACCTGATGCTAGCAAGGCGCCAACTAAGGTTATTCCTGAAATTGCATTTGCACCTGACATCAAAGGGGTGTGAAGTGTTGAAGGTACCTTTGAAATCAGTTCGAAACCCAGAAAAATACTTAGAACTAATACAAAAAATAATAAGGTTAATTGCGTTTCCATAAATTAAATCCTGTCCTTAACCATGTTGTTAACTATATCGCCTTCGTGAGTTACTACGCACCCAGATAAAATTTCGTCAGTTATATCAAAGTCAAATTTTTTATTTTCTGAATCCCAATATTCTTCTATGAGATTAAATAAGTTATTTCCATAAACCAGTGATGCATCAAAAGCAACCTCACCTGGTAGGTTAGATAGCCCTACAATGGTTACTCCATTTTGGATAACAGTCTCTTCAGCTAATGAACCCTCCACATTACCTCCAGTACTAACAGCCATATCAACAATGACACTACCTGGTTTCATAACTTCTATCATTTCTTTTGTAACTATTCTCGGCGCAGGTCGTCCAAAAACCTGAGCAGTGGTAATCACTGCATCTGATTGAGAACAAATCTTTTTCATACCCTCCTGTTGCATTTTTATTTGCTCCTTAGAGAGTTCTTTGGCATAACCTTGTTCCGTTTCCTCTGTTTCTCCTATGTCAATTTGAACAAATCTCGCACCAAGTGACCTGACCTGCTCTTCAACTACAGGTCTAGTGTCAAAAGCTTCAACTCTGGCACCTAATCTTTTTGCAGTAGCAATGGCTTGTAAACCTGCGACCCCAACCCCTATAACAAAAATCTTACTTGGTGAAATTGTCCCTGCCGCTGTCATCATCATTGGGAAAGATTTTCCCAGACATCTCGAAGCTTCAATGACTGCTGCATACCCACCTAAATTAGCTTGAGAACTTAAGGCATCCATTTTTTGGGCTCTGGTTATTCGGGGGATTAATTCCATGCTGATGGCACTGATATTAGAATTTGCAAATTCATTTACTAATTCGATCTCATTAAAAGGATCTAAAAAACTAATATGT
>JAKUNG010000067.1 GCA_022452285.1 Terriglobia bacterium | reverse complement strand
GCTGCTGAAAAGCTTGAACTACTGGGTTTAATGCCTCTATGGCAGAGGGAGCTTGATGTTATGAGGGATACCTCAAAAGTTTGGCAAGCATTGCTAATATTCGCTATTGCACTTAGTGCCGTTATCTTCTTCGACGTTAATATAATTGTGGCCTTTCTTCTTTGTGTTTTAGCTTATGCGGCTAGAAGGTTATTAACCGGCGATGGAATGTACAGGCATATTGAATGGCCAGTTGTGGTGATGTTGGGTGCCATGATTCCTATCGGAGGAGCTCTAACAAGCTCGGGACTCACTGTAACCAGTGCTAACTTTATTACTACTTATCTTTCAGACGTCAATATTGCATGGGTATTGGTTGTGATTCTTGTATTCACAATGTTTATTTCTGATTTAATTAATAATGCAGCCACTGCAGTAATAATGGCTCCTGTCTCAGTACAAGTTGCAAATCAAATGGGTCAGCCTATAGAACCTTTTTTAATGGCCGTGGCTGTTGGAGCAAGCTGTGCTTTTCTTTCCCCAATAGGCCATCAATGCAATACGCTGGTGATGGGGCCTGGTAATTACAGATTTGCAGATTACTGGAAGCTCGGTTTACCTTTAGAGATTTTAATTGTCTGTATTTCTATTCCAGTCATTATGACAACCTGGTTTTAGTCTTTTAAAGAATTTCTTTAGGACTGGTTTTCCACATAGATAGACTGAGTTGGAAAAGCAAATTCAGAGCCATTGGATTCTACAGCTTCAATAATAGTAAATATCAGGCTCTCCTTAAGATCGGCAAAATCAGCGAAACCTATGGGATCTGTATGACAAATAAGTCTTAAGTCAATTGAACTAGAACCAAGTTCAGAAACTTTGACAAAATTATCTTTAGTTAAATCAACAGGTAAGTTTTTCTCGTCCTTTATATAAGCCTCTATCTCAGAACAAATCTTCTTAAATTGTTCTATTTTTGTGTTGTAGGTCAAATTTATTGTCCAGTCCAGTCTTCTTACCTCCATCATTTGATGATTAACTACTTGTGCATCAGATAAGTCAGCATTAGGGACAAACACTGGCGACGAATCAAAAAGTTTCACTGTCGTGGATCTAAACCCTATATGATCGACAATTCCGTGAAGGGTGTTGCCTATTCTTATTCTGTCTCCTTTTTGAAATCTGTTCTCGCTTAAAATAAAAATTCCGGCAAATATATTCTTAAATACATCCTGGGCTCCTAAAGCTAAGGCAACTCCAAAAAGCCCCAAACCTGCAATAATAGGTCCAACTTGGATGCCCCAAATATCTAATATCATTGCCGCTGCAATAATCCATACAAGCACCTCAATAGTTCTTCTCAGCCAGTCTTTCATGGCTTCGGTCATAAATTTACTATTCAGTAATGAGAGTAAGGGCCCAACTAAGTTTGCCAATGCACTGAATATGGTGAAGATTACTAACATCTTTACAAGATTAGTTGCAAAAAAATCAACTGTTCCTTCTAGAGGTAAGTAAAAGGTAATTAAATAAAACCCAAATACTATTGGAATAAGACCTAAAGGACTTCTTAAAGATTCTATAATCTGATCATCTAACTCATTTTCGGTCTGGTCAGCTTTTTTACTTAGCCAGTCTATTAATTTATTAGATAAGAACTTTCCCAGTAACCAGCTGGTAAAAATTATTACTAAACAAATAATAATTTCGCCAATACCGAATCCTCTAATGCCTTGATTCCAGGTTTCTTTTAATAATTCTAAAAATTCATTCATTTCTTAATCCTCTTCTTCCTCATCTGTTTCTTGTTCAATCTTTTCAGCTTTTGCCATCTTGACCACATTATCTTTGATTAACACGGTTTCAAGCCTATAAGGGCCTATTGTAATTCCAACATTACTTTCAGGTATAGACTGAGCTGTTTCCAATATTAGTCCACTAAGGGTCTTAGGGCCATCAGTTGGTAAATCCCAGTCTATTCTACGATTAATATCCCTAATCATCATACTGCCTTCGAGCATAAAAGTGCCGTCAGCCTGGGGCATGATGTCCATTTTCTCAAGGTTATCAGAAGTTATTTCTCCTACTATTATT
>JAKUNG010000066.1 GCA_022452285.1 Terriglobia bacterium | reverse complement strand
CCTAGAGACTTTCCTTTATCTGAAAAAGAAGCCATCACTTGGCTTTGTTCAGCTGTCATATTTTGTTGTATTTGTATGTCCGTCCCAATTGTTCATTTAGTTCCATTATTAACGGATGCTGAATTTACCATAGAGTTTGCTACCAGCGTCTTAATGGTCCTGATGTTTTGTGGGGCCTTTGGTAGAATTTTAGGAGGAAAGTTAGGAGATATGATTGGAGCTTTGCCTGCTTATATGCTCATGTCTTTAGGTCAGACTGTCTCAGTAATATGGTTTCCTTATGTTACTAATCCAATAGGACTTTATCTTTTAGCAGCTTTTTTTGGTTTTACCTATTCAGGCGTTATGTCTAGTATTTTAGTTACTACCAGAATGGTTGTATCAGCAAAGTTTGCCGGGAGAGCAAATAGCCTAGGCTCTTTCTTTGGTTGGACAGGAATGGGAATGGGCGGTTTTTTCGGTGGATACTTTTTTGACTTATACGGCGATTATTTTTGGTCTTTTGCTTTTGCTTCTTTTATGGGAGCTATCAATTTATTAATCTTGTTAAGATTTTTAGCCAGAATAAATAATAGAAAGGTAGCTATTCAGTAGTTTAGGGGTTAACTGGAAAAAGAACTTTCAAGTGCTTTCTTATCTTCTTTATATCTCTTGCCCGCTAGATAGTAGCAAGGAATTGAGGCTGCGCTAATAAAGGTAAAGATTATCAAAGTCCAGGTATAAGGTTCGCTGTAGTTAATATCTTTTAAGTAATCTACACAAATACCTCCGCCCAAAGACCCTGCTGTCAAACCTATAAGATTTAAGGTCAATATATAAAAAGCCACTACGGTCGCTCTTATATTATTAGGAACTAATTCTTGTACTACAGAGAAAGTTGGACCAAAGAAACAACCAAGTTGAAAAAAACCAAGAACTACACCAATCCAGAATATGACTGTATTTGGTTCTGCAAATCGATAATAAATAAAGATAGGAAAAGTAATTAAAGCTAACCAAAAAAGAAACATTGGCCTACCTTGATTAGTCTTTTCTTGCCACCAGTCACTTACTACTCCACCAAACAAGTTTCCTGCCATTCCTGCCACAACTCCTATCCAGCCAGTAATCTGTGCAATTTCTGAACGCTCAAAGCCTCTTTCTTGTACATACCATAATTGTTCAAAAACTGCTGCTCCAAGAACTACGTGGTAAAGAACTCCAGCAAGAATAGTGAATCTGAGAGCTGAGGAAGTCTTTAAAGCTTCGAATAAGGTAAAAACTATTTTTACAGTAGAAATATAAGAAAGTGATGGTTTTTCTTCCTCGTTTTGAGCACTTTTTCTAGGTCTTTCTTTAAACAGTAGGGTACTTAATCCAAGCAATAAACCAATGCCACCTAAAAGATAGAAACAGTTTCTCCATCCTAAAGATTCACCTAAATATCCTGCAATTAAAAGACTTATCCCAACACCTATCGGGACACCCATGTAATAGAAACCAGCAGCAAATCCCATTCGTTTTTCCGGAAATGAATCAGAAAGTAAGGACATCGAAGTTGGAGTTAAGATTGATTCACCTACTCCAATAAACATTCTGGGAATTGCCATCGATACGAATCCCTTGGCATTACCAGTGAGAGCTGTAAAAGCGCTCCACAAAACTACCCCAAATGCTATTAGTTTAGGTCTATTAACCATATCTGCTAACACTCCCATGAATAAGCCCATTATTGAGTAAAAGAATATGAAGGCTAGACTGGTAAGAAATCCAAATTGAGTATCTGTTAGGCCTAAGTCTGGAACTATAAAATTAGCAAAACTTGCTATCAATTGCCTATCTACAAAGTTAAGCATGTTTAGTAGAGTTAGAAAGAACAGTAAAGGGTAGGCTTTTTTCATTAAAAAATTTGTTTAATTGTTATAGGCAATCGTATGTGGCATTAATTAGTTCTATAGATCTACCATCCGCATTGAAATTATCTAACATTCTATTCATCACATATGAAACACCAATTTTATTTTCTGGATCTCCAAAGGCACAAGAACCACCGTAACCAGAATGACCAAAGGCTCCTTCAATGGGGCCATAAATAATTTTGTGTTTATTCAG
>JAKUNG010000065.1 GCA_022452285.1 Terriglobia bacterium | reverse complement strand
AACACTAATCACCTTTCCGATATCATGTATTAAGCTGATTAAAACCATTTCATCACTGGCATTAGCATTTCTTGCCATCGTGGCTGTTTGTAAGCAATGGTGAAGTTGGTTTACAGCAAATCCCCCTGTAAAACCCTCTAGTTGTTCAAGCATTCCGATGATTCTATTTGGCATATCCACTATATGTGGAAGATGTTCAGCACCAATGTGCTCCCAATCCTCTTTAGTACCTTTGTCCATTCGAGTAAACATAAAACCCCCTTTAAAAACTGACTTTGGAATAATGTTAATACCATTTTCTGACAAGTACAATGGAGAACGACCTAACAAATATCGATAACTAAGGAAAAATGATTATAAATTTGATTAGATGGGATTATGGCTAAGGCATTAGAAGGATTAAGTGTAGTAGATATTAGCGGTTCTGTTAGTACTGAGTATTGTTCTAAAATTTTTTCTGATTACGGTGCTGAAGTCATAAACCTTGAACCAGAATCAGGTTTTGAAACCCGCAAAATTCCTCCCTTTATAAGTGGGAAAAACGATAGCGCCATGCATGCTTATCTCAATACAAATAAGCTCAGTATCATTAGAGACAAGCTCGAAGAAGAGTCTATTAAGGAATTGGTTTCCAATGCTGACTTAGTTCTAAGCGATGGAGAGAACTCAGAACTATCTGCATACTCTGAAGGCGTTTTGTCTGAAATTAGTTGGTACGGCAAAGGCGGAGATTACGAAAACTTCGTTGGCACAGATGCTCAATGTTTTGCTTTAAACGGAATGCTTCGGGGTCTCGGTTCAATTGAAGGACCGCCCATTATCCCAACCGGTTATCAAGCTCAAATATTAGGCGGAATGGCCGCCTTCGCAGGAAGTTTAGGGCAAGTTTTAGGCTTTGAATTAGGAAACAATAAAAACCCTACTTTGTTGGAGACAAGTATCTTTGAAGCTTGCCTGTGTCTTACTGAGGTGGGGGCCGTTTCATTTTTCAATACAGGATTGGAAGGAAGAAGGCTGGGTGTTAATAGGTTTGCTCCTACTTACCCTTTAGGTGTTTTTCCTTGTAAAGAAGGATGGATAGGCTTAACGGTTCTAACCCCTAGTCAATGGCATGCCTTTTGTAAGTTACTAAACATGGAGCAATTTGCTTTTGTTCCTGAATACCAAACTTCTTTAGGAAGATTACAAGCCATAGAGACAATAGAGCCTGTTATTCAAGAAAGTTTATTAACTTTTTCTTCCAAAGATCTCTTTTACAAAGCCCAAGAGCAAAAAATACCTTTGGCAAGAGTTCCAACTATGGAAGAACTTCTAAATGTAGACCAGTTTTTAGAACGAGAAGCCTTCACATCAGCAATTTTGCCAGATGAGACTAGGTTAACAGTTCCTAGTGTCCCTTTTAGATTAATGGATACCCCTCCTTCCTTAGGAGGCAACGTTGCCGAATTAGGAGAACATACCGAGAATTTTACTTATGACAAGTAATCGCCCCCTACAAGGTATACGTATTATCGACTTAAGCATGGGTTGGGCAGGACCTTTAGCTGCAAGGAACTTAGCGGACCTGGGCGCAGATGTAATTAAAGTTGAGAGTTGTGAAAACTTTGATTGGTGGAGAAGCTGGGAGGCAACACAAGAGTGGATTGATGAAGATGGTGCAGAAAAGTCTCCTGCTTTTAATTCAGTTAATCGTAATAATAGAAATATCACTTTGGATTTATCTGATCCTAAGGGAAGGGAATTACTTCTAAGACTAGTTAGAACGGCTAATGCAGTAATGGAAAATTTTTCTGGAAGTGTTTTGCCAAAACTAAACCTCAGTTACGATGTCTTTAAAAAGGAAAAGGATGACATTATTTTACTTTCCATGCATGCCTTTGGATCAACTGGACCTTGGAAAATGTTTAGAGCTTATGGCTCTACAGTTGAACAATCATCCGGACTACCTCATGTAAATGGCATGTCATCAGATCCCCCTATGATGCACCACATAGCTTATGGGGATGCGGTTGCAGGCTTAAATGGAGTTTCAGCTCTTTTGGTTGCATTAAGACACCAGGCAAAGACAGGCAAGGGACAATTCATAGACTTGTC
>JAKUNG010000064.1 GCA_022452285.1 Terriglobia bacterium | reverse complement strand
AATGGGTGGTTTTTTAGGGGGATACTTTTTTGAATTGTATGGCAATTATTTTTGGTCTTTTGCTTTTGCTTCTTTTATGGGAGCTATCAATTTATTAGTTTTGTTAAGATTTTTGGCCAGAATAAATAATAGAAAGGTAGCTGTTCAGTAGTTTAGGGGTTAACTGGAAAAAGAACTTTCAAGTGTTTTCTTATCTTCTTTATACCTCTTGCCCGCTAGATAGTAGCAAGGAATTGAGGCTGCGCTAATGAAAGTAAAAACTATCAAAGTCCAGGTATAAGGCTCGCTATAGTTAATGCTCTTCAAGTAATCCACACAAAGACCTCCACCCAAAGACCCTAATGTCAGGCCTATAAGATTTAATGTAAGTATGTAAAAAGCCACAACAGTAGCTCGTATATGGCTAGGAACTAATTCTTGAACTACAGAGAAAGTAGGGCCAAAGAAACAACCTAGTTGAAAAAAACCAAGCACTACACCAATCCAGAATATGACTGTATTTGGTTCTGCAAACCGATAATAAATAAAGATGGGAAAAGTAATTAAAGCTAACCAGAAAAGAAACATTGGCCTCCCTTGATTAGTTTTTTCCTGCCACCAGTCACTTACCACTCCACCAAATAAGTTTCCTGCCATTCCTGCCACAACTCCTATCCAGCCAGTAATTTGCGCAATCTCTGAACGCTCAAACCCTCTTTCTTGTACGTACCATAATTGTTCAAAAACTGCTGCCCCTAGGACTACGTGGTAAAGAACTCCAGCAAGAATGGTGAATCTAAGAGCTGAGGAAGTTTTTAAAGCCTCGATTAAGGTATAAACTATTTTTATAGTAGATATATATGAAAGTGAAGGTTTTTCTTCTACGTTATGAAGGCTTTTTCTAGGTCTTTCTCTAAAGAGTAGGGTACATAAACCAAGCAATAAACCAATACCACCTAAAAGATAGAAACAGTTTCTCCATCCTAAAGATTCACCTAAATATCCTGCAATTAAAAGGCTTATCCCAACGCCTATCGGGACGCCCATGTAATAGAAACCCGCTGCAAATCCCATTCTTTTTTCTGGAAATGAATCGGAAAGTAAGGACATAGAAGTAGGAGTTAAGATTGATTCACCTATTCCAATAAACATTCTAGGAATTGCCATCGTTACAAATCCCTTAGCATTACCAGTGAGTGCTGTAAAAGCACTCCACAAAACTACTCCAAATGCTATTAATTTAGGTCTATTAACTGTATCAGCCAACACCCCCATAAATAACCCCATGATTGAGTAAAAGGCTATGAAAGCTAGGCTTGTAAGAAATCCAAATTGAGTATCTGTTAGACCTAAATCCGGTACTATGAAATTAGCAAAACTTGCTATCAACTGCCTATCTACAAAGTTAAGCATGTTTAATAGAGTTAGAAAGAATAGTAAAGGGTAGGCTTTTTTCATTTAAAAATATGTTTAAGTGCTAGAGGCAATCGTATGTTGCATTAATTAGTTCTATAGATCTACCGTCAGCATTAAAATTATCTAGCATTCTATTCATTACATATGAAACACCAATTTTATTCTCTGGATCTCCAAAGGCACAGGAACCACCGTAGCCTGAATGACCAAAGGCTCCTTCAACGGGACCATAAATAATTTTGTGTTTATTGAGAATAAAACCAACTCCCCATCTAACTTGAACAGCAAGGACCAGATCTCTGCCTTCAATCTGCATGGTCGTCATTTGATTAACAGTGTCGTCTTTAAGAAGCTTTAAGCTGTTATCTTCAGGAACAATTAAGCTATAGAGTTTTGCGAGACCCCCTGCATTTCCTTGTCCATTAGCTGAAGGTATTTCTGCCTGTCTCCACGCTTTGGTATTTTGAATATCCAGAGTTCCTGCAGAATTGCGCTGTGATTTTTGTGCATCAGTTAACTCAACTTGTTGTTGCTCAGAATTTTCACTCCTGACAATATCAAAAGGTACTAATTCTGCAACACGATGATCTTCAGATTCAGGCAATCCAATAAAGAAATCTATTTCATGTTGATCTCCTACTTCTTCTCTAAAAAAAGTTCCCAAAGATTTTCCAGTTACTCTCAAGATTAATTCTGATGTTAACCAGCCAAAGGTCATGGAATGGTAACCGGAAGCTGTTCCTGGCTCCCAAATTGGAGTCATACCAGCCAGTTTTTCTGCCATTAAACTTTGATTGTAATAGTCTTCAACATTTCTAGT
>JAKUNG010000063.1 GCA_022452285.1 Terriglobia bacterium | reverse complement strand
GTGACCATGGTTGTAGACTCAACAAAGTCATCTATATGAGTGTATAGGGTTGCAAAATGTCCTCCTGATCTAGTTGCTATCCATCCACCTAAGGTTGAATGCTCAAAGCTTTGAGGAAAATGCCTAAGAGTCAGATTAGATTTCTTTAGCTCTTCTTCTAAAGCAGGTCCAAATATTCCTGCTTGTATTCTTGCTGCCCTGCTTTCTTTATCAATTTCTAAGACTTGGTTGAGATTTCTCAAATCAAGAGAAATAACTCCCGAGTAAGAGTCATCCACATCCGTCTCCACTCCCCCACAAACACTTGACCCACCACCATAAGGAATGACCGCTATGTTATTTTTATCAGCCCAGTCAAGAGTATTAACTACGTCTTCCTGGTTTTTAGGGAAAGCAATTAAATCTGGTGGATTAGGGAATTGACCCAACATAGCTCTAGCAACATCTGGAAAAGACTTTCCATAGGCATGATTAAGTCTCTCGAGATGATCATCAGAAAGAACATCCTTTAAAGTGTCAGGTATTTGCACCTTTGGTTTATTCAAATCAATTTCTTCTGCGACAGGAACTGGTAGTGCGTCTATTTCACTAAGACCAAAATTTTGTGCAATTCTATTCTCTACTCCCGCTTCTTCTTCTTTACTTAATATTTGATCTGCAAATCCCCAACCCCAAAATTTTCTTTTGTTCATTTTTACTCTCTAAAACTTATTACTTAATTATTTAACTTCTATTAGTTGATGCAGCTACCTAAATCAGAGTCTGTCTCTAATGAAGCCAAGATAGCCCTGTAGATGTCTGTGTTATCTAGAGTCCCAGTAAAGTTCTCAGCACCAGGCCCGTAAGCATAAACCGGCACTGGAACACCCGTATGTGTTCCTCTGCCAACTGCTGTATTAAAAGAAAACTTTACCTTGTCTCCTGTGTAGTCCACTGGATTTGCCGGTTCAATTAAAAGTCCTCCGGTTTCATGATCGGCTGTGACTACTACTAATGTATCACTGTTTTCAATGGCGTAATTTAGAGCCCAATCCACGGCGGAATCTAAATCTTTCATTTCATTGTTTAAATAGTCCATGTTATTAACGTGGCCAGCCCAATCCACTTGCGAACCTTCAGCCATAATGAAGAACCCGGTACACCCATTATCAATAAAGTATTCTGAACGATTAACAGAAAACTCAAGCATATCTGTTAGTGAAGGCTCAAAAACATGATTATCAGGAGTTTCTATATTTCTAATATGCTCATCTGCAAAGAGGCCGAAAACCCTGCCCGGTAAATTAAGATCGAAATTATTCATTTCTTCTTTTGTTTTTAGTAAAACATGAGAGTCACTAACCTCTTGAAGTAAATTTCTACCGTCTTCTCTCTTTCCTCCCATCTCTTCAGGTAAGAAAAAATGCCTACCTCCGCCCAAAAAAGTTACGATATTAGAGTCCACCATTTGAGAGCTTATTTCATCTGTTTTCCACCTAAGATCAACATGGGCTACAAAAGCAGCTGGAGTAGCGTGTGTTATTTCAGAAGTAGCTAACAATGAACTAATGTAACCAGATCGATCAAGTGTTTCAGTTAAATTCTCAAGAATATTTTTATTTGCATCCAACCCAAGATAAGTATTGTTCGTTTTAAAACCCGTGCTGTATGCCGTAGCTGATGAAGCTGAATCTGTAACTATACCGTTCTCAGAATGAGTCAAAACAATTCCTGAATAGGGAAATTTATCTACTGAGATTCTTGAATTAGGACCTCCATTAATCAACCTATAAGCTGAAATCTGACTGATACTCATGCCGTCACCTATAAGGAGGATTACATTCTTGGCTTTACTTGAAGGGACCTTTAGTTGTTTGGGTTGCAGTGGGTTCAAGTCTGGTGCCGCTTCAATGTAGGAATCCTTTTCGTCTAAACTTGCTGTACCTATTGGAAGATTCTCCATAATCAAATTTTGTGCAAAAGAATATGTGGCCCAGGCACCAATAGCTGCCCCAACTACTAAGATGGCCACACCCCCTATAATTAATTTTGTTTTCATTTTTAAAGAACTCCTTATTTTACCTTTTGTCCTAAAAATCTCATTATATAAAAATAAAAAAACCCCGCTTAGAGCGGGGCTCTTTTAGAAGAAGTATCTCAACTGTCTTCTAAACTACCAATCTATATGTGTTTGGTAGCCGGAACCGGGGTTACCCCGTGTCAGAAGGCACCTCCTGTAATTCCTGCTAATAAAT
>JAKUNG010000062.1 GCA_022452285.1 Terriglobia bacterium | reverse complement strand
AGTGAATTACCTAATAGAATATTAGCCCACCTTGATCTTTTAAGAGGCGATACAGGAGGATTTGCTGTTGATAGGTTTACTCACAGTATACAAACTGCTACCAGAGCGCACAGAGATGGTAAGGATGAAGAGTACGTCGTTTGCGCCTTACTGCATGACATCGGAGACACTATTGCTTCTGCCAATCATGCTGATTTGGCAGCGACTATGCTGGAACCTTTTGTTTCTGAAAAGAATTATTGGATTGTCAAACATCATGGGATTTTTCAAGGGTATTATTTTTTTGAACACCTAGGGCTCGATAAAAATATGAGAGACCAGTTCAAGGGGCATGAATTCTGGAATGATTGCGCAGAATTTTGTTCTAAATATGACCAAAACTCTTTTGATCCTGAATATGAGAATATGGACATAAAGGAATTTATACCTATGGTCCATAATGTGTTTGCTAAACCCAGAAATTCAATCTATAAGAAAAGAGATTATTAAACTTACCATATTTGATGGATAAGATTGATGCTCTTGTCAAAGAACTTACTTTAGAAGAAAAGGTTTCAATTCTTTCAGGCTCAGATGCCTGGCACACTACACCTGTAGAAAGACTGTCTATACCTAGGGTCAAAATGACCGATGGTCCTAATGGAGCTAGAGGAGATGGGGTCAGTAAAGTATCCTCGGCTTGTTATCCTAATGGATCCGCTATTGCCTCAACCTGGGATGCAGAGCTTGTAGAGGCGTTAGGTCAGTCTTTAGGCAGGGAAGCTAAAAGTAAAGACGCCGATGTCTTGCTTGGTCCAACAATTAATATTCATAGACATCCATTGGGCGGAAGACATTTTGAGTGTTATTCAGAAGACCCTTATTTAACTGGTGCAATCACAGTTGCCTATGTACAAGGAGTTCAATCAGAAAGCGTCGCAGCTTGCGTAAAGCATTTTGTTGGCAACGATACTGAATATCAGAGACACACTGTAAGTTCCAACATAAAACCCAGAGCTCTTAGAGAGATTTACTTACTCCCATTTGAAATGGGAGTAAAGCAAGGAGGAGCTTTGAGTGTTATGTCTGCTTACAATCAACTTAATAATATTTATTGCTCCTCTCATGAAGAGCTTTTAATAAATATCTTAAAAGAAGAGTGGAACTTTCCTGGCTATGTCGTAAGCGACTGGGGAGCGGCTTTACAAACTATAGAGAATGCCAATGGGGGTCTGGATTGCGAAATGCCAGGACCAGCAAAAACTTGGGGTGAAAATTTAGTCAAAGCAGTAAAAGACAAAAAAGTTGAAGAGGTACTTATAGACGATAAGGTTAAGCGAATTTTAAGGATTGCTGAATTTACTGGCCGTTTAGATAATCCAGAAGAAAAACCTGAAGAATCTAACAATTTAGAAGAAGATAGGAAGTTGATTAAAAAGGCTGCTGCAGAATCAATGGTGCTTCTTAAAAATAAAAATATTTTACCTTTCAGCAAATCAGAGATAAATAGGTTAGCTGTTATCGGTCCAAATGCAGAAAAGGGGCAATTTATTGGTGGAGGAAGTGCTACTGTTAAACCCCATTATGTAGTTCATCCCTTAGAGGGATTAACTGAAAATCTAAAAGAAAGTGTTGAGGTTAAATATGCAAAAGGCTGTCATACCCATAAATTCCTTCCAGCAGTACAAAAAGATTTAATAAGCTGTCCAAAGACTGGAGAATCAGGTTTCTTAGTAGAATTTTACAAAGGGGAAGATTTTGCAGGAGACGTATTAGAGTCCTCTGTGATGAAAGGAGGTAGGTTTTGGGCTCTTACTGGATTTGGTATAGACATCGCTTCAAAAATGGAAACACCTTCGCTATCTGTTCGGTTTAGAGCAACCTTATCCCCTAAAATTTCTGGTGATCATATGTTTGAGTTAGTAAGCATTGGTCCTGCAAGATTAAAAGTTAATGGAGAAGAGATAGTTGATAATTGGACTTCTCAAGAACCAGGAGACGCCTTTTTCTCATACGGCAGTGCGCCACGTAGGTCCTCTATCAATTTAGAAGAGGGTAAAGACTACCTTTTAGAAATAGAATATAAATGGCAAGGACGATTCCCTGCTGTCCAGATTGGAATGCTCCCACCTGATGAAGAAGATTTGATGGAAAGTGCGGTTTCTTTAGCGAAAGCAAGTGACGCTGTCGTATTAGTTGTCGGAACAAATTCTGATTGGGAAACTGAGGGAAATGATAGGTCTGAACTCGGTCTTCCTGGAGATCAAGA
>JAKUNG010000061.1 GCA_022452285.1 Terriglobia bacterium | reverse complement strand
TTTGACTAAGAAGGCGCTTGGCTCTTTCTTCATCCCCTCCGGTTGTAGTGAAATATTTAGCTACGTCTTTAACCCTCCATTTAATAAAAGAATCAACCATTAGCGCTTTCTTTTCTGAAGTAAGATACCTCTGAGGTTGAGCATCTAAAGTTAATATTCTTGAATCAAAATATCGCACTGAGTTAATGATTGGCCACTTAAAGTGTAATCCAGGTTCAACATCGAACTGCACAATCTCTCCAAATCTCAGTTTTACTGCTCTTTCAACTTCACTCACAACAAATAGAGATTGCGAAATAAATATGACCGCAATAAGACTAAAAGCCGAAATAAAAATGTTAGATTTTTTCATTTATAACCTCCTCTTATTGCCTGTTTCTTTTTCTGATCTCATCAATCACTCGATCAGTTAATTCTCGAATGGATGTGGTGCTGCTTGGGCTAGGACCTGTCGATTGTACCGACACACTTTCTTCACTTTGCCTGGCTATCTTATCCAGCGGTAAATAAAGAATATTGTTTCCACCTTCGACATCTACCATAACTTTTGTGCTGTTAGACATTACGTTTTGCAGTGCATCTAAATAAAGTCTATTTCTTGTTACTTCCGGAGCTTTTTGATACTCAGAAAGTAACAGATCAAATCTGGTAGCTTCACCTTGAGCTTCAGCCACAACTTGAGCTTTGTAGGCTTCAGCATCTTGGATCATCCTTTGTGCTTGACCTCTGGCTTCCGGAACCAATCCATTGGCATAAGTCTCTGCTTCATTTCTAACCCTGACCTCATCTTCTCTGGCTTTAATTACATCATCAAAAGCTTCTTGCACTTGGTCTGGTGGGGCCGAATCTTCAATGTTTACAATTACAACCTGTAATCCTGTTTCATATCTATCCAGATAGTCCTGGAGTCTGGCTTTGGTTAATTGTGCTATTTGTTCCCTACCTGTAGTTAATGCGTCATCCATAATTGAGCTACCTACAACGTGCCTCAAAGCACTCTCTGTAGCTTGAGCTAAACTGTTGTCCGGATTCCTTATATCTAAAACATATTTTTCTGGATTATTAATCTGATACTGTACTGAAATAGTTACATCGACAATATTTTCATCTTTTGTAAGCATCAAAGCATCGTGTCTGTGCGGCCTTACTCTAACGACATCGACCACTGTCCAGCTATCGATGATTGGAGGATTCCAACGCAAGCCCGGGCCTTTTGTATCCAAGTATTCACCCAGTCTCAAGACAACTGACCTTTCTGCCTGCTCCACCTGGTAAATGCCCATGCCAACCCATATAAGTACTACTAGTATGAAACCAGAAAAAATATTCTTTTTGGAAAATCCAGGTCCAGACCCACCAGAACCTCCAAAGATCCCACCTAACTTCTTTTTAAATTGATCTATTGCTTCATCTATATCAGGGGGACCATCTTTTCTTCCCCAGGGGTCTTTGTTGTTGTCGTTTCCATTCCAAGACATCAGATTGCTTCCTTTATTTTATTTTTCTTTAATTTTATATCTTTACTAGAAATTAGGTTGTCTAGTTCCGTTTCATCTATTTCTAGCTGCAATTGTATCAGACCTGTATCACTTGTTGTCTCTTCTAAGACCCTACCAAGAGAATAAAGTTTGGCTCTAATTTTTCCTTGGTTTGGTTGCAATTCAACCCATTCCTTAACCATTGATTTTTTTCTGTTGAGTTGGATCGAATTTACAAGATCATTCAAGCCGATATTATTCAGAGCAGAAATCCAAACCTCATTATCGGCACTAGAACCTTTTGTATTATTTATCTCCATTTCTACTTTGTCAGACTTATTATTTACACGAATACAAGGTATATCGGATATTCCCAATTCTTTCAAAATCAAGAAAACTTGTTCAGTTTTATAAATAAAGTCAGGATCAGAAATATCAACTACATGAATCAAAAGGTCAGCTGATTTTAATTCATCTAAAGTAGCTTTAAAGGACTCGATTAATTCAGTTGGCAAATCGGATATAAACCCAACTGTGTCTGAAAAAAGAATGTCGTCTAAACCCATAACTGAATTTTTTCTAGTCACTGAATCAAGCGTAGCAAAAAGTTTATCTGCAGCGTATAGCTGACTTTCAGTCAATAAGTTAAATAAGGTCGTCTTACCTGCATTGGTATAACCAACTAAAGCAACCAGCGTTTGATTGCCCTTATTCCTTGAATAACGATTCACTTCTCTTTGTTTGTGAGACTTGTTTAACCTATTTTTTATATTTTTTATTC
>JAKUNG010000060.1 GCA_022452285.1 Terriglobia bacterium | reverse complement strand
TGCAGAAGTTTCCAAGGATATAAGATCAGGCTTCAGAATAAGAAATGTAAGTTTTTCTTTTCCAGGAAGAACTAGGAATGTATTGGAGAATTTAGATGTTGATATTCCGGTTGGAAACACATTTGCCATAGTTGGTCCTTCAGGGGCAGGGAAAACAAGTCTAGCTCAGTTGCTGATGCGTTTTTGGGACCCTGACAAAGGGAGTATCTTATTAGATGGTATTGATCTCAAAAATTTCAAACTGGAAGAGCTTCGTTCCAGAATTGCATTAGTAGCGCAGGACACATATCTCTTCAACAATACTTTAAAAGACAATATTTTGATTGCTAAACCTGATGCAACTGAGCAGGAATTGCAAGAGGCAGTAAATTTTTCAGCCTTGTCTGAAGTTGTTCAAAGTCTTCCTGAAGGGCTAAAAACGATGGTTGGAGAACGCGGAGCAAGCCTCTCAGGAGGACAGAGACAGCGAGTAGCAATTGCAAGGGCATTTCTAAAAAATGCACCGGTATTAATTCTGGATGAAGCAACTTCCCACCTGGATGCACTAAGTGAGAACATTGTACATAAAGCCCTGAATCAACTCAAAAAAAACAGGACTACATTGATCATAGCCCATCGACTTTCAACAGTTCGTAACGCCGACCAGATCATAGTTCTGGATAAAGGACGCATCATGGAAACCGGAACACACAAAGAACTATTTAAAAATAATGGACTATACAGAAAACTGATTTCAAAACAACTCAGCAGATCTGCCATGCATTATGAAGAAACAGTATGACCTTAGTGAACTCAAATTAAAAATATAAGAGCTAATTACTTGATACCGCCAATCAATTACTGATTGCCTATTCTTGATTCTCACCGACCTGGATTAAGCCAGTTGATGTGACTGTTGTGATGGGCATGTTTATGCTGGCAAATGTTTTAACGATTTATTTGTCGGGCAAATTTCAATAGTTTCGTTTTTTAAGTCAATCGGTTTATTCATGAATAATGTGTGTGTTTTGAAAATAATCTTTAGTGTGTTTCCCTTACTCGTTGCTTTCCAGCTTTCTTTGCAAGCAAATGTTGTTTGTATGTGTGTAACAACACCTGTCACTTTTCTTAAAGTCATTGATGGTGATACAATCTGGGTGAAAAAAGAGGGGAAAAAAGTTCTGGTTGAGTTTGAAGGTATAGACGCCCCAGAGTTAGATCATGAAGAAAACAAAACTCAGGATTGTCTTCATGATCAGAAAATAGCCGAGAAAGCCCGCAATCTAATTCTAGATATTTTGTCATCAGCAAAGGAAGTAGGATTGATCATCAAGGAAGAGATAAATGAGCAAGAATTAAGGGCACAAGTCTATGCCGACGGACTCAGTGTAGGGCAGGAATTGCTTTACAAATATCTTGCAGTCGAGGGCCAGGGAAAGTGGTGTGAGATAAATGAAAGAGATTAATTCAAGAAATAGTTTTCGTTGTGATGACACTCGATTTGATGTGATTCATCAAAATGCCTGATCGGAGGTATTTCCTTATCACATGTTCCTTCGATGGCAATAGGACAACGGTCATAAAAAGGGCATCCTATGTCAGTGATTTGGACAACACGATCGATTCCTGCCTGGGCTTCCTGGGTTTCCATTGTTTTTTCAAGCCAACCAAGGTGTAATTCTGGCACCGATGCAATCAAAAGACGGGTATAGGGGTGATAAGGGGGTGAAAGCACCTGGTCTACATGGCCCTGTTCCACAACTCGACCCGCGTAGAGAACCACGATTTCATCCGCAAACGAGGCCACTGTGGAGAGATCGTGACTGATGAACACGAAAGAGACCCCTGTTTTCTTCCTCAGGCGTTTCAGGAGTTCAATGACGTTGGCACCTACAATCGAGTCAAGTGCTGATATTACTTCGTCACAGAGCAGAACCTCAGGCCCCGCAGCAAGTGCTCTGGCGAGATTGATTCTTTGTTTTTGGCCGCCTGAGAGTTCGTCAGGATAACGCCCGGCAAAATCCTGGGACAGTTCCACCATTTCCAGAAGTTCGGCGATCCGTTTTCTTTTTCCCCCACCTTTAAGTCCAATGTAAAATTCAAGAGGTCTCCCCAAAATCTGGTCAATCCTCTGTCGGGGATTGAGGGCAGTATCAGCCATTTGAAACACAAACTGTACCTTTTGCAATTCGGACCGTTTCCTGTTCTTCAAATCAGGTTTCAGGGATTCTCCATCAAGCAGAACTTCTCCATGACTAGAGGGAAGAAGACCAGACATGACA
>JAKUNG010000006.1 GCA_022452285.1 Terriglobia bacterium | reverse complement strand
TCAGTCAAATTAAATCTTTCTTCTATTAATGGTGTAAAAAAATGGTCTGTTGATGGAGAGAAATGTTTTTCTTATTGGGGCAAAATAGTAAGTGACTGCATGATCTGTATGCGTGTTTGTCCCTATAACAAAGACTTCACAAAGTTTCGACACAGGATAGGTTTGCGCTTAGCTTCAACAAAATTAAGAAACATAATGTTAATGCTTAATGATTTTTTTGATTATGGAGAACGGCTAAAACCAAAAGCATGGTGGAATGGTGAAAGTCGTAGAAGGATCTGATTCTTAAGATTCGTTTGAACTTTTAGCTTCAATACTTTCTATTTCCTTATTTAGTCTTTTTATTGTTTCACTGGCTTTTGTTTTAAAGACGAAGGGAAATATTGCGTGAACAATTCCAGCAGCTGATGCTGCCANCATTGAAAAAGAAATTTTTAAAGCCCTAAGTGCGTGTTCCGACCATGATTCTCCAACTGTTGATGGATGATCTGAAAAAATACCGATAATGAAGAATACCTAAAAATAGTTATTCGAAAGGAATCCGCCAAAATCTAGTTAAATAGCCAGTGCTTGTTCTAGGTCTCCAACGAGATCTTCGATTGACTCTATACCGACTGAAATACGTATTAGATCCTCCGGTACTTCGAGTGCAGAACCTGCAACTGATGCGTGTGTCATTACCCCAGGGTGTTCGATCAACGATTCAACAGCTCCAAGAGATTCTGCCAATGTGAAGACTTTTGTAGAAGCAGCAACTTTTTCTGCCATCGCAAGACCACCAGAGACTGTGAAGGAAACCATTCCGCCGAAGTTGCTCATCTGACTTACGGCAATTTCATGTCCTTTGTTGCTTTCAATACCTGGGTAGAAAACTTGTTTTACTTTTGGATGTTCACTCAACATGCTTACGACCGTTTTGGCGTTTTCACAGTGCCGATCCATACGAACGGCTAGTGTTTTAATTCCTCTTAAAACCAGATAGCAATCGAATGGGCTCGGGACAGCTCCAACCGCATTTTGTGTAAAGGAAAGATGTTCTACAAGTTTTTCGTTATTTGTCGCCACAAACCCGCCAACTACATCGCTGTGACCGCCCAAATATTTTGTAGCTGAATGAACAACCGCATCAGCGCCTAAAGTAATAGGTTTTTGTAAATAGGGCGTAGCAAAAGTGTTATCGACTATCAGCAATCCTCCAAGCTCATGAGTAATATCGGAGATTTTTTGAATGTCTACAACATTAAGTAGTGGGTTCGTAGGAGTTTCAAGCCAAACTATTTTCGTTTCGTTAGTCCAAGTTTCTCTAAGAGAATTTGGATCGCTGAGATCTATTGCTTCATTAGAGATTTTATTTTGACCATATATTTTGTCTATTAATCTAAAAGACCCTCCGTAAGCATCGTTTCCTAAGATAATTTTGTCACCTGGTTGTAAAAAGCGGAGCAAAGAATCTTCCGCTGCCATTCCACTAGAAAACGCAAAGCCATATTGGGCGCACTCAAGACTTGCTAGACATGTTTCATATGCATGTCTAGTCGGATTACCTGTCCTTGCATACTCATATCCGAACTTTGGCTTTCCAACAGCGTCTTGTGCAAATGTGGTTGATAACGAAATAGGTGTTACAACCCCGCCCGTACGTGAATCATGTGGTTGGCCCGCCCTAATGGCTCTGGTTTCAAAGCCAAAGTCTTCATGGTCTTCAAAACCTGACATTAGTGGGTCGCCACCGTGTGTTTCCATCAATTCACCAACTGTTAATCTAAAAGGTTTTCCGATTCCGACACAAAATCTTCAACATCAGATTTTGTGAGAACAGTAATTGGTCTACCTTTATCCAACACCAAAAAAGTTTCTGATTTATCAAATAGTTTAACAACATTAGAAATATTTTCTCCTACGCCAACAAGTTCAAGCGGAGGTTGTAAAAAATCCTTAACAGTGAGACCGTCACTATTTTTTGAGTTGCTGATCAATATTTCTTTTGACACAGACCCTATTACTTCAGCCGCAGAAATAGGCATTTCACCGACTGCCACGGGCAAATGAGAGATCTCATTTTCTTCCATAGTTTTTAAAGCCGATGAAATTGTTTCTTCAGGGTTCAGGTATACAAGTTCGGGAGTCCCTGAGTTTTTAGATTTAACTGCATC
>JAKUNG010000059.1 GCA_022452285.1 Terriglobia bacterium | reverse complement strand
CAAATGCAGCTTGAGCTGCAGCGACTGCTTTATCAACATCTGCCGGTGTTCCTAAGGCAATTTGTGCTATTACCTCTTCATTTGAGGGGTTGATGACATCAAAAGAATTTACTCCTTCTGTTGGATCTACCCACTCTCCATTTATATAAAACTGATGATGAGTTTTCATATCATATGCTCCTTTAAAAATATTTTTTTCGGCCAATCAGTATATCTATCTAAATTTGTTATGTCTCTACTTTAAATGTAAAAGTTTCGCTTTCAATTGAGGTTGGATTCTCTCTGCCCATTGAGCTAGATATTTACGAGTTTCTCGGGGATCAATTATTTCGTGAACAGAAAAACTTTCAGCTCTTGGAAAAGGATCTTGAAGTTTGCCCATACTTTCTTCAATTTCTTTTCTCTTTGCCTCTGGGTCTTTTGCTGCAGCTATTTCCTTCTTAAAAGCCACTGCCACTCCTCCTTCTAAAGGCAAGGGTCCAGACTCTGCTGAAGGCCAAGCTAGAACATAACCTTCTGGGCCATAGTGAGCAGCGGCTGCAACTCCATATGATTTCCTGATCATAACTGAAGACCAAGGCACGGTAGATTCTGTTACAGCAAGTACAGCTTCAGTACCATGAAGAATGGTAGCTTCAATTTCGGCTTCTGGGCCAATCAAAAATCCTGGTTCGTCAACCAAACTTACTATAGGAATGTGGAATGTGTCACATAATTTTACGAATCTAGTAGTTTTTTTAGCACCATCAGCTGACATTGATCCAGCATAAAAATTGGAATCATTAGCTAAAATTCCAATACTAAAACCATCCAACCTAGCAAAACCAGTAATAATGCCTCTACCAAAAGATTTTGTTATTTCAAAGAAGGAATCCTTATCAAATACCTTTTTTATAATTTCTCTCATTTCATAAGATTTCTGTCTATCTTTAGGAATCAATGACAGAAGGTCTTCATCCTTTCTACCTACTGGGTCTCCAGTTTCTTGTCTACGAGGCAATTCATAAATGCTTTGAGGCATATAGGAAAGAAATTGCTTAATCTGGATAAAGGCATCCTCTTCTGTATCTGCAACATTATCTGTAACTCCATTTAAGCGATGCACATGTGAGCCCCCTAATTCTTCCTTGGTCATTTTTTTTCCAAAAGCCCTCTCAACTACAGCTGGTCCAGCGACAAGTAGTTGGGCAGTTTTTTTAGTCATAACTCTAAAATGGGAGGCAACAAATCTCGCTGCTGGTAAACCAGCAACAGGCCCTAAAGCAGCTGATATAACAGGTATTTCTTTAAGTGTTTCCGCTACTGATTTAAACCTTGATCTTGAGAATACCGGATCCCCACCATACCCTCTTTTTTTACTTTTTGCGGGACCTGCAACAGATCCTCCGCCTCCTTCATGCAAGCGAATTAATGGCATTTTATAGCGTAGAGCTAGATCTTCTGTGTAAACACTCTTTCTCAATCCAGCTGGATTGGGCGAACCTCCCTTAACAGTGAAGTCTTCACCACCTAAAACTACGGATCTACCTTCAATTTTTGCAAAACCTAAAATAAAATTAGCTGGAGTAATAGATTCAACTTCACCCTTTTCGTTAGTTTCCGTACCCCCAGCTATTTCTCCTTGTTCTTGGAAAGATCCTTTGTCTATAAGTTTATCTATTCTTTCTCTAAGAGTTAACCTGCCTTTAGCATGTTGTAGTGCAACTGCTTCAGAACCACCTTGTTTCTTAGCTAGCTTTTTTCTAATCTTTATTTCGTCTGTCTCTTTTTTCCAATTCATATCTTTTGGTGCCCCGTACAGGATTTGAACCTATGGCCTCCAGATTAGGAATCTGGCGCTCTATCCAACTGAGCTAACGGGGCCTACATTGATTATATTTTAATACATAGTCTTGATTTATAGTTGCATCTTAGTTTAAAACAAATATAAGCTGTACCTTCATATGTACCTTACGTTTAGACTACAGGTTTATTTTGATAAAATAGCCGTCTCAGTCACAAGAGACAAGACTTGCTTAAAATAGATAATTTATCCTGCCAAAGATCTAATGATTTGGTTTTTAAAAACCTATCATTTGAGGTTAATAAAGGTGCGAACACTGAAATAATTGGATCTAATGGGTCTGGAAAGACTTCATTATTAAAGTGTATTTTAGGCTTAATTGAAAAGAAGCAAGGGAAAATAAGCTGGAAACAAAAACCAATTGAAGAAACAAGAACATTTTTTTTAAAATCTTGTTTTTATCAAGGTCATCATTTGGCCCTTAAAAACAATTTTACTGTAGTTGAA
>JAKUNG010000058.1 GCA_022452285.1 Terriglobia bacterium | reverse complement strand
CTCAAGAGATGGATTCTCCAGAAATGATGGAAGAAGACATGGAAATTGGTGATATCGATGAGGATGCCATTGTCGATGAAAACCAAGAGGTCATTTCTAATAATTCTTGGTTAGAAAGACTGGTAGAACAGACCCTAAATTTTGAATACAAAGTTTACTCTAGAGAGTATGACGAAGAAATCTTAGCTGAAGAGATGTGCAGTAGTGAAGAGTTACAAAGGCTTAGAAGACACCTGGATCAATTAATGGGCCCCAGTAAATCAACCATCTCAAAACTGGCTCATAGACTGCAAAGATTCTTATTAGCTCAACAAAATCGTTCTTGGGAATTTAATAAAGAGGAAGGCCTATTAGACGCCTCTAAGTTACACAAAATTGTCTTAGACCCAATTACTCCCTTAAGTTACAAAGTAGAAAAAGAAACAGATTTTAGAGACACTGCAGTATCTATCTTGGTGGATAGCTCTGGTTCTATGCGAGGAAGGTCAATGACAGTAGCTGCTATATGTGCCGACATAATCAGCACCACTTTAGAGAGATGTAACGTAAAAACAGAAGTCTTAGGTTTTACTACTAAGCAATGGAAAGGCGGCGAAAGCAGAAAGAGTTGGGTTGAAGATGGTAAACCTGAAAATCCGGGTAGATTGAATGATATAAGACACATAATTTTTAAATCTGCGGATACCTCTTGGCGTAGAGGACAAAAGAACTTTGGTCTCATGCTACGAGAGGGCTTACTAAAAGAGAATGTTGATGGTGAGGCTTTAATTTGGGCGCACGATAGACTTGCCAGAAGACAAGAACAAAGAAAAATTCTCATGGTAATTTCAGACGGTGCTCCAGTAGATGACAGCACCCTTTCGACTAATCCCAACAACTATTTAGATCTACATTTAAGACAAGTAATTCATTCCATAGAAACCCAATCTCCAATAAATCTAATTGCTATAGGAATAGGACACGATGTTACTAGGTATTATCAAAAAGCAGTTACTATACACAGAGCAGAAGAGTTGGGTGGTGTCATGTTAGATCAATTAACAGAGTTATTTAAAATCGATTAAAATTGACAGAAAATTACTAAACGAATAGGGTAAAAATTATGAAACTTAAATATCTAGATGAATGTCCAAAAGGATTGCGTTATTTTGATGACGATGATCTCGAAAGTAAGTTAAAACCTAAAGATATAGAAGATATAGTCGAAATCTTCAAGACCCCTCTAACGGGTAGTTATAATTGGGACTATACCGAGGCAGATAACAGACTTAAGAAACTTTATGCTCTAGGGAAAAAGTTGAATTGGAATGCAACTTTAGATCTGGACTGGACTAGAGACCCCTACCCACTTACAGAGTGGGCATCGGACCCTGAATTCCAAGCCTTTAGAGGCTTTGAACCCTATGAAAAATTATCTGAAGAAGAAAAAATAGAATGTTCTTGGCATGTATTAGCAAGCGGCCTAAGCAATATTGTTCATGGTGAACAGGGAGCTTTACTTGTAGCTTCTCAGTTAGCCACTTGTGCCCCTACATATAATGCCAAGTTATATGCGGCGTCTCAAACTTTTGATGAAGCCCGCCATGTGGAGGTTTACAACAAATATCTTCAGGAAAGAATAGGTTGGAATTATCCAATTATGCCTGGATTAAAATTGTTATTAGATAAAATTCTTACTGATCAAAGATGGGATCTTAAATTCATTGGCATGCAAATTATTATCGAAGGACTTGCTTTAGCAGCTTTTGAAAGACAAAGAGCTACCGTAATGGATCCTCTTCTTAAAGATATTTTCTATTTGGTAATTAGAGATGAGGCTAGGCATGTCACCTTTGGCGTTAACTATTTAGAAGAATTTGTTAGCACCCTATCTGAAGAAGAAAAGAATGATAGAGCTGAATTTGCTTACGAAGCATGTGTAGTAATGAGAAACAGATTTGGATCAACCAATGTGATCAATCACTACGGTTGGGATGCGGAAGCTGCTGCTCAAGCGCAAATAGGTTCTGAAGCTGGAAGATTATTTAACAACCTTCTGTTTTCAAAAATAATGCCTAATCTAAAAAAGATAGGTTTATTAAATGATGAAGTTTCAGAAAAATATGAGGAAATGGGTATCCTAGAATTTAAAGATCTAGATGATGCTACTGTTACAGACTGGGATGAAATGTCTAAACCTCTTGAATATGCATATAAAACTGCTTAAAAGTTAAGGAAAATTTTTATGAAAATAAAGTTAGTAGAAACACAGCCTATAGATCCCAGAGAATTTGATTTACCAGAAAAATTTTCTCCAAAAAATATAGAAGATATAGCTGAGA
>JAKUNG010000057.1 GCA_022452285.1 Terriglobia bacterium | reverse complement strand
TAAAGCCGTACTAGCATTAGCAGACGGCACTACCTTCTTTGGTAAGAGTATTGGTTTCTTAGGAGAAACAAATGGGGAGGTAGTTTTTAATACCTCCATGACCGGCTACCAAGAAATTCTTACTGATCCTTCTTATGCAAAACAAATTGTTACTTTAACTTACCCCCATATTGGTAACACCGGAGTGAATTCTGAAGACGTTGAATCAGATAAGGTTTGGGCTTCTGGTTTAATCATCAAAGATCTTCCAGTTTCTTCTAGTAATTGGCGAAAAGAAATTGACCTTACAGACTACTTAACAGCCCAAGAAACTGTGGCTATTTCAGATATAGATACTAGAAAGCTCACATCAAGAATTCGTAATAAAGGAGCACAGTCAGCAGCAATTATTACAGGAAAAAATATTTCAGAACAAAAAGCTGTTTCTTTAGCTAAAAAGTTTTCAGGCCTGAAAGGATTGGACTTAGCCAAGGAAGTGACTACTAAGGAGCCTTATTCATGGGAGGAAGGTGAATGGAGAAAAGGAAAATCAAAGAAAGCATTTAAAATTGTTGCTTTAGATTTTGGTATAAAAAAGAATATTCTCAGGATTCTTTTTCAAAAAGGTTGTGAGGTTACTATTTTACCTGCTAAGTCAACTTATAAAGAGATAACAAAAATTAACCCAGATGGGGTATTTCTTTCTAATGGTCCAGGAGATCCTGAACCTTGTGATTATGCTGTAGAGACTATTAAGAGATTAATAGAAAGAAAAATACCTATATTTGGTATATGTCTCGGTCATCAGCTTTTATCTCTTGCTTTGGGAGGCAAAACAGAAAAGATGAAATTTGGTCATCATGGTGCTAATCACCCAGTTAAGAATTTAACAAACGATGAAGTATTTATAACAAGTCAAAATCATGGTTTTACAGTTAAAGAAAGTTCGTTGCCAGAGGACATAGTGGTAACTCACCGATCGCTATTTGACGGAACAATTCAAGGAATCAAACACAAAGAATTACCTTTTTTTAGTTTTCAAGGTCACCCAGAAGCTAGTCCAGGACCTCACGACATAAAGTTACTTTTCGAACAATTTTTAGAAAATATGAGAAAAGCTGATGCCTAAAAGAACAGATATAAATTCAGTTTTAATTTTGGGTGCAGGTCCCATTGTAATCGGCCAGGCTTGTGAATTTGATTACTCGGGAGCTCAGGCTTGTAAGGCTCTAAAAGAAGATGGATTTAGGGTAATTTTGGTCAATTCAAATCCAGCTACCATCATGACTGATCCTTCTTTAGCTGATGCTACTTACATAGAACCGATTCTGTGGCAAACAGTAGAAAAAATTATAGAAAAAGAAAAACCCGATGTAATTTTACCAACTATGGGTGGTCAGACTGGATTAAACACAGCCTTGGACTTAGATAGAGAAGGGGTTCTAAAAAAACACAAAGTTGAAATGATTGGAGCCACCAAAGAGGCGATAGACAAAGCCGAAGACAGAGATCAATTTTCTGAAGCAATGAAAAAAATTGGTTTAAGGACTCCCAAAGCAGCTTTAGCCCACAATTTAAAAGAAGCTAAAAGAATTGTAAAAGATATTGGGTTTCCCTGTGTCTTAAGGCCCAACTTTACCATGGGGGGAGCAGGTGGTGGAGTTGCCTATAATCAAGATGAATTCGAAGAGATCTGTTCAAGGGGTTTTGATCTATCTCCAACCTCTGAGATTTATATAGATGAATATCTCGAAGGCTGGAAGGAATACGAAATGGAAGTGGTAAGGGATAAAAATGACAACTGCATCATAGTTTGTAGTATTGAAAATCTAGATCCTATGGGCATCCATACTGGAGATTCCATTACAGTTGCACCCGCTCAAACCTTAACTGATAAAGAGTATCAGCTAATGAGAAATGCAGCTATGGACATTCTTAGAGAAATTGGTGTGGAGACTGGCGGTTCTAATGTTCAATTTACTATTAATCCAGAAGATGGAGAAATGCTTGTAATTGAAATGAACCCAAGAGTTTCTAGATCTTCAGCATTAGCTTCGAAAGCTACTGGATTTCCGATTGCCAAAGTAGCAGCTAAGTTAGCAGTAGGATACACACTGGATGAGCTTAGAAATGATATTACCGGAGGTATCATTCCATCTTCTTTTGAGCCATCTATAGATTATGTAGTTACAAAGATTCCCAGATTTAATTTTGAGAAGTTTCCACAAGCAGAACCTATTCTGACAACGCAAATGAAATCAGTTGGTGAAGTCATGGCAATAGGTAGAACCTTTCAGGAGTCATTTCAAAAGGCTATAAGAGGATTAGAAATTGGAAAGGATGGACTTAACGAAATATATGATTCTGCAAGTCAAGACTTGTCTGATCTAAA
>JAKUNG010000056.1 GCA_022452285.1 Terriglobia bacterium | reverse complement strand
GCAAGTTAAACAGTTACGAGCCCTAAGTCAATTTTGTCTAACGATGTTTAATCTTAGTGAGTTTTTATATGTTGACTGATCTGAATTTGATACTCTCTACGATTAACGCTAAACTCTATACTATGGGAGGAAATCCATGAACCCTTTTTCGTGTAATCGTAGACTTAGTGTGAGTTCAAGGCGTGAGTTTTTAACCCGTTCAGGCCTAGGATTTGGTGGTTTAGCCCTGAACTGCATGCTACAGGGAGAATCTGTAGCTGGTGATGTAGGGTCTTTGAATCAGTATGATCCTTTGGCGTTAAAGCCTCCACACTTTAATGCGAAGGCAAAGAGCGTGATCTTTATATTCTTACAAGGTGGTCCTAGTCAAGTTGATACATTTGATCCAAAGCCAGAATTGCAAAAACTGGATGGACAATTTTTGCCACCAAGCTTTTTGAGTGGAAATATTGGCTTGGCTCAAATTAAAGCAGACGAATCAAAACTGATGGGGACTCGGCGTGTTTTTAAAAAATGCGGTCAATCAGGTTTAGAAATCTCTGATATTTTCCCAAAGATGTCTGAATTTGCTGACGATTTGGCGGTTATCCGTTCTTGTCATCATGAGTCATTTATACATGGTCCTGCGATTACTATAGTGCATACAGGGTCTCTTTTGATGGGACAGCCCAGCATGGGGGCTTGGGTACTTTATGGACTTGGTAGTGAAACCGATAACCTTCCAGCGTATATCGTGATGGCTGATGATTATATGCGTAACAGCAAATCAGTTATTGGTGCAGGGTTTCTACCCGCTGTCTACCAAGGGACAATGCTTTCGACTCAGGGGCCACCTCTTGAAAACCTCGTACCTCCTTCACAAGTGAGCAGGAAAAATCAGCAAGTCATTTTAGAGCAGCTCAAACAATGGAATCAGAGACACTTGGAAGAACGTCCCGATGATAGTAGTTTGGCAGCTCGAATCAAGAATTATGAATTGGCTTTTCGTATGCAGATGGCAGGTCCTGATTTGATCAATTTGGATCAAGAACCAGGTTATATTAAAAAATTGTATGGTGCCGATTCAGAACCTACTGCTAATTTTGGAAGAATGTGTTTGCTGTCTCGCCGAATGGTTGAAAGGGGAGTTCGCTTTGTACACCTTTATAACAGCGATTGGGATGGCCATGGAGAGTGTGATAAAAATCATCGTGATAATGCTTTAAAAACAGATGGCCCAGTGGCAGGGCTCTTGGCAGACCTTAAGCAACGAGGAATGCTTGAAAGTACTTTAGTTGTTTTGACTGGCGAATTTGGCAGAACACCTATCATGCAAGGGAAGGAAGGTCGTGATCATAATCCATATGGTTTTTCGGTTGTAATGGCGGGTGGTGGAATTAAAGGAGGCAAGGCAATTGGATCTACTGATGAATTAGGTTTTTATGCAGCAGAAGATAAAGTGCACGTTCATGACATGCATTCCACAATGCTTAACCTTTTAGGGCTCGACCACCGTAAGTTACACGTAAAGGTATCTGGCTTGGAAAAACGTTTAACAGGGGTAGGAAACGATGGCAATCATAGCATCGCACAACGTTTATTAGAAGGTTAGCTTTCTATCAAGTTCTTCCGGTCCGATAGTACATAATCAATTTATTTTTTCTGAAAATTATTAGGGTATTGTGCATGTGGTTTGTTAGTTTTTTTTGTTTGTTAGTCCTCTCTCCCATTCTGGCTCTAACCGAGCCATTACCTTCTTTCAAAGGTAATATGAGAATTCCAATTGATATGAAAACTGCTAAAGGATCTTTCTTAAAAAAAGGGCGATATCAGTTAGAGGTTAAGTCAAAGTTACCTAGTCGAGTTTTATACTTTTCTCTTGGGGGGGAAATACAAGCTGTGGTTGAAGCAACCTCAGACAAAGATCCCGAAATAGTCACCGCTGAAGTTCCACTCGTAGGTACCCATCAACTTCGTTCTACGGCAATCAAGCTTGCTCCTGCTAAGGACCGTCAACGCAGTAAAACTGGTTTGGCTCGTTATCAAGAAGAGAGGCATAGATGGGAAGGAGTTATAAGAGTCTATGAATCTCTTAAAACAGGGGCTATTTTCTTTGTTTTTCAGGAGCGGGAAGAAAAAGAGGAATGGAGTCGTTTTTACTTTAAGTTGTACCGTTCATCAGCTTCGGACAATAATCAATCTAAGGCGAAATCCCTGTGAATCAAGTTTTTTATTACATGACAATGATGTCTGTTTCTTTTCTGAGAGTAGTAGGCTTAATAGTAAATATTCTAGTTGCAGTAGTTGGTTTATCTTTAAGCTTAGAAGGGAAAGATCTTACGGACTCGTCGCAATCGATCATAAGAAAGCACTGTTTAGGTTGTCATGGAGCTAGTCAAATATCAGGGTTAGATTTAAGACA
>JAKUNG010000055.1 GCA_022452285.1 Terriglobia bacterium | reverse complement strand
TCAAGTTTGATATCACTCCTCCAGATGAGATTCTTGATAAAGCAAAAACCTTTAGAGATAAAAACTTTAACAATAGACCAGTTTGGATAGCTGGGAGCACACACCCTGGTGAAGAACAAGTTATCCTTAAGGCACATAAGAAATTAATGAAAGATTTTCCTGATAGCCTTTTAATCATTGCACCAAGAAAGCCTGAGAGATTTAATTCAGTTCATAAGAAGATTATTGATTCAGGGCATGCTTGCATTAAATGGTCTGATTTTAAGAATATTGAAGAAAATACTAACGTTTTACTTATTGATACCTTAGGCGATTTACCTTTTTTCTATTCTGCTTCAGATATAGCATTTGTAGGCGGTAGTTTATTTTCTGTAGGAGGCCATAATCTGCTAGAGCCTGCAAGTTTTGGAACACCAGTTATTACTGGGCCATCCCTTCAAAATGTAAAAGAAATCTCCACTGAGTTAATTGAGGTAGGAGGTCTTTTAGTGGTCAAAGATGATCAAGAATTGTCAATTCAACTCAATGAGCTTTTTTCTGATAATTCTAAAAAAGATCAAATGGTTTCTGCTGCTGACAAAGTTATGCATGACAACAAAGGGTCTATTGAAAATATAATGAAATTGATTAAGCCCTTTATTTGAGCCAGTTATTGATTTGTTCTAGATCACTTTGAGTGAGAGTTCCAGCTGCTTGCTTGAGTTGAAGTATATTTTTAAGATAATCGTATTTGCTAATGGCAAGATTCTTTTGTGATGAGTAAAGCCTTCTTCTTGCATCCAAAACATCGACCGTTGTTCTTGTCCCAACCTCATAGCCAGCTTCTGTTGCCTGAAGAGCAGTTGCAGATGATTTTACTGATTGTTGCAATGCTTTTACTGTAGCTATCCCAGAGATTACTCCAAGATATGAATCTCTAGCTATTCTAGTGGTTTCTCGTGCAACTCTTTCAAGTTTTTCCTTGCTTGCTCTGTGTCTTGCTACAGCTTGTCTGACCCTTGAGGTTACTTGTCCACCACTGTATAAAGGAAGGTTAAGTTGTACTCCTACACCCTCATTAATGTTTTCATTATCAGCAGGAGTGAATTCACTTCCACTATCCGATCTAAAACTATCAGTGTCAATATCTCTTTTAGAAGCTTGGATACCGATTGTGGGTAAATGCCCAGATCGTTGAACTTTGATTTCACTCTTAGCAATCTCTACCCCAACTTGAGCTGATAGATAACTTAAGTTTTGCTCCAATGAGGTTTCAACCCAGTCTGATTCACTTTGTGGATTGGGCATAATCAGAGGTAAGTTATTATCCGGTTTGTTCAATTGACCAGGATAACTATCCGTGATTGCTCTTAGTGACTCTTTAGCTGTGGCTAGATTTCTTTTTGAGGTGATTTCATTGGCAATAGATTGATCATAAGCTGCTTGAGCTTCTTGTACATCTGTTATCGCTATGAGTCCAACATCGAATCTCTTTTGAGCTTGATCAAGTTGCTTTTCAATTGCTTGTCTTGCTGCTTGCTCGGCTTCTAATGTGTCTTCTGCAGCAAGCACATTAAAGTAAGCATTTGCTACTCGAATGATTAAATCTTGTTCTGCTGCAAGATAATCAATTTCAGCCTGAGCAACTGTTTTATTAGCTTTTCTAAGATTCATCCAAGAACCGTAATCAAAAATTGCTTGTCTAAGTGTTACGTCCCATTGCAATGTTTCTGATTCTTGCAAGAAATCAGTGTTGTTGGTTATTACAACTTCTTCTCCATTGATCGGATTAATAATTTTTTGTTGGAAGGTGCTCCGACCGTCTGAATCAGTGTCTGAAAAGCTTGCAGAGCCAGAGAGTTGAGGGAGAATAAAGCTCCTAGCTTGAGGTTTGGCCTCTATAATCGCTTCTTTATTGGCAAATGCCTCTTTTATTCTTGGGTCATTAACTAAGGCCTGTTCATAGACATCCAAAAGAGAGGCCGCGCTCCCATTATCAATAAGAATAAAGGAGAAGAGCAATACTTTTAAAAAATTATTCATACACCTATTTTCGCTATCAGTTATATTTTAGATTAAGTCTGCAAAGAATACTCTCGCTGATATAACCTAACAAGCTAATCGTGTAACGAATTGTAACCGTCAAAATAACCTACACTATGAATTAATGATGAACTTATAAAATTGCAATCATTAACAAGGCAACAATATTAATTATCTTGATTAATGGGTTAATAGCCGGCCCTGCTGTGTCTTTATATGGATCTCCAACAGTATCTCCTGTTATAGAGGCATTATGTGCCTCTGTTCCTTTCCCTCCGACATTTCCATCTTCGATATATTTTTTTGCATTGTCCCAGGCGCCACCACCAGCAGTCATAGAGATTGCTACAAAAATACCAGTGACAATTGTTCCAATCAACAAGCCTCCAAGAGCTCTAATGCCGCCGTCTTCAGGCATCATCA
>JAKUNG010000054.1 GCA_022452285.1 Terriglobia bacterium | reverse complement strand
CGCTCGATGCACAAATTGCTGAAAAACTAGCAATGCTAGATCAGGTACAGTCTGAACTAGATAGGCAGCCTAGAAGCGGGAATACTGGAATGATTATTTTTGTTTCTATTTTGGCTGCACTGGTTATTGTGTTAGTTGTCGTATTGGTTTTTGTTTTAATGAACAAGCCAAAACAACCAATGCCTCCACCATGGATGATGTATCCGCCTCGTCGCCCTAAAAAAAAAGATAATGGAAACGGTGTGACAACACAAATTAATCAAACTACACCGCCACCGACCCAGCAGACTGGTCCTTCACAAGAAGATGTTGCCGTATTGCAAAGTGAAGTAAATGATATGAAGCAAGCTGTTGTTTCTATGAGTGTAGGTCAACCTCAGGCAGCAACTAAGATTGTTAAAGATTGGATTGTAGAAGAAGCTCCACCCGAGCCCGAACCCGAACCTGTGCCTGAAGCTGAAGAAGATGATGGCAAGAAGAAGAAGAAGAAGAAATAAGAGGCACTTATTATGATATCAGATTATAACAGATTATCTGGTTTACAGAAGGTTGCTATTCTGTTCTCAGTTCTAGGTGAAAGCCTTGCTCTCACTCTTGTTAAGGAATTAGATCAAACAGAAATCCGCAAAATACGTGCAGCAATGCGCGGTGTAAGCAATGTAGCATTTGCTGTAAAAAAACAGGTTATGGAAGAGTTTTATTTCTCATTTGTAAGTGAAAAATTTCAACAAGAAGAAGAGAGTGATGAGCCGAAAAAACCATTTGCCTTTCTTTCTGAATTAACGGATGAACAACTTGTTGCTTTATTGGCGAGCGAAACCCCACGCGTTATTGCAATTACACTTGCTCAACTTGAAGGTGATAAAAGAATGCTTGTTTTAAATCGTATAGGCGAAGAAGAAAAGGGGCAGGTCTTACTAAGCATTGGAAATCTGGAAGATGTGCCTTTAGAGGCGGTCGTACAAATCGCGAATAAATTACAAAAAAAATCGAAGCAACTTCCTAAAACTGTTGCTTTTTCCCGTGGGGGCGGCAAAGACCTAGCAGATTTACTGGGTGAAATGAATCCTGAAGAAGAAGAAATGTTTATGCAAAATCTAGAACAAGATAATCCTGAACTTGCTGAACAGGTTAAAAAATACCGAATAACTTTTGAATCAATCTTTGAAATTTTTCCGGACAACTTACTGCGCGATCTTATGAACGCGGTGGATTTAGATGCTGTATCATTGGCACTTAAAGGCATGGAGCAATCAATTTCAGATAAAGTGATTGGTGTATTGCCAAAAAAGAAGCAGGCTATGTTTGAGCCTGTTGAGGGTGCCGTACCTAAGCGTGATGTTGATTCAGCAAGAAAATCTATTGTTTCAGCTGCAAAACAAATGGAGCGCGATGGAGCGTTCAAGCTGGAAGATTTGCTTGGTGGCGACACTGTAGAGTAAGTCTACATTATAAAATGAATCGCTTAGATAAAACCCCTGGATTCTTCTAGGGGTTTTTTATTTTTTTAAAACAGCTTGAGCAGCAGAAAATCTAGCAATTGGCACACGATATGGTGAGCAACTTACATAATCAAGTTCATTTTGATAACAAAAGTGAATAGAAGAAGGGTCTCCACCATGTTCTCCACATATACCGATTTTTAAATCTTTTCTAACTTCTCTTCCTTTTTTTACAGCAAGTGATACTAGTTGACCAACGCCAGATATATCTAAACTTTGAAATGGATCATGATCAAGAATGTTATTTTCTAAATATTCTGGTAAAAATCCGCCTATATCATCTCTACTAAAGCCATAGGTTGTTTGTGTCAAATCATTCGTCCCAAAACTAAAAAACTCAGCTTTTTCAGCAATTTCGTTTGCAGTTAAACATGCACGTGGCAATTCAATCATTGTTCCAACCAAATAATTGAAATTGACACCCTTCTCTTCTATGATATCTTTAGCAACTTTCCTTACAATTTCATCTTGATTCTCAAATTCCCTTGCAGTTCCCACAAGTGGAATCATTACCTCGGGAAAAACATCTATGCCAGCTTGTGTTAATTCAGAGCTTGCTTCAAAAATAGCCCGAGCTTGCATTTCAGTGATTTCGGGGTAAGCCACGCCCAAACGGCATCCGCGATGACCTAGCATTGGATTCAATTCATGTAAACTATTTATTCTGTTCTTTATTTTTTCAGAAGAGACGCTTAATTCATTAGCCAGTTCTTCAATTTGCTTTTCATTAAGTGTAATAAATTCATGTAAAGGTGGATCTAAAAGGCGAATTGTTACGGGTTTCCCGGCCATCGCCTCTAAAATACCCTTGAAATCTTCTTTTTGGAATGGTAATAAATTCATTATTGCTTTTCTGCGCTCTGATAAATCTTCAGCCAGAATCATCTTTCTCATTTCAATGATTCGATCTGGTTCAAAAAACATGTGCTCTGTTCTACATAATCCTATGCCCTGTGCCCCAAATTCTATAGCCTGGCGGGCATCTTCTGGGCTG
>JAKUNG010000053.1 GCA_022452285.1 Terriglobia bacterium | reverse complement strand
AATGACACTGTACTTTAGAACCTTATTTTCATGGTCACAAAGTACAATTTTTTCTTTAATTTTTCCCATTCCCTCCATAAAGAATTCCCTTGTATCTTCATTCAATGAAATCTTGTCTACTCCAGGTACCCAATCAGTCCTAGATGTATCACTGATTATCTCCCAAACCACTGATGCTTTGTGACTCAGATTTTCTGTAAGGCTAAGAGTTTTCATTTAATTTTTAATCGTTTCCTCTAATCGCAAAGTAAACTCCGAGTAGTAATAAAAATAATTGCTCGCTAGCAAACAAGACAGCACCGCGTTCACCAAAAAAGAATCCCCAATCAGAATGAGCAATCAATATTGCCCCAATCATTATGATGCCAATAGCACCTCCTGATAATCTTGTAACAACGTTTCCTAAAATAGCTGCTTTGGTTCCTATCAAACCCCCTAAAAGAATTCCCAAGCCCGCTAAGATCTCTCCCCAAGCTATTAAGGGTGCAACCACACTGGCTGATGAAATCCCTTTTGAGGTTAACCAGCCTACAAAACCCTCACTGATAGGGAGTTTACCGTAGCCATGTAGAAAGAAAGATGTTCCCAAACCTATTTTTAATAAGCAGTTAGCATAAGCCTTTAGAGGCGAAGCAGCTCTTTCAAGTAAATTATTTAATTTTTCCATAGTTTCTCCTTTATTCTTTAGAATAATTTAATGTGTTGAAAAAGTTTTTCAAGCATTAAACTAACTTGAATAACTTACCCCCATTCCAGCTTTTGCATCCGTATTTACACCATAAGGTGCTATTGGATAACGCAACCCGTTCTTAGATAAGTGCTCTAATCCATCAACGATTTTTGGTAAAAAATGTGGAGGTATAGCCATTAGAAGTTCGTCCTCCATGACACCTCCATAACGCCTTTCAGCAAAACATGGAATAGAAAGACTTGGTTCGCCTGTAGAAAGCGCCCTTCCCCAGGAATCAGCACACGCTGACTCTCCAACACACCCCCAATCTAACTTTTTATATCCAGACCACTGCAATCCATTTATAAATAAAATCATTTGTGCTGGAGTGGCATAAATTAAACAAATATCCGGTGGATTTAATCTGCCACTCGTAAGAGGACTTACGGCCATAGCCAAATATTTACCGTGTTCAACAACGTCCATAGATTTTTGATGATCACTGGCTCCTTCCAGGTCACTGAACCATACTCCAGCCATGCGATCGCCTGAAAGCCACTTATCATCTCTCGGACTGAGCCCTATTACAGTACTGCATTGGGGCCCTACCAAATCTTCGACTGTTATTCCCACAGTCCAACCGTTTCGACAAGCTTGACCCACAATTTGATCTGTCGTGTGCACTGCACTGGGTCTTCTAATCTTTGGTATAGACTCCATTTCCTCAATACTTTCAAACATCTTCATGCCTATTGGTATTGTTCTTAATTTAAGCAGCCTGTTTAAGGAAGCCACAACTTCATTCAGATCATAGTTTGTAGATTCCGAAGCAATAATGTCACTCATATTCCCCCCAAAACCGAGTTCACGGTTACTTATAACCATGCAATAATAATCAATTAGTTGGAGATAGAAAATGAAATCAAAACATTTATTACCCTTTTTACTATTTAGCTCAATTACTTTTTCTTTGGGATTACAAGCTGCTCATCATGAAAAAGAGGAAGTAAACTACAAAGAAGCCCAAAAAGCAGTTACCGATCTCTTTGGTTGGGATATGAAAAATCCACCAATAACCATCGAAAGAATCTCTGATCACCTTCATGTTCTTTTTGGCAATGGCGGAAATATACTTGTCAGCATCGGAGAAAATGGGGTTTTATTAGTGGATGATCAAATGCCTGAAGCTAAAAATGTCATTTTGAGAGCTATCAGAAAGTTAGGTGGAAGATCAGTTGATTACGTCATCAATACACATTGGCATTTTGATCACGCGGAAGGCAACAATGTGTTTGGGCCCAGCGGAGCACAAATCATAGCTCAAGAAAATTCCAGATACATGATGCTAAACCCCCAACCCATTAATTTATCGTTCATAGTTTATCCTCAACAACCTTATCCTTTAGAAGCGGTTCCTGAAATAACTTATAAAAACAGCATGAACCTTCATTTAAATGGAGATCGTATTGAGCTGTATCATTTTGGTCATGCTCACACTACGGGCGATTCAGCGGTTTATTTAAGAGACTCAAATGTTTTACACATGGGAGATGTTTTTAACATGACGGGCCCTCCCTTTATCGATGCGGATAATGGCGGAAGTATTGATGGAATTATTCAATTCTGTGAAGAGGTTCTAAAAGTTGTTAACGATGAGACTATCGTAGTTCCTGGACACGGACCCATTTCAACCACTCAAGACCTTCAAACATATATAGATATGTTAATAGTAGTCAGGGATAGAATACGATCTCAAATAGATGAAGGAAAAAAACTTGAAGAGATTCTGGCTTCAGACCCAACCAAAGAATGGAGAGATAAGTTTG
>JAKUNG010000052.1 GCA_022452285.1 Terriglobia bacterium | reverse complement strand
TACAGAAGGGTGTACTAATCATAAAAATCCTATTATTGCCCATCATAATGAAGCAATTAACATTGCTAAATGGGGTAAGAAGAGTTTTATGAATAGAATTGAATAAGGGGTTCTGGGGTTCTCCAGACACGGCAGAGCAGCGCCTGCGCGTGAAGCCTCAGTGAAAACCGCGCTGCAAAAAAGGGGAAGAAGCATGAGGTTTCTGTTTATTATATTGGTAATATGGCATATGTCAGTGGTAATCGGTAACCTTTTTGCTTTCTTCGTCGTTCCGTTCTTAACTCCATGGTACATAGCTGTTCCCATCTGTTCCTTTATCTTTTTAGTAACTTTCAGTAAAGAAATCAAGTGCCCCTTGACAAACTGGGAGAATGAGGTTAGAATAAGAATTGGAAAGAAGAAGATTGGTGGCTTTGTTGGTCACTATATTGTTAAACCAATCAGGAAATTCTTAAAATAATGAACTACATCCCGTTGCATGTCCATTCTGAATACAGCTTGCTCGATGGACTTTCTAAAACATCCCAAATATCCAAAAGAATAGAAGAAATAGGGGCTTCAGCCTGTGTTTTAAGCGATCATGGCACTGTGTCGGGTGCCGTTGACTTCCATAAAACCTTAGGTGACAACAATCAGAAGCCCATTCTGGGATGTGAGATGTATATCTGCTACGGAGACCCTCTAGACAAGAGCCCAGACAATAGAAAGCTCTTTCATCAGGTTATTATTGCCAAAAATCTGGAGGGTTGGAAAGATTTACTATCTTTAGTCTCTTTATCTAATAAAAAAGACCAATTTTACTATAAACCTCGTGTTAGCTTTGATCAGGTAGCTCAAGTAGCTAAAAAGGGAAATCTCATTTCCTTTAGTGGACATCTAGGTTCCTATGTAGCTAATGAAATTACAGAAAATGACGAACTTTGCGAGGATTGGGAGAAAAAAGGCACTACAGCTGTTAAATACCTGCAAAATATGTTCGGAAAAGGAAACTTTTTTGTAGAGATTCAAGTACTCGATGCTCAAGAGGGTGATATTGGCTATAAAGTAGCTAATTCTCTTCGTCAAATAGCCAAAAAAACCAGAATTTCACCGGTTGCTACACCCGATGCCCACTACCCCACAAGGGGGGATGCAGATGACCAAAGAGTGCTTCTAAGCACCTCTTTAAAAAAGAGTATAGGTCAGATCCAAAGGGATATAAAGAATGGCGTACAGGTAGGTTTACGGTCCTTCTTTGAGGGGAATAGCTTCCATATCCCAAGCCAGGAAGAGATGAAAAAATGGCACACGGAGGAGGAATTAGAAAATACAGTAAAAATTGCTGAAATGTGTGAAGAATATAACATTTTAAGCAAACCTAACCCTCCTGAATTTAATCCTCCTGGACGCATTTCTCCGGCAGATTATTTACGACAACTTTGTAGAGAGGGATGGAAGGAAAAGATGCCTCATGTGGGAAAAGATCACCTTCATTTCAAAGAATATGGTAAAAGAATTGATAATGAGCTACAAGTCTTTGAAGAAGCGGGACTGTCTAGTTATTTTCTCATTGTTCGTGATATTCTTGAATTTTGCAGGTCAAATGGATACCTGACGGGTCCTGGACGTGGAAGTGCAGCTGGATGTATGGTCTCTTATCTGATTGGAATTACTCAAATTGACCCGGTTGAATATGATCTCGTTTTTGAAAGGTTTTATAATGCAGGACGTAACACAGAGGGCAGAATTTCTATGCCTGATATTGATATTGATGTACCAAAAGATGCTAGAGTGGCTGTAATTGACCATATTAAAAGTAGATATGGAAAAGATAATGTAGCTCAAATTGTTACCTTCCAAACCCTCAAAGGTCGCGCCGCTCTTAAACGTGTAATGCAGGCCCGAGGAAACATTTCTTTTGAAGAACAGAACAATATCACTCGCCACATCATGGATGAGTCTAAAATTGCTGATGACCTTCAAGATATGAAAGAAGAGTTAGGAACTTCCTCAATTATTTTATGGGCTTTAAAAAATAAAAAAGAGCAGCTCAAAGATTGGTGTATAATTGGAGAAGACGGAGGACTAGAAGGACCTTTTGCTAAGGTGTTTGAACAGTCTATTCGGCTGGAAGGAACAAAAATTATTCAATCAAAGCACGCGGCGGGAGTGGTAGTTTCTCCTAACTCAATTTCAGAAACATGCCCTTTGATTCACTCAGCAGATAAAAAAGATAAAGATTCAATAGCTGGTTTAGAAGGCCCAAGTTGTGAAGATGTAGGACTACTTAAGCTAGATGTTTTAGGAATTAAAATGCTTGATAAAATTATGGAAGTCCCCAATATACTTAAAGGAAAATGATGAAGCATACAGACTCAGGACTACCATATGTTAATATTAAAACGATAGAAAGTATTATAGATGAGGTGTTTCATAAAAATCAATCCTTTGGATTAAGCGAATTCATTTCAAATTTAGAGGATGATAACACAGAAATGTGTATCGTACTATACTCCTTTATAGATGCAATTGCTGA
>JAKUNG010000051.1 GCA_022452285.1 Terriglobia bacterium | reverse complement strand
AACTATCTTGCTTTACTCGGATGGGGGCCACCTGATGGTGTAGAAATTCGATCACCGGCAGAAATCGTAAAAATTTTTAACGTTGGCGATGTAAACAAGGCTGCAGCATTTTTTGACATCCAAAAATTTGAACACATTAATTCTTCATATCTCAGAAGCCTCTCTAAAGAAGACTTTATGCAGCGTGTAGAACCATGGATAGGGGAAGAAGCCCCATGGTCTGAAGAGAATTTCGATCCAGAGAAATTTTCCATGATGGTGGATCTAATACAAGAGAAATTAAGAACACTGAGTGACACACCAAGATTTGTGGATTTCTTATTTTTGGAACAACCAGATATAGATGAAGATTCTTGGAAGAAGACTATGAAAGATCCGCAAGTCTCAGATTCTTTGCTCGCTTATATAGCTGATTCTTTTGAAGATTGTGAGTGGGAGACCGAGGTTCTGAAAGATCTGGTGACCAAAGCGGGAGAAAAAGTTGACTTAAAACTTGGTAAAGCTCAAGCTCCATTGAGAGTGGTTATCACCGGTAGGACCGTAGGACCGCCCTTGTTTGAGACAATGGCTTGTTGTATGACTCGAGAGGAGGTCCTTAAGCGTATTTCCGCTGCTAGGAAAAGCCTGTAACTTTATTTCCAATATAGAACTCGCATAAACAACAAGACGTTACGCTTAAATTTGCTTTTATCGGCCACTATCGGGGGTGGTGTAATTGGCAACACAGCTGGTTCTGGTCCAGTCGTTGGGGGTTCAAGTCCTCCCCCCCGAGCTGAAGAAATTTTTGAAAAGAAGTTGATTTAAAGTCCTGCCCCGTTCGTCTAGTGGCCTAGGACGCCAGGTTCTCAACCTGGTAACACGGGTTCGAATCCCGTACGGGGTACCACTTTGGCTTGTAGTGGACGAGTGTAAAATTGTTTAACTGAGCTGTGACAGAAGACTCATTTGAAGAAACATTTTCGGAGTAAATGTTTATTAGATTTGTAGTGATAGCAACCCCTAGGAGCTTAAATGTCATTCTCAATTTTGCGTGAAAACTTTCTTTTGAAGCCAGAAAATAGACCCAAGTTAATTTTTATGCTTGCTGCTTTTATCTCATTTCTTCTATCGGTTTCTCTTTGGTTCAGTGGAAACAAGATGCAAGGAATATTTGTTGGTATTTGGGTCCCATCGATTCTTTCTTTAGGAACTCTTGTTTTGACAAATTCAGGACAAAACAATGAATGAAGTCTTATTATTTGTCATAGGAACTTTAGTTTTTGCGATTACTGTTTGGGGTTTACTAGTTGCAGGTTATAAAGCAACCGACGATGCGAGTAAAAGAGATAGTGCGTAGCTCTATAGGGAAAAGTAGTCAATTGACTTTTTTAATCGGTGTTGAAAGGTTTAAAATTTGGACAAATCTTTACTGATTTATGACGGAAACTGCAATATTTGCAACAAGTTGGTTGATTGGGTTTCAGACAAACTTCCTGACAGTTTTGAACCTAAGAAATCCCAATCTTTAATACCTGAAGAATACGGTTTGAAGCAAAAAGATTTTGACAACTACGTCTGGTTAATTACGTCTGATCGTAAAAAAGTTAAAGGTTCGATGGCAGCGGCCAAGGTTCTCCGCGAAATGGGATCTGGATGGGGTGTATTAGGAACTTTGATTAGCATCCCGCCTTTTTCATTTGTTGCTTTTGCTTTTTACTGGTTGTTTTCCAAAAATCGAAAACGTCTACGAAGTGTTTGTGTAACAAAGTAAGAATTTCTTTTAAGGGGCTATGCGACTTGGGTCACATATAGCAAAAATAATTCTTAATTTTTTTAAACTTGAACTTATTATCAAGTAAGGAAAGAGAAGAGATGGAGATAGTTGGGATCTTGGCACAAATCGGTGCTGGGTTATGGATTTTAAATGTATGGATTTTGCGGTTTAACAAAGAGACCGAATTTCGTGGTGGTGATGCAAAAAATATGTTAGAAGAATTTCAGACGTACGGGATTTCGCCTCCTCTGATGTATCTGATAGGTGGAACAAAACTTACATTAGCAATTCTTTTAATCATAGGTGTTTGGGTGGAAGCCTTAACTAGGCCTGCGGCGATTTTGCTCGGTCTGTTGATGGTAGGAGCTATTGGTATGCATTTGCGTGTCGGTGATCATCTTAAAAAAGCAGCTCCAGCTATGAGCGTTTTAAGCCTTTCAATTCTTGCTTTGATCTAAGTTTTGACTATTTGAATTTTCACTAAAAGTATTAATAAGTAGGAAGAACAGGAACAAAGTTTTTAATGCTCTTCTCGCTCGAAGGGCATTAGTGGTAAATCATCAAGTAAGTGCCGGACATGACCTGTTTCATTGACAGTTCGAACTGATCGCAAACCTGAAGATGATGCGGTGATTCTGGTAATACCGCAATAGTCAGGTTGCAGTGCTACCGGATCGTCATGTCCCAAAATAGTTTGTAAGTAAACTCCCATAACCATTCCATGACAGAAAACCGCGACTGTTGAACCTTTGTTCTTTTCAATTAGATAGT
>JAKUNG010000050.1 GCA_022452285.1 Terriglobia bacterium | reverse complement strand
CAATTACCACTCCAAAAAATCCACCCTTGTCGGCAATCGCTTTAGCCAAATCATCATCTTTACCTCTATCGTGGAAGCAAATCGCATTGCTGGAAGAGTGAGTTACTATTATTGGAGCTGTTGATATTTCAAGAGCATCCCAACCAACCTGCTGGCTACAATGGCTCACATCAACCGCCATATTCATCTCATTTAGTTTTTCTACCACTGTTTGCCCAAAAAAAGTTAAACCGGTTTTGTATCTTTCTGTACAACCGTCGCCTACCAGATTACGCAAGTTGTAAGTAAGTTGAACTACCCTGAGCCCCAAATTGTAAAAATATTCAATTTTTGAAAGATCAGTCCCGAAAGGTAAAGTATCCTGAAAATCTAGGATTAGTCCGTGTTTACCCGACTTGTAAACATCTTGAATATCATCTGCTTTGAGGATTAATTTCAACTCACCCTTGAGCGCATCAATATAACTTCTAGCCTGGGCTATTCCCTCTGTAGCGCTTTGATATGCCCTCTCTATTTCGATGCCAGCACTGTATGTCCCGCTAGCAACATTTACCCCTGACCGACGCCATACTGACAAGTATTGTTCTCGAGCAGATTCAGAATTTCGGATTTCCTCAGTAGCTACTTTAGCTAATCGACTTGATGCCTGAGCCCTGGTGTAGCCGGCCTTCTCCATATCCAGAAGATCCAACTTCATTCTTTCAGTGAATATAAAACCTGAAGTTGCAGGTGGTTGTTTACTGTCAATAACCAGAGCTTCCTGATGTAATTCCAGTGCCTCTTCGTCTGATAGATGTCTTCCTTGTTTATTCAACTAACAAACTCCTTAACGAAAAAGGATTCAAGGCTCCAAGTGGAATACCATATGAAATTTACAAATATGAAATCCCATAAATGTAACTTTCGTCATTAAGGGACCTTCCCCAATAACCCTTTCTTAGGATACCCAAATCCCGGGATAGATACCTCTTTCAGGTTGACCATCCACTAGTGGTGCCATCTCACCCATCACCTCCCTAAATACAGGAGCCACAGCCTCTGCGGATTTTGTGTTTTCATAAACACCCATGCCAGTCAGTTCATTTTCACCAGTTTGGGCAATTAAGAAACCTATCAATCCGTCAATATCAGAGATCATCTGAGTCTTGGAGTCGAGAAGCTTATAGGCCTCTTCCATTTTGCCTTCTTTTATATTTATTACGGTTCTCGATATTGCTGCCATATGAATATTAACCTCGTAACCATTTTATGTTGATAGGTAGCATTAGTTATTTAGTGTATTTAAAAAATCTTGTCCCCTAATAGGTTTCTACCGATTTAAATAATGTATTCGGCTAACCGATCGGGTGACCGAGTCTGTTAAGGCAATAAACTTTTCCAAAGTAGACCCGTATTCCGCATTGCTAACATTGATTGCCGCGCTTAAGTCTTCTAAACTGCCATATACTCTGGTTAGCCTGATACGTTGAAAACTATTCATAGGCTTAAGAATACCGGCCTTATTCGAATTAGATCTATCTCTCATAGACAACGCCAAATCTATCAGCTCTTCTCGCTTCCCACGCTTGGCTGTGGCAATTGTCCTCAGCATGTACTTAGGATTATCCGGAACATTTTCTGGGGGAACAACAACCTCCAATACTGTGGTGCTCACCGACTTGCATAATAAGGCTGTTTCGTCCCATGCATCCTGCATTTCTTCATTGGAATAAAAGGAGTCCTGCAGTTCTTCCAACCCAGATAAGGACTGAAAATTAAGAGTAGAAGTTACGTGAATACCAGCGGTAGGATCAAAAGAAGTCAGGGACGAGGTCACATTCCCATTCATCCCGTGTCCAGTCATTATACCTATTGCGGACTCCAGTAACTTTTTACTTTGCCCTTCCAGTGGCCGTCGTACGATATTAAAAATTGCCGTCGCCATAAAAACCCCCTATTTTATTTAAATATTGCATTGTTTCTCACATTATAGTTAGTCTACTTTCTTTCACAAGTTCGGCATTTATACGACTAACAATAGGGAACAACAAATAGAAAAAAGTTCCCTCTAAAAACATTCTAAAAATTAGTTACTTAACTTCAACCAAGAAAAAGCCTAGAATGTGCTTCCTCAACAACATGTCACTAATAGGGACATCTAAAAAGAAAATCATGGGAGAAGAAAATGTCAGATAAACCACTGAGAGTAAGTTACGGCGAATTTGTCTATGAAAGTGTCCCCGGATGGGCTCCCCTACCGGATGGATGGGAATGGAATCATGTTGTGGGAGTGGCAGTAGACAGCCAAGACAGAATCTTCGCCTACAACAGAAGTGATCACCCTATGATAGTTCTAAATAAGGACGGAGAAATCCTGGACACATGGGGAGAGGATGTTTTCAAAAGAGCCCATCACGTCGAGGTGGGTCCTGATGACTCAATCTGGACTACAGATAACACTGACCACACTGTCAGAAAATGGACTGCAGACGGTAAAGAATTGATGGTTATCGGTACACCTGACAAGCCTGCTCCTCTTCAAAGTGGAGAGCCATTCAACCAACCTACTGATGTTGCCATAGGTC
>JAKUNG010000005.1 GCA_022452285.1 Terriglobia bacterium | reverse complement strand
AAAAAATTGCTGGATCCCTCAACCGTAAACTTTGAATCCAACAAGCAATAAAGTAACAACCTACCCCAAAGGCTACCCACTGTTCGATATCTCCTGTTCGTGAAGAAAGAAAAGAACAAAGAGTAAAAATAATTAAAGCAATTGAAAAATTGACAACTAAATTTTTGGCCATCTTTTCTTGACCCATTAAAGAAAAAGGAGTGAGTCCAATCATTTCTTTGAGCATTTCTTTAAAGGGGTGAGGGTGTTGGGTAGTCTCTATTCCATCACTCAATCCCCTTTTGGGTTCTTTAATCTGCCAGGTTACAAGTGCAAGTAATAATCCAGGTAGGCCAACAGCTATAAAAGCTGCTTGCCAACCACGAATTCCAAATGGAGCCATGGAAGGGTCTGGGAAAAGAGTACTCCAATANTCCACTATTGCCCCACCTAAGAATAAACCGATACCAGAGCCAATATAAACACCACTAGAATAAATAGCTAAGACAGTTGTTCTCACTTTTGGTGAAAAGTAATCTGAAAGTAATGAGTAGGCCGAAGGACTGGCACTGGACTCGCCAATACCTACTCCAATTCTGTAAAATGCTAGAAAAAAGAAAGACTTAGCAGTTCCAGATAAGATTGTGAAAAAACTCCAAGTTGCTAAGCCAATACTTATAAGATTTTTTCTTGTCCAAACATCAGCTAGCCTTCCTAGTGGTATTCCTACCACTGAATAGAAAACTGCAAAAGCAGTTCCGTATAAGAAGCCTATTCCACTATCTGATATCCCAAGATCAGCCTGAATCTCTTCAGCTAAAATTGATAATATCTGTCGATCAATAAAATTAAATACATATACAACAACCAAAATGGCGAGAGCAAATTTTGCTGATCGTCCTCCAATGTCTGGATGACTTTCGTTTTTATTCATTTAGTTAGGAAGCTATTTTTGCAGTTGCAGATCCTGTTACTACGGCTACTCCATCTTGATTTGTAGTTACTATTTCTAAATCAACGAGGCTTTCTCCATCCTCTTCCCTTAGCTCAGTAACAGTTGCTACGCTTGTTAGTGTGTCTCCTGGCCAAACCTGGCTTGTGAATCTAACTCCATACTTCTTCAGAGTACCATCACCAACATAGTTAGTTACCATCCTTCCAGTCATACCCATAGTTAACATCCCATGAGCAAACACAGTAGGATAGCCAGCTATTTTTGTAGTAAATATCTCATCAGTGTGTAAAGGATTGTAATCGCCAGAAGCTCCTGCATATTGAACAATCTGGGTTCGCTTAAGGTCTTCCACTAATACTTCTGTATGAGTGTCACCTACTTTTATTTCACTTGCTTTTAACATGGTTTCTCCTTAACTATCTACCGGTCTCTCAGTTTGAACACCAACGCCAGTTGCTGTTATGACCAAGTCCCCATTTTGATTTCTATATTCAGTTACTGACTCACTAAACTTGAGTTTACCAGCACGTTTACTTTCTTTCTCCCAGGCATTTCCTGGTTTAGTCGTCGCACTTAAAACATCTCCAGCTTTTAGAGGTAAGTGATATTCAAAGTGTTGTTCGGCATGTAGTCCAGCTGCGGCTCCTCCACCACCCCCGCCTCCTGAACCTGAGGGCTTTAATCCAGTTGGTTCTTTTCCAGAACCAAACCATCCCACACCGCCTGTTTTTGGTCTAAGAAAATAGTCTGGATCAAACTGCGCACTGGATTGTGCAAATGTTGGAGGTGCAATTATTCCTTCACTACCAGACTCTGACTTATGATCCTCATCGTAGTAAACAGGGTTATCATCTCCAATAGATCTAGCAAACATCATGATGTGGCTTGCCTCTACTAAAAATTTGTCTATTGCCATTCTTCTCTCCTTTCTTAATTTATATTCAATAGCTTAAACTAAAAATAATTCTAAGTTTATAGAAAGTTTTCTTCTATAAGCTTCCATGCACCTTCAGCTAAGGGTCGAACTCTAGCAGCCATGTCTTGTGCATGTTTACTTGCTGCTGTTCCATCTCTAACCCTTCCTAAAATACCTTGTAAGATACCAGCTGATTTAAATAGATTATAGGCCATGTAAAGTTCCCATTCTTCCTTTAGGTCATAACCTGTCTTATCACAATACATGTTCACGTATTCTTCCTCAGTAGGTATTCCAGTTTTTTTGCAATATTCTTG
>JAKUNG010000049.1 GCA_022452285.1 Terriglobia bacterium | reverse complement strand
GCATCTCCTAAAATCATAACCGCAAATATGGTCACAAAACCCATCCACATCCAATGTCCTCCGATTAGAATTCCTATCAAGAGAATTAATGTTAGAAAAGGTGCAACATAGTATTTTACGTATTTCATAACGCTCTCTTATTCTTTTGAAAATCATTAAACATTAAGCAGCCAACTTGTTAAATAAATTATTATCGTAGGCTATATGTTGATTTGTAATGATATGAAGTTATGAGCGAAAAAGTCAAAATAATCAAAAAATCTTGCATTGACATTTCACTTCGTAATTACTTCAGGAGTATTTTGAACTGATCTGGATTGAATTGCATGTTTCCCAGTTGGCTTCCTTTTACTACCGTCACTGGAAATTGTTTTATATAGCTAAACTAAATCTAATATTTGCGCATAATTTTTGCTATATTATAAAGATTATTTGAATAGTTTTTGCCGGCAATTTTTCGCATATTAACTGCAAGAGGATCCATATCAAATCGATTCCTTATAATTCTTTGAATTGGAATCATCCTGCTCCTGAATCATTGTTGCAATACGATGTAAATAACATGATGTACTAACATTCAATTTAGACCACTTAACAGTGATAGTTTAAATTGATTAAAACTTTTTAAATAAGGTTAAGAAATGAAATTTTTCAAAGAATCTAACAACCTTCTTAAGGATCCATCAGGGCTGCGCAAGCGACTTCGAGATGACGGTTATTTATTTCTGAGATCCATCCTACCAAAAGAAGAGGTTCTAAACTTGAGATATCAAATCTTGGAAATTTGTGAGGAAGCCGGTTGGCTGCGACAAGGATCCAATTTTATTGATGGACAGACGGATCGTCCCCCGATTACGGAAAGGGATGACGAATATGTACCAGTATATGCTAAAATTCAGGCTCTGGAAGCTTTCCATCGTCTAAAGTTAAACAAAAATATCATAAGCATCATGGAAACTATTTTTCAGGAGTCTGTATTCCCCTTTCCTTCGACTATCGGTCGTATAGCATTTCCCCGCAATAATGAACGTGCTACCCCACCACATCAGGATTGGATATTTGTTCGAGGTTCAGTCGATACACTCAGTTGTTGGGTGCCACTGGGTGATATACCTTCAGAAGTTGGAGGCTTGAAACTTTTAGAGAGGAGCCACAAAGCTGGTTTCCTGGGACCGCGGCCTTCAGCTGGACCTGGCGGCAGAACCGTCAATGTAGATCCCAGTCTTGAATGGGTCCAATCTGACTACAGTAGCGGGGATATTCTGATTTTCAAAATGCTTACCATACATTCTGCAGCTCCAAATACAACTAAAGATTTACTACGGCTTTCTGTTGATTTTCGTTATACCGGAGAAAGCCACGTAATAGACGAAGAATGGCTCTTGCCTCACTTCTATGACTTGGGCGAGCCCTTCAGATGGGAAATTCTAGAAAAAGAGTGGTGTGACAGCCCAACAGCACATTATTGGGATCGTTTCCCGAATTTAAAAACTCAAAAGCATGAGATATTTTGGGAGTAATCTTAGTTGCTCTTTTATAATAATCTGGATCTTTAATGCAATAGGTAACTTCAGGTAAAATTTTTCTTAAACAAACTATTTTCAAAAAAAGTTTTTCTACCAGTAAGTTTCTGGTGTTTTACTCCAGTCAAGTGTCTTACATGAATAAACAGCTGTTTCATCGAAAGGATAACGTTTTTCAATATTCTCGCTAAGATTGACCCCCAATCCTGGACCATCCGGACACTTAAGATGTCCTCCACTGATTTTCAATGTGTCGCCAAGCATTTCATCTCCTAAAGGAAAGGACAGCATAGGATATTCCACCAGACTACCTCCTCCGGCAAAAGCTGCGTGGTAACTTGCCATTATGGCAACGGGGCCACCCCAGGCATGCACAACCACGTCCGTACCCTTTCGTTTTGCAGCCGAAAAAACTTCCATTACAGCTCCAATTCCCCCTATAACTGAAGCGTCAGGCTGGACAAAATCATAGATATTATTGTTGATGCGATCGATCATTTCTTTCGGAGTGGTGATAATCTCTCCTCCACAAATCTTAGGAGTAACACAGTCACGCAGAGCTTTAAATCCATCTGGATTTGCAGGCCCTATTGCTTCTTCAAGAAAGACAATATTTTTTTCAGTCAGGCTACCAACTGCCTTAACGTAATCAACAACTTCTTTTACATCTTGAGGTGGATCTGTAAGGTTCTGACACATATCAACACCGATTTCAATGTCTCTTCGTCCAGCTTCTTCAAGTATCCACGCAGTTCTACGAATGTCTTCTTTAACAGCTCTAATCTTATAGAGGTTAATTCCCAATCCCTCTAGCATTTCTAGTTCTCGAATAAAATGGTCTTTTTGATCACAGCATCCACCACTGCCATACATGCGCATTGCTTCAACCTGAACTTTACCAAATAGTTGGTGAACCGGAATCCCAGACGATTTGGCCTTAGCATCAGCTAAAGCAATCTCAAAAGCACTTGTAACGTGACGAGCCGCACCCTGCAAGGACCAGTAATCACAGACCCTGCAGAGGTCACGTACCCTCTGTTCTAAATCGAAGGCTTCTTTATGTAATAAATATGGAGAACACAATT
>JAKUNG010000048.1 GCA_022452285.1 Terriglobia bacterium | reverse complement strand
ATTTTAGGATAATATCTTATGGCTACTTGAGATAACCTAGTTCTATCTCTTCCAGCTATTGCCCAGGTAAGATCTTTAGCGTTTTCGGTTAAATATTTAACACACAACTTTCCAGTGAATCCGGTAGCACCATAAATGACAATATCTAGATCTTTGCTCATGAACTACAGTATTTTTAATACGCCCCCAAAATTTAAAATTACTTCATCGCCTACTTTAATATTACCCTTAGAAAAGGCCAGGGTTTTTCCTTTTTTGGTAACCTTAGCTCTTACTTCTAATAGAGAACCTAGGGGAGCAGGACTAATAAATTCAGAATGAAAACTAACGGTTGTTACTGGCTGATCTGATTTTCTCATCGCGGAAGTAGCTAAAGTAAAATCAGCTACTGCCATTAGCATTCCACCGTGTGCTGAACCGTAACCATTTAAATGTTCTTCTCTAACATAAAAACCAAGCACTAACTGGTCATCGTCTTCTTTTTTGTAAAAACCAGGACCCAAGTGATCTATATGAGGTTGCGAAATATTAAATGCCTTGTAACCCTTTGGAGGTATTTCTGTTTTACTCATAGAAGTTCATTATAATCTTCAAAGAAGGTAATTGATCATGAATGTAAGAATAAAAATATTATTACTCTCTATTTTTATCTGTATTTTGAGTTCCTGTGTAAAAACTAATACCAGTGAAAATTTCGAAAAGAAAACAATACCCTGGCAGGGTATTGATAGAGAATACCTAATTTTTTTGCCAACAAGCTATATCTCTGAGGGAGAAATTCCATTAGTAGTTGGTTTGCATGGATATACAGGAACAGCCAGTGGCTTTGAGAAAGAAACAACTAAGGGGATGAACTTGCACGCTGAATACCGAAATTACATAGCGGTTTATCCTCAGGGTGTGAACTTCTGGGGTAAGACAAATGGAATGCCTTTTTTTGTCAGCTCATGGAATGATTTGGAAAGCAATGCTCCGCCAAGAGAAGGAGAAAGGCCCATTTGTATTAATTCAAGGGGCCAATATCCAAGACCAAAAGAATGCAAAGAATACAGCCATTGCGCTTGGACAGGCTGCTACGACGACATTGGATTTATTAAGAAAGTTATTGAAGAGGTTGCAGAAAATTACTCTGTAGACAGGTCTAGAATATATCTATCAGGTATGAGTAACGGTGGAGCGATGGCTCATAGATTTGCATGCATTCATCCTGAAATATTAGCTGCTGCTGCTTCTGTTAGTGGATCCATACCACGCGATAGAAGTTGTATACCAACAAACCCCATCTCTTATCTTCAAGTATATGGAGATAAGGATACGGTAACTCCAATAAACGGCGAAGTTTCTGGGGATGGATGGTTTTATGAAAAACCTGAAGTATCCTTTAATAAATGGGCTGAAAGTATGGGTTGCTCAAAAGAATTAGTTGTTGCTGACTTATTAACTGGAAAAAATAATAACCTAGTTTGTAATTCAAGAAGTAAGTGTGATCAAGGAAAAACGCTCGAAGTAACAAATTGCCTCGTTCCTGATGGAGGGCATGCTTGGCCTGGACAAAAACCAGGCGTTGGTTATTGCAGATCTGAAGAACAAAGCGAAAGTATGCCCAATCAAAATGAATGTATTGATAATAGTGGTAAAGAAATCAATTGGGGCAATGAATTAATTTGGGAATTCTTTAGTAAACATAGGAGAGAAAATGTCTAAACAAAAAGAAATTCTTAAGGGCTACAGAGTTCTGGATTTTGGTAGATATATAGCTGGCCCTTTTTGCGGTGCCCTACTTTCTGATTTCGGGGCTGAGGTTATTAGAGTTGAGAGGGTTAAAGGGAGTGAAGACAGATTTACCACTCCTGTTTCGGATGAGGAAGATGGCTCAATGTTTCTACAAATGAATAGAAATAAGTTGGGTTTTACTTTGAATCCTATGAAGCCAGAAGGTAAAGAGATAATAGCTAAACTTACTAAAACAGCAGATGTCATTATTGCTAACCTTCCTGAAAAGACCCTAGAAGCTATGGGTTTAGATTTTGAGTCTCTGTCAAAGGTAAATCCAAAAATTATCCTTACTTCTAACACAGCCTTTGGAACTTCGGGTCCGTATGCTGACAGAGTAGGTTTTGACGGGGTAGCTCAAGCTATGTCTGGTTCAATGGATATGACAGGCAGCCCAGACCTACCCACTAAGAACTATGCTCCGTATGTAGATTTTTGCAGCGCCTCTCTTGCAGCTTTTGGGACTTGCATGGCTTTGATGGAGAGAGAGAAAACAGGTAAAGGTCAAAGAGTGCAGACGTCTCTCTTAGCAACTGCCCTTACGATGACTAATGGCTTGATCATTGAGCAGGAACTATTAAATGTAAATCGTGAAGCAACTTTTAATAGAGGTCAGACTGCTGCTCCATCTGATACATTCAGAACAAAAGATGGTTGGATTTTGATTGCAACTGTAGGTCAGCCTTTATTTGAAAGGTGGGTTAACCTAATTGGTGAGAGTCAATGGCTTGAAGATGAAAGATTTAAGGATGATTTAAGTAGAGGTAACAATTCTGAATTAATAAGCCAAAGGATGTCAGAGTGGTGTGCAGAAAGAACTACCAAAGAGGCCATAGAGGAATTAGATAAAGCACGGATTCCAGTAGGAGAAGTGCTAAAAGCAA
>JAKUNG010000047.1 GCA_022452285.1 Terriglobia bacterium | reverse complement strand
AAAAGGTCAGAAAGTCACTAGTTCACTTTATGAGAATGTTGTTTATCTTATGGGACAGCATATGGCTCAAACAGCAACCACTGGTGAAGCTCCACCACCAATGTCAGTTAGGGTGTCAGCTTGGGCTGTTTACGATATATTTGAGGCAAAAAATCAAGAGCAAATATTTATTGGCGTTGTTAGTGACAGCCAATGGAAAAGTTTTTGTCAGTCCTTTGGTTTAGTCGATTTCATTGAAGATAAAGATATGGATATTAATAGCGGTAGAGTGGAAAAAAGAGACATCATCATTCCCAAGCTGCAGGAACTCTTTAAAACTTTTACAAAGAAGGAGTTAATGGAAAAACTGGATCAAACCGGATTGCCATTTGCACCAATCAACAAACCTGAAGATCTTTTTGATGACCCTCATTTGAATGAATCAGGAGGGCTTCTGAAGATTGATATCCCAGATGGCGGCTCAACAAAATTGCCTGCCATGCCAATTGAAATGAACGAACGACGTTTTGATGTGCACCAACAAGTCCCAAAAGTTGGTGAACATTCGAAAGAAATTCTAGAAGAGCTTGGGTTTAGTGATGAGGTAATACAGTCACTTTTTGAAAAATCTATTGTGTCTTAATCTGCATCCGATTCAGATAAATATTCTCTATAGTGTTTCACTCCCTTAAACCCTGCGTAGGCTCCTATTATCCCAACTACTAAGGAGACTGTAGATATAGAGTAGGTGATTAATGCTTCGTCTTGGAAGACAAAATCAGTCAATAAGGCGACACTGGTTGGACCAAGAGTATAGCCGGTCATACTAATTACAAAAAAGTAAATAGCAACCACTTGACCTCTTAGTTGGTTTGGAGTGATATTCACTATTGCTAAGGGAGCTAGGGCTGTCTGACCAGCTGCCATCAGGCACTGAGGAACAAACATCAAAGTCGCTGTTTGATAGGACGGCATTAATGGCACCAGAGTCGCTGCAATAGTTAGTACAATCATGGTGTAACCAAATAGTTTAAGATGAGCTCCTTTGTCGCATTTATTTAAGAGGTAATCACCCAGCCAACCTGTCGAAATTGCACCTATCGGGCCAGCAATCAAAAATGCAGAACCCAGCCATATAGAAATAACATCAATGCCAATATTATAGGTTCTCATATACATTGCAGGCATCCATGAAAGGAACGCATAGCCAATAAGTACTGAACAAGCCATTGAGAGGAATAACCATCCGTAAGCTTGTTTTCTTTGAAGCAGGAAGTCTATGGTCTCTTTGATGGAAACTTCTTCAGTTTCTTCTCCAAGCTCAGTTTTAATTTTAATTTTTTCTTTTCTCTTAGGTTCTCTGACTGTAACCATTAGAGCAGCGACAATTAGTCCTGGAAGACCCACATATAAAAACAGAGCTTGCCAAGCAAAAATTTCACCAAAAAAGGGCAGTACCAATGGTGGTGAGTTGGCCACATAAGCAACGATCTGACCGCCCACAATTAGTGCTATTCCAGATCCCACTGAGACACCCATGTTGAAGAATCCTATAGCCTTTCCTCTTTTTTCTTTTGGAAAGTAATCGCTGATCATTGATAAGCTGCTTGGGCTTAAAGTAGCTTCACCAACGCCAACTCCAATTCTAGCTAGGAAGAGTTGAGTATAATTTTTGGCTAGTCCACAGGCAGCTGTCATTAAACACCAAAAAGTAATTCCAACACCGATAATAGCTCGCCTGCTTTTTTTATCTGCTAAGCGGCCTATTGGGATCCCCATGGTGGTATAAAAAAGGGCAAAAGCAAAGCCCAGTAAAAGGCTGACTTGTGTGTCACTAAGATCCAGGTCAGCTTTGACATCTTGGACTACTAGAGACAATAATTGTCGATCAAGAAATGAAACGACATAAGCTATGGTTAGGATAACCACAGCATACCAGGCTCTAGAGTTAGAGGGATATGCATCTTGTTGTTTTAAATCTGTGTCCAAATCAATTACCTATTTTGCACCCAACTGAAATCAGGATCTTTATGTTGATCTAGCGTTGAGTAGATTTTACCAATAGTTTCATCATCATCGATAGCTTTCATGACCATGCTTGCTAAGTCCTGTCTTGTCATGGTACCCAGAATGCACTCTTCAGTTAATATTCCATTTCCTGTTGCTGGGTCATTGGTTAATTGTCCCGGTCTTATTATGGTGTATTTGAGATTACTAGATCTAAGAACATTTTCTGCTTTTGTTTTTTCTTCTGCCACTGGCCCCAAAAAAGGTTTTAGCATTTCGGGTAGCTGCGGTTTGCTTTCTCCTGCCCCTATAGAGGTTACAAATATGAAACGAGAAAAGCCAAGTTCTTTGCAGGCATCAATAATATTTTTATTTGCTGGAAAATCTGATCGAATTGCTAATTCAGCATTCTGGCCTCCAACTAAGCTGACCACAATTGATTGATTATCTATTGTTGATAACACCTCACTTACTTGTTTCTTATCTAAGGCGTCAGCAAGCATAATTTTTGCTTGTATTGATTCTAGCTCTGAATTGTTTTTGTTGGATCTGGCTATTGCATAAAGGGTGTAATCTTTTTCACGAATCTGGCTACACAGAGCCATACCAGTTCTGCCTGTCGATCCAAATAAAACGACCGATTTCAATTTAATCCTGCCCTGCTTAATCTTCTAGAGGGGGCGCAGGCGTTTGTTCTCTTGAATAGTACTCAAGGCTTG
>JAKUNG010000046.1 GCA_022452285.1 Terriglobia bacterium | reverse complement strand
AGTTTGGCTTTTACCGGCCACCAGGCCCCAGTTGTAACACCCCACTCCATAGTTTTTAAAAATAGGTAAACTGAACTCAAAAGTTGTACCAAACTCTCTTGCCATATACTCAGTGCAAATGATAGGTCGATCCAGATCTACAAGGGTTTTTATGATCTGTTCCAATTTAGAACCTTCATAACAGTGAAAAGTTATAACATCAGAATTTTCTTGATTTAGGTTAATAATTTCTTCCCCGACAGCGCCATCTAGACACGAGGTGAGAGGCTGAGAGGGTCTGACTTCATGAGCCCACTTCCAGGTTTTTTTTAAAAGGGTTAATGACTGTTCCCCTACACCAAATTGGCCCGGCTCATTGTAAATATCCCACATTAATATTCTTTGATCTTCAGCAAACTCTGCTAAAACCCCTTGAACAAATTCTTTTAAGCGGGACTCTTCTTCACTCGCTTTTTGTTCATGAATTAAATGCACCAACTCAACTCCCGGGCTTTGTTTCCAGCCGGAATTATGAACTCCAATCACCGGAAGAGGTTGCTTGCCTAACTTGGGATAAGGCCTATGACAGTCATCAAATAAAACCAAGATAGGTCTAATGGAGTGCTTGCTGCAAATTGTTAATAATTCATTTAAACGATTACAAAAACCTCTAGGATCTTCTTTCCACAAAAGGTCGTGAAGATATATTCTTAAACTGTTGAATCCCAAGTTATTAGCCCATGCAACCTCTCTTTCTATGGTTTGTGGGTCATAAGATTCTTGTTGAAACATCTCCAGTTGGTTAATCGAATTGCTTGGTAAAAAGTTACAACCAATTAACCAAGGCTGGTTGGTATACCATTCCCTAGCTTGTTTTTTACCCCATTTAGACATTGTCTGAAACCTTAAAAAAAGGAGAAGATTAAATTTTTAACCCTCTCCCTATTAATTGAATCGATCTAAAGATTATTTCTAAATGGATAACTATCGTACAAAAACACTTCCGTACAAGGATTATCAGCATTTGCTGAGCCAGAAGACTCAAATAGTGCGCTTCCTTGTTGTCTCGCTTCTTCAGACTCCCAAGAATGAAGGTAGACATAATCATAAGCTCCAGCTTGAGAACCCTCTATGGGTGTTTCAAATCTAGGCACATGGACGTTGTAAAAATAAGCAGATGGCTGATCGACTCCCTCAGTTACCAGATCCAGCCAACCGTTGTAAGCATCTAGGTTCGTTAGTAGAACTTGCTCAGTAATAGCTGGTGTGTAACTACAGTATGAGAACCCCGCAACACTGGGTGGCTCTTGATCAACTGCTTTTGGAGTCCAGAAACTGTACACATCAAAGGCATAACTTCTTACTGAGTCATCATTTACAGAACCACAGTCGATGACGGGTTTTACCTTCTCTGCCCAGGCATCTGCGGGTCCTTCAGCCCACTCTTTCCAACCTGTTACGCTCATTTCTTCTGAAGGCCAAACCAAGACCCAAAGCATTCCCATTAAATCTGTTTCAAATTGTGGTACCAGTCCAACAGAATACGGCACGGCTGTTTCCAAAGTATCAATGGTCTCATTCCATTCACTGATCATTGTTCCCATGGCTTCTGGCGAAGCATCAGGACCGAAATCACACATTAAGTATTCAACGTAGTAAGAATTCTGAGCTTTTGAAGCCAGAGTTTCACTATTATCCATGTCCGAACAAGAAGTTAAGGCCAAAGCAACTATTAAAGCCACGCCAACTTGGGTTATATTTTTCATATCTACTCCTCTTTGATATTTTTTCTTTCGCTTCATTCTAGCCTGATGACTTGAATGTTCAACTAAGACTTCAGTTTATAAACGCAACAGTTAAACCATCTCCAATAGGAACCATAGAGATTGAAACTCTCTTATCATTTCTGATGAAGTCATTAAGTTCTCTAATTGCCCTAGTATCCTCGTCATTTCTTTTAGAATCAATAACTGATCCTCCCCACAAAACATTATCTATTGCTATTACTCCACCTTTTCTTAATAGGTGTAGACATTTTTCATAGTAGGCAGGGTAATTTGCTTTATCGGCATCTATAAAAGCAAAATCAAAAGAACCTTGATGACCTTCTTTTAACAATGAGTCCAATGTGTCCACTGCCGGTCCAAGCTTTAGATTTATCTTATGTGATACTCCAGCCTGTTCCCATTTCTTTTTCCCCATGGCAGTCCATTCCTCAGAAATGTCACATGCTATAAGCTCCCCGTCTTCGGGTAGGGCTAACGCTACACTCAAAGCGCTGTAGCCAGTAAATGTACCTATCTCTAAAGTTTTTTTGGCTGACATCAATCTTATTAAATTTGCCATCAAGGCCCCTTGCTCTGGACATATTTGCATCATCGACTGTGGTAACTTAGCGGTTTCTAGTCTCAATTCCGTTAAGGCAGGATGCTCTTCCATTCCCTTTTCCCAAAGGTATTCTCTTAAGTCA
>JAKUNG010000045.1 GCA_022452285.1 Terriglobia bacterium | reverse complement strand
CCGCCTTGGTCTATTCTTAAAGAAATAACTTCATCAAAAATTAAAATGATGCCATGTTTAGTAGCAGAATCTCTAAGAGCCTGAAGGAATTCTTTTGTTGCAGGGACCATACCCATTGATCCAAGAACAGGTTCAACAATAATAGCTGCCAATTCAGAAGCATATTTATCAATAAGAGCCTGCGCCATACTTGGCTGGTTATACGGACAAATGACAGTATCCTCTAAAACACTGTCTGGAAAACTTCCATCGATAGGAAGTGAGTTAGGCTCTTCAAGATCTCCTCTATTCTTAGGAAAGGGTGCTAGAGATACTTCTGCCATTTCATAGCTACCGTGATAGCCCCCTTCCATCTTCATAATTTTTTGTCTTCCAGTAGCGGCTCTTGAGCACCTTATAGCCATCGTTGTGGATTCCGTTCCTGAACTTGTAAAACGCATTTGCTCTACAGAAGGAATTCTTTCAGTGATTAATTGTGCTAACTCAATTTGATTCTTACTGGGCGCAGCATAAGCCGAACCTAAAGAAATTTGGTTTTGAACTGAGTCGACTACTTGAGGGTGTGCATGTCCATGTATCAAAGAAGTAAAGTTATTCATGAAATCCAAAATTTGGTTTCCATCCACATCGGTTAAAACGCAACCAGAGGCTTCGGAAATTGATAAAGGATACGGACTATAGTGTGCGCTTGCTCTTGTATCGCCTCCTGGAAATACTTCTCTAGCTTTGGCAGCTAAATTTTCAGAAATAGGACTAAAATTCTTATACTTAATTACAAGTGGATGCTCTTTTGAACTCATCTTCTTCAAATGTGATTATTGCATTATAAGGCTCTCTTTAAGCGAACCTTACAACTCATTTATAAGCAATTAAAAAGGGTAAAAAGTCATCTTGATAGTTTCAGCTCTTAGATCAATAACAGACTCGCAATAATTCATATTTGCGTCTGAAACATCATCTAGAGAGTAAAACTTCATTATAGTTCCTTCTCTTCTCCACACTCCTTGTCTACTGCCAGTATTTCTTTCTCCAGCGTCATTAATTCCTATTCCTCGGCCGTGAAAGTACCCTTGATTTGGAAGATTTTGATTAACTACTACATTATAAGTAAGAAAAACCTTTCCATACCGTCCAGCTTCTGATGACACATTAATAATTCCGCCTTTGTCATTTAGGCTTATAGAAGTTACCTTACCTTCTAACTGAAAAGACTCTCCAGTTACTTCAAAAGCAGATATTGATAAAGAGAAAACTGCTGTCGTAATGAAAACTGTTAATAGTTTTAATATTTTCATAATTCTTATCCTTGATTGTTAGATTAAAAAAATTCTATTGGTTAAATATAGAACTCTTAGATGTTAACACTCAGAGAAGTGGTTCAGTAAACTATTACTTTTCTGTCTTATTAAATTGCCAGACTGAATGCTCATCAATTTCTTCTCTTTCTAAAGTTAAAGAAAAGAATTCACCTTTTAACCAGCTCTTGTATTGATTGGTTGAGAAATCACTATCTGCTCTACCGCCGTTACCACCTGCAATAACAAATTTTGCATGAAGTGGATCAGCAAGATCTACTACCAGTCGGTAAGCTGGGCCGTGAAATACTCGGTAAGGGATTTCATCGTTTTCTGCCCTTCCGGGACCCTTGCCAATATGCATTGCCATTCCTAAAGTGGTTGGACTGCCACCAATCTCATCTGGCCCTAAAGTCAGGTCCTTCCAGGTTGATTGTTTACGAAGACTGTGCCAAAACTCTATTTTATGTAAATTACCCCATCGCCATTTAGCTGGATCATCTCCTAAGGAAAGCTTAACCCTATCCACAATTGCTCTCATTTCTTCCTGTATTAAATCCTTCAGAGATTCTTCATGCTCTTTCCAGGGTGATTCCGGATTACTAAAAGAGCCAATGTCAAAAAGATTGAGCCCAGGAGCTCCCAAAGGCAAAACTTTTAAAAATTCATCGCCTAATATTCCATGCATATGTTTGCCCTGCCAAAAACGGTCTAAAAATGGATAGTAGAGACAAGCGCCAACAGATTCTAGATCCGCATAACAATCCCAGCGTTGAAGTAGCTTTGAAGCCAACCTGACTTCTTTATCTTCACTCTGATTTAGTATCTTAAGTAAGTCTGGGAGAATTTTTTGTGCCCTCTTGTCTAATAAATCCAACTGCATCTTACAAAAGTCTTCCACACTAAACTTTTCCTTTTCTTTGAGTAGTTCAGTTATCCGATCAGCCCTCGCGCTATGGGTTGGAAAGTTATGAATATAAAATTCACCTGTTTCCTTCATGGTGTCGTTATTGGCTGTCAGAGTAAAACCACAAGCTGGGTTTTTCTCTACCTTAAGCTGTTGCGGTTTAGCGAGAGGAAATTTATAGGTCTCTTCCCAACCAACCAAAGGCACACTACCAGTCACTCCTTTTCTAACAGGAGTGGTGGTGGCGACGTATCTCTCCAAGTTGCTCTCTTTATCAACGCATATTATGTTGTTAACCAGAGGGCATATTTCGTTTTCAAATAATAAGTCACCAAATTCCTTAGTCGACTTGGCCGTTGGTAATAATGCCAAAGCACCTGCTGATGTAGCCTGGTCCATTAAAGACCAGTAGAGACTTGTTTGAAATTTTTGTGCTGTGGAATCAGACATTCCCATTTCTTTCATAAATGGTTCTAACAGAACACCATGATCAGTCTTTTGAATGGGAACGTCTTTGCTAGACTTACCTTTCACATCAATAGTCTCAGTTTGTGTTACTAATGGTTTGAAACCAGAATGAGTTTTACTTTCGTTTTCTCTGATCTCTTCAATAAACAGGTCATAACAGTCAACAAAAC
>JAKUNG010000044.1 GCA_022452285.1 Terriglobia bacterium | reverse complement strand
TTCAAGTCGAATCATGCGCCTTCTTTCTGCGAAATTATGGACCAAGATGATCGAGTGGTTGTAGTTAATAGTTTTTCAAAATCCTGGGCGATGACAGGTTGGAGACTTGGTTGGATCACTGCTCCTGCAAAACTTGAAGTCCAGTTCGAAAAACTAACTGAATACAATGTGGCAGGACCTCCGCCCTTTATACAACAGGCAGGAATCACAGCACTCTGTGAGGGAGAGGAGTTTATACGTGAAAGCAATGGACGTTACCAAAAAGCCCTTTCTTATTTTAAAGAATGGTCTGAATCTCAGGAAAGAATCGAGTTTGTTGCTCCTAATGCCGCATTTTATGCTTTTTTCCACATTCGGGATGGAAAAGACAGTCTTGGTATGGCCAAGGATCTTCTTAATTCGAACGGGGTAGGACTAGCTCCAGGCTGTGCTTTTGGACCACAATATGATTCCTACCTTCGACTCTGTTTCGCAACTTCAATTCCAAAACTTGAAAAAGGATTGGATCGTTTGGGGAAGTGGATTAAGGGTTTAAAGTGAAACCGGGAGCCGTCGTTGAAACAATCAATCTTTATCCACTCCAAGGCATTCCTCTAATACGCTCCGGGGATAACCTGTCAACTATCATCATTGAGTCGGTCCACTCTAATAAATTTCAATGGTCTGATGGTGATATCTTAGAAATTGCACAGAAGATAGTATCCAAATCCGAAGGACGCCTCGTTAATCTCAAACAGATTCAGCCCTCAAAACGCTCGATTGAACTGGCATCAAAAATTGAAAAAGATCCACGTCTAGTAGAGTTGATTCTTAGTGAATCGAAAAAAGTTATTCGCTTCAAAAAAGGTCTCATAGTGGTGCAAAACCATCAGGGGGTTATCCTTGCCAACGCAGGGATTGATCACTCAAATGTCGAACAGGATGATGAAAAGGAGCAGGTTCTCTTACTCCCAAAAAACCCTGACGGTTCAGCAGAAAAAATTCATAAAAGTTTACTTGCTCGAACAGGATTTAACTTGGGAGTTATAATCAATGACAGCATAGGGAGAGCCTGGAGAAACGGTACCGTAGGTACCGCAATCGGGGTGGCAGGGTTGCCGGCAATATTAGATTTAAAAGGTAGAGAAGATCTTTTTGGAAATCCTTTACTAGTTAGTGAACAAGCAATTGCAGATGAGTTATCATCTGCTGCATCATTGATTCAGGGGCAGGCAGACGAAGCTCTCCCTGTAGTATTGATAAAGGGTTTCAAAACATTATTGGATAATATCCCTGCTTCAGGTTTGATTCGAGATATTAAAAAAGATCTATTTCTCTAATGCAAGTATCTGGTAGCCATGGGTAAACATACTGTCACGCATCTTGCTTTATCAGGAGGAATCGGAGGTGCAAAGCTTAGCCTAGGTTTGGAACATGTCATTCAATCCCCAAAACTGATGATCGCAGGTAACACAGGGGATGATTTTCGACATATGGGATTATATATCTCTCCGGACCTTGATACACTCATGTACACCCTGTCTGGAAGATCAGATCCTGAACGGGGTTGGGGTCTGGCAAAAGAAACATGGTCTTTTATGGAAACAATAAAGGAAATGGGAGGAGAGACCTGGTTTCAACTTGGTGACCGGGATCTTGCAACTCATGTTGAAAGAACAAATAGACTGAATCAGGATGAAAAGCTCTCAGCGATCACTTCTTTATTCTGCAAGAAATATGGAATAAAAGCTCAAATCATTCCTGCAACGGATGATCCATTACAGACCCTTGTTGAAACTGAGGGGGGACTTGTAAGTTTTCAGAATTATTTTGTCAGAGAACAGTGTAAGCCCAAAATTGTCTCCCTCCAATTTAATGGATCTGAAACTGCCAAGCCTTGTAGTGACTTGGAACAGGTACTGAGTAGTTCAAATTTGGAATCAGTAATTATATGTCCTTCTAATCCATTTTTGAGTATCGATCCGATACTTTCTGTGAAGGGTATTAAAGAAGGCCTCAAGCAAAACAGAGCAAAAGTCATAGCAGTTAGTCCGATTGTAGGTGGTGATGCAGTTAAAGGACCTACCGCAAAAAATCTAAGGGACCTTGGCTACCCTGTCTCTGCTTTGGCTGTAGCCAAATATTACAGCAGTTTTATTAATGGTTTTATATTAGACAAGAGAGATGAGCATGATGCTTCACTAATTGAATCCCTCGGAATTAAAGTTTTTTTGGAAGATACCATTATGACTGATCTTAAATCTAAAATCAGATTAGCCAAAAGAGTTTTGGATTTTTCTAAATCGCTTTAAACTTTTTCATCCTTAAAAAATTATAAAATTACTCTATGTGGGCAGTTATACCTGTTAAGAATATCTCCCAAGCCAAGCAGAGGCTATCGCCTTCCCTCAAAGAGGAAGAAAGAAAACATTTGTTTTCCGCAATGCTGGAGGATGTCCTTAGCGTGGTGGTAAAAATACATTTTTTTGAAAAAATCATTTTGGCCACTAATTGCCAGAATGCAATCTCTATAGCAAAAAGTTATGGGGTATCAGTTTTTACAACTGGCCCAGACCGTGGTCTAAATCAAGCAGCCATTGAATCTGCCAATTTTCTCGAGGGAAAGGGTATTAAGGGAATGTTTCTTATTCCTGCAGATATTCCATTGGTAACAGATAAAGAGATCTATAGTGTTTTAGAGACTCATCCTCCATCCCCTTCAGTCTCAATTATTCCTTCCCAAGACAAGTCCGGATCAAATTGTCTGGTACTTACGCCACCTTACATCATGCCACTTAGGTTTGGGAAGGAAAGTTTTGTTCGGCACAAAGAAATTGCTCAAAAAAGAGGTCTAAAAATTAATTCCAGAGAGCTCACCGGATTTGGACTTGATATAGATACTCCTGAA
>JAKUNG010000043.1 GCA_022452285.1 Terriglobia bacterium | reverse complement strand
TTTAATGCCTTTAAGATTACTGCTTTTAGCTGGATAGGGTTTGTCAATGATTTTAAACGATCCAGCAGTTTCTCAGAAAAATTCTTGTCGTTCTTTGGGTCTCCTGAATGGCAACCTAAGTCAAGCTAGACAAGCGTAAATTTTCTTATTCATCATGAAAAAGATACTAATTATGTTGTTAGCAATTTTGGTCACAATAATTATCTTTTATCTATTGAGTGTAATCACACCTTTTGTTGTAGATTATATTACTGAATCATTATCGGGAAATAACAATGGATGAAAAATTAATTCAAGCCATAAATAAAATTCATGAGCCAGATGGGTGGGTTCATTTCTCAACTATAGGTCCTGATGGAGGACCTCATGTGACCCCATTAATGATGGGTATTCATGAAGAAGGTCTATTGTTTAGCTTTACGGGAAAGCAAAAAAAACGAAACCTAGAAAGAGACCCTAGAGCCTGTGTTTCAATTAGTAAGCCGGTGACCTTTGGTCATGTTATTGTTTGGGGTTCTGTTGAAATTAGACATGATGAAAAAGCCCAAGAAATGTGGAATGAGATGATAAGAACTGCCTTTGGTGAAGAAAGATTTAAACAGATCTATCGTCGTAAACTCTCTATAGAACAAACTAGCCTAGGGATTCTATCTCCAAGTCACTATAGAATTTATGATCTTGACTAGAGACTAGAAACTAGAAATATGAGGAAAATTTATTCGCTGTTATTCTTCTTAGTTTTTTTTAGCCACTCTAGCCTATCTTCCTACCCATGGCTTGATTCAATGGATCCTGAAAATGATTACATCAAATCAGGTCAAAAGTTAATGAGTCTAGAGTATGGTCTAAGCCCACTTGAAGTGAGGAATAAGGAGGAAAAAGTTGCTGTTATAGGAGTTCATGGAGGAAGAAGCGAAGGGTACGAATGGGTTTACCCACTTACAAAACTAGATCAAAGCGACAGACTGACTCTCTTCTATCGATGGGACGACAGGTCATGCTTTCTATCATCTGCACTAAAGCTAAATCAAGAAATTTTATTCCTCTTAGAGGGAAACCCGACTATTGAGAAAATTGTCCTGCTCGGTCATAGCTATGGAGGCATTCTTTTGACATGGTTCATTGAAAACTGGACAAGCAATACACCGATTGAAATCCATACCATAGCTAGCCCCTTAGCTGGATTAGATTCCATCTCAAACTCTTGCAATTATGATCCGCCCAAACAAAAATCTAAGAATGTAAAATCGGTTCAATGGAGAACGATAAAAACGCTAGATAATGCCTTTAAAGATTTAAGCTCCGATCCTCAACTCATTAATTTCAAAGGTCATGAGGTTCGCGATCTTCCTGAAAAATATAAAGGAAAAAGATTAGGGCATAATTGGTCAGTAAGTTATGTGGCAGACGAAATAATTTTTTAGGATTGTAATTACAGTGCATAATTAAGAAACTAATAGTTAAGTCTGGAGTACAAATATGGGGATAACTAACAAGAAATGGATTTTAAAAAGTAGGCCTAAGGGTTTAGTCGAAAAATCAAACTTCGAGTTGATTGAAGAAAATCTACCTGATATAGAAGAAGACCAAGTTTTAATTCAAACTGAATATCTTTCTGTCGATCCTACACAAAGAATGTGGCTAACAGACGTTCCAGGCTATTTGCCGCCGATCCAGATAGATGAAGTCATTCGTTCAGGTGGCATGGGGAGAATTATTCAATCAAAGAATGAGAAATTTAAGGAAGGTGATTTGGTTAATGGATTTGTCGGTTGGCAAACACATCAAATAAGCGATGGTAAAGGGTACCGGATAGTTCCAGAACTTTTACCTATCCCTACTATGCTAAATGTTCTAGGGCTTACAGGTGTTACTGCCTACTTTGGTTTACTAGATATCGGTCAACCCAAAGAAGGGGAAACAGTTTTAGTCTCTGGTGCAGCTGGAGCGACGGGATCTGTAGTAGCTCAAATAGCAAAAATTAAAGGCTGCAATGTTATCGGTATAGCTGGAGGAGATGAAAAGTGTGAATGGCTTAATAATTGTGGTCTCGATCATGTGATTGATTATAAAAACTCCAATGCCAGGAAAGAGCTCCAAAAAATTGCTACTTCAGGAATAGATATTTACTTTGATAATGTTGGCGGTCCTTTGTTAGAAGCGGTCTTATTTCAAATAAATTTAAATGCAAGAATCGTTATTTGTGGATCAATCTCTAACTATGCCAGCGAAGAAATGCCGGTAGGTCCAAGGAACCTTAGTGCACTGATTATCCAAAGAGCTCGTATGGAGGGATTTTTAGTGTTGGATTATCTTGATCGAATGGATGAAGCTATTCAGGAACTTTCAAAATGGCTTATGGAAGGAAAAATTCAACATCGAGAAGATATTCAAGAGGGAATAGAGAATTGTCCCGAGACATTAAATCGACTATTTACAGGTCAAAATTTAGGCAAACAAATACTAAAAATATAAATGAGAGAGATCTTTAAACAATTCTTTGATCATGACATTTCTCGTAGAGACTTTAGTAAAAAACTCTTGGCATTAGGGTTTAGTCAGATTGCTGCAAGCACACTAGTAACATCGGTTGCTGAAGCTCGAGATGTGATTCCTAGAGAAGGGAAAAGAATTACAGGCACTGGGGCGGAAATTCTAGCTGAGACATTAAGGGCTGCTGATGTTAAGTATATCTTTGGTACAAGTGCAACAGGAATGAGTCCCTTCTTTGATGCGCTTACACTGAATGATGATATGCAGTACATTGCATCCATCGCGGAATCTCAAGCGACCTCAATGGCTCATGGCTATGAACTTGCTACAGGAAAGACTGCCATACTAATGCTTCCAGGTGTAGCTATTCCCAGTGCAATGAATAATTTATACAATGCCTGGAAAGATCGATCATCTATTGCAGTTTTATCTGATGCTTCTAGTTCAAACTTTTCTGGAAGAAATGGTTTTCAGCAAATGGATGATTGGCTGGAGACAATGACTCAATTTACTAAATGGCGTTGGCAGGTTGATAATCCCCTACAAATTAGTGAGATGGTAAGACGCACTATAAAGCTCGCAGAAACTCCTCCTGGTGGACCAGTTTATTTAAGATTCCCTGGAACTGTTCTAAGAAAAGATAACATTAAACAAACCATCTACCCTCATAGTCAATTTAAAATCCCCATTGGCTTACAACCGAATCCTGA
>JAKUNG010000042.1 GCA_022452285.1 Terriglobia bacterium | reverse complement strand
ATGGACGGATCCCGCATTGTCAATCCACATCGCCGACGGGTTGAGGTGTTCGCTTTGGATCCGTGCAAGATCAAATCTGAATGCATAGAGATCTCTCCTGCTTTGAGAATGAGATCCACCGGTGCTTCTCCGTACTGTTCCGCATCATGGACCGTCTGGTCGAATAAGTTGTTTTCAGCTTCTTCACTCAGTTGACATGTAAGATGGCCCTTATGATGCGATCCGGGAATGACCCGCATTGCGGCATTTTCCTTGTCCGCGTCGTCTATTGCCAGCCAGAGCGTAACAGTTTTAGAAGGGGTGAGTGGCCAGTAAGAGGCGTCCTGGTGCCAGGATACTGTTTTCCCATCACCCGGCATCTTACAGAAAAAATGAGTCCCCCAGAGCACGAATTGGTCCCCCAGGATATCTTCCACATAGTCGAGAATTAGAGGATTGGTAGCCATTTCCAACACACGGTGATACTTCCTATGTGCGGTGCTGATTGAGTAACTGTCTTGACCGGCCGCAAGGGTCTGTTCTAGAAGCTTGTCGAAATACTGCCTGTTTTCAATGGCAGTGGATTCATCAAAGACACAGATGCCCGCTAGATACCCCTTTTCGTTGTATAAGGTTACCTGTTCTGGTGTCAAACCCTTTGGGTGCTTGGTTTTGCTTGGATGAAAATTGAGATCCCGTTCGATCTCATCGAGAGAATCATAGCTGAGTGTTTTCCAGTGTACGATTCTTTCGTCGTTTTCCAATGAAGTTCCCATAGAAACGTTTCCTGTTTAAACAGGCCAAACAGCATATTTGAGGTCGTATTTTTTAAATCCAATACTTTTAGTTTATAAGCCAACTGCCTTATAACGTCAAACCTGAATTATTCATCAACTATATATGTGGTGATTATTCGCTTGTTTGAAATCCGGCATATGACCTTTTCAATAAAAAAGTAGGAGTCTGTATATGATAAAATATATTAAGAGTAAAATTGGTGTTCTTGCATACATAATTAAACCTAATTATTAATAATTCCACAAAGCCTTTCCTGGTTTTGTATCCTGATGGACATGCCCTTAAGGCCTGATCTCCACGTTGCAAATAAAAGATATGCTGAAAAAGATCTGAAGGGCATTTGTAGTGGTTCAGCGGAAATTGGATAAACCCTTCGAATCTGTTATGTACAGACAAGGAGGTACCAATGAAAAAAAGAAGAAAGAATTATCAAGCAGAAGAAAAAGTGGCAATCTTAAAGCGCCACTTGGTAGACGGAGAATCCGTATCGTCAATATGTGAATCACTGAAATTGCAGCCTTCTCAATTTTATAGCTGGCAAAAACAGTTTTTTGAGAATGGAGCGAGCGCTTTTAAGCAGACACAAAAGAAAGCATCCTGCAAGACATCAGAGCAAAAGCAGATTGAGCAGCTGGAATCGAAATTGACAAAAAAGAATGAAGTATTATCAGAATTGCTGGAGGAGCATATCCAGTTAAAAAAAGAACTTGGGGAACTCTGAAAGGCTGCTGGGTTCCCCATGAAATTCGTGATGCTTTGGTTGACTTTGTCAAAAAGTGGACAGGTAAAACCGGGATTTCTAAAACAAGCGTATTGAAATGGATCAATTTGAACTCAAGTAAATATTACTCCTGGTTCAACCGATATGGAAAAGTCAATGAACATAATGGATTGATTCCAAGAGATCATTGGCTGCGGGACTGGGAAATTGAAAAAATCAAAAAGTTTTATCGACAAAACCCTGAAGCTGGATATCGTCGATTGACTTATATGATGCTTGACGCTGATATTGTCGCAGTGAGTGCTACTACCGTTTGGAGAGTGCTTTCCGAAGCGGGTCTGTTAAAGAAATGGAATCCGAAAACATCCCAAAAAGGGAAAGGATTTACCCAACCGAAAGCACCACATGAGCATTGGCATGTTGATCTGGCTTACGTAAATGTGTGCGGTACTTTTTATTATCTTTGTTGTGTGTTGGATGGATACAGTAGATCCATTGTCCATTTCGATTTGCGCCCGTCGATGACCGAAACGGATGTAGAGCTTGTTGTTCAGAAAGCAAGAGAAAAATTCCCAGGACACTTTCCAAGAATCATTTCTGACAATGGACCTCAGTTCATTTCAAAAGATTTCAAGGAGTTTATACGAATTACCGGAATGTCACACGTTAGAACCTCGCTTTATTATCCTCAATCGAATGGAAAATTAGAGCGATTCCACAAATCCATTAAATCCGAATGCATCCGAAAAGAGCCCATACTTTCAATTGAGGATGCGAGAAAGGTCATTGAACGCTATATCAATGTTTACAACTCCCAAAGGCTTCATAGCGCTATTGGATGGATCACTCCTCTTGATAAGTTGAGAGGAAGAGAGTTGGAAATATTTGAACAACGTGATAAAAAGCTGGAAACAGCCAGGGAAAAAAGAAAAGTTGCACGTAGATGGGAGCGTTTTCAAGCTGCGTGAATTATATAAATTCAAAATGGGGTTTGTCCATTTTCAACTGGGGCAGAACAGTGGAGAAGTTGATAAGGCACGTAATGCGAACACACCTTGATGCAGGTTTTGTCTGCACTTCCGGAGCTTTAGATTAGAAATCTGTTGGAAATGGTAGAATCTATCATCCCTCTTCATTGAAAAGGGAGCGAAGGTTCCCGAAGATTACCATTCTGTAACGGGAATCTTCAGGAATCTTCGGAGGATATTTCGAAAGGAAGTTGCCATAACCAACCTTCTTTGAATCCACCCTTATCTACTTTCACACTTAATCTCTTCGAAGCGGACCATAATACTTTTTTACTAATACCTTGATCTTCGGCTTTTTGGTAAAGCTGTTTACATGGAATTGCTACTCCTCCCCCAAGTTCTTGAATCAAGAAATCTTCTGCTATTTTTCTATTGCTGGAACTGCTTTGAACTCCAAGAACCTCTTCCGCAGTTAGATTGATGAAATTTGGTTCCCATGTAACGAATGAGGTTTGTATCAGTTCGTTGTTTTTGTGTATATCTTTTTCTTCAATCCTATAAGCAAAGCCATGAGTATCCTTGGCAAGGTTATTCTTCAATGGCAGCATCAAACGCATATCTGGGTCATCTGGATCTTTGGTAACAACATAAGAAGCTCTGGAAGCAGCAACAAAGGCAATACTTCCAGTTACCCGATTCATGGCGCTTGTACCTTGTCCTCCTTTATTCAAATGGGTAACACAAAGAAGACATGCACCAGAAGCTTCTGCAAAATCTGAAACAGGTGTTAGTGCTGATCTAACATCAGAATTTCGATGTGAATCTGTTTTTCCTAGATACTCAGATATAGGATCAACAATGATAAGTTTAACATTCCCAATTCTTTCAGA
>JAKUNG010000041.1 GCA_022452285.1 Terriglobia bacterium | reverse complement strand
GTATGGAAAGAATCTAGGAGTATGATTTAATGGCCTTAGGTTCAGCAGCAAAATTTTTAGAAGAAAAAGCATTTGCTAAGCTAAATAATGCTCTATCTGGATTTCATTCGGATGAAGGTTATGCAATACCGAATAGATTTGAGGTATTGATTCTTCCTCCGCGAGGCGCTTCTGCATCAATGATGGGTGAAGCAAGAGAAGTTTCTTTGAGATGCGAATCACTTACTATTCCCGGCAGAAATTTAACTACTTTAACTGATTCAAATATCTACGGGCCTACCAGAGAAATTGTTGATGGAGTAACTTACGCAGAAGATATAGAAATGGTTTTTCAATCTAGTGGTGGATTGGATGAAAGAGTATTTTTTGAAAGTTGGCAAGAACTTACATTTAATCCTAGAACTTGGAATATTGGTTATTATAATGATTATATCGGCACAGTAGAAATTTATATGTTAGATAGACAAGATACGAAACGATATGGTGTTAAACTTTGGGAAGCCTTTCCAAAGACAATTACTGGAACAGAATTAAGTCAAGCATCAAATAATGAAATTGTAAAAACTTCTGTAAGTTTTTCTTTTAGATATTGGGAAACTTTAGATTTAAACAGACAACCACCAAAGCGGAATGACTTGGCTGAAGAAACTGGTAAAAATACAGCAGAAATAACTAATAAAAGAAATCAACCTGCTACAGTGAGTCTTTACGATGCAGCGGTGGCGCGACATGAAGATGATTGGTAATTTACTCCAATTAAATAATTTATAAAGGATGAAAAATTATGGCATTACCTAAACTTAGTAATATAACTTATGAACTAGAACTTCCCTCTACAGGAGAATCAATAAAATACAGACCATTTCTTGTGAAAGAACAAAAGACTTTGATGATAGCTCAAGAGTCTGATGATAATAAAGCAATAGAAAATGCATTTGCTTCAATCATCAGTGATTGTACATTTGGAGAATTAGATGCTTACAATCTCCCTATGTTTGATGTTGAATATGTTTTTTTACAAATGAGAGGAAGATCAGTAGGAGAAAAAATAAAACTCACTGTGTTATGTCCTGATGATGAAAAGACAAAAGTGAATGTTGAAATTGATTTAAAAGATGTTAATATACAAGTGAAAGAAGAACATACGAATATTGTTCAAGTAACAGATGATGTTCATATTGTTATGAGATATCCAACTTTAAAAGATATGGCTGGATATAATAATACAGGTCAAATTGATTCTATTTTTGATATGATAAGGAGATGCGTTCATGAAATACATGATGGTGAAACCGTTCATAACAGAGTGGATATTTCAAATAAAGAATTAGATGAATTTATTGAAAGTATGACAACTGAAAGTTTTGAGAAATTGAGTGCATTTTTTGAAACTATGCCAAAATTACTGCACGAAATTGAAGTGAAAAATCCAAAGACCAAAAAGAAGACTACAATTCCAATTGAAGGTCTGCAAAGTTTTTTCGAGTAGCCCTTTCTCATGATAATTTAGGTAATTATTATAGAACCAATTTTGGAATGATGCAACATCATAATTATAGTTTAATTGAATTGGAAGAAATGATACCTTGGGAAAGGGAAATATATGTTGGATTATTGATGAATTTTATAAAAGAAGAACAAGAACGAATAGAAAAAGAAAAAGCTCGAAATCGGAGATAAGTTAATGGCCGATCAAACGGTTAAAGTAATAGAGACAACTAAGGAATACGAACTTCAGAAGTCAGATATTGTTCCTAATACTGGCGGAGATGAACCAACTTGGTACAACCAAACAGCGGGCGTATTGGACAAGTTTCGTATTATTCCAAGGTTAGTCATGCTTGCATACATCTTTGCCTTTTATAAATCGGTAACTTGGTTTATGGAATTACCTGATCCAACTAATGCACAAGCAATGTTTATATCTACCATCGTAGGTGCTGGTGCTGCGTTCTTTGGTTTATATGTGGGTAAGCCAGGTGCATCTATACCAAAAGGTAAAAAATAGGATAGTCCAATGGCAGATTTTCAAGACGTTATAAGCGAATTAAAAAAAGTAAATGTAAGAATTAATATATCAAATCTAAAAATGGATCGACTTATTGCAGCATCTGATCCGCGAGGGGCAGCTGCAGCAGAAGATAAAGCAGATCAGCAACGAGGTCAAGCACAACAGATTAACTTACTACAAGCAATCTCAGATTCATTATCAGGATCAGGTGGTGGTGCTGGTGGCGTTGGGCCTATGCCGCCTGAAGACAAAAAAGGTGCTGGAATATTTGCTGGAATTGGTCGAGTAATAGGTGGACTTGGCAAAGGTGTGGGTGCTGGTATTGGCGGATTTATTATGGGTATTGGTAAAGCTGTAACGATGGCTGGGCCGTTTGTTATTGTAATGGCTGCCCTTGGTGCTGGACTTGCTGCATTTGGATTACTTGTAGCAGGCGCTGGTGTGGTTATTTCAAAATTTATGCCAGACATTGCTGAAGGATTAAGAGCTTTTGATGGTATAGATGGTGGAGCTCTAATAAAAGTTGGTGGCGGTATAGCAGCTCTTGGTGGTGGATTTGCTGTAATGGGATTAGGAAGTGCTGTTTTAGGTGTAGGTAATTTAATTGGTAATGTTGCAGATGGAATCTCAGGACTGTTTGGTGGTAAAGGTGGTACTGAAAAACTAATAGAAAATCTAGAAGCATTTAGTGCATTAGAACTTGATACTGAAAATATTAAAAGGAATGCTGAAGCGCTAGCGGCTTATAGTATTGCAATGACTGCTGCTGGAGCAGGGCAGGCATTATCAGCTATAGGTAATCTTGCAGATACAGTTTTTAGTGGTATTGGGTCGCTTTTTGGTGCTGTACCTATATTAGATAAATTAAAAGCTTTTGGTGCAGAAGCAATTAATGTAGATATAGTGGAAAATAATGCTAAAGCAATGGCAGCATATGCTGAAGCGATGGCATTAGGTGCAGCTGCATCAGGTGGAGAAGCAATCGGAAGTGTCTTTAATTTTGTGACAACTGCTTTTGATGGACTCAGCGGTATCTTAGGTGGTGAAGGTGTTCTTGACAAGATGCTTGGTAACTTGAAAAAAATATCTGCGGCAAGCTCAGGTATTAATGTTGATAACGTCAAAAATGTTGCTGATGCAATGGGATCATACACTATAGTAATGGCAGGGATGGCACTTAACGCAGCTTCTGGGGGGCTTGCTTCTATTGTCAATTTTGTGGGAGAGGGTTTTAATGCTTTAACCAAGTTAGTTGGTGGTAAAGACCCACTCACTAAAGCCTTAGATGGCATGGTAGAAATGACAAAGAAATCAGGTAGCATTGATGTAGAAAAGATAAAAAATGTTGCTAATGCAATGGGCGAATACACCAAAACAACAGCTCTGCTGGCAAAAGAAGCCAACATTGGAGCGGACGCTGCACTTGGTAATTTTGTTAGTGCAGGGTTTGGTGCTCTAACTAGTTTGATTGGCGGTGAAGACCCACTTACTAAGTCCATGAATGCCATGGTGAAAATGAGTGGCCCCGAAGGTGACAGTATTGATAAAGAAAAGATAATAAAAGTAGGGGATGCAATGGCTGCTTATGCTATAGTAATGGATCAAGCAAGAGAAACAT
>JAKUNG010000040.1 GCA_022452285.1 Terriglobia bacterium | reverse complement strand
CAAAAAATAATTGAAGAATCTCCTTCGCCACGTGTTGACCTAGAAATGCGCGATGCAATGGGAGAAGCTGCTTTAAAACTAGCTAAAAAATTGAAATACGAATCTGCAGGGACAGTTGAATTTTTAGTTGATGACAAAACTGGTGAATTTTGGTTCTTGGAAGTTAATACCAGACTTCAAGTAGAACACCCTGTGACAGAAGCCACCACAGGTATCGACATAGTGCATGAACAGCTTCGAATAGCTCGGGGTGAAAATCTTGGTTATTACCAAGAAGATATTGATTGGTATGGTTCGGCAATTGAAGCAAGACTTTACGCTGAAGACCCAAGGAATGATTTCCTTCCTGCTACAGGAACATTAATTGCTTATGAACCTAACTCAGAAGTAGAAGCTAGATGGGATTCTGGAGTAGAAGAAGGTTCAGTTATAGGTACTGAGTTTGATCCAATGATCGCTAAAGTAATTTGTTACGGAGAAAATAGATTAGAAGCAGCCAATAAACTGTCCATGGCTTTAGAAGCCTTGCATATTGGAGGAGTTGTTACGAACCGAGATTTTTTAGTTTCAACTTTACGCTCTGAAGCCTTCTTAAATGGTTTAACTACCACTAACTTTATTGAAAAAGTTAAACCTCCAAGGTCTTATGAACCTAGTGATGATGAATTAAGAAAGGTCGCTTCTATTGCTGCCATGTGGATACAAGGCAAGAACAGAAACGAAGCAGAATTGTTAGGAGATCTACCCTCAGGTTGGAGAAACAGTAGGTTACCAAAACAAAAAATGAGTTTTATGTGCGGAGAAACAGAAATTCCCATCACCTATAGATCCAGAAGAGATGGAAATTTTGATTTAAATGAAGATTCCCTAGTAAAAATTTTTCAATGGAATGACAAATCAATCAGTTTAGAAATTGATGGTCATAGAATTTCTTCGAAAGTAACAAAATCAGATGATCAGGTAATTGTAAAAATGCCTTGGGGAAATGTATCTTTAGAAGTTGTTCCTAGATTTGTTCTGCCAGGTTCAGAAGAAGTGATAGGAGGATTAATTGCACCAATGCCAGGTAAGGTTGTCGATCTTAAAGTCAAAGTGGGCGACAAGGTTTCTAAAGGTGATCCGGTAGTTATTCTTGAGGCAATGAAAATGGAACATCAAGTTAATGCCCCAGAAGCAGGTAAGGTTAAGAAGATATACATCAAAAAAGAACAACAATTAGATAATGGGGCTCTTTTAATGATAGTGGATTAAAAGTAGTTTGGAGAAAAGTCTATGAGTAGTTCTGAAGATAAAATCTTAATAGGTAATTGCAGTGGTTTCTATGGAGATCGTCTATCAGCAGCAAAGGATATGGTGGAAGGCGGACCTATAGATGTTCTTACAGGTGATTATCTAGCAGAGCTAACCATGACAATACTTTATAACCAGAGAATGCAGCGTGGCGAAGATCATGGATACGTTGGAACCTTCTTAAAGCAATTCAAAGACGTTGCCTTAGCTTGTCAAGAAAGAGGTATTAAAATTGTTACTAATGCCGGAGGGCTAAACCCAGTCTCAATGGCTGCAAAAGTAGAAGAAATAGTTGAAGAACTGGGATTAAATCTAAAAGTTGCCTATATAGATGGAGACGACTTGATTCCAAGGCTTGATGAATTAAATGAAGAAGGTGAATTACTTAAGAATATGGAGAAGGATATTCCTTTGGCGGGTTATGAAAAAAAACCTGTTACTGCAAATGCCTACTTCGGAGCTTGGGGGATCAAAGAAGCCTTGGATAAAGGGGCAGATGTTGTTGTCTGTCCTAGAGTAACTGATGCTGCTGTTGTTATCGGACCCGCAGCATGGAAATACAATTGGTCTAGGGATAATTACGATGCCCTTGCAGGAGCTTTGGCAGCAGGTCATATCATTGAATGTGGAGCCCAAGCTACTGGAGGAAATTATTCTTTTTTTCAAGAAGTCCCCTCCTTTTCAAAAATGGGTTACCCAATTGCCGAGATATTTGAAGACGGTAGTTTTACCATAACAAAACACCCGGGTACTGGCGGACTCGTTTCAGTCGGCACTGTGACTGCTCAATTACTCTACGAAATTGGTAGTCCTGCTTATATGAACCCTGATGTGATATCCCACTTTGATACCTTAAAGATTAATCAAGAAGCTGAAAATAGAGTTCATGTATCGGGATGCCGTGGAAGCAGTGCTCCAAAGACCCACAAAGTTTGCATAAACTTAGCAGGTGGTTTTAGAAACGGAACGGAAATCCTGCTAACTGGTTTGGATATAGAAGAGAAAGCTAAATTAGTAACCGATTCCATCTTTGAGAATGTAGGCGGAAAAGAACAGTTTGATAAAGTTGATATACAACTTCACAGAACCGATAAAGAAAATCCTGAGTCCAATGAACAAGCTCAAGCTTCTCTAAGAATTAGTGTGATGTCCCAAAATCCAGATTTGGTAGGCAGACTCTTCAGTGCCAAAATAGTTGAATTGGGACTAGCCAATCTTCCAGGTTGGACTGGAAGGGGTGGTTCGGTACCAAGCGGTCACTATATTGAGTATTGGCCTGCTCTCGTTGATAGTAAATACATCACTGAAAAAGTTCATTTTGAAGGGGATACCGTTGATGTTGTTCCAACTAGCCAAATGGACCTGGAAGAGATTTACTATCAAAAAGAACCTTACGAAAATAAATTACCTGAAATAAAGAATACGAAGAAAATTAACTTTGGTCGTTTGTTTGGTACCCGATCTGGGGACAAAGGCGGATGTGCTAATCTGGGAGTGTGGGCTAAAACACCAGAATCTTATGCATTTTTATATGATTTTCTAACTGTGGATAGACTAAAAGAGCTTTTACCAGATGTATCTCAATATGAGGTAGAGAGACACGAACTTCCAAACATACTCTCATTAAATTTTTATATCCATGACATATTACAAGATGGGGTTTCTTCTTCAACCAGGCTTGATGGTCAAGCCAAGTCGTTGGGCGAGTATATACGTGCTAAAGAAATAGATGCTCCTGATTATCTGTTAGAAGCAATAGGAGGATAGATTATGAATACCGAAAAACTATCACTTGAAGGACTGATTTTTGAAGCCACAAAAATTAACATCGATGGGAATGTTCTTACCATAACTTTAAATCGACCCGAAAGGAAAAACGCCTTAAATTCAGTGATGACCAATGAAATTAATTATGCCTTGGCCTACGCTAAACAAGAGAGATCAATTCGTGTAGTGGTATTAGCAGCTGAAGGAGATATTTTCTGTGCCGGTGCCGATTTAAGAAATATGTCTGGTAAGGAGAAACCGCCTGAGTCTGCTGTTCCCAGATTGGAAGGAAAGACAGATATAAGCCTTTCTCTTAGGCATTTACATAAACCGGTAATAGCAAAAATTCAAGGATCTGTTTTGGCCGGAGCTCTATTAATGGTAACTAATTCAACTCATGCTGTGGCAGTTGAAGAAGCTAAATTTTCGGCGCCCGAGATTAAAAGAGGAATATGGCCTTTTATGGTTATGGCGGGTTTATTTAGGGTGATGCCTAAAAGAGCAGGATTAGACTTTTGTATGCGAGGGGAAGCCATCGACGCAGAAAAAGCTGAAGAGTGGGGACTAATAAACCAATCAGTT
>JAKUNG010000004.1:10214-68367 GCA_022452285.1 Terriglobia bacterium | reverse complement strand
TCATTATTCCGGACGCCAATCTTAGAGATATAGGCGGTAAAAAAACCCAAACTGGCATGGAAGTAAAAACCGGATATATATTCCGCAGCGGGCATTTAAGTGACTTAGAAAAAGAAGATTTTAAGCAGTTTAAAAGTTTGCAATTAAAAACAATCATAGATTTGCGAAGACCTTCAGAAATCGAAAAATATCCAACTCCTAATTTGGAAACAGTTGAGACTCTTAATTTCTCAGTTTCTTCTGACGATAACGAGTTTACTGTTGCCGCCAATTTTCTAGATGGTGAGCAGTTACCTAATGATTTCACAGGAAAGATTATTGAAAAATATTTCAAGAATTCAGTCAGTGAAAAACTCAATTCCTACGTACCAGTTTTTGAATCATTAACTAACACCGACAATTTTCCTTTACTTTTCCATTGTGTCGCAGGTAAAGACAGGACAGGAATAGTCTCCGCTTTTCTGCTCGGAATTCTTGATGTCAATGAATCTGTAATAATTGAAGATTATTTACTGACAAATAAACTACGAGAAAAAGAAATGCAACTAAAAGAAAAACAAATAAGAGACCACTTAGTTGAAACCACTGAAAATGGTTCCGAAAAACTTATTGAAGAACGTATGGAAATAGCTCAATCACTTCTATACGCCAAAGAGAGTTTTATAACTTTAATATTTGATGAGGTCAAGAAAAATTTTGGGACTTGGGACAACTTTAGACTTAACGGTCTAAAAATCGATAACGAAAGATTCAAAAAACTGACAGACTTTCTATTAACGGACTAATTATAAATTCAACAGAGATGGCAGTTCCATCAAATGGTCAATTACGAAATCTGCTTCTAATTCGTTCTCTTGATCATCATTTGCCCCTCTAAATCTGACACTTGTCATACCAATGCTTCTTGCACCGAAGACATCAGTGCGTTTCAAATCACCTACATGGGCCGCCTTGGATGGATTGATGTCTCCCATTCCTCCTAATGCTTTCATAAATATTTTTTCGTCAGGTTTGTAAACACCTACTTCATCAGAAAATGCAAAAAAAGTTATGTAGGGAGCTATACCGAATTCAGTTAAAAAGAACCGTAAATGCCTACCAGCCGATAGGGAAGTATCACTTACTATCGCAGTTTTTATACCTTTCTTAACCAAATACGTCAAAACTTCTTCTGCTCCTTCAACGACGTCGACTTTTAAAGCAAACGAAGCTTGATCAAAAGTTTCCGCAAAAACTTCACGATCCTCAGAGTTAATTTGCTCACCAAAAACGTTAAAGGCGTCTTCTAATGCCTCTTTCGCTGTGTATTGACGGCCAGCTCGCCATTCAACATCGAATCTAACTGGGAGCATTTCAAGAACTGATAGCAATAAATCAGAGGAAATATTCAAACCTCTTTCATCAATTACTTTTTGCCAAGCAGATTGTCTAACTTCAATACCACCTGGTTCGCTAACTAAAAGAGTATTCCAAAGGTCAAAAGTTACACCTTCAATATCGATAAGCTTAGATCTCAATTTCTAATTCTTTTTAATCAACGACAAACTTTGTCATTTAATGCTGCTCTAGCAACAGCTTCAGCAACTTTGTATGGGACAGATTTATTAAAAACTGAAGGAACAATGAAATCAGGATTCAAATCATTTTCTTCGATCGAATCAGCTATAGCTTTTGCGGCAGCTAATTTCATATTTTCAGTAATCTGAGTTGCTCCTACATCTAGCGCTCCACGAAAAATTCCGGGGAAAGCCAACACATTATTGATTTGATTCGGATAGTCGCTTCTTCCAGTTGCCATCACAGCTGCCAGACCATCAGCTTCCTCCGGACGAATTTCAGGATCTGGGTTAGCCATTGCAAAAACAATAGGATCTGAAGCCATATTACGAAGATCACTTGCATCAATAAGTCCTGGTCCGCTCAAACCTATAAAAATATCTGATCCTTTGATCACATCGTTCAAAGTACCCATTTTCCTGTCCGGGTTTGTGTTATTAGCAAACCACTCCTTTGCAACATTTAAATTTTCACGCCCCTGATAAACAGCTCCGGCGCGATCAACACCCACTATCTCTCCAACTCCTGCGCCAATTAATATCTTTCCCACAGCGACTCCAGCAGCACCCATGCCAGCTATTACAACTGATTGGTTTTCGATCTCTTTACCAGTCAAACGAAGCGCGTTCCATAGAGCAGCGAGAGTAACAACTGCTGTTCCATGCTGATCATCGTGAAAGACTGGGATATCAAGAGCTTCTTGTAATGCTTCTTCAACTTCGAATGCTGCTGGCGCAGCGATATCTTCAAGATTTATTCCGCCAAAAGAAGGTGCAAGTTTTTTGACTGTTTCAATAATTTCATATGAATCCGTTACATCTAAACAAACTGGAAAAGCATCTACTCCAGCAAACTCTTTAAACAGAAGAGCTTTTCCTTCCATTACAGGCAAGGATGCCTCAGGTCCTATATCGCCCAAACCAAGCACCGCTGTTCCATCGGTAACAATAGCGACTGTATTTTTCTTAATTGTCAGTTCATGAACTTGAGATGGATCTTCATGAATAGCCATACAAACTCTCGCTACTCCCGGGGTGTAGGCCATAGAAAGGTCGTGATTGTCAGAGATTTCTGCCAAAGGTAAAACTTCAATTTTCCCACCTTTGTGCATTTCAAAAGTTCGATCATGCCAAGAAAGCAAATCAACGCCTTCTAATTGTTTTATATGTGCAATTACAGAATCTACGTGTTCCTCGTCCCTGCAATTTATTACAACGTCATTCGTTAAAATTTCACCCCGAACGTCAAAACCGCCCATTGAGACGATATTCGCTCCAGCTTCGCCAACAGCTGTAGCAAATCGTCCCAAAGTATTAGGGACATTTTGAAGTTCAACTTTTACATAGATTGAATAAGCAGCAGTTGGTAAATACGGCATAAGGCTTAAGCCTACGAGCAGTATTGGGGATAAAACTATTGATTTTCGTAATCAAAACCTAATTCGGGTGCTGACACTAATGCATGAAAAGAAATTCCTTCTTTTTTAGCTTCTAAAGCACAACTTCCACCACGATCAACGACAGCAAGAATCATCACAGGATTCCCACCTAGCTCACGTACAACTCTCGCAGCTTCTAGAGGAGAAGTTCCTCTTGTGACAGTGTCCTCACAGATAACCACCCTGTCATTTTTATCCAAAGCACCAGCAAGTCGGCCTTGAACACCGTGATCTTTAGACTCTTTTCTAATACTAAAAGAACGAAAAAACTTGCCTCTGTTAGCTGCAATAGAGGCAACTCCAAAAGCAACCGGATCTGCTCCAGCAGCCAGTCCACCTATCGCTTGGATGTCATCGGGTATTGCTTCTATGGCGGCTTCAGCTACCAATAGCATCCCCTCAGGTCTACAAATTGTCTGTTTAGCATCGCAAAACCAATTACTTTTACGGCCTGATTTTAAAACAAAGTCGCCTTCTTGAATCGAGAACTTTTTCAAATGAGCGATCAATTCATTTTTATCCATAAAGCGAAGTTACCTTAAAATTTCGACCTGATGAGAACCTTCGACTATCTCACCTATCACACAGGCCGGTTTTTTTTCTTTTTTCAATTCTTCCAATACTCGATCTGTTGAATTCGGAGGTGACCATAAGTAGTTTCTGAGAATCAATTTCATAAATATCTCGAACTTTTCCCGAATGCACATGAGGCAAATCAAGTCTCAAAAGATGTTTCCTTTTTAAATAATAGATTCTGGTTTATATGAAGCGGCAAGGGGTCTGTGTGTAACTATGTCAGCAATTTTTTCTATTACTAACTGAACTTGATTTGAAGCATTACCAATCAGGACTGTCCTTTGGCTAAATAGTTGATTCATTTCTCCTTCATTTAATGGAAAACGGTCATCTGAATCAAGAAGTTCAACAAAACTAGGACCCTCTAAACCTTCACGCCTAGAGATAGAAGACTTCTGAGCGTGTTCACTTATAATTTCATGGGCAGTTTCTCTACCAATCCCTTTTTGCACCGCTGCCACTAAAAGCCTTGTCGTTGAAAGATACGGAAGTTCTTCCAACAACTCTTTCTCAATAACCGCTGGAAATGAACCGAATTCATCAAGCACAGTTAGAAATGATTGAAATAATCCATCGATCGCAAAAAACGAATCCGGTAAAGCTACTCTTCTAACCACAGAACAACTCACGTCCCCCTCATTCCATTGATCCCCGACTAAGCCTCCTAACATCGATAAATAACCTTTTAGCACCAATGAAAGACCATTAATTCTTTCAGAAGTTCTGGTGTTTGTTTTATGAGGCATGGCTGATGACCCCACCTGTCCCTGTTGAAAACCTTCTGAAACTAAGTTATTTCCAGCCATTAGTCTGACTGTTTTTGAAAAATTTGAAGGCGCACTTGAAATATGAACAAGTGCAGAAACAACTTCAAAATCCATTGATCGGGGATAAACCTGACCAACAGAGTCTAAAACTTTATCAAAACCCAAAATTTCTGCTACACGGTTTTCAATCAAACTCACTTTTTCATTATCCCCTTCAAATAGATCTAATAGATCTTGTTGAGTACCGACTGGACCTTTCAAACCGCGAAGAGGAAAATTAACTAATAAGAAATTTGCTTTATGGTAAGCATTGATAAGTTCTTCAGCCGTATTCGCAAAACGTTTACCAAGAGTCGTCGGCTGTGCAGCAACGTTATGGGTTCTACCAGTCAACATGAGTGAAGAATTCTCAGCAGCAAGACGACCTAATCTGCTTAATGAAGCGACAACTAAATCAAGAACTAAATCCAAACTTTTCTTAATTTGTAATTGTTCAACATTTTCAGTCAAGTCTCTAGAGGTCATTCCCTTGTGCGCATGTTGGTGTCCAGCTAACTCAGAAAACTCCTCTAATCTGGCCTTAACATCATGACGAGTAATTTTTTCACGTTTGCGAATTGAATTTAAATCAACGGATTCAATGACTGATTCATAATCTTCAATTACCTGGTCTTCAATTTCAATACCAAGTTCTTTTTGGGCTTTTAATACTGCTACCCATAGCTCTCGTTCAAGAATTATCCGAGATTCAGCCGACCAAATGTCAACCATTTGCTGGCTCGCATAGCGGCTGGCGAGAACATTTTCCACAATCAAAACGAGGTCATTCTATCTTGCTGACATTTCATTGACAGGTTGAGTAGTCGAAAAAGGTATACCTGGATTTCCTGGGGCTACAAACACTTCAGCTGTTCTTGCAAGCACATGAGCCAACGCGTGCTCTCTTCCGCCTGACACAACAACACAAACCTTCATTTAACCTCGTTATTTCTGACGTCTGAAATATTGATGGCGTCCTGGGCCTACCCCAACTAAGTCGACCGGAATATTTAAAGAATTTTCTATAAAATTCAAATAGTTTTCAGCTTCTTTTGGAAGTTCCGATCTGTTTTTAATCTCTGATAAATCACACTTCCAACCTTTAAATTCCTCATATATAGGAACTGCCTGATTCTGTAAAGACTGGTTATGCGGTAACCAATCGTGTCGTTTGCCCTCAAATTCATAAGCAACACAAATTTTTATTGAATCTAAATCATCTAGAACATCCAATTTTGCAATTGCAAGCTCAGTTAAAGAATTAACACGACAGGCGTAGCGAAGCATTACGAGATCTAGCCAACCCACACGACGTCTACGACCTGTATTAGTTCCGTATTCATGACCAACGTCAATAAGATGATCGCCAATTTCATCAAATAATTCAGCCGTAAAAGGTCCAGCTCCAACTCGTGTTGTGTAAGCCTTAGTTATCCCTATTATTCGATCAATATCAAGTGGACCTACACCAGATCCAGTACAAGCTCCCCCTGAAACTGGATTGGAAGAAGTCACAAAGGGATAAGTTCCGTAATCTAAATCAAGAAAAGTGGCCTGAGCTCCTTCAAGCAATATACGTTTTTTTGCACTTAACTCTTCGTGGACCAAATAAATTGTGTCGGCTATGTGTGGCACTATGCGTGGTGCAAAATCATCCAAATATGTTTTAGAGATTTCAACCGGATCCATTGGGGAATGATTAAAGACTTGAGTTAAAACACCATTGATATATTTCATCGTTGCTTCTAATTTTTGTCTAAAAATATCACGATCAAGAAGATCTTGAACTCGGAGACCTATTCGTAAAGCTTTATCCGCATACGCGGGGCCGATACCACGTTTAGTTGTGCCTATTTTTTCATCGCCAAGATTACTTTCATAAAGTGCGTCTAATTCTTGGTGATAGGGAAGAATCAAGTGGGAATTTCCACTTATACGCAAGTTTTTTGTACTAACTCCACGTGATTCAAGATTATTCATTTCTTCAATCAGAACACCTGGATCGACTACAACTCCATTACCTATTATTGGCGTTACATGCTCTGACAAAATTCCACTAGGAATCAGCTGTAAAGCAAAAGTTTCTCCATCTACTACCAAAGTATGGCCTGCATTATGACCGCCCTGATAGCGAACAACCATCGACACGTCCTGAGCGACTAGGTCAGTGAATTTACCCTTACCTTCATCACCCCACTGTGTTCCTACAACTACTGTTGCAGGCATATAAATCCTCCTAGATAGGGATAATTACTTGCTGATCTTACCTTTATTCTTCTGGTTTTTTTTAGCATTTTTTAAGTGCAATAAAATATTTGTCATTAGAAGTTAAGTCACTTGAACTAAAGATTGTCTTTTCCACATGCCTTGTGGAAAAGTCTCTAATACCCTTTCAGACAAAGGGGCTAATTGTGGAATGAAACCTGTTTGTAACCTTTTTGTTATGAAATATTTTTGAGATTTATTTGTAAAACTGCAGGTCAAGGCCTTTTCTGCTGCCTAAGTAAAGTAACGCTTTGTTTTATGGGTACAAGATCTCTGCGATACTGACGATGCACTTCAGTAACTGCCTCAGCGATTTGACTTTTTGCCATTTCAAGTTCTCGATTCAAACGAATTACTTCAGCTTCAAGTTCTAAAATACGCTTAACTCCTTGAAGATTTAACCCCTCAGCAGTTAAATCTGCAATCCGTCGAAGGAGTCTTATATCAGTATCGCTGTAACGACGATTTCCTCCAGCTGTTCGAGCTGGATCAAGTAATCCACGGCTTTCATAAATACGAAGAGTCTGGGGATGCATTCCAGATAATTCTGCTGCAACTGAAATTACATAAACTGCTTGATCTGGTTGTGGTCTTTCCATATCAATTTTCCCCTGTCTGAGCGGTAAAACTCAACTCACTAATGACCTTAGCTTTATTAATCATCGCATTAATCCTTGGGCGTTTTTTTAGACATAACATCAGCTAACTCCTCAATAAGTAAAAGTTCTTTGTCGCTTACCTGTGTTGGGATTTCAACTTCAACTGTTACCAAAAGATCACCAACTCCTCTTGGAGTAGCAACTCCGCCTCCTTTAACGCGAAATGTTCTTCCATTTGGTGTCCCAGGAGGAATACGCAACGTCACTTTACTACCTTCTAATGTGTCGACTTTTACCTCAGACCCAAGTACAAGCTGAGGAAAAGTAACTCGGGTGACAACGGTCAAATTTTTACCTTCTCGTCCAAAAAGATCATGAGGTTCTACCTGCACGATTACAAATAAGTCTCCAGACCCCGCAGGTCCAGATTGACCTTTACCTTTTACGCGGACTTTTTGACCATTTTCGACACCAGGAGGAATCTTCACTTTTACAGATGTAGATCCTTTCCCGTTTTGATTTCCTAGGGTCAAAGTAGTAGTAACACCGTTTACAGCATCTAGAAATGAAAGAGGAAGGGTGGCTTCTATATCTAGACCTCTTTGACTCCCCCTACTTGGTTGATTTCCGAAGAAATTCCCAAAAATCTCACTTATATCAAAAGGTATTCCACCTGAATCAAACCCATTAGAACCTGAATTGAAACTAGATCCAAGTGGACCTAAACGCCGCAATTCATCATATTCAGAACGTTTTTTTTCATCTCCAATAACGTCATAAGCAGCAGAAATTTCCTTAAATTTGGTTTCGGCTTGTTGATCATCCGGATTCGCATCTGGATGAAGTTTGCGTGCAAGTTTTCTATAATTCTTAGTGATTTCCTTAGCTGAAGAATTCTCTGAAACGCCAAGAATTTGATAGAAATCTTTTTCCAGCCAATCTTTCTGAGCAATCACTTAATATCTCACAAACCTATTAACCACGCACTTTAACCATTGCGGGTCTAAGTATTTTGCCTTCCCAGAAATATCCCTGCCGCAACACTTCACTTACTACCTGTTCCTCTTCATCTTCATTACCGGGCTCATGCGAAACGGCTTCATGTATAGATGGATCAAATTTTTCCGAAACTGCACCAACAAGTTTTAAACCCTCATTTTCCAAAGAATCTATTAATGCTTTTCTAATCGCCACCACATCTTCAGCCCCATGTAAAACAGCTGCATCACAAGCATCGAGAACAGGCAGAAGTTTCTCGACTATTTCTCCACGTGCGAAAGTACGTGTTTCACTTATTCGTTTCTTTGTTTGTTTTTGATAATTATCAAATTCAGCCTTAACGCTTTGCAAAAGGTTTAAAAATTCATCACGTTCTGACAAAATTTCAGCGAACGATATTTCATTCGGAACAGCAAAGTTGTTGCCCTCTTCGGTAATCTCACCAGTTTTAGATGAGTCATCTGTCTCTTCGCCATGTTCTTGATCTGAGTTGTTTTGTAACGTTTCTTCCGTGGATTCAGAAGAAAGACCATTCTCTTTTTGTTCTTCTGGATTTATTAAGTTCACTGTTCTTCAACAATTTCAGCGTCAACTACATCATCATTTTCCGAACTCTGAGATTCTGAATTTTCTTGAGCAGCAGACTCATAAATTCTTTGTCCAAATTCTTGGCTAGCTGTCATTAAAGCTTCTGTAGCAGTTTTGATTTCTTCAATATCATCACTGTCTAACAATGTTTTTAGTTCAGTTAGTTTTTCCTCGACAGTGTTTTTTTCTTCTTCTGAAATATTTTCTGCCTGGTCTGTAAGCATCTTTTCAGTTTGATAAACAAGATTGTCTGCATTGTTTCTAATTTCAGCTTCTTCACGACGAGACTTATCTTCTTCAGCATGCATTTCAGCATCCTGAACCATCTGATCGATCACATCTTTCTCCAAAGCTGATTGACCAGTAATTGTCATGGATTGTTCATTATTTGTGGCTTTATCTTTTGCTGAAACATGAACAATTCCATTTGCATCTATATCAAAAGTCACCTCTATTTGAGGCATCCCACGCGGCGCGGGGGGTAGATCAACTAGTTGAAACTTTCCTAAAGTTTTATTGAATTGAGACATTTCTCTTTCACCTTGTAAAACATGGATCTCAACCGATGGTTGACTGTCTTCGGCAGTTGTAAAAATTTCAGACTTTTGTATAGGGATCGTTGTATTGCGTTCTATAAGTTTTGTCATTACACCACCCTTGGTTTCTATTCCCAACGACAATGGTGTTACATCAAGTAGTAGAACATCTTTGACTTCACCTGCAAGAACCCCTGCTTGAACAGCTGCACCAACTGCTACTACTTCATCAGGATTAACATTCTTGCTTGGTTCCCTACCTGAAATCTCTTTCACCAAATCAACTACTGCAGGCATACGGGTAGAACCACCTACTAGTACTACATGATCTATTTCACCCTTACCCACATCAGCATCTTTAATCGCTTGTTCAAAAGGGCCGCGACATTTTTTCAATAAGTCTGCAGTTAGCTCATGAAATTTTGCACGCGTTAATGAATAATCCAAATGTAAGGGACCACCATCTGTAGCCGTAATAAATGGAAGATTTATTTGCGTTTGCTGAACTTGTGATAATTCTATCTTTGCTTTTTCAGCTGCTTCCTTAAGACGTTGGGTTGCCATTGGGTCAGAAGCCAAGTCAACACCATGATCGTTTTTGAAAGAAGTCACCAACCATTCGATAACTGCTTCGTCCCAATCATCTCCACCCAGATTTGTGTCGCCATGTGTAGATTTAACTTCAAATACTTGTCCTTCTCCGTCAATCCCCACTTCAAGAATAGAGACATCGAATGTTCCGCCTCCTAAATCAAAAACCAAAATTGTTTGATCGGAGTTTTCTTTGTCTAAACCATAAGCCAAAGCTGCAGAGGTAGGTTCATTAATAATTCTTAAAACATCTAAACCAGCGACTTGTCCTGCCTCTTTAGTTGCGGTTCGTTGGGCGTCATCNAAGTATGCAGGAACGGTAATAACAGCTTCAGTGACAGGGGTTCCAAGATAAGACTCTGCATCTCGCTTTAGTTTTTGGAGCGTTCTAGCGGAAATTTCTTGTGCTGTATAACTCTTATCATCGATTTCTTTTTTCCATGTAGTACCCATGTGTCTTTTAACAGATCGAATAGTTCGATCTGGATTTGTAATTGCTTGTCTTTTAGCTACTTCACCTACAAGAACTTCTCCATCTACTGAAAAAGCAACGACAGAAGGAGTTGTACGTGAACCTTCAGCATTAGCGATCACGACCGGATCACCACCTTCGAGGACACTTACAACTGAATTAGTTGTTCCTAGATCGATTCCTACAGCTTTACCCATTTTTTTCTCCTGAATTTTTATGATTTTGTTAAAAATAAGCTCTTATCTTATATAATATATGTATCATTTTCTATGTCATATCTACTATATAATCTTTAGTGGGGTAATAGCAACATTTGATTATAGTTTTTAAGTATTGTGTAAAAAAGAGAAAAAATGGTGAGTTTATAGATGCCAACCCTAATTCTGCTTCGGCACGGCCAAAGTGAATGGAATGAACAGAATCTTTTCACGGGATGGTACGACTGTGATTTAACGGCTACGGGAATAAAAGAAGCTATCCAAGCAGGGGAGATGCTTCTTCAATCCGACTTAATACCTGATGTGATACATAGCTCGTTACAAAAAAGAGCAATTAAAACAGCTGAATTAGTTAATAAAAGCATTAACAAAAAAATACCGATTTATAAAAATTGGCGTCTAAACGAGCGCCATTATGGCGACCTAACCGGACTAAACAAATCAGAAGCAAAAATAAAATTCGGTGAGCAAAAAATTCAAGAATGGCGCCGGGGGTACAATACGCCTCCACCTCCTATAAGGCCTGAGAACCGTTTCAATCCAAAAAACAATGAAACGTACAAAGATTTGAATGAAGAATTAATTCCATTAAGTGAATGTCTAGCAGATGTCATGAATCGCTTACTTCCCTATTGGTTTTCAGATATTGCGCCTGAGCTTAATTCTGGGAAAAAAGTTCTTATCGCTGCGCATGGAAATAGCCTCAGGGCACTTTGTAAACATCTAGACAAAATCGGAGATGAGGAAATCGTAAAACTCAACATACCAACAGGCATACCTTTCATTTATGAACTAGACAACGAACTAAATCCAAAAATGAAAAAACCTGTTTCAGAAAGAGCGATTGATAAAAAAGCTGCTTTGGCTCGCACTGAGTCTGCAGAAAATCAGAAACACTGAGTGAACCCTCAAAGAATGGTCTTAAATTTATAATTTATCCAAAATAAGTAAAATTATTTTCTAGACTAAAATCATAAGAGCTGTTTGTACATCAAAATTACATATCAGTCAGATACAAGATAGGGTCATCAAGTCATGAAAAAACCCAGCATGCGACCACATCACGCAATCATTGGACTAGGTGTTTTAATTGCTCTTTTCACGGCACTTTCTGGAGTGGCAGCATCTATTTTTAAATTTCACGATGACTCTCCAATAACCAGNGAGGTCTTTGAAAACATACCCGGTTCAATAAAATTTGCTTTCTATTTAGTGACCTCTTTAATGCTTNTTTACGGATCTGTTCTTTTCGCTAACCGCGTTAAAAACTGGGAAAGAGGAACGCCAGATAATCGTTCTACTAACAAAAAAAATGCTAAAGCTCGGTTTTCAGATTTCAGAGCTGGCGTTTACATGCAGACCCTGTTACGCGAACCAGCTGCCGGCATAATGCATTCTTTGATGTACTTCCCTTTTCTAATTCTTCTCGCAGTCACAACCACCCTTGAAATAAATCATCAACTTCCAGAAAGTTTAAAATTTTTACACGGAGATGTATACCGTGCCTATACAGCAGTTGGCGATATAGCAGGAGTGCTTTTCCTCATTGGTGTTGTTTGGGCTTTGGCCAGAAGATACGGACCGAAGCGATTTAGACCATACAGAATAAGAATCAAATCAAAACCTGAACATGCCGTCGTATTGTTGATCTTTTTATCTATAGGTGTAACCGGTTTTGGTGCAGAAGCTTTTCGAATAGCTCTTGTTGAATCAGACGCTAGAACTGCAGAGACCTGGTCACTCATTGGGTATCCATTGGCAAAAATTATTGACACTTCAGACTCTTTGACAAATAACGTGCACGGTTGGCATCAATTTTGGTGGATTTCTCATGTGCTTTCGTTTATAGCCTTTTTGGCTCTTCTTCCAATAACAATGCTTAGACACATGTTTACTTCCCCATTAAACATGTACTTAAAGGATCGAGACCGACCTAAAGGTGCGATGAAGCCGTTGCCCGATCTTATGGAAACCGAATTGGAAACTTTCGGGGCTTCAGTAATCGAAGACTTCACATGGAAGCAATTGCTCGATACCGATTCCTGCACTATGTGCGGAACGTGCACAAGCGTTTGCCCAGCTCATGCAACAGGAAAGCCTCTGGATCCAAGAGAAATAATTCTCAAAACCGGTGAAGTAATGGCTGCAACTGGCGACCCAGTTGTATCACCACCCATTGGAGTTGACGCAGAAATTTCAATTTCAGCCAATTCAATGTTTGAAAGAGTTACACCCGAAGAAATTTGGGCTTGCACGTCTTGCAAAGCCTGTGACGAAATATGTCCTGTAAATATAGAGATCCTCGACAAAATATTGGATATGCGCCGCTACCTGTCACTAATGGAATCAAATTTTCCTACGGAATTAGGCAATGCATATAGATCAATGGAAAATTCGGGCAACCCATGGGGATTGTCTCAAGGTTCAAGAACCGAGTGGATTGATGACTTGGAGGGTGTTGAAGTAATTGATGGTGGTGAACCTCTCGAAAGTGAATTCCTCTATTGGGTCGGTTGTGCTGGCTCTTTCGACGATAAAAATAAAAAAGTTTCCAGAGCGATGGCTCAACTGTTAACCATGGCAAAAGTTTCCTTCTCGATTCTTGGACCTTCTGAAATGTGTACTGGTGACCCAGCAAGAAGATCAGGAAACGAATATATATTCCAAATGCTGGCTGCCCAAAATATAGAAACTCTTAATTCAATGGGAGTCAAGAAAATCATCACTCAATGTCCTCATTGTTTCAATACGTTAGGAAATGAATATCCACAACTTGGAGGTCATTACGAAGTTGTACACCATTCTCAATTACTTGAATGGTTAATTGACCAAGGAAAGCTTGACATGACGGACGCTGAATTGAATGAACGACTCGTTTATCATGACTCATGTTATTTAGGTCGCCACAATGATGTATATCAGGCCCCAAGAAAAGTAGTCGCCAGTATTGGAGGTCTTGAAGTTGTCGAAGCGGAACGACAAGGAACAAAAGGGATGTGTTGTGGCGCTGGTGGCGGAAGAATGTGGATGGAAGAAGACACAGGTAAAAACATAAATGTAGAAAGATCCCAAGAATTGCTAGCAACAGGGGCAGACAGAATTGCTACAGCATGCCCATTCTGTTTTGTAATGATTGATGACGGAGTTAAGGGAGAGGGTGTAGAAGAAAATGAGGTAAAAGTAGGAGATATAGCAATCCATCTTCTAGAAGCTCTTCAACCAAAAGAAGATAAAGCAAAATCTTTAGAAACTACCTCACAGGGAAACAACGAAAATAATTAAAAATTTTCCCAATATCTGCTTGCTTTTGGCCCTTCTTGACCTCTGTATTTAGACCCAAGGTCTGAGGATCCATAAGGCCTGTCGGCAGCAGTGGTCATTTTTACAAAAGAAATCTGACCGATCTTCATGCCGGGATAAAGAGTAATTGGCAAGTTAGCCACATTCGAAAGTTCCAAAGTCAACTGTCCATCCCAACCAGCATCAACATAACCAGCTGTTGAATGAATTAATAAACCTAAACGGCCCAAACTTGATTTTCCTTCCAATCGAGCTACTAAATCATCCGGCACAGACACTCTCTCCAAAGTGGACCCTAAAACAAATTCACCCGGATGAAGCATAAAGGGGTCATCGCCACTAGCTGAAACCTCTTGAGTCAAATTAGATAAATCTTCTCGAACATCTATATGCCCTAAAGTGTGATTCTTAAATACAAGAAAACGGTGATCCAGATGAAGATCCACTGATGACGGCTGCAAACAATCTTTATCAAAGGGCTCGATAATAATTCGCCCATCCTGAATTGCTTCAAGAATTGACCGATCAGAAAGAATCATGATTCGAATAATAAACTAATTAGACAGAAGTTAAGCATTACCACTCCATGGATTTTTAGAGAAAAAATCTCTTATAAGCGGTTCGTAATACTCTAATGAGTTTGATTTATAAGAAGGGTCAAATGCCGGTGAGTCATATTCAGCACAAAATTCCTCACAGTACTCATAGTGTTCATTTTCATTAAATGCATCTCTTGCATTACGATTCCCTCCCAGATGGTGCCAAAAATAGTACCCCTGAAAAACTCCATGATTTTTGACCATCCAATGATTAGCCGGAGAAACAAAAGGTTTAAGAATCGCCGCCGCAACATCGGGATGATTATAAGGAGTTAACACATCACCAACATCATGCAATAGCGCACAAACAATGTATTCATCATCACGACCATCTCGTTCAGCTCTTGTAGCAGTCTGAACACTATGTTCTAATCGATCTACAGGAAATCCGCCATAATCATTTCTCAATAATTCAAGCTGTTCAAGAATTCGACCAGGTAGAGCAGCCTCCAATTCACTTCTTTGAGACATAATCAACTCCCAATCTTCTTTTGTGGAGTCAGCAAAAGAAGTAAAAGCTGCCCTTGGTGCGTTTTCAATATCAGTCATTAGGCCTCCACATCTGCACTGGAAATCGTAGAACAGAAAATCACAAAATGCTTGTTGAACGCACTTTTTTAAGAACAAGTTTCAAAATCTACTAAACGCCAGCAGCTCAGCTCTCAACTGATGTGAGGTTCGATTCTCAACACGCACTCACACTATATTTATTGTTCTGGATAAAAAATTTAAATCAACTACTAAGGTTTTAACATGGATTTAGAATCAGGATCATCAATTGAAAGTTGTGACTACCACACAGCTGGCGAGCCATTCAGAATAGTTGATGCGGGTCCGATGGAAGGATCAACTGTCATCGAACGTCGATCATGGGCAGAAGAAAACCTTGACGATCTTCGAAAATTCTTAGTCCATGAACCTAGAGGACATGCCGACATGTACGGCGGTTTTATTGTTCCCCCCGATGATTCAGGTGGAGATTTAGGAGTTGTTTTCTTTCATTCAGACGGATTTAGTACTGCATGTGGACATGGAACAATTGCATTGGTGACTTGGGCAATAGAGAGCGGGTTTATTAAATCAAAAGCAGATCATCTTGAAGTCGTGATTGACGTGCCTTCTGGAAGACTATTTACAAAAGCCAAAATACTTAATGGAAAAGTCGAAAGTGTCACTTTCATTAATGTTCCTTCTTTTGTAAGCGCTAAAGAAGTAAAAATAGATACGGCATTTGGACCAATAATTTTAGACGTATCTTTTGGAGGGGCTTTTTATGCTTCAATCGAAACTAATCAGTTAGGTTTAAATACAAATTCAAAAGACTTAAACAAATTAATTGAAATCAGTAAAGAGATTAAATCGAAAACTCAAAATCTGAAGTTAGCTGAACATCCTTCAGACAGAAGACTGTCAGGAATATACGGTTCAATCTTTTATGAAACTCTGGAGGAAAAACCTCTAAGACAACGCAATATAACCATTTTTGCAGATGGACAAGTCGACAGATCGCCATGTGGTTCAGGTACTTCCGCACGACTTGCCTTGCTTCATGAAAAAAACCTTATAAAAACTAATGAACCTTTTTTTAACCATGGAATTGCAGGTGGAATGTTCAAAGGGCAAGTAATCGAAACAAAAGAAACTGACATAATTACATCTATTGAAGGATCTGCTTATTGCTGTAGTAAGAGCTCTTTCTATCTCGACCCGCGTGACCCAATCGGCATGGGATTTAAACTGAAATGAAAGAAATTCGTCACTACTCCGCTGATGAAATTTTTTCATTTGGTATCAAAAACACTATTTCTGCTCTGAAAAATAGTGGTGTAAATAACGACGAACCTATTCCTAGAGAACATATTCCTCTAAACCCAGGAGAAGATTTTCTCTTGATGCCCGCGATTTCCCCAACTGGTATAGGAATAAAATTAGTCACAGTAATGTCGCAAAATCCAACTATTGATCTTCCTCTTGTTCATGGCTTCTATCTTTATTGCGACAAAAAAACCGGTGTTCCCAAAGCTACTTTTGATGGTTCGGCTTTAACCACGCTTAGAACACCTGCAGCATCAGCAGTTGCAACAGAAATACTTGCAAAAGAAAAAGTCAAAAATTTAGGAATTTTTGGTACAGGGGTCCAAGCACGTGGTCATATTGAAGCAATGCTTTCAGTTCGCCCAGAAATTGAACAAATTTTTATTTCTGGAAGAACACTGGAATCAGCTGAAAAATTTATTAATTCTTTAAATATAAAAGATCTAAAAATTAATATAAGTCCCCCTAAAGAAACTGCTGCCTGTGATTTAGTTTGCTCATGTACAAGTTCTAAAACACCAGTAATTCCGACTGAATCAGTTAAACCGGGAGCTCATCTGAATTTAATAGGATCTTTTTCTGATGAACAAAAAGAAGCAGATTCAAAGTTAATACAAAATGCGGAAATTTTTGTAGATCATAGAACGGCTGCTGAAGAAGAAGCTGGGGAACTCATAAGTGCCGAAATTGAAGAAAGTTGGTCGTTCGACCAGATAATAGGAGACTTTTCACAACTGATTCAGAAAAAAGTAGGTAGAAGTTCCGCAGAAGCTATAACACTTTTCAAATCGGTTGGCCTTGCCAGTTGGGACCTAATTGTTGCTGAAACGATCTATAAAGAAACAAATTCGTAAAATTAAATTTTCCCACTGTGCTTAACGGGATATGACGTGGAAAAATAAAACTTTACAGAAACGGCTGAAAATGAAAAACGATTCTTCAAAATCTTCAGACCCCGTTAATGGAGATCAAACCAAACTGTCTTCATTAACTTCAGTGGTTATTGATGAGGAAGAGCGTCGAGCAAAACAAAAAGAATCAGAAATAATTTTTCCAGATGACCTTTTACCAGGCGTTAAGTCAGAAGGAATTAGCTTTAAAAAAGGTCTGCGACTCGGCGGAGGAGCAGCAACATTTTTTACTCTCGCGCTTTTATCAGGGCTAGAGGAACTTCAAACTGCAGCTATAAATGTCTTAGCTCCAGATATAAGAGACACATTTAATGTTAGTGATGGAACAATTACTTTCATAGCTAGTTCATCAGCGGCCTTTGTTGTATTGGGTTCTCTTCCAATGGGTTGGATGGCAGACCGATTAAGAAGAGTTCCGATAATTGGCTGGGCCAGTTCAATTTTTGCAGGAATGGTTTTCCTATCAGGAATTGCAGTTAATGCATTTATGTTCTTCTGGGCAAGGTTTGGAGTTGGAATTGCAAAAGCAAGCACAATCCCAGTTCACAGTTCCGTAATTGCTGATACTTACCCGATCGGCATACGAGGACGACTCGGTTCATTAACTGGGATCATTAATAATGGACTGAGAGTCACCAGCCCAGTTCTAGTAGGAGCGATAGCCCTTGCAGCCAATGGCTCAGATGGAATTGATGGTTGGAGATGGTGTTACTACCTTCTCGGAATACCTGTTGTAATTATTGCTTTATATTCGTTTTTCTTAAAAGAACCAGAAAGAGGAAAATGGGAAAAAACTGACGTTCTAGGAGAATCTTTCATTGAAGACAAACCTTTACCTATCTCAATGGAAGCAGCATTTTCACGATTGCTACAAATAAAAACAGTTAAAACAGTCGTTGTCGCTTTTAGCGCACTTGGATTTGGTCTTTTTACGGCACCTGTTTTAGAAAATCTTTTTCTGGAGGACGAATTTGGATTAGATGCATTTGAAAGAGGAATTAGTGGAACAGCAGGAGGAGTTTTTGCTGTTATAGCTCTTATATGGGTAGGTCCAAAATTTGATCGTCTTTGGAGAGAAAACCCTACTCGAACTCTTCATTTAATTGGCTTAGGAATAGCTTTAGCTGGAATACTCAAACCAGTTCAATTTTTTATGCCCAATGTTGCCTTATTTGTGATAGCGGGAATACCTAGTCTGATTCTCCTAACTGCTTCTTTTGCAATGGTAAGTCCTATTTTGCAAGCAATCGTTCCATACCGATTACGTGGCACTGGTTCAGCTTTAGTAACTCTCTACATCTTTTTTATAGGTGCAACAGGTGGAGGACTGATTTCTCTTCTTTTCACAGATACTTGGGGACCGCGTATCACCGTTATAGTCCTTACTCTTCCCTCTTCAGTAATTGGCGGTTGGATAATGTACCGAGGTGCCAAATTTCTAAGAAATGACCTTTCATTAAACGTTCAAGAATTATTTGAAGAACAAGAAGAACAACGTCGTAGATCTAACACAAACGAAACAATCCCCGCACTACAAGTAAATAACGTTGATTTCTCTTATGGCACAGTACAAATTCTTTTCGATATTTCACTAGAAGTAAATAAAGGTGAAACACTCGCACTTTTAGGAACAAATGGGGCTGGAAAGTCAACTCTCCTTAGAGTCATTAGTGGTTTAGGAGTTCCAAAAAGAGGTGTAGTGCGACTTAATGGTCAAACAATCACTTATGCCTCTCCAGAAAGACGAGCAAAGTTAGGAATCCAACAACTCCCTGGAGGATCAGGGGTGTTTAGTGACATGACGGTTAATCAAAATCTAATTATGGGTGCTTACATTCATAAAGACAATAAAGAAGATGTTAAAGAAAGAATTGAAAAAGTATTTGAGCTTTTCCCGGAACTACAAAAACTACAAAAACAAAAAGCAGGGTCACTATCAGGTGGTCAACAACAAATGCTCTCACTTGGGCGCGTTCTACTTCATGAACCAGAAGTTCTTCTTATTGATGAACTTTCTCTTGGTCTAGCCCCAACAGTCGTTCAAGACCTCTTAAATATCATCGAACGCCTTCAAGAGAAAGGTCAAACAATGATTGTCGTAGAACAATCATTAAATATTGCCCTTTCAATTGCTAATAGAGCGGTTTTCTTAGAAAAAGGACAAGTTCGCTTTGAAGGTTCGGCTCAAGAACTCGTCGAACGTGATGATTTAGCGCGTGCCGTTTTCCTTGGAGATGAAGGCGGTTGATGTGACTAGATCCCTAGAAATTGTTCTATCCGAGTCACCACAAATACTCGCTGTATGGACCACCCGCCAACTTTGGTTTGATGGATTAATTAATGGAATGGTTTTCGGCTTACTGGCTCTCGGAATAGTACTAATTTATAGATCTACACGTGTAATAAATCTTGCAGTGGGCAATATGGGGCTCCCTGCTGTAGGGCTTATGGCACTAATGGTCATCAATTATGGCTTTCCTTATTGGATAGCTTTACCAATAGCTCTACTAGTGGGAACTTTAGTTGGATCAATTATAGAACTTGCCATAATTCGTCGACTATTCACCGCCCCAAGAGTAATAGTTTTAGTTGCAACAATTGGAATAGCTCAGCTAATGCAAGCCGTTTTGGCCGCGTATCCAGATATTGAAAGTAAAAGAGGAGTCAGATTTCCAGTTCCTATTTCTGGAAAATGGAACGACGTTTTTGGTCTTCGAATTACTGGCCCCAAATTAACAATCCTTATCGTTGTACCCCTTCTAACACTGGCTCTTTCTTGGTTTTTAAATAAAACTATTTTTGGACAAACTGTGCAAGCCTCTGCAAATAACGCTGACCTTGCAAAATTATCTGGTATAAAACCGAAAGTAGTTTCACTTTTTGTTTGGACTGTAGCTGGAACACTTTCAAGTGTTTCTCTTCTTCTTCTATCAGGAAGCAGAGGATCCCTAACAGGAATAACAAATCTCGGGCCAAACACTATGACCAGAGCTTTAGCAGCTGCGGTTATAGCTGGTATGTATTCATTCCCCCGCGCTTTAATTGCAGGAATAGCGATAGGTATTGCTCAAGCTCATGTGCAATTCGTTTTCCTGGATCAAGTAGGCCTCATAGATTTCATACTTTTCTTAGTAGTGGCAATTGCAGTCGCATTCCAAAGTAGATCTTCGACTGCAGAAGAAACTTCTTTTTCTTTCAGCCCACGCAGAAAACCCATTCCAGAAAGACTTAACCAATTTTGGTGGGTTAGGAATTTGTCATCCCTAACTCTTACGGTGTTATTTATTTTTGCCATTGTTCTACCATTTATAGTTACATTGCCTTCCCGACACCTTCTCTACGCAAGTGTTCTGGCATTTGCGATATGTGCCATTTCACTTACTGTTGTTACGGGATGGGCGGGTCAACTATCTCTTAGTCAAATGGCTTTTGCCGGTATTGGAGCACTTGCAGCTGCTGGATTTAATCGCGGATTAGATTTCGGAGTTGGTTTCGGCGAAAAATGGCATCTTTTTTCAATCTCATTACCTAAATTTCCATTTTTAGTTTCAATGCTTTTAGCAAGTCTGGTCGCCGGTATCTCAGCTGCAATCATTGGACTAGGAGCATTAAGAGTCAAAGGTCTCCTCTTAGCAGTTTCAACTTTTGCTTTTGCTCTAGCAGCATCACAATACATTTATAGACGTCCTGTTTTAAGCGGTGGATATAACCAAAGTGTTCCGTTTCGCCGCGGAAGTCTCGGGCCAATCGAATTAGCTAGCCAAAGAGCCTATTATTTTCTCTGTCTTGGAGCCCTGGTTATAACACTTTTCCTAATAAACAAAATTAGAAAAAGCGGTGTGGGTAGATCAATAATTGCTGTTAGAGAAAATGAAAATACTGCTGCTGCGTACACTGTAGTTCCACATAGAACTAAATTAATTGCTTTTTCTTTGGCAGGGTGTTTAGCAGGACTAGGAGGTTCACTCCTAGGAGGCTTAGTTCAAAACATCCCTTTCACCGAACGATTCTTTATGATTAGCAATTCACTTAAGGTTGTCTCAATGGTTGTCATTGGTGGTCTTGGAACACTAATGGGCCCAGTCATTGGATCCATGTGGGTTATAGGATTACCAGCAATATGGCCAGAAAATGATCTTGTTCCTCTTTTCACATCAAGCATTGGACTTCTCGTGCTTCTTTTATATTTCCCAGGTGGACTCGTACAAATTGCTTATTCAGCACGAAATTCTTTATTGAATTGGGCTGAACAAAAACTCGAAACTACTCCGGTTAAAACGACTACAACACCGCCTACTTCACTAAAGAAAAATATTGATTCCCACCCAATATCAGGAACTATTTTGGAAACGAAAAATATTTCAGTTTCTTACGGAGGCTTAATTGCAGTAAATGCTGTAGATATAAAGGTAAATTCTGGAGAAGTCGTGGGGCTAATCGGGACTAATGGTGCTGGTAAATCAACACTTATGAATGCCATAGGTGGTTATGTCCCTTCAACCGGAAACATCACTCTATTAGGAGACGATGTCACGCAATTAACACCTGCGAAACGAGCACGTAAAGGTTTGGGTAGAACCTTTCAAGCCGCTCAACTGTTTCCTGAGTTAACTGTTAGAGAAACTGTCCAAGTAGCTCTTGAAGCAAGAAATCGTGCACGTCTTTTACCAACCGCATTATCTCTTCCGAATGCCACACGTAATGAAATGAGTAAAACTAATCAAGCTAACGAATTAATTGACTTTCTTGGACTAGGGAGATACGCAGACTCTTTTATAGCTGAACTTTCTACAGGTACACGGAGAATAGTTGAATTAGCTGGCCTTTTAGCTTTAGATGCGAAAATGCTCTGCCTTGATGAACCAACTGCGGGAATTGCTCAAAGAGAAACTGAGGCATTTGGACCACTTCTTAAGCAAATTCAAAAAGAACTTGGTGCATCAATGTTAGTAATAGAGCATGATATGCCTATGATAATGGCACTTTCTGATCGCGTTTATTGCTTAGAAGCAGGAACCGTAATCTCAGAAGGTGAGCCATCTAAAGTACGAAACGATCCAATAGTTGTATCTAGTTATTTGGGAACAGATGAAAGAGCGATTAGTCGTAGCGATATCGAATAATTACTATTCCTCGCCATCGCTACCAGACCGGCCATCTAATAGATCTTTCCTTATTTCAGATTTTGGTTTTTCAGCAACAACCTGATTTTCTACTTCCCTGACCCAAACTGTTCTTTGGGGGAACGGTATCTCTATACCATTTTCGTCAAAAGCTTTTTTCAGACGTGCTCTAATTTTCCTAGCCGTGGACCACTGCTCCCCTGCTTCAGTTTTTACAGCTAAACGAATAGAAATAGAATCTGCTCCAAAGTTTTGAACACCCCAAATTTCAGGTTCTTCGATAATCGTCGCTGATTCAAGATTTTCTTTCCATAATTCATCTGCAACTTCTTTAATAACACTCGCTGCTAAATCAATGTCTGTGTCGTAAGCAACGTCAACGTCCAAAACAGATCGGGCCCAAATCTGTGAAGAGTTACAAACTCTACGAATCTCACCATTGGGCACAACCCAAACTGCACCATTTACATCCCGAAGAACCGTTGTCCTTAATGAAACCCGCTCAACCGTTCCCGATGCATCACCTAAATCAACAAAATCACCTTCTGCATACTGATCCTCTACAAGTATGAATATTCCCGCAATAAAATCTGATACTGCAGACTGAGCTCCGAAACCAACAGCAAAACCTACAATTCCTGCACCAGCTATTAAAGGCCCTAAGTCGAATCCAATCTCACCTAAAGCCAACAAAACTCCCAAACTGTAAGTAGTTAAAGTCGCAAGAGTAGTGAGTAAACCTCCTAATGTCTTAGCTCGTTGACGAGACCTTTCTGCTCTTTCTCGATTTTTTTGTAGACGCGCTTTGGCTCGTCTACCAACTCGAGCAACCAAAGCATCAGATTTTTCTTCATCTTCTATTAGAGATCTTTCTTGAACAAGACGACTTACAACCGTGCTAATGGCTTTTTTTAATATTCGGTTAGCTATATAAGCAGCTACAAGAATAAATAAAATCTTCAAAGGTCTTTCAACACCCCAGGCAGCTATTTCCGTCAAACGCTCATTGCCTGAAACATCCCAAATCCACTCACATACAAAACTAGGTTCTGAGCCACAAGCATCTGTCAATCCCGATGCGTCTATTTGAGCAATAATGTGCTCGAACATTAACTTCACCTCCACAATGGCAACAATTTTAATCAATACTGAACTACAAAGTAATTCAACCAATTAATCCCGCGAAGGACCAAACTGCAACAACCAAACCAACAATTATGTAAACAAAGCTCCTCCAAAAAGGTGCTTTCCTTAAATGTTTATCATCCTGCTTTTTAGGCGGATTCAACAAAGCAGTTAGATTCCCTATAAACATGGCTCCACCAAATGCTAAAAGTAACCATTCCAACAAATCCTCACCTAAAAACACGATTTAATTTAAAAATTCCCTAGTTCATTTACCGAACCAGCTTTTTGCACAGAAGAATCAGGTTCATCAGATCTTGAAAGGTCAGCAAACTTAGTGAAATTAGGCATATACGCTAAACGAACTCTTTCAACCGGACCATTTCGATTTTTAGCAAGGTTTATCTCAGCAATCCCCATTTCATTACTCTCGGGATTATAAATTTCATCGCGATAAATAAACATTACTAAATCGGCATCCTGTTCAATAGAACCGGACTCACGAAGGTCAGAAAGCATTGGTCTTTTGTCTTGTCGACTTTCTAAGCTTCTTGACAATTGCGAAATTCCTATAACCGGGGTTTCTAAATCTCTAGCCAAAAGTTTGAGTCCTCTACTTATTTCAGAGATTTCGACCTGTCTGCTTTCAGCTGCAGACCTACCTGTCATCAATTGCAAGTAGTCGACAACGATTATTCCTAAATTCCCTATACGGCTTTTAAGGCGCCTAGCCTTTGCACGTATTTCCATTATTGAAACGCCTGGATTGTCATCAATGTAGATAGGTGCTTCATCTAAATGACCAATACCTTTATTGATCCGAACCCAGTCATCATCATTCATCTGAGCATTAACTATTTTTTGAGAGTCAACTCGAGCCTCAGCACAAAGAATGCGTTGGGTTAGCTCCAACCGACTCATCTCCAATGAAAAAATTAATGCGGGATTATTTGAAACAGTTGCTATATGAGTTGCGATATTAAGGCCCAATGATGTTTTACCAACAGATGGTCTAGCTCCAATTATTATTAAATTGCCTTTCTGTAAACCAGAAGTAAGTTGATCAAGTCGCTTAAAACCAGTCGGGACACCTGTTAGTCCTTTACCTTGTTGCCTTTCTTCCATAGCGTCTAGGGTCTGATCAAGAAGGTCGCGCATTTGACCCATAGAGTCATTAATTCTTCCTTGTGCCAATTGATAAACAAGGTTTTCGGCCTCATCTACAGCCTTAGGTACATCTTCAGGTCTGCTATAACCAATTTCTGCCATTTCGTTAGCAGCACCAATTAATCCACGAAGTGTTGCATGTTCTTGAACAATTCTGGCAAACGAAGAAGCCGAAGTGATCGCTGGTGTCACAGCTTGGAGATCCAATAACGTTCCAGGACCACCAATACCTTCAAGCAATCCGGCACGATCTAAAGCATCTGCAACCGTTACCGGATCAGCCGGTTCACCTGTTGCGTAAAGACCACAAATTGCATCAAAAACGTGAGCATGCGAAGGCTTATAAAAATGTTCTGCTGAAGTGACTTCAAGCGCATCAGCAATCGCATCTTTAGATAAAAGCATCGCACCCAATAGGGAAGCTTCTGCTTCGATATTGTGTGGCGGAACTCTCGCTCCGGTCTTCCCTCTCTGGGATGAAATGGGTAAAGAAGAAGGTTCTTCTAAATTACGCCAATCTTCTTCAATTGCACTCAAAACTCATCCTCCAAATACTTCACACAAGGTTCCACTTTGCCACTATTGACTTGTGGAACGCCAGAGGAAAACCCCAAAAACATAGGGGAAAAGTAGCCTTTTTAAGTGGATCAGTCTGTGGATTAACTTGTGGAATAAACACAATCTATGGGGAAAACTTTAAACGTCACCTTGAACATCAACAGTGATTTGCATTTCAACCTCAGGATGCAAATTTAAAGTAAATTGATGTGTCCCAATTTCCTTAACAGTCTCGCCAGAAATATCTTTACGGTCAATTTCGAGACCAACTTGATCCTGTAATGCTTGAGCAATTTCTACAACCCCTACAGAGCCAAAAAGCTTTCCAGCTTCAGAAGCATTAGCAGAAATTTGAATAATAATTCCATCTAGTCGAGAAACTATTTCTTCAGCATCGGCTTTATCTTCAACAGCTTTTAAAGCACGTTTCTTTTGCATAGCTTCTGCTTGAGCAGTAACTCCAGAAGATGCCACAACAGCTAACCCTCTAGGCAATAAATAATTTCTTGCATGGCCGCGTGCGACGTCTACAATATCTCCAGTTCTACCCAAGCCATCTACATCCGCACGGAGGAGGATCTTCACAATTCTTCCCCTTCATCAATGTCAAGAGTGACTTCATTCTGAATATCTGGCGAAGCAGTAAACGAATCAACAATTTCCGGATTCTCTTCTATTGAAGAAATCTCGGATGATGATTCAAAATCGTCACCTTCAGTGCCAGGAGGAGGCGCGCTAGGTTGAGGAGGTGGACCCGACGCTCTATCAGAACGGTCATTTTCATTTCTTCTCTCTCGCCTTTGAGTTGTGACTGCCGCTTTGTATGGCATCAAGGCCATCTCACGCGCATTTTTTATCGCTCTTGCAACAGCTTTCTGTTGTTGAGCATCATTCCCACTGTTATGACGAGCTTTGATTTTAGAACGCTCAGATAAAAACTTGTTGAGTAAGTCGGTGTCTTTATAATCGACATACTCTATTTTCCCAATCGTTAAAGGACTAACTCTTTTTCTCCTCAAACGACCATTTTTTTCGTCAAATTGAGGACTTTTAAATTCTTTGCGTGCCATCAAAAAGGTTCCTCTTCTGTCATAGGCGGATTATTTCCAGAACTTGAATCATTCATGCTGGTATTTTCCCCACCAGCATCTCCACCTCTAGATTCATTACGGGTTACATCAACTGTTGACCACCTTAAACTAGCGGCCACTTCATCAGCTATAAGTTTAACTTGGTTCCTCTTCTCACCTTGTTCAGTCTCCCAACTGCTCCAATCAAGTCTCCCGTATACAATCACCCGAGTTCCTTTTGTAATTGATTCAGAAACATTCTCAGCCAAACTCTGCCAACAAGTAACTTCAAAAAAGTGAGCCGTTTCCTCACCGTCTCGATTACGTTGATTCCACGCTACTCCAAATCCACAAACTGGTAATCCACTAGGCGTAAAACGCAACTCTGGATCACGGGTTACATTTCCAACAATTGTTACCGTATTATCAAATGCCATATCTACTCCAATTCAAATTGCTAGTTAAGCAGTTGTACTCTCTAAAAGACCGCGTTCAACAGCCTCTTCGTCTGGAAGACGAATAATTTTATGTCGAACTATTTCACTTCTATCTGCCAACCTAAGAAGACGATCTGTTGAATCGATATTTGCTGCTTGGGTAGCTATCTCAAGAACAACATAAAATCCTTCCCATTTATGATTGATCCGATAGCTAAACTTACGTCTACCCCATGGCTCTGTATCTTTCGACGACACAACTTTTCCATCTTCATTTTCGACAGCCGAAGCAATATTGGATAAGTAGCTTGAAATGGCTTCTTCATTAAGATCGCCATCAAAAATAATCATTAATTCATAAGCCCGCATAACAGGCAATCACCTCCTACGGTTCCGAACAAACCCTTTGATTGTTCAGAGCCCCTATTGGGGCAGGGGAAATACATTTTACCCCTATTAAAGACAAAATAAGGCTAATCCCAATAAGTAAGTTGATAAACAATTTTTCCACATATACACATATTGCTTAACAGGTGTGACAAAAAAATATTTATATAGCGCCATAAAGTCCAAGCTCTTCTGAGGTTTCAGAGCTTAAACAATAAGATTCTTCTTCTGATGGGAAAGAACCGCTTTTAACATCAGTTACAAATTCACGTAATGCAGAAACACCATCTACGTGAAATTGAGCATAACTACGGACAAATTTTGGAATAATTCTCTTTTCAAGACCTAATAGGTCATGTAGAACAAGTACCTGTCCATCACAATCCGATCCGGCACCGATACCAATTGTAGGAACATCAACAGAAGAAGTAACCATTGAAGCAACTTGAGATGGAACGCCTTCAAGAACAATAGAAAAACAGCCAGCGTGTGCCAAAGCTTTCGCAGCAGATACTAAATCCAACGCACCTTTGGTATCACGTGCCTGTACTTTAAATCCACCCATTGAATTTATTGATTGAGGTGTTAGACCTATATGTCCCATAACAGGAATTTCAGCAGATAATAATGCTTCAATCATGGGGATTCGACTTCGTCCACCTTCAAGTTTTACTGCATTTGCACCTGCTCTAATAAGTTTTGCCGCATTACTAACTGTCTCTTCAACAGAAATGTGATAACTAAGCCAGGGTAAATCAGCAACAACAAGTGCTGAAGGTTTGGTTCGTGCTACAGCAGCAGTGTGATGAGCAATGTCATCAACTGTTACTTGAAGCGTGTCTTCATAGCCTAAAACGACCATAGCTAATGAATCACCAACAAGGATCATGTCAACGCCTGCTTCATCAACCATGCGCGCGCCAGGGGCATCATAAGCAGTAATCATGACTATGGGTTTAGACCCGTAAGCACGTTTTTGTTCACGGATAGCAGGAACAGTAGATTTCGACACCACAAACTCTCCTTTTCAGTCCAGCGCATACAGCTGCCGGCAGGAGTTCATTTTACCAATAATTTAAAATTAAAGACTTTGATAGTTTTAAAATTTATTTTCCACCTAAAGATGCAGTTCTTACAAGATGATTCCAACCACAATCAGGACATACTTCAATGACGTAAGCTGAAAGGTGTGTTTTTCTATTATCAAGTCTCTGAAGCTCTCCTTTGGTAGAAATACAACGACCATGAGCGGGCAATCTCGGACCAAAAACATAAGTTACATAATAAATTTCACCTAATTCACAAATTGGGCAACGCTCTTCAATAGCAGCTCCACAATGAATAGCATTTCGTTTCAGCATCGATTGAGCATCACACAAAATTTCTTGCTCAATTTCTCCATTTTTCCAATAATCAATCACTGTTTGTCGCGCAAGTCTGTATTCAACATCAGCAGCACGCTCCAAAAAAATCAAATCCTCTTTTACAAGGTTGCTACCTCTATTAGAAAGTGGAAACTTTTTTGTTCTTACTGAATACATGAAAACACAATAGTCATTTAATTGATTAAAAAACTTGCCGGAAATATATGAAACAATTTATTTTCCCCACCGTGCCAAAACCATTTCTCTTTCTTCATCAGCTGAAATAGGACCATCACGAAGACGTAATTCTTTAAGCCACCTTAAGATTTCACCTACTAATGGACCGGGTTCTAAATTGAGTAAAACCATCAGTTCTTTCGCTGTTAAAGATGGTTCAAATGAAATTAAGTTTTCTCTTGATTTTAAACTCTCTAATGAATCTAAAAAATCTTTCGCATTTAAGTCCGAAGCCTCAATTAGATTGATGGACTCCTCAACATTCAACTGATTTAAATCAAGTGAACGACGAATCTCTTCATCGGTCCATTTTACACTTTTTGGGCCATTGGAAACCAAGTTCAAAAAATCCACAACATTTTCGATTAACCGGCTTTCTTCTCGCGACATCCTGAGTCGATGCAAAGACTCTTTAACTTCCTTTTTTGAAAGACCTTTAAAAAAGATGGAAAATCTTCGAACAGGATCATCAAGTGGTAATCGTGAAAATATTTGATTTAAATTCTGATGATCTAAATTAAGTTCGAAAGAAAGTATCTTTGACAGCAAGTTTACTTTTTCTAAGAACTCAAAACCTTTAGTAGGGTTTTCTAAAGAAAGAAGTTTTAAAACCTCTTCTCTTATTCTTTCAGCTGAAACGATTAAAATTCTTTCTGCTAAATCTTTTGCAGTGTCAACAATTTCTTGAACTGGTTGCAATTCATAACCAGCAGAGAAACGAGCAGCTCTTAAAATTCTTAAAGGATCGTCATTAAATGACTCAGAAGGAGATAACGGAGTTCTTAAAATCTTATTTTCTAAATCAGACTTACCGTTGAAGGGGTCGAAAAAATTCCCGCTATCTAATTCAACAGCCATTGCATTAACTGTGAAATCTCTTCGACTTAAATCATCTTCCAAATTCGATGAAAAAGTTACTGAAGGCTTTCTAGAGGAGGTCGCGTAAGACTCAGATCTATGAGTTGTTATTTCCATTCTTATTTCACCAATTCTCAAGCCAATTGTTCCAAATCTCTCACCTTGCAACCAGACTGCATCAGCCAAAGGTTCGACTAAAGCACGGATTTGATCAGGAGTAGCGTTAGTTGTGAGATCTAAATCAGGACTTTCAATTTTTTGGTGTATAAAAGAATCACGAACAACTCCCCCTACCAAAAAAAGAGTATGTTGCTCGTTAACAAATCTTTCCGTAACGGGACTAATTAAATTTCTCAAATGATCAATAATTTCGTTCACAAAATCACCCCATGCGACTTTGCGACCCTAGTTACAACTTCTACACCTGGTCCATCTCCTGTGGCGGATTCGGGTCGTGAATTAATACCCATTATTGAAGCAAATGAAGCAGTCACAGAATCCGTCAAAGCTTGAAGGTTGTAGCCCCCCTCCAAAAAGAAAATACACCTATTTTTTGGTGCCAAATTAAACAAATTTAAAGTCAAATCAGCAAAATCTCCTGAAGTCAATCCCATATCAGTTAAGGGGTCTTCTCTATGAGCATCAAAACCTGCAGAAACTAATATCCAATCTGCCTGAAAGTCTTCCACAAGAGGAACGACAATTTTGTCTAATGCTGATCTATATGTACTTCCAGTCGCTCCTGGTGGAAGAGGTACATTTACCGTAAAACCTTTCCCTTCTAGTTCACCTATCTCCTCCTCTGACCCAGTGCCTGGATACAAAGGCCATTGATGAATTGAAATCATAAGAACACGAGGGTCAGAATAAAAAATTTCTTGCGTCCCGTTTCCGTGATGAGCATCTATATCAATCACAGCAACTTTCTCACCTTTCGCTATTAGAGAAGCTGCGGTAATAGCAATATTATTAATCAAACAAAACCCCATAGAGCGATTGGATGTTGCATGGTGTCCTGGTGGTCTAATTGCACAAAATGCAGTTTCTGCTTGAGTTTGAATTAATGCTTCAACGGCCGCAAGACCTGATCCTGCAGCTAAACGGGCTGCATCCCATGACCCTTTACTAATTCTAGTATCAGGGTCCATACGACCCCCACCGTTGGCATCTAAAGCTTCTAAAGCTTTAATATGTTCAATTGGATGGCACCTCAAAAGTTCTGTCTCTGTAGCAATCCGTGGTTCAATTCGAACTAAATCATCACCCAAAAAAAGATTATCTAAACCTTTCCATACTGCTTCAAGACGTGCAGGCGACTCAGGGTGTTTTTTTCCTGCAACATGTTCAAGAAAACGCTCATCAGTCAAAAATAACAACGCCACTTAAAGATCGTAGTTCGAAGTTCTATCGATATAGGGCCCTTGAAAATAAGTCTTAAAAATTTCTCTTACTAAAAGCACCTAAAAGCCATATTCTGTAAGTATTACGAAAAATCTGTTTTTAGCTTTAAAAGGTTTTATAAAGAAATGCTTTTACGTGTCTATTCTCGCAATAGTTGCTTTTATTCTCTTTCCAAACACAACAGCACATGCACAAAATGAGGCGAAACATCTCTCCTTGCTTGAACAACCGGTCTGGTCAGAAAATAATGACTCGTTCAAATTAAATCTTTCAATTAACCATCTGAATGAAGGAGATTTAATTGAGATATACACACTTCAAAAATTAAACAGAGAATCACTAAAGGAAAGTTTCATTTCCAAAACCTCTGAACCTACAACAGATTCATTTCAGATAATTCTGACCCAAGAACAAATTAAATCTAAAGAAATTACTATCGAATTAAATACAAATGGTCTTACAAATAATTCTGTTTTTTCTGAACCGGGAACAGTACGCCCTCTAGTCATAAAAAGCTATAACTCAAATCAAGAAAATTCTGAATCTTTAGTTTTTCCACTTATACATTTACTTAAGCCAGAAAAACTAAAACCTATTTCTTTAGCATTTATTGCTGAAATAAATGCTAAACCACCACTTCAACATGATGGAACCTACATTATCGACGGAGACGCAATTAATCAGTTAACTAATCTGGTCAACGCACTAAAAAGTAATCCTGAAATAAAAATCGCAATCAGTTTGCCACCAGCAACCCTGTCAGGTCTTTCTAAATCAAAAAACCCAAAAGATGAGCTTTTACTAATAGAGCTTAAAAATTTAGCAAAAACTCAATTACATGTTATTTCTTCCCCTTTTGTGACAAGCGACCCTGAAGCATGGCGATTTATTGATCGCTTTGAAACTTATAACGATCTTCTAAAAAGAGGAGATCGTCAAATAACTAATCAACTTCAAATAGAACCAGATCGTTTGTTTTCTTTTATCTCAAATAGTGCTGTTATAGAAACTCTTAACGCTCTAAATAAAGTTGGCATTAAAACTTTCATTACGGAATTGTCTCATATCGACCCCAAACCAGAACAGAAAATAAACCCTTTTATTACTCTAAAAGGAAACGATGGAAACGTTTTTAAAGTTTTTATTTTAGATGAAACAATAAATTTCTATTTAACGAAATTAGAAAATAAAAACTTAGACATTCAATTTCTACTAGCTGACCTCTCTTTGCTTACTTTAGATGAAACGAAAGAAGAGAAAAATCTCATAGTAAAAATTCCAAGTGATATATCTGAAAATCTTCTGAACCAATTTTTCACAACTTTGCAAAACTTTCCGAATATAAACATAAAAGCACTTCCCGTTCTTATTAATCATGTTGAGAAAAATCAAGAAATTGATAAAACCAAATACATTCTTTGGAACAAATCGCCGCAAGATATTTCCAGCAGAGCTCCAAATCAAAACCTAGCAAAAGCAGCAATTAAGGCTTACTCAGAAGTCATAGGAAAACCTCATCCAAATACTTCTTTTCTTTATGAGCTTCTCGATACAACTTCCGCTAGTGAACTAAACGAAAATGATACATCGAAATATTTCACGACTATTTATGAGGAAATAGTCAAAGTAATTGATGGGTTCACAAGCCCTGAAAACCAAAACGTTAGACTTACAAGTAGAAAAGCAGAAATACCTTTTACTCTCCAAAACAGTCTAAATCATGACGCAAATGTAGTACTAATACTTCAAAGTGACGGACGTATTAGTTTTCCTGCAGGTCAAACTTTAGAAGTCAAACTAAATCCTGGTACGAATAAAATAAAGATACCTGTAAGTTCTCGTGCATCCGGTGATTCGCAAATCCGTATAGGAATAAGATCTCCAGATAAAGAACATCTTTTACAATTAGACTCAAATACGCTTTTAATAAGAACAACTCGACTATCAGGTGTGGGAATTTTACTTTTTGTTAGTGCTGTTTTTTTTCTCGCATTCTGGTGGTTGCGTTCCAGACGACTACGATCCAACCATAGGCAGGAGGAAATATGAAAATCAGAATTGTTACAGATAGCGGAAGCGATCTTTCTGATGAAGAAGCTTCAAACTTAGGTATTTTAATCGTCCCATTAAGCATCAGATTCGGCGAAGAAGAATTAATTGACCGTGTTGAACTTGGAGCGGACGAATTCTATAACAGAATGCATAACAGTGAAGATGTTCCGCAAACTGCTGCACCTTCACCTGGCGCGTTTAAAACAGTTTTTGAAGAATGCTTTGAACAAGGAGCTGAAAGTGTTATTTGCATAAATATGTCAAGCGATCTTTCTGCAACAATCCAAGCAGCAGAAACAGGTGCACGTGAACTAGATGGTAAAGATATAAGAATATTTGACAGTAAATCTGTTACAGGTGGATTGGGCACAATGGTTTTAGAAGCTGCAAAAGCTTCCAAAGACAATCGTTCGGTTGATGAAATACTCACGCTTTTGGATGACTTGCGTTCAAAAACACGCGTATACGCCGCTATAGATACTTTAGAAAATCTTAAAAAAGGTGGAAGAATTGGTAACGCCCAAGCTTTGCTTGGCAGCATGCTTTCAATAAAACCACTTATCGATGTTAGTAGCGGAATCGTTGAAGAAGCAGGAAGACAAAGAACAAGAAAAAAATCTCTTTTATGGCTTCGTGATAAATTGGCTGAATTTGAGGGGAATATTGAGAATCTAGTTGTAATGCACGCCAGAGCTGAAGACTTAGATGAATTTCTTAACACACTCGAAGGGCAAATAGATCAAACAAAAATACGTGTAAGCGCTCTTGGTCCTGTTGTGGCTAGTCATGGTGGACCGGGTGTAATAGGTATCTGTTTTACTTTAAAAAACTAGTAAAAATTAAATGAAAACTAATAAAGAAAATGAAAATTGGACTACTTCAATTACAAACAAATTTATTAAAGCAGTTTCACAATTTCGTTCATTCACAACTGATCCAATAATTTCATCATCTAAATGGATTATTTATGGGATAGCAATATTGCTTTGTGTCTTTGTAGCAATAATTTTTTTCGTAATAGCTATTTTTAAAATTATTGACTATGTAATACCTGGAGGATCTTGGTTAGCATTTATTTTCTTAGGTTTATTCTCTTGTATTTTAGGACTTCTCATATTAAAAAAAGGGCAAAGCAACAAACAGTAATCATTCGTTAAATGGGAAAACAAATGTCAGATAGCCACAATAAAATAGTCATAATAGGATCCGGACCGGCCGGTTTAACTGCTGCTATTTATTCTGCACGTGCTGAATTGAACCCTTTAGTTATAGAAGGGGAACCATCATCTACCGGAGATCAACCAGGTGGACAATTGATGCTTACAACTGAAGTAGAAAATTTTCCTGGTTTTCCTGATGGAATTTTAGGTCCACAATTAATGGCTGATATGAAAGCCCAAGCAGAAAGATTCGGCGCAAAATTTTCAACAAGAAAAGTGACCAAAGTGGACTTAACAAAAAACCCTTTTGAAATCTGGATAGGTGATCCAAATGAAGATTCTCCAACACATACTGCCGAAGCATTAATTATTTCAACGGGAGCTCAATCAGTGATGTTAGAAGTTGAAGGAGAAAAACGACTACTAGGACATGGCTTATCAACATGTGCCACATGTGACGGTTTCTTTTTTAAAGACAAAAAAATTGCAGTTGTAGGAGGAGGTGACTCTGCTATTGAAGAAGCGACTTTTTTAACAAAATTTGCCAGTGAAGTAACTGTGATCCACAGGAGAGATGAATTACGAGCGTCGAAAATAATGCAAAAGAGGGCTCACGAAAATCCAAAAATAAATTTTCTTTGGGATTCTGAAGTAACAGAAATACTTGGTTCAAGTTCTGTTGAAGCTGTAAAAATCCGAAATACAAAAACTCTTGAAGAAACGCAACTTGATTTAGAAGGAATTTTTATCGCTATAGGTCACACGCCAAATACTTCACTTTTCATAGACAAACTTTCAATAGATGACTTGGGATATATAGAAACAGAACCTCACAGCTCAAAAACAAACATTGACGGAGTTTTCGCTTGTGGCGATGTCCAAGATCATAAATACAGACAGGCTATTACTGCTGCTGGATCAGGATGTATGGCAGCCATTGACGCAGAACACTGGTTAGAAAACCATTAAATTTGAATCAAATAAAAAAAATCCTAAAGGTGTTACGCACTAAGCATCTATAAGGTGTAAAAATCCTTAAATAACTAACTACCCATGGAGAGAATAATGAGTGCGGCTATCACAAATCTTTCAGAAGAAAATTTTGAAAGTGAAATTAATTCAGCTAATCAACCAGTCCTTGTAGATTTTTGGGCCGAGTGGTGTGGACCTTGTAAAATGATTGCTCCTATTTTGGAAGAAATTGCTGATGAACAAGAAGGAGTAATAAAAATAGCAAAAGTAGATGTTGATAACGCTCCTGAATTAGCACAAAAATTTGAAATAATGAGCATTCCTACTTTGATTGTTTTTAATAATGGAGAACCTGAAAAACGTTTAGTAGGCGCCCAAGGAAAACATCAACTGTTAGATGCTTTATCAGAGTTTATTTAAAAAAATTAACCCAAGAAAAATGTTGTGCAAAACGAAAACACTTTAGAAATTGGGGATACCGGAAATGATGTTTTTTCTCTACAAATACGTCTATCAAATTTAGGTTTTTCTATAGAAAAAATTGAAATAACTAAAAAAGAATTTGGTCCCGACACTCAAGAAAAACTTAAAGAGTTTCAAAAGTTAAGAGGACTTAAAATAAACGGTGTTTTAGATGAAACCACGCTAGCCGTTTTATTAGAAGCAGCATTCAAGTTAGGCAATAGGCAGTTATATCTTCAATCTCCAATGCTTAAAGGGGATGACGTATTCGATTTACAAACCCAATTAGGAAAATTAGGTTTTGATGTCGGAAGAGTTGATGGAATTTTTGGACCTCAAACAGTTAATGCCTTAATTGATTTTCAAAAGAATTTCGGACTTATAGAAGATGGCATTGCCGGACATGAAACAATTAGAAGTCTTCAAAATATAAAAAACCGTGAGACTTCTGGTACGCAAATTTCCAAAATAAAAGAAATTGAAAACTTAAGAATTCAAAACACCGAATTAAAATCACGCCACTTGGTTGTGGGCCACTTTGGTAATAGCGCAACTCTAGCAAATGCAACAGCAAGAATGCTTCGTCAAAAAGGGGCAAAAGTAATTGATTTAAATAATCCAGATGAGGACATTCAAGCTAGAACAGCAAATGGATTTGAAGCTGAAATGTACCTAGGAATTTATATTGAGAATGATTCTTATTGCACAGTCAGTTATTTCAAAACAAAAAACTCTCAAAGTGAAGGTGGTTTTCGTCTAGCATCGCATTGTTCAAAAGCAATTAAGCAAATAATGAATGTGAAAACTTCAACTAATGGCATGCAAATGCCAATATTAAGAGCAACAAAAATGCCAGCTGTCATTTGCTTTCTCGGACCACCTGGAAAAGTCGTAGAAAACACAAATGAGATAGCTAAAGGTTTAGCTGAAGCTATTGCAAATTGGTTTAAAGATCCTTTAGAATTTGCTGAATAATTATATATTAGAAAGAATAATTATTCTAAAATGCTAAATATCCTTTGTAAATCTTCAGAATCTGCAAACTCAATTAATATTCGCCCTCTTTTACCTTTAGAAATGACAGAAACTTTAGTATCGAACCTTTCTGATAGAACATTTTCTACTTCAAGATAAGCAGCTTCTTTAACTGAATTACCCAGAATTGATTTTTCCTTGGTTTCAAATCCACTTTCATCTTGTATGTCACTAACTATTGCCTCAAGTTGACGCACTGAAAGTCCTTCTGAAATTATCCTTGATGCTAATTTTTCTTGAATTTTTCTATCACTTAAACCAGCTAAACACCTAGCATGCCCGGCACTTAAAGCACCATCAATTATCAATCTTTGGACATCAGAAGAAAGGTGCAAAAGTCTTAAAGAGTTAGCAATAGCTGGACGACTCCTTCCAACCTTTTCAGCAACTTGCTGTTGGGTCATACTAAATTCATCCATGAGACGGTGATAAGCAACAGCCTCATCAATTGGATTTAAATCTTCTCGATGAAGATTTTCAATAATTGCTTGTTCAAAAGATTCAATATCTTTAATTCTTCTAATGACAGCAGGTATAGACGACAAGCCGGCTCTCCTTGCTGCCAGCCATCTTCTCTCTCCAGCAACCAACTCATACCGACCATTTAACTCACGTAATAAAATCGGTTGAAGAACACCAACCTCTTGAATAGATGATGTTAATTCTGACAACTTATCATCATCAAAAACAGTTCTAGGTTGATAAGGATTCCGCTCTATATCAGCTAAAGGAACCTGCCTTAATTCACTTCCAAAGGCCGTTAAAGTATCTTTTTCTCCTTTGTTTTGCGGAATTAGACTTGTTTCCTGGTCGCTTAATGAATCTGGAATCAATGCAGACAAACCTTTCCCTAAACCAGTTTTTTTACTCATTTAAAACCTCCCTTGCTAACTCTTTATAAGCAATTGCACCTCGCGAAGTAGGATCAAAAACCGTTATTGGTTGACCATATGAAGGGGCTTCAGAGAGACGAACAGATCTAGGTATTATCTGTTTGCAAACACGGTCACCGAAATATTCTCTAACTTCATCAGAAACTTGTTTTGATATTTTTGTTCGCGAGTCATACATAACTAAAACAATTTTTGATATTTCTAACTCTGGGTTTAAATTTGATTTAACCAAATCAACATTTCCTACAAGTTGTCCTAAACCTTCTAAAGCGTAATATTCACATTGAATTGGAACTATCACTTCACTAGCAAAACACAATGCATTCACAGTTAAAAGACCTAAAGCTGGAGGACAATCAATAAGAATAAACTCATAATTACCAACAACATCATCTAAAGCTCTGGCGAGTCTCTGTTCCCTGCTAAAGACTGTAACAAGCTCAATTTCAGCTCCCGCCAACTCCAAGCTTGAAGGTAGTAGATCAAGATTTTCTATCCCAACATTAAGAATCGCTTCAGATGCGGTTTTTTCTTGAATAATCACTTGATAGATAGAAATGTTTAATTCTTTGGTTGAAACTCCTAAACCTGTTGTTGTGTTTGACTGTGGATCCAAATCTACAATAAGAACTTTTTTACCACTTTCAGCAATGGCAGCACCTAGATTTATTGTCGTTGTTGTTTTACCAACACCACCCTTTTGATTAGCGATAGCAATAATTCTTGGACTTTTTTTGTGGGGTGATTCACCATCATTTTGAGAAGTAATCGACATTGCTCACAACATTACCTAATAAGCAAAAACAAACAAGTACCCTTTAAAAATTAGTGTTTCACGTGAAACAACGATTTTTTATGTTTCACGTGAAACATAAATAGTCTCATTTAACTAAAAGTCTTAAAAAACTGGGCTTTTTACCATTCTGTTAAACCGACGGGGATAAATTTTAGGACATTTACCATCAAGACAAAAAGCTCTGTACCCTGCTGAACCTGTATGCCATTGTTCTTTTTGTTTTAAACCAAGGGTATTTAACCCGTCTGATGGCCATCTGTTATCATTTTCAATTGAATTATCAGAAGGTGGTTCACTTACTATAAATAAGCCATCTTCTCTCAAAAAAGGTGTTGCACATTCTGCTGTAATTGCTGGCGGTCCAAAACTTCTAGCGGTAACAAGTTTTACTTTTTCTCTGTATTTGCCCCGACTTAGCTCTTCAACAGAACACTTAACAACTTCTACCCTTGCATCTAGACCAAGTTCAAAAACAGCTTTTTTTAAAAAATCACACCTTCTTTCACCGCGATCAGTCAACAACCAAAAACAGTTGGTAAAAGTAGATAAAACTAAACCAGGAAGACCACCACCGGTACCTAAATCAATAGCTAAATCTTCATTTTTAAGACTTTTTAGAAAAGAAGAGTTCTCTTCTGAAAATAAAAATCCCTTACTGTGTTCAATGCCCTCTCTAGATGCGTTAGCTGTTAAAAACCCTTCATGAACAGCTAAATCAAGAATTTTTTGAAGTGTTATATCACTACATTTCATCTACGATTATTACTACATGACGATCGTAATCTGAACCTTCCGAACGTGTTGTAACACCTTCTACATCAGAAACTGCATCATGAACAACTTTCCTATCCGAGGCATTCATAGGGTCCAGGGCTACTGAATTTCCATCTTCTAAAACCTCATTTGCTTGATTTACTGCAAATTCAGCCAAAAAAGTCCTTCTTCTTTCCCGGTAACCACCAATATCTACAGTTAATTTACCCTCAGCTTCACCATCTGAAAGTCTCTGAATCATGGTGTGTGAAAGCTGCGTGATTGCACGCACTGTTTCACCTCTAGGTCCAATAGCTAGCCCAAGATTTAATCCTTGTGCCTGAACAACAGCACGATTATCTTCTATAGAGCTAACAACGCGTGCCTGTAAACCCATTTTTTTAAGTAAACCTGTTACGAAATCTTCAATGATTTCCGATTGTTCTTCAAGATTCATTTTATTTTTTTCCACAGTCTCTTTGGCTTTACTACGCCTTTCAGAATCTGTTTTAGAACTTCCTTTCTTATCAGATTTGATATCAGTATCGCGCCTTTTTCTATTGTTTGCCGCATTCTTATCGGTTTTATTATTATTAGTAGTCTTTTTATTACTTTCCTTTTGCGTGTTATTTTTTGAATTTTTCTTAGAATTAGTATTTCTGTCATTTCCTGACTTATTAGTATTCTTTCCACCTCTACTTTGGTTTTTATTTCTCGACCGACGATCAAATGTAGGCTTCGTGTTTACTGGCTTTACTCTGGCCCGTAAGCGCGCTTCTTTCCTTTTTAATCGAAATAGAGAACTGCTTCCTTCTTCTATAATCTCAAACTGCATGTCATCTTCTGCAATACCTAGACGATCTAATGCTCTATCTTTAGCCTCATCAACGGTGGACCCCGTTGTTTCGATCCACTCCATAATTATTTCCTTTTCTTTTTCTTACGTTTCTTTTGACTTCGCGGCACATTTGTGCCTGAAGGCGTGATTCTTCCCGAATTTGCTGGTTTTTTATCAATTGGACCAGTGTTTTTAACTTCCTTATTTTTTTCTTTTTTCCTTGATTTAACAGTCTTTTCTTCATTTAAATGAGAATTATTCTCATTACTTCCTGCTGTAGTTCGCTTTCTTTTAGCTTCTGATGAAGAAACTTTGTCTATTGACGCTTTAACATTCTTTTTCTCTGTATTTATCGGTTTTTTTGCACTGTTTTTAGAAACATTTTTTGCGCTTTTTTCTACCGTTTCACTTACCACAACACTTTCTTTGGCTGCATTTTCACCATAAAACTTTCTAGTTATATACCCCTGTTGAATAATTCTGTACAAATTAGAAATAACAAAATAGACAACAAGAGCAGCATCAAAACTAAAAGAAATAACAGGGAGAAAAAATGGCATTATTTTAAATATCATCTGCTGTTGAGGGCTAATAGCAGCTTGTTGATTTCTTCCCCTTATTTGTTTTTGTTGATACCAGGAAGAAACAAAAACTAACAAAATCAAAATAAAATAAGGAACTGACGCGACAAACCCATCAGAAAGAGCATCACTTGCTGATCTCGCGAGATCCACACCCCAAGAAACCATTTCCTTCTCTCTACTTAAATCATTAAATAATGCACTTTGATGATCTATGTAGTCAGGGTAAAAAACTTCCAGGCGTTCAGGTGGAACAGAAATTTCTTGATTGAAACTACCTACTACCCATCCTGCATGCTCACCAATATTGGAAAGGCGTCTAGTTAATCCACGAATAACGTTATATAAAACAAGAAAAACTGGTGCCTGAACAAAAAGCGGTAAACAACCTGAAAGAGGATTGACGTTATTAGCTGTATAAAAAGCCATAACCTCTTTATTCATTCTTTCTTTATCGTTTTTGTATTTATTTTGTATTTTTTTCAACTCTGGTTGAACATGCTGAATCTTTATCATTGAACGAGTTTGCTTAAGTGTTAANGGAGTTAAAATAACCATTATTACTAGTGTTAACAGGGTTATAGACATGCCATATGAAGGCCAAAAGTCGTAAAACCAAGACAACAAATTTGCCAATAAATCAAACATTTATTCGCCTTTTGTTTTCAGGAACATAATCCATTCCATAACCACCCCAAGGATTACATCTAAGAATTCTTTTAACTGAAAGAAAAAATCCCTTAAAAAATCCTTTTTTCTCGAAGGATTCAATCGCATAACTTGAACATGACGGGAAAAACCTGCATGTACTTGGTCTTCCAGCAAAAATTTTCTGATATACGTTAATTAACAAAACCATTATTTTAACCGCGGAACTCGTACTCTCTTGTTCTGAATTTGTTGAAGAAAAGCTAATCATTGTCTTTTCTTAAACTTTCAATAATTTTTTCTAAATTATTTTCTAAACAAACAAAACTTTTGTTTTTAGCTGCAGGAAAAACTCTTATCAAGTAATCACCTTTTGGAACTAATTTATTATTTGTAATCATTTTTGAAAAAGCCTCTCGAAGTCTTCTTTTGATGCGATTTCTAACAACTGCACCACCAACAGATCGACCTACAGCAAATGCGACTCTAATACCAACCGAAAAGTTGTCAGCTGGCTTGAAAACAACGCTCAAACATCCTCGTTTTACTGTTTTTCCATTTAAACGAAGATCGTTAAAGTCACGCTTGTAGTGCAAACGACCTATCAAGCTGACAGCCGGGCGCGACCCTTCTGCCGACGAGCTTTAATAACAGCCCTTCCAGCTCGTGTTTGCATTCTGTGTCGGAAACCATGTTTTCTTGATCTCCTTCGATTATTTGGTTGAAAAGTTCGTTTCATTAATTTAACTCCTGTTTAAACCCACATTTAGTAGAAAAATATGCAAGTTATAACAAATAAAAATCTTTTATTTTTTTAGCGATGCCTGTTTATGTCGCGTTTAATAAACAGTACAACTATTGATCGTATGTCGGAGCGCTCTATACGCCAACCGAACTGCTAACACCAAGTAAAAAAATTCAACTGTGTAAAAATAATTGCTTTTATACACAGAGAATAATTAGATGTAAAAACGCAGAAAATATTTATTGAACGCCCGCTTTGTTGATAAGTACCCCTGTAATGCTACGTTTTCCGATTTAGTAGCGCGAAAGAAAATGTTATTAAAAAGCAAAATTTTGTATCTTTCTTTCCACATAAGAATCCACACCTGTGGATAATACAGAGGAGAAATTTTGGAAGACATTATCGAAGAAAATGCAACATTTTTATGGGAATCTTGCGCTACAGCAATTAAGTCTCAAGTATCTGAAGTTGTTTGGCAGGTTACTTTTAGCTCGGTTATACCAGTTGAAATAAAAAACGATCATCTTGTAATTCAAGTTCCAAGCACAGTAGTTAGAGACAGAATAGAAGGAAGATACAAAAAACTCATTTCAGAAACACTTTCAGAAATAAGCGATGATCAATTTAACATTGCCGTCAATGTAGTAACCGAACCTATTTCTCAACAAATAGAAGAAGTTGAAGAAAATGATGAAGGTTTTGTTTTACAAAACATTGAAGAACTTGAAGGCGATTTAATGCTTACAACGTTGGGTGAAAACCAAGACAGTAAAAACCTGAACACTGTTTCTTTAACACAAGAAGAAAAACCTTCGGGAACTAAGACTTTCAAATACACATTTAACGAGTTTGTTATAGGTTCTTCAAATAGATTTGCTCACGCTGCAGCCTTAGCTGTAGCTGAAACCCCTGGACGTTCTTATAATCCATTATTTATTTATGGTGATGCTGGCCTTGGTAAAACACACCTTTTACAAGCAGTTGGAAATTATGTAGCTGATCATTACAAAAACCATGAAGTTCGCTACGTATCAAGTGAGACTTTTATGAATCGTTTTGTTGAAGCCATTAGAAACAAAACTCTTCCTGAGTTCAAACAACACTTTCGCGAAATCGATGTATTGCTTGTAGATGACATTCAGTTCATGGAAGGAAAAGAGGGTCTTCAAGAAGAGTTTTTCCATACTTTTAACACTATTCAACAAGCTGGCGGCCAAATTGTCCTATCAAGTGACCGGCCGCCTGACTCAATTCCAACATTAGAAGATAGGTTGCGTAGTCGTTTTAAAATGGGACTTGTTACAGATATTCAGGCACCGGACCTTGAAACCCGCTTAGCAATTTTAAGTAAAAAAACAGAAGAAAGCCCCAGTGGAATACATGTTCCTGATGAAGTTTTACAATTTATTGCAGAAAATATTACAGAAAACATTAGAGAGCTAGAAGGTGCTCTAACAAGAGTTTCTGCGTACGCAAACCTAAACCATGAACCATGTACCAAAGCTCTTGCAATAACGGTTTTGGGTGACCTAATTAGTTCAAATGCACCAAGACCAATTACACCAGAATTAATTTTTGAACAAACAACAGAAATGTATGGCTTTTCAAAAGAAGAATTAATTGGCGGAAGCAGAAGACGCCCTCTTGTAACAGCAAGACAGGTTGCTATGTATATTTTTAGAGAATTAACAGATTTAAGCTATCCAGGTATTGCTAGAGAGTTTGGTGGACGCGATCATACAACAGTCATTCATGCTGTTGAAAAAATAAAAGGTTTAATGGCGGAAAGAAGAGAAATTTATGATCAAGTAACTTCTTTAATTTCAGCTTTACGTGATAATAAATAACTTTTCCACAAAAGTTTTTTTTGTAATTTTTTGTTGTGGACAGCTGTTAATTAACAGTGGATAATGAAATACTTCATGACCTGCAAAAATAAACCTTTATCCACAATTCACAAGACCTATTACATCTACTAAGTTAAGAAAAAACAAAGAAGTTATAAATGAAATTTAAATGTGAAAAAGAACTTTTAGAAAAAACATTTTCCCTAGCAAGAAGAGCAACACCAAATAGAAGTGGAACAAATCCAGTTTTAGCAGGTCTTTATGTTGAATTGAAAAAAAACAAACTTGTTGTTTTAGGTAGCGATTTGGATTTAACAATTCGCATAGAGCTGACAGTGGGAGGGGAGGAAGACGGCAAAGTTGTAATTCCTGGAGCGTTATTATCTGACATAATTAGAGTTTTAGAAGAGGGACAAATTTCTTTTGAAACAAAAGAAGATGAAATACAAATAAATAATGGAAAATCAGAATTTAATTTAAGAACTCTTCCTGTTGATGAATTTCCAAAGTTTGAAGAGCCAGGGGGAAATGAAGCAACGATAAACACCAAAAGTTTATCTAATGCATTTGAACAGGTTGTTAAAGCTGCAAGCATGGACGATGCAAGACCAATTTTAACAGGTGTTTTATTAGCGGCTGAAGAAGAAGGACTTAGACTTGTCGCAACAGATTCTTATCGTATGGCAATAAGAGATATTCCTGGAACTGAAATTCTTAGTAGAGATGAACTTGTATTAGTCCCATCCAGAGCATTAGATGTAGTTAAAAGAATACTTAATGAAGATAAAGAATTAACAGTTGTTTTAGGGGAAAAAGAAGCAGTTTTTAAAATTGGAAACATAAATATTGTTACAAGATTAATTGAAGGAGAATTTCCTAATTACAAAGGATTAATACCAGAAAAAAATAAAAATAAACTTATTATTAATCGTGAAGAAACCCTCGCCGCGTTACAAAGAGTAAAACTTCTTGCAAGGGAAGCAACACCAATCAGGCTAAGCATGACAGATAAAAAAATTGAATTATTAGCAATCGAACAAGACATTGGTCAAGCAACAGAAACAATTGACGGTAATTATTCTGGTGAAGAAATCACAGTGGCATTCAACCCAGATTATTTAATTGATGGATTAGAAGTAATTTCAACAGAAGAAGTCTCATTAGAAACAACAGATGCATTAAAACCTGCGATTTTAAAAGGTCTAAACGAAGAAAATTTTTTGTATTTATTAATGCCAGTTAGAGTTTCATAAAATGTTTTTGAGCCAATTATGGCTAACAAATTTTAGAAATTATGAAGAAGCACACCTTAATTTCCATCAAGGAATAACACTTATAACTGGAAATAATGGCAATGGTAAAACAAACCTGCTTGAAGCAATTGCATGGTTTGCGAAAGGTAAATCTTTTCGTAACACACCAAACGAGGCTCTTGTTTTACAAAACAAAGAAAAAGCGATATTAAGAGCTGAAATTTTACATAGTAAAAGAAAAACAACATTAGAAGCAGAAATTAATTTTTCTGGAAGAAACCAACTGCAAATTAATGGAAAAAAAGTAAAAAGCAAAAAAGACTTACAAGAGAAAATCAAAACAACAATTTTTGGACCAGAAGATCTGTCTTTAATTAAAGGGGGACCGGGTGAAAGAAGAAACTATTTAGATGAATTACTTATTGATCTACATACAAAGAATCAATTAATCAAAACAAATTTTGAAAAATGTTTAAAACAAAGAAACACTTTACTGAAACAAGCTAAAGGTAAAACAACAAATGAAATTGAAGCAACACTTGATGTTTGGGATGAAAAATTTGCTGAAAGTGGACAACAACTTGCTAACGAAAGGAAAAATCTTTTAGAAACACTTAAACCTGAAATTGAAAACACACTTAAAAAATTTACGAACAATCAAGACATAGTTCTATTTGAATATGAACAATTTTGGGAAAATGACAAATTAATAGAAGCATTACAAATAGAAAGACAAACAGACATTCGTAGAGGTATAACTACAATAGGGCCCCACAGGGATGAAATTGCAATAAAAGTAAACGGTTTATTAGCTAAAAGTCACGCATCTCAAGGAGAACAACGTTCTTTAGCTTTAGGTTTGCGTCTTGGTGGACATGAACTTGTTAAAAAAACAACAGGAAACGAACCAATTATTCTTTTAGACGATGTTTTTTCGGAGCTGGACAGTACACGATGTCAAACTCTTATTGAATTACTTCCCAAAAAACAAGCTGTTTTAACTACAACAGGGGAGTTGCCAAGTGGTGTAAAACCAGATTATAAATACCACGTGGTAGAAGGAAGCATTAACAGCAGTGAGTAAAGATCCAATTCATTTACGTTCTGTATTAGAACAACTGCTTAAAGATTTTGGAACACCAGAGATTAAAGTTGTTACTTCCGTTGTTGACCAATGGCAAGAAATTGTTGGGGTTGATTTAGCCAAAAAGGTATCTGCTGTTGCCGTTAGTGGTTCTGAGTTGATTGTTCAGGTAGATGATCCTGCTTGGGCAAGTCAAATAAGCTGGTTGGAAAAGCAACTTTTGGACAAAATTGAGAGTCTTGTTGGAGAAGAAAAAATCACTTCAATCAGAGTTAGAACGACAATTAAATAGTTAATTTAAAATGAATAAATTAAAGCTTTTAGATGTCGTTTTGACACCCTAAAACACTCCATAAATGCTATGATGGTCAAGTTGTGTTATTACCCTCTGACCTGCGGTTTTATCTTAAAAAACGTATTATTTTCCAAGTAAAAACTACTGTTAAAAATGGTGTTAAATGAGTAGTTCAGAAAATACTTACAATGCATCTCAAATAACTGTTTTAGAGGGTTTAGAAGCAGTTCGTAAACGCCCTGGAATGTACATAGGATCAACAGGCCCATCTGGACTCCATCATTTAGTTTGGGAGGTAGTAGACAACTCAGTTGATGAAGCAATGGCAGGGCACTGTTCAGAAATTGTTGTAACAATATTGCCTGATGGGGGTTGTCAGGTAAGTGATAACGGAAGAGGTATTCCTGTAGGAAAACACCACCAAGAGGAAGACATGTCTGCAGCTGAAGTTGTTTTTACAAAACTTCACGCTGGAGGAAAATTTGGGGGCGATGGATACAAAGTTTCCGGGGGTCTTCATGGTGTGGGAATTTCTGTAGTTAATGCCCTTTCTGCAAAAGTAGAAGTTGAAATTGACCGAGATGAAAAACGTCACTACATGGATTTTTCTTCAGGTGGAAACTTGGTTACAAAACTTTATGAAACCGGTGAAGCCCCACAAAGCAGAACTGGAACAACTGTAAGGTTTTGGCCTGATTCTGAAATATTTGAAGAAATAAACTTTCGTGCACAAACTCTTTTAGAAAGATTTCAAATGATGGCTTTTTTAAACAAGAGTTTACAAATAACTTTTTCAGACTTACGTGAAGATGCGATAAACAAAGAAGAAGTTGTTTATAAATATGACGGTGGAATTAAAGACTTCGTTGAACACGTGAATGCAAGTAAGGAATCACTTTTTCCAAAAGTTGGTTTTTTTGATGCAGAGGAAGAAGAACAAGAAGTCGAAATTGCTTTTCAATGGAACACCGGGTTTAACACAGACGGGCTTCATTCTTTTGCTAACGGAATTAACACAATTGAAGGTGGAATGCATGAAGAAGGATTTAGAACAGCATTAACCGGCGTTATGAATCGATATGCAAAAAAGAGAGGATTAATAAAAGACAAAGACGACAACCTGCAAGGTGAAGACATACGCGAGGGACTCACAGCAATCATTAGTGTTCGTTTAGGCGAACCACAGTTTGAGGGGCAAACAAAATCTAAATTAGGAAATGTGGATATTCGTTCATTGGTGCAAAAAACCACAAATGAAAAACTTTCAGAGTGGCTCGAAGAACATCCAACAGAAGCAAAAATTATTTTACAAAAAGCAATTAATGCACAGCGTGCTCGTTTAGCAGCTCAGGATGCAAGACGTTCAGCGAGACGCAAATCGGCTTTGGATGGCGCCGGAATGCCTGAAAAACTAAAAGACTGTTCCTCACGTGACCCCAGAGAATCAGAAATATTTATTGTTGAAGGAGACTCTGCAGGCGGTTCAGCTATTCAGGCTAGAGACCCAAGAACAATGGCTATTTTGCCACTTAGAGGAAAAATATTAAATGTTGAAAGAGCGCGTGCTGATCGGATGTTAAAAAATTTGGAAATTCAAACTTTGATTCAAGCTTTAGGTGCTGGTTTTGGTGATGATGAGTTTGACCTGGAAAAAATTCGTTATCACAAAGTTATTCTTCTTTGTGACGCAGATGTTGATGGAAGTCATATAAGAACACTTCTTTTAACTTTTTTCTACCGAAAAATGAAACCTTTAGTTGATGCTGGACATATTTTTATTGCTCAACCGCCTTTATTTTCAACAGTTGTAGGTAAAGAAAAAATTTATTTAAAAGATGAAAATGCGAAAACAAATTTCTTAAATGAAAAACCAGATCATAAAAAAGAATTTCAACGCTTAAAAGGTTTAGGAGAGATGGATTTTGATGAACTTTGGGATACAACAATGGATCCCACGAGAAGGAGTCTTTTACAGGTAACAGTTGAAATGGGCGCTGTTGCAGACGAAGTCTTTTCAACACTAATGGGAGAAGATGTTGATAGTAGAAAAAAGTTCATACAAACAAATGCTCGCGACGTTCGTTTTCTTGATATCTAATGTCTGACGAAACTAATGACGCAAATGAAAGTGAAGTTTTAGACGAGGATTCTTTGGTTGGTTCAATTCAGCCAATTGCAATTCAAGAAGAGATGGAACAATCTTTTCTTGATTACGCGATGTCTGTAATTGTTTCGCGAGCGTTACCCGATGCTAGAGATGGTTTAAAACCTGTACACAGAAGAATTCTTTGGGGTATGTATGATCTCGGTGCAAGACCTGATCGACCAACAATAAAGTGTGCTCGTGTTACCGGTGAAGTAATGGGTAAATATCATCCACACGGTGATCAGGCCATATATGACTCTTTGGTAAGAATGGGACAAGCGTTCAGTCTTAGGGATCCTTTAATTGAGGCAAAAGGAAACTTTGGTTATTCTCCAGACGATTCTCCTGCTGCTCCGCGTTATACAGAGTGCAGGCTTGATCAAAGAGCAATTGCATTACTCGATGGGATAGATGAAAACACTATTGATTTCATCGACAACTATTCAGGTGAGTTTAGAGAACCAGAAGTTTTACCCGCAAGACTCCCCAACCTCTTAATTAATGGTTGCCAAGGAATTGCAGTTGGTATGGCAACAAATATCCCTACGCACAATTTAGCTGAATGCATAGATGCAACAGTTCACCTTCTTGACAATCCTCAAGCAACCATAAATGAATTAATTGAGATTATTCCTGGACCAGATTTTCCAACAGGAGCCCTAATACTCGGTAAAAGCGGGATTAAAGATGCCTATTCAACTGGACGAGGATCAGTTCGTATGAGAGCTAGAACTGATATTGAAGAAAATGGTAGGACTAATCGAATTGTCGTGAGTGAACTTCCATATCAAGCCAGCCCCAATCTAATAATGTCAAAAATTAGGGATCTTGTTGATGCAAGAGAGATAGAAGGAATCGCAGATATTAATGATGAATCTGCAAAAGGTGTAGTTCGGATTGTTATTACTCTTAAAAAAGATGCACCAGCTTTGGTAATACTCAACAATTTGTATAAACGAACGCCTTTACAAACAACATTTTCTGTCAATGCTGTGGCTTTAGTTGATGGAGTTCCTAGAACATTAAATCTTTTTGAACTTTTACAGGCTTACATAGATCATCAAATTGTTGTTATAAGAAGAAGAAGTGAACATCGTCTTTCTAAGGCACAAGACGAGGCTCATATCACTGAAGGTTTAATTAAAGCTTTGGATCGAATAGATGATGTAATCGCTTTAATTCGAGGATCAGCAGATCGTTCTGAAGCTAGAGCAGGTTTAATGTCAGAAGAGTACGGGTTTACTGAAATTCAAGCAAACCATATTTTAGATATGCAACTAGTAAGACTTACGAGACTTGGTAAAAGCACACTTCAAGAACGAATGGAGGAATTAGCTTTAATAATCACTGATTTGGAATCTATTCTTTCAGACGAAACAAAAATTAAAGGAGTTATAAAAGAAGAACTACTTGAATTGAAAGAAAAATTTTCAACACCGCGTAGAACTGAATTTATACCTGATCCAGGTGAACTCGACATTGAAGACCTTATTGATGATGAAGAGTTAATTTTTGCTATGACATCCGCTGGCTATGTAAAAACAATGGCTTTATCTGACTTCAATGCGCAAGGGCGCGGGGGTAAGGGAGTAACTGGAGCAAAGCTAAAAGAAGAAGATGCTTTGTCGCATATGATTCACACAACAGCACATGCATATTTATTGTTTTTTTCTAACAAAGGGAAGGTTTATAGACTAAAAGCACATGAAATTCCATCTGCTAGTCGTACTGCAAGAGGAACATCAATTGTAAATTTATTACCCCTTAATCCGGATGAAAAAATTCAAGCAGTTGTTGATACAAGAGATTACGAGACAAACAGATTCTTATTCTTTGCGACTAAAAATGGCAGGGTAAAGAAAACGTTATTTACTGCCTATGACTCTTCTTTAAAAGCAGGTCTTATTGCCATAAAGTTAAACGAAGGTGATGAATTGGTGAGTGTTGTGCCCACGAACGGTTCAGATCACATCTTTTTAGTTTCATCTTTCGGTCAGACATTGAGAATAGATGAAGAAAACATAAGACCCATGGGTAGAACTGCTGCAGGAGTAAACGGAATGAAATTCAGAACCCATGACTATCTTGTTTCTTGTGCTGTTTCTAAGGAAAAAGCGATGTTGCTACATTTAACAACAGAAGGATTTGGAAAACGTACTGAAATTGAAGAATTTTCTGTAAAAGGAAGAGGTGGTTTAGGTGTTAGAGGAATTAAAACCACTGAGAGTAGAGGAACTGTAGCTGGATCATTAGTAGTGAAAGATGATGACGACATTCTTGCTGTTACATCAAGTGGAAAGATTATACGATTAGGGGTTTCAGAAATTTCTATTCAGGGCAGAGACGCTACAGGGGTAAGAGTAATGTCGCCTGGAGAAGGTGAGATAATAACGGCAGTTTCACCTGCGCCGACAGATACAGAAGTTTAAAAAGTGCCCAAAAAATTGTTTATGTTGAAGCGACAAGTTTGATTGCCGTCAGACTTCTAAACTGTAACTGTGAGTGAAAAAGAAGACGAGTTTTTCGATAATAGTGAAAGTAAAGATTTTTCTGTTCAAACTATGACTACCCGATTCAAAAAATTGATCGGTAGATCTAGCGAACCTGAGAAAACTAGAGAGTCGTCGATAGTAAAACACCCAGAAGAAATTATTTGGGATTCTGGACAAAACTCATCACGTAGTGAGTCAAAATTTTGGAACTCAATCAAGGGAAGGGAAAATAAATCCGGTTATAGAGTTAGAAAAGTTAGAAGGGTTTTGCGCCATATTGAACCCTGGTCTGCATTAAAAGTTGGATTAATTTTCTATACATGCATTTGGGGGTTGTCCACGATAGCAGTGAGGATTCTATGGAATACTGCTGAAGATGCCGGAACGATAGACAAAGTCGAGTCTTTTATTGAAGACCTTTTTGCACTTGAAGTATTTGAATTTGACTCTGAACAAATATTAAGGATTTTCTTTTTAGGTGGTCTTATTTTGGTAGTTGGTGGTACAGCTATAACCGTTGTTTTGGTTGTTCTATTTAATTTGATTAGCGATCTTACGGGTGGAGTTAGATTCACAATGATTGAAGAAGAAACTGCAGTTCGTAAAAGAAAACTTAAATCAGATGACAATATTTATGAAGAAGGAAAAAATCCACCAACATGATGCGTAACATAGTGTTTAACTCTTAAAGTAAAACACTTAAGATTTGCATTTATTTCTAGGGCCCATAGCTCAGTCCGGTTAGAGCGCACCCCTGATAAGGGTGAGGTCGCTGGTTCAATTCCAGCTGGGCCCACGTATGAATATTTTAAGACGAGCTTTAGCGGCAATAATGACCGCAGCTGCAGTTGCTGGAGCTCTTAGTTTCCAGAAGGAACCTGGTGTTGAAAAAAGAACAGGTGGATGGAAAAAAATTTCTAATTTTGGTAATGAATAGTGCGCGCACTTGTTATAGGCGCTGGTGCGGTAGGAGCTAAGGTTGCACAGCAACTTTTATCATCAAATGCTGTAGACAAAATAGTTCTTAGGGACACTTCACCCGAGAAACTGGTATTAGCTTCAAAGAATCTTGGTAGTCGAGTGGAAGTTGAACATTTCCCCTTTTCTCAAAATATGGATGCAGATGTCGTAGTCGTGGCATCACCTAGAGGTACGCAATTAGAAGCAGTTAAAAAAGCAATTACTTTAAGGCGCCCAACAGTTGTTGTTTCAGATGGTTTATCTGAAACGGTGTCGGTATTAAATTTAGGAAAAGAAGCTTCTGAGTTCGGGGTTCCCGTAGTAGTAGGGACAGGATTTGCGCCAGGCTTGAGTTGTGTTTTGGCTGCTTATGGTAAAACGTTTCTTGAAGAAACTGAAGAAATTCATGTTTCTAAAATGGGGACTGGAGGTCCTGCTTGTGCTTTAGTTCATCATCGTTCACTAAGTAGGATGTCTTACGGTTGGCGTGAAGATAAATGGGATAAAAGATTAGGGGGATCTGGTCGGGAACTTTTGTGGTTTCCAGAACCTGTAGGACCTCAAGATTGTTATCATGCTGCATTGTCAGATCCGATGCTTTTACATAATGCTTTTCCAGAAGTGTTGAGAATTTCAGCAAAAATGGCTGCAACACGACGTGATAGACTTACAGCTTTTTTTCCAATGTTGACTCCACCTCACAATGAAGGAGGAATTGGAGCAATAAGAGTCGAAGTGAGAGGGAGTAAAAGCGGTGTTCAAGAAAATATTGTTTTGGGTGTTTCTGAACACCCAGCTTTAGCTGCGGCATCTGTTACAGCTTTAACTGCAGAATATCTTTTAAAGCATAAAATTAAATTGAATCATATGTCTACACTTGCGTTACTAGTAGAACCAGCGGAATTTCTTTCTGATTTAGCTGCAAGAAGTATTGTTGTGGAAATTTTTGAAGGTGATAAAACAACGGTTTAGAAAAAAATTATGAGCATATTTAAAAAACAATGGATAGTTATGGCTTTATTGGGAGTACTTTCTGCGTCTGCACTTATTTCTTGTAGTAGTGGGGAAAGTGAACCTATAGAAATTTCAACGGAGAAAATGTTGGAAGAAGTTGAATATTTGGTAATAACTTCACGTGAACATACTGATGAAAATGTTGATTACCCAACCATTCCTCCTGCTGGAGGAGATCATTTGGGTATATGGCATACATGTGGAATTTATAAAGTCGAATTATTAGATGAAGCGGCAGTTCACTCCTTGGAGCATGGGGCTGTATGGGTTACTTATAAACCAGAAATTGAAAAAGAAGAAATCATAAAATTGACAACAATGCTTTCAAACAGATCAAAAATTTTACTTTCACCACATTCTGGACAAATTTCTCCAATAGTAGCAACCGCATGGGGTAGACGATTAGAGATAGAAAGCGCAAACGATTACAGACTTAATAAATTTGTCGATCTTTTTGTAGATGGGGAAGCTGCACCCGAAGCAGGAATAACTTGTGACAGGGGAATAGGCAGACCCCCGAACGATCCTTACGTGCTCAATCGTTAACCAAATTAATTAAAAGAGCATGAAGTGCAGGATTTGAAGCTAACGCATTTCCACCGTTAGCAGTTTCAACATTTTTAAAATCGGTAAAAACACCTCCCGCTTCAGGAATAATAGTCAGCATTGGAGCGACATCCCATGGGTTAACAATTGGGTCAACCATGGCATCAACACGACCAGTCGCGACTAAGGCATAACCATAAGCATCACCCCATGTCCTAACAGTGGTTTCAGATTCTGATAAGGATTCAAAAAAAGATAAAGAATTCCAATAATCAACACCACTTGTAACGACACAACAACCATCAAGAGTTTCAGTGTTTGAAACATGCACTTTTTTACCATTAGCGAAACACCCCAAACCGCGTCCCGCCCAAATACATTCATCAATAGCCGGAAGATTTATAACTCCCACTGCAGAACCATTTTCATCTTCAAAAGCAACAAGATTAGCAAACAAAGGAACACCGTTAATAAAAGATTGGGTTCCATCTATTGGGTCTAAAGTCCATGTTCGACCAGAAGAACCAACCACATTTTCTTCTTCCTCCCCGATGATTGAATCTTCAGGAAAAGAATCCGAGATTCTTTTCCTTAGTAAACTTTCAGCGCCTCTATCGGCTTGGGTAACAGGAGAACCGTCTGATTTTTTAATGATTTCTAGATCTACGTCGTTAAAAAGAGACAATGTTAACTCGCCTGCTTCTTTGGCTATTGATACAGCGAAATCAACTAATTTTTGTTCTACATTCATATTTTTACCTGAAAGATTTTCTACAAACACAGTTTACGAAGTGTTCTAACTGAGATTTGTTTATTAAAAAACAAACTCGCTAGTACCGTGTTTGGGATGGAACATTCACAGTTAGGAAGAACAGGATTAAACGTCTCAAAGATTTGCTTGGGAACCATGACATTTGGGAATCAATGTGACGAGAAAACATCTCACGCAATTCTTGATGAAGCGCAAAGTAAAGGAATTACTTTTATTGATACAGCCGATATGTATCCAGCTTCAGGGAAAGAAACTATAGGTGACACAGAGAGAATTATTGGTAGATGGCTTAAAGGAAAACGGGAAGAAATTGTTTTAGCTACAAAATTTTGGGCCCCAATGGGTTCTTTACCTTGGCAAAGAGGTTCAAGTAGAAGGCATATTTTTGATGCAGTTGACGCTTCGCTAGAAAGACTTCAAACAGATTTTATTGATTTGTATCAAGTTCATTTTCCTGACTATCAAACCCCTATCGATGAAACAATTGGAGCTTTGGATGATTTAGTCAAAATGGGCAAGGTGCGTTACTTGGGTTGTTCGAATTATCCTTCTTGGCTGCTTGCCCGGTCAATAGGTAGAAGTGAGACACTTAATTTAGAAAGATTTGAATCCGTGCAGCCCCGCTACAATCTTTTGTTCCGTCAAATGGAAAGAGAATTATTTCCATTATGCGAACACGATCGGATAGGAGTTATACCTTATAACCCTCTAGCTGGAGGTCTTTTAACAGGACAGCATGAAAGAAGCGCTCCACGAGAAGGTTCAAGGTTTGCTTTGGAAAGCGATCAGGGGAAACGTTACAGGGAAAGGTATTGGCGAGACGAGTTTCATGACACTGTTGAGCAAATCAGGCCAATCGCTGAAAACGAAGGTATTTCTATGGCTCAATTAGCAGTTGCATGGGTTCTATCGAAACCATTTGTTACTTCTCCCATTGTCGGAGCGACCAACCCGGCACAACTTGACGATGCAATAGCTGCTACTGCTAACCCGCTTTCAGAAGATGCAGTGACGCAATTAGATGATCTCACTAGGAAATATCGAGCTGGAGATGATGAACGCTAATAACTTATCATTTGTTATTAGGAGTAATTAATGGAACAAGAAAAGCGTTGGATGGAACAAGAAGTTGATTATGCGGGTGTGGTTGGTGAGAACGTAGAGATATTAACCCGAAATCCAAAAAATTATTATCAAGTAATCGCGGATATTGAGAATTGTGAAACGGTGACAATCGATGGGAAACTCTTTATTCCCGAAACAAACAAACCGCTTCCTTTAGTAATAATCGTTCCAGGGAGTTTAGGGGTAGGACCGAATCATAAAGCACATGCCGAAACGTTAGTTGGTGAAGGTTACGCAGTTTTTCTTTTAGATCCGTTTGGGGCTAGATCCGTAAAGTCGACTATTGAAAATCAGACACAATATAGTTTTGCTGCGTCTGCATACGATCTTTTAGTTACGTATCAAACATTGTCTCAACATCCTTTAATAGACGCGGAAAGAATTGCGGCTCAAGGACATAGCCGGGGTGGCTCAGCGGTATTGATGGCTTCAATGCGAAATTTTGCTGATCCGATTATCGGTTCAGATAGTGGTTTTGTTGCTGTTTACTCGGTTTATCCGTGGTGTGGTCATCAATTCAAAAATTCTCAAATTGGTGACACCCAAGTTCGAGCAATTGTAGGAGAAATAGATAACTGGGTTTCAATTAAACAAATTGAAACCCAAATAGAAGCCATCAATAGAAATGGCGGGAAAGCGGCTATGCGTATCGTTGATGGGGCGCATCACAGTTTTGATCGCTATGAACCCGTGCATCATATGCCAGAAGCTCGAGTGGCGCCAGAAGCGCCCATACTGTTTTTAGAAGATAGTGGAAAGATGATCCATCCAGAAACAAAACAAGGAGATCCAGATTTAGTTGATTATGACATTTTCGTTCATGCAATGAAACAAGGGTATGGCCGATTAGGAGCGGATATAGGCGGAATAGATGATCAGCCTGAAATATTTAAGAAAGACATGCTCAAGTTTTATTCTCAGCACTTAATTTTGGAAGAGGCAACGGGTGAGTGAAGGGGTAGCAGGTCTTTCAATGTATGACTGGCCTGAGGTTCAAAAACACAACGACGAGCTTTGGGAGATGATCGTTCAAAGTTTGAAAAAACGAAACATATCAGCACCACAACATTTGGCACGTGAAAAAGACCACTATGAAATTTGGTTAGCTACCGATCTTCTTATCGGTCAAACATGTGGACTGAACGCTATTCGTGAACTGCAAGGAAGAGTCGAAGTATTAGGTGCGCTTGACTATGGATTAGAAGGCTGTAAACCGGGACAATATCGGTCAGTCATAGTGTGTCGCGCAGACGATAAAGCTCAGATAGTTGAAGATTTCGTTAACAAAACCGCTGCGATAAACAGCGATGATTCATATTCTGGTTATGGAGCGCTACTCGCAACTGTTAACTCGTTTGTTGAAAAAGGAAAGTTTTTCGAAAAAACTATAATTTGTGGTTCGCACCGTCAGTCAATGAAAGCGATAGCAAATGAACAAGCAGATGTCGCAGCGATAGATGAAGTTGTTTGGAATCTAGGGTTCGATTATGAACCCGCAGTGGATCGTTTAAGAGTCATCGGAAAAACCCAACCAATGCCTGCACCACCACTTATAACCAACTGGTCTAACAATTCACTACGAAATGTTTTAAACGAAGCTTTAGAAGAAGCAGTTTCATTGTTAGACGAAACAACTAAATCAGCCTTACAACTGTACGGATACAAACTTATGAAACTCGATGACTATGAACCGATTTTAAGACAATTAAATGAAATTAATAATCCGCAAACAATTCTCGGATTTAACTAGTAAACGACTTGAAAATTGAGGTGAAAGCTGCGCGCCTGGAGGGAGTCGAACCCCCGACCTTCTGATCCGTAGTCAGACGCTCTATCCAGCTGAGCTACAGGCGCTTTTGCAGGAGTTTACGGTCAACATTAGTTTTCCGTTCACTTCCACGGTCTTAAATTTTTTGCGGAGAGGGAGGGATTCGAACCCTCGAAGAGCTATTAAGCCCTTACTCCCTTAGCAGGGGAGCGCCTTCAACCTGACTCAGCCACCTCTCCTAACAATCTGATGCTATCGGGTGACAGAGAGGCAGAGAAAGTAACGGTAGGATCATTTACGGAGGGTTGGCAGAGCGGACGATTGCGATGGTCTTGAAAACCATTGATCCTCACGGATCCGCGGGTTCAAATCCCGCACCCTCCGCCATCAGTTTTTAAACTATTTACCAATACGACCACGAAGTTCATCAAGCCACGAATCAGCTTTTTCAGATTTAACCGTTGCTTTATCCGAAATCAAATTTTCATCTCCAGCAGCAGGATAAGAGCCCAAAAATTTAACCGAACCATTTTTTACATGAAGATTCTTTAGACAATCAGCAACAACTTCATCAGAAATATGTCCTTCAAGATCTATTAAAAAACAATAATTGCCCAAACCTTTTTTTGTAGGGCGTGACTCTAAACGAGTCAAATTAAGGGAACGCGCAGCAAACTCTTGAAGAATTCCCAACAAACTTCCAGGCCGATCAGCATCTTGAAAAACAACAATAGAAGTTTTGTCATAACCAGTAGGACTTGGAACACCATCGGCAGCAACAAGAACAAAACGGGTTTCGTTATCCGAATGGTCCTGAATCCCATCAACCAATATTTCTAATTCGTAAGCATCAGCAGATCTTTCAGTTCCAATAGCAGCAAAAGTATCTTGTGATGCTTCAGAAACCTGCTTAGCGGCA
>JAKUNG010000004.1:0-10116 GCA_022452285.1 Terriglobia bacterium | reverse complement strand
ACAAAAGCAAGATCAACCTCATTATTTGAAACCTGTTTAAGCGCTTCAGGAATCGAGGCAACACTAACTAATTCCAGTTCCCTTAAATCAGTTTGATTTAAAAGAGCCTGTTCTGTAAATGTTCCCGAGGGACCCAAATACGCAAGACGTTTATTTTCACTCACACAATAAGGATAGTGAAGTATCTCAAAATGGATCGAACAAATTAAACAAGACTTACTAAGCGTTCAAAAAATGAATCAAAACTCTCAAATTTCCGTACCCTGTTAATGTGAACCCAGATACAGAACGCCTTTATTTCAAACAACTCCTTTCAGGAAGAGATTTTGGGAATACTGACAATTTGGCTAAACAAATGGTCAATTTTGTCTATCTAATAGGGGATCGAGAAACCGGTGAATCAGTAATAGTTGACCCTGCATATGACATAGATGCTTTACTTGAAATACTTGAAGAAGATGGCATGCAATGCAGCGGTGTTTTAGCTACCCATTACCACCCAGATCATGTTGGTGGATCAATGATGGGCTATGACATTATCGGAGTTAAAGAATTATTGGAACACGTTTCAGTCCCTATCCATGCTCAAAAAGAAGAAGCTGAATTCATAACTAAAGTCACTGGTATTGAAAGCAAAGATGTAATGGAACATTCAAGTGGCGACATAGTAACCGTTGGCGAAATAAAAATCGAGTTAATACACACACCGGGTCACACACCTGGTAGCCAGTGTTTCTTAGTTGAAAATCGACTTGTAGCAGGCGACACTCTGTTTTTGGAAGGTTGTGGAAGAACTGATTTGCCGGGTGGAGATCCAGCAGCTTTGTACGACAGTTTGCATAATCGATTATCAAAAGTTCCAGACGAAGCAACTCTTTTCCCGGGACATTTATACTCGCCTGAACCAATGGCACTAATGGGTCAAACAAGACAACAAAACTATGTTTTTTTACCACGTTCTGAAGAACAGTGGTTAACAATGTTTGCTGGCTAATATAAGAATTTCAAGACGGAGGATTTAATGTTTAAAGCTTTACTTGCTGAAAAAAATGAAGAAGAAATAAATGTAGAAATACGTGAACTAAGTAACGAAGATCTACCTGAAGGAGATGTGTTAATCGATGTTGAGTTTTCAACGATTAATTACAAAGACGGATTAGCGATTACAAATAAATTACCTGTAATACGTTCATGGCCCATGGTGCCAGGAATCGATTTAGCTGGAACTGTTTCAGAATCAGAACGTGATGACATACCAGTAGGCAGTTCTGTTGTAGTTAACGGCTGGGGTATAGGTGAAGACCATTGGGGAGGTTTCAGCCAGAAAGCGAGAGTAAATGGTGATTGGACAGTGCCTCTTCCGGAAGCTTTTACCACTAAACAAACTATGGCAATAGGGACAGCTGGTTATACGGCGATGCTATGTGTGCTCGCTTTAGAAGACCATGGGGTGATGCCAGACTCTGGCCCAGTTCTTGTAACAGGTGCTGCAGGAGGGGTAGGAAGTGTCGCAATCAGTATCCTTGCGAATCTGGGATATGAAGTGCATGCTTCAACAGGAAGAGCTGAAGAAACTTCGTATTTGCAAAATCTTGGAGCGGTAGAAGTTATAGACCGTTCAGAATTATCAGAACCTTCCAAAAGACCTTTAGCGAGAGCGCAGTGGGCGGGAGCAGTTGATGCTGTTGGTAGTCATACACTTGCAAATGTATTGACGACGGTTATGGATGAAGGTTGTGTCGCAGCATGTGGAAATGCTCAAGGAATGGACCTTCCAGCAAGTGTTGCCCCATTTATCTTGCGAGGAGTCACATTACGAGGCGTTCATTCTGTCTATGTTCCCAGAGAAAAACGAATTACAGCTTGGGAGCGTTTAGCGAAAGATCTAAAAATAGAACATTTAGACGAGATGACTAAAACAATTAACCTCGAAGAAGTAATTGAAACTGCAAATGAGATAACTGATGGACAAATCCGAGGCAGAACTGTAGTTGATTTAAACAGTTAATCTTTGTGCGCGAAGGGGGACTTGAACCCCCACGTCCTTTCGGACACAGGAACCTGAATCCTGCGCGTCTGCCAGTTCCGCCACTCGCGCTAGAGACTTTGAAAAGGTTAACTCCATCTTCTTACGCGTCCCACAAATTTTTTGTGACTAAAGCTATCTGTCAATCCGAAGTAACATTTAGTTAAAGAGAATATTGTCAAGTTCTGGTTTCAAAATGTCTAAAAAAATAAGAGAAAATTCCTATATAAGTGCGGCTGGGGCTACGCACATTGGTCAAGTAAGACAAACGAATCAAGACAATTTTGCTTCACGTGCAGGAATACATGTGTTAGCTGATGGTATGGGTGGGCATCAAGGTGGTGAAGTTGCCTCATTGGAAGCAACTTCAACAATTCTTGAAAGCGGGAAAATCGATTCAATAGCAGACATGGTTAAGTCTGTTTCGAAAGCAAATCAGGCGATTATAAAAAGATCTAAAAAAGACGAAACTCTTCTAGGAATGGGAACAACCGTTTGCGTTTTAACAGAAATTTTAGGAAGTGATGGAGAAATAAAAATTGCTATTGCGAATGTTGGAGACAGTCGCGTGTATCGATTAGGAGGGTCCGAATTAACACAAGTAACACATGACCACAGTTTGGTTGCTGACTTAGTAAGAGCAGGTGAGTTAACACAGGAAGAAGCCTCTCGACACCCTCAACGAAATATTTTGACTCGAGCTTTAGGAATTGAACAAGATCTTGTTATAGATACATGGGAATTAACTCCAGTATCTGGCGATCGATATTTACTTTGCAGTGATGGATTATTTAATGAAATAGACGACGACAAAATCGCCGAGATTCTCATGGTTGATGAAGATTTGGAAAAAATCGCGCAAAATTTAGTTACTACTGCTTTAAAAGCAGGAGGAAACGACAACGTAACTGCCCTAGTTTTGTCAGTTAAAACAGAAACAAAGCAGGAAAACGAAAGTTGGTTTTTAAATGAAATGGTTCCATACCCAGCGTTTAAACCTTTACTTAATCAATCCTTTGATCAAGAGATAAGAAATTTTGACTGGAAACCAATTGCAATATGTTTATCAACTTTGTTTTTAATCGTTTCTGTGTTTACTGCAATAGGTTTATATGCGAGAAATGGTTGGTTCGTAGGTGAATATAATGGTGGTGTCGCAATTTATAAAGGTCAACCTCAAGGGGTTCTTTGGTTTGAACCTACTGTAGAAAGAAAAACTCAAATTTCGATTCTGGATTTATCAGAGGAAACGCGACAGATTGTCGTTGAATCAATTTCAATGGATTCTTTTGAAGAGGCAGAAAGATTTGTGAAAGCGATAAAAAATTAACAATAAAAGTAAATATTTGATACATACACAAACTCAATTAGATAAGTAGAATTATTTTCTGTGGCCAATCAAGAACCAACGGTCTTCAATGACCGTTATGAACTTCATAGACAAATTGCGAGAGGCGGAATGGCCGATGTTTTTCTCGCTCGCGATTTGTTACTCGATCGACCTGTAGCAATTAAAGTTCTTTTCGATCAGTTTTCTAAAGATAAGCAATTTGTAGAGCGTTTTCGAAGAGAAGCACAAAGAGCAGCTAATTTAAACCACCCAAACATAGTTAGCGTTTTTGATTGGGGAGAAGAAAGTGGCACATATTTCATCGTTATGGAATATGTAGAAGGTCGAAGTTTGGCAGAAATAATTCGAACTGAAGGCTCTATACATCCTGATAAAGTCGCTGAAATTTCTTCTGAAGTTGCCGCTGCTCTTAGTTTTGCTCATAGAAATGGAATAGTTCACCGAGATGTAAAACCAGGAAATGTATTAGTAGCCCCAAATGGCCACATAAAAGTTGCAGATTTTGGCATTGCTCGAGCACTGGCGAATGTCCAAAGTGAATTAACTCAAGCGGGAACAGTAATGGGTACAGCAACCTATATCTCACCCGAACAGGCTCAGGGTATAGAAGTTGACCCGAGAAGCGATCTTTATTCCTTAGGGGTAATGATTTATGAAATGTTGTCAGGTCATCCGCCATTTACGGGTGAAACACCTGTAGCGGTTGCTTATCAACATGTACAAGATAGTCCTATTTCGCTAAGAACTGCAGGTGTCTCTGTAGCTGAGTCGCTTGAAGCGGTAACAATGAAATTACTTGCAAAAAATCCTGTGAATCGCTATCCAACCGCAGAAGATTTAAGGAGCGACCTGCGACGTTATCAAGAAGGAGCCCATGACTTGAGGCCAAGTAATCCATCTGGGGTTACCGGTAGAACAGTTAAACAACCCACTCATGTTTCTCCCCAGTCCAAAAAAATGAGAGTTCGACGAGATGACGGATTTAGAAGAACAGCTCTTTTCACAGTTTTTATGGGTATTCTTTTGGTTGTTTTTGGGTACCTAGTGGTTCAATTTCTTGACACGATAGGAGTAGAAGACAGTGATGATAACCCTGTTCAGTTAAGCATGTCGGAAGTGCCAAATTTAATTGGCACGCCTCTTGATGAAGCAAGAGAAATTCTTCGAGAGGCGAAACTAAGTGTTCAAATGGACTATCAAACCAATATTGATTATTCGGAAAACACAGTTTTTGATCAAGAGCCGAGAGCTGGAGCAAAACTTGAACAAGCTGAAACTGTCAGATTATGGGTGAGTAAGGGAACTGGGCCAATGACACTTATAAAAGTTATTGGTGACTCTGTTGGAGATGCTGTTCGAGATTTGGAAGCAATGGGATTAAGAGTTGATACTTTAGAGCTTGAAGATCCAGTGCAACCAGCAGGTCAGGTTATCGATCAGAACCCTGTAGCTGGTTCAGAAATAACACCTGGAACGAGGGTTATTTTGTTTGTTTCAAAAGGGCCTGCTGTTGAACAAATTCCTAGCCTTGAGAACCGTCCGGTTTTAGCGGCAATGAATATAATTTCACAACTTGGATGGCTTGCTTCTACTTCTGAGGAACCAAGCGAAACAATTCCTGCAGGATTAGTTATAAGAACCGAACCTCCCGCCCAGAGCAAGTTGTCTCCGGGAAGCAGAGTGGAAATCATTATCTCATCGGGTTTACCCGTAATGACAGTTCCTTCAGTTACTAGCTTGCTGGAGGATTCAGCTGTTCAAATTCTTGAACAAGAAGGTTTTCAAATAAACCTAATAGAAGAATTATTGCCTAGTGAATCAGTAAATGATGGAAGAGTGATAAGTCAAAGTCCACAACCAGAAATCGAAGCTGAATTAGGAACAATTGTGACAATAGTTATTGGCAGATCAGAGATAATTCAGCAAGATTCAGTTTCAGACCAGAGCCCTTAGTCATTTTTTGACGTTTAGTAAGAAATTATTGATCAATTTATGGCCATAAGAAGTAAGTATCGACTCGGGATGGAATTGGAGACCATAGATTTCAAACTCTTTATGTTTTAAGCCCATTATTAAACCGTCATCTGTTTTTGCTGTTATTTCTAATTCAGCCGGAAAAGATGTCGGATCTACTATTAATGAATGGTAACGAGTAGCTTCAAACGGTGATTCTATATCTTTAAAAAGCCCTTTTTCATTATGCGAAATTAATGACGTTTTGCCGTGCATAACTTGAGGCGCATGGACAGTTTTTCCTCCCCATGCTTCTCCGATGCATTGATGTCCTAGACAAATTCCTAAAACGGGAATTTTTCCAGCAGCCCATTTAATAAGATCAATAGAAATTCCTGCTTGTTTAGGTTTTCCCGGGCCGGGACTTATCAAAATAGCATTAGGAGCGATGTTTTCTACTTCATCAATTGTTATAGCGTCATGACGTTTTACAAGAGGCTCGACTTTAAGTTCTCCTAAATATTGAACAAGGTTGTAAACGAAAGAATCATAATTATCAATAACAAGCACTTTAAAACTCATAATCTTTAACCTAACTGATGAAAAACGATGCGATTGCAGATTTAATGTCTATCATCACACAATGAGCAGTCCACAAAAAAAACGTATAGAGGGTGGTCGTGTAACCCCTAGGGGAACTTCCGATGTACCACGGAAACCCTCAGCAAAAACAGAAGAATCTCCTAAATGGGTACCAATCTTGATGTTTAGCCTTTTAGCAGCTGGTGTTTTAATTATTTTCTTTAATTACGTCGGGTGGTTACCTGGAGGAACAAGTAATTCATTTTTACTATTAGGACTTGGTTCAATTTTGGGTGGAATAATTACAGCAACTCAATTTCATTAAAATTCTTTAATTTATGTAATTACATAAGTGTTATTAACACACAGCCTTATACACATCCTGTGGATAACTTATAATTATTCTTCTTCAATAATGGGTTCCATATCTTCCATACAATGTCTAGGAGGTTCAGGATTCTCTTCTGCTGCAGCAGTCATTCGAACTTCTGCACCGCATAATTCACATCTGTATAAAAGTTTCACCTTTCTTAATTCTCCAGGAGGTGGAGGTTCAGGAGGTGGGGTAGCCAAAGATTTAAGGATAAAAACTCCAATTTTTATTATCAAGAAAGCAATAGCAATAGCAACAACAATTTTAAAGAGAAACATTGTTTAGAGCCTACTAAGGAGAAGTTCTTAAATAGCTAGGTTCCTTTCTATGGTAGATTGTGCAATTGGGTCTTTATTAGACGATTAGAAACAGAAGGAAAATGGAACTTTTAACAGAGGTAAATCTCGTTTTATTTATTTTCAGACTTGTAATTGGATTAACTATTTTTGCACATGGATGGAACAAGTTCTTTGGAGGCGGACGGATTCCTGGCACAGGAAGATGGTTTGAAAGTATTGGAGTTAGGCAAGGGAAACTAAATGCGTATTTGGCAGCTTCAACAGAACTTTGTGTTGGATTTCTTCTTTCGGTGGGATTATTCACCACATTTGCTTCAGCTGGTCTAATCGGTTTAATGGTTGTAGCGGGATGGACAGTTCATAGAAATAATGGTTTCTTTATTATTAAAGAAGGTTGGGAATATATTTTTGTTCTCGCAGTTGTTGCAATGACGATAGCAACACTAGGTCCTGGCAAGTGGTCGCTAGATAATGCATTTGATTTAGCAAGTAAACTTGATGGCTGGGCTGGGTTCTTTATTTCACTTCTTATGGGAGTAGGTGCAGGACTTGCTCAATTATTTATTTTTTACCGGCCAAAAAAAGTTTTGTAATTATTTGTGGAGCTGGCGGGAATCGAACCCGCGACCCCCTGCTTGCAAAGCAGGTGCTCTAGCCAACTGAGCTACAGCCCCAGAGGTATCCAGCGTAGAGCAGAGTTTTCAATATCCCTTGCCAAAGAATGAATTAAGAAGCCATTGGCCGACCAAAAGGTAATTCGGATTGCCACTTTGCGAGAAAGACTTCAGCTCTTTCACACGCTCCGAGTAAAGGTCCATCATCATGATCAATGATTTCATCAACTATTGAAGACAAAGTTTCTTCAGTCAGATTTTTATCATTTATTAGCGGGCCTGCTGTTGTGATGAAATCAGGCAATGCGAGTATTTTTCTGCGTTTACAGACTGCAACAGCACGGGTAGTTACAGGGAGAGCAGAGGTGGGGGCAATCACTGAAAAAGAAAGTTTTTCTGCAATTTCATGATCGATCACACCCATTTTTGATCCGCAAAAAAGAATGTCTGCTTTTTCAGTAAATGGATTTTCTGAGTGGATGATTTCAATTCCTTTTTTAGTAAGTTCTTTTTCTAAAACAGAACTTAAAATTTTGTCATCTATCACAGCGGTACTTGCATCTGGTTTTGCAGTTAAAGCACTTATAAGAGTTCCTATTGCTAGAAGTTGTAATTTTTCTTCAGGGTTATTTTCGGCAGTGTCTTCTGATGTAACTCCAAGACCTGCAGTGAAGGAGAATTTATTTTCCCATTCGCTGATTTCTTCAAAAAATGTTTTTATTGCTTCACTTTTTTCTTCTGGTGGAGTGCTTATTCCAGCAGAAACACCAGTTTCTTTTAAGTTCAGAGAAGCGAGTGCATATGTCATCGATCTTGCTAAATCTTTTGCTCCCCCTTGAAGAATTTTTTTTGACGCTCTCAAGATTCCTCGGCCAGGAACGCCCTCAAGGTCAACGGCAACAAAAGCGTTAATTGATTCAAGTTTTTGAATTTTCATTTCAATCTTCGTTTAATGCTTCGATAATTTTTTCAACTTGCATTTGGGTAGAGGTTAATCGTTTCTGGCATTGCTGTAGGAGCTCATTTGCCCGTTCAACTTTTTTTGCAAGCTCATCTATATCTATTTGATCAGATTCGAGGTCATTAATAATCTCTTGAAGTTCTTCCAAAGCTAGGGAATAAGTAATTTCATCGTTTTTATCAGTTGTATTTGGTTCTTTTGTCATTTGACTACTTCGTTGATAGTGCTTTTAACAGTACCGTCTTCAAAAATTGTTACGATCTCGTCGCCATTAAAAAGATTGTTAGTAGATGAAATTATCTCACCGTTTTGTGTCCGAGTTATTGACCATCCTCTTGCAAGAAGTCGTTTAGGGTCTAAGACTCTTATTTGGTCTTCAAATACATGCAGTTTGTTTATATTTTGTTGAATAATGTTTGGGACCGCTATTGAAACACGTTCTTTTATTCTTTTTAAAACTTCATTGGAGTTTGTTAAAGAAGCTTTCGCAATGGTTGCGGTTCTTGACTGTAAATTGGAATGGTTTGATTTAGCTAGAGTTAGCTTGTTGTGCGCAAGGTTTACGACATTGGTTTTGACTGAAAGTATTTTTTCTACAAATTCATTAACAGTTCCTATCAAACCTATAGCACATGCTGTCGGAGTTTTATAAAAAGTGTGTGAAACTATATCCGCAACACTTTGATCTATTTCATGACCAATTCCAGTAACAATTGGAATTGATGAATGAGCAATTACTCTTGCGAGGCTTTCTGAATCGAATGATAGAAGATCGCTAGTGGAACCGCCTCCTCTAATTATTGCTATTACATCGGGTTTATAAGAGGCGACTATTTGCAACCCCTCTTCTATATCAGCAGCTGAACCCTCTCCTTGCATTTTTGTGTCTCTTGCCAAAACATTGAAAGAAAAACTGCTTTTAAGTAACTCGTCACAAAAATCAGCGTATGCAGCTGAACCAATGCTTGTTATCAGGGCAACAGTTAGAGCAGGGCTTGGAATTGCAAGTAGTTTATTTTTTTCTATTAGGCCCTCTTCCTTTAACTTTTGCAGCAGCTTTTCTTTCTCTTGAGCAAGATGTCCTAAAGTAAATTGGGGGTCAACTTCGTGCATTATTAGTTGCAATCTTCCTCCTGGGGGCCAAAAGTCTAGATGAGCAAGAATTTTTATTTGCAAGTCATCAGTAAGAATTAATTCACTTTGCCTTTGAAGATTTTTATCGATTTCCAAACGTTGTCTTTTCCATAAAGCGACACTGAATTTACCCATCGGCTGCTCGCCCTGTTCTGACGTTGGATCTATTAGGTCAAAATATGTATGCCCAGATTTTGCGACAGTTCTGAAGTTAGATATTTGTCCTTCAATCCAAAATCGGTCTGGGAACAGATTATTGAGTCCTTCTTTTAGAAAGTTTCCAAGTTGTAAAACGCTGAAGGATGGAACTTCATGAACAGAAGACATGAAATTACATTACTAATTACATAGTTTTTTTGAAAGTTATATGTTTAAGCAATGGTTGGAGTCTCAAACTGTAAAAAATTAGAAATATTGCATTTTTATTGAGAATACTGTCGGGTTTGGCAGTTTGTGGGCTTGAGTGAGATCCTTGTTCTGTAATTTTTTTAACTAATTTGTGTCATTTGCTTTTTGGCGGTGACAAGGAGGGAAATATTGTGAATCGTAAGATTCTTGCTGTACTCGGTGCTTGTTTGGCTTTTGCGCTTGTGAGTTCTAGTTGCGGTAGCGATAGTGACGAAGGAGCTAGTAGCTCTACAGCTGCTGCGCCCGTAACTACTGCTGCGCCTGCGACTACTGCTGCGCCTGTGGCTTCTGGTTCTGCTGATGATGGGTTGGCTGGCACTTCGGTGACGGTTTTTGGTCCGGAGAGTAGTGATGAAGAGGCTGGTGCTTTGCAGGATGCGTTGGATGTTTTTGCTGCTGAGTCTGGGATTGAGAT
>JAKUNG010000039.1 GCA_022452285.1 Terriglobia bacterium | reverse complement strand
CAGGTACCTTAACTTATGAGGCAGTAAAGCAGACTACAGATTTAGGGTTTGGACAAAGTAGTTGTGTTGGCATAGGAGGGGATCCTGTTCCAGGATCTAGTTTCATCGATATGCTTGGACTCTTCGAATCTGATCCAGCCACAGAGGCTATTGTGATGGTCGGCGAAATAGGAGGCACAGCGGAAGAGGCAGCAGCAGAATTTATTCAAAGTGAAGTATCAAAACCTGTTGTCTCTTATATTGCAGGTGTTACTGCTCCTTCAGGTAAGAGAATGGGGCATGCAGGGGCCATAATTGCCGGAGGTAAAGGAACAGCAGAAGAAAAATTTAAAGCGCTGGAAGCTGCTGGAGTGCATACAGTAAGGAGTCCAGCTGAAATAGGTTCAGGTGTAGGAGAAATAACAGGGTGGTAAATTACAAGCATTTAAAGATTGAAGATAACGGAGAAATAATTATTTGTTATTTATCCAATCCGCCTACTCACACTTTAACGGCTCAGGGGTTAATGGAGATTCATGACTTCCTTGACTCTTTGGCTAGCAATAAAAAGCTAAGGGTTCTAGCGTTTACCGGAGCAGGTGAAGATGTTTTTATCAGGCACTATGAAGTAGGCGAATTAGCAGACTCTGCTGAAAAGAACATTAGTAAAGATAAAGAAACTAACAAGACAGATAATAATTCAAAAAAGGAGCTTCATGGTTTCCACAAGATGCTTTTAAAGATGAGAGATTTGGACGCCATAGTGATTGCTGGGATTAATGGAAATACAGCAGGAGGTGGCTGTGAATTCTCTTTGGGATGTGACTTGAGAGTTATGTCTTCAGGGGATTACTTTATTGGGCTTCCTGAAACTGGCGTGGGAATACTGCCTGGTGGAGGAGGTACCCAACGTTTAGCAAGATTAATTGGAATCTCTAGAGCTCTAGACTTGATACTACATGGAAAATTGATACCCAATACAAAAGCCTTCGAATACGGAATCATAAATGAAATACTTCCCAAAGACTCTTTCATTGAATCTTTAAAAGAGTACTGTCAAGTTTTAGCCAAACGCGCTCCGATTGCTTTGAGAGAAGTTAAAAAAGCAATACACAAAGGCATAGATCTACCTTTAGAAGAAGCTTTACTGGTTGAGCAAGAAGCTTTTAATGAGACTATGAACTCGAAAGATGCCGCGAGAGCCATGAGAACAATGCTTAATGCCAAAGAAGAAATAGATGTTATTTCTAAGTTGGAGTGGTCAGGAGAATAATTACTTTATTCTTCAGCTACCTTAACAACCTGCTTACCAAAGTTTTTTCCACTCAGCACATCTCTTAGTGCCTGAGGTGCACTTTCCAACCCTTCGCTTACTGTCTCTCTATATTTAATCTTTCCTTCTTGTATCCAGCTAGAAAGTTCTCTGGTAGCTTCTGGCCATTCTTCAAACCACTCAGTTACAACAAAAAATCTATGCTCTGGAGTAGGGTCAAGAGCTCCAAAAACATGAAAAGGAGTCTCTTCTTTTTCCATATCAGTTGAATTGTAATGAGCTATAAAACCGCAAATAGGTATTCTGGCTCCAGGGTTAAGGTTGTTGGCTACTGCTTTAGAGACTTCTGCGCCAACATTTTCGAAATAAATATCAATCCCATCAGGACAAGCAGCTTTTAGATCTGCTTCCAGATTTCCTGCTTTGTAATCAACGCAAGCATCAAAACCTAATTCATCAGTCACATAGGAGCATTTAGTCTCTCCACCAGCAACTCCTACCGCACGACAACCTAGTATTTTAGCCATTTGCCCTACTACTGTCCCTACAGCTCCTGAAGCGGCTGAGACAACTATGGTTTCACCTGATTTTGGTTTACCTACTCTCAATAATCCGAAATAAGCAGTTCTACCAGGCATCCCCACTGTTCCTAAGTAAGTTGATAGCGGAACTATTTTAGGATCCGCCTTAAATAATTGTCTATCCTCTCCGTGCGCAACTATGTAACTTTGCCAACCACGATGTGCACATACATAATCACCTACATTGAAGTTATCTGATTTACTTTCTACAACAACCCCAACGCTTTCACCAGTCATGACTTCACCTAATTTAATTGGATCAGCATAAGACTTAGCATCATTCATTCTGCCTCGCATATATGGATCAATGGATAAGTAGAGGGTTTTGATTAAAATACTGCCTTCTTTGATTTCAGGAATAGGGACTTCCTCTAATTTCCAGCAATCGTCATCTGGCATGCCTTCAGGTCGTTTATTAAGAACCCACTTTTTATTTATTTTTTCAATCATTTCCTTCCTTCATTAGATTATTATTTAGGTCATCCTGTTTATTTCCTTGTTTTTCAATAAGAAAGTAAAAAGGTGCTTCATTTGTTTTCTTTTCTAGTAGATTATGACCTAAGAATTTACAAAATCTATCTATATCCCTCTCGGTAGAAGGGTCTGTAGCATAAAGTTCAACCTTTTCCCCTTCTGAAATTTTCTGAATCGCCCTATGAAGCATCATTATGGGTTCAGGGCAAAGTAGTCCAACTGCATCAATTTTCATTTAACTAATTTTATAGTTTTATAATTTTAATTTAAAACCATCCAATCTCATTTCATCAAAAGATAAATTCTTCTTTTCTAACTCTAAACTTTTAGAGGTTACATAGTTCATTCTCCAAACCATTAAGGCTGCGCATACAAATAAGCCAATACTCATTCCTGTCCACATTCCGGGAGCTCCTAATTGTACGTTCCAAAAATCTGTTACTGCTAGGCTATAACCGAAAGGCAACGCAAAGATCCAAAAAGATATCAACATTATGAACATAGGCATGAGAGTGACTTTATAGCCTCTTAAGCTGCCTTGAGCTCCAATCACAAGGGCATCGGCGATTTGGAAAAAGGCTGCAAACATGAGGAGTACAATACCCAATTGCATCACATTAGGATCTTGAGTAAAGAAAGAAATGAGTACGTCAGAGAAGGTAAGAAGAATTATGGAGTTTATAATAGCAAGGGCACAACCAAACTTAAGAGAGTAGAAAGAACTGTATCTTGCTCCGACAAGATTTTTCTCTCCGATTTTATTTCCTACTATCACTGATGCTGCCATTCCAACACTAAGAGGCACCATAAATAAAAACCCACCAATATTTATCGCAATCCCATGGGCCGCGACTACATCGGCCCCAAGCCTGCCAAGAATTAGGGTTGCTCCACTAAACATGCTTAGTTCTATAAAATTAGATATTCCCATTGGCAAACCGCCTCTGAGGATTTCTTTTATCACCTTGAATGAAGGCAGTTCAAATCTCTTAAAGAACTCAGTAGGGGCATAAATCTCTTTTCTGAATTTTATGTAAAGAGTAAGAACTGTTAATGAAGTCCATGTACCTATGATGGCAGAAAGTCCAGAGCCTCTAGCACCCATTTCAGGAAAACCCCAGTTTCCATATATAAAAGCGTAGTTACCCAGAATAGCTAGAATCAGGGTTAATGCATTGGTTAATGATATTGGAATTGGTCTTTTTATGCCTTCACTCAAAGACCTTAATGGTTGCATTAACAAAATTGCAGGAATGGCAAAAGTGAAAGTAGCTAGGTATTCTTTTGCGTGAAAAATAATTTCATCTTCTATATCCATAAGGCTGAGAAAATTAGGCACAATAAACAGAACAGTCATACCAATTAAAATTATAGGAATCATCAGCCAATAGGCTTGTCTAACAAGCGGACCTATCTCACTTAATTTTCTAGCTCCATAGAGCTGGGCAACCATTGGGGTAACAAAGAAAATTAAACCGCCAAGACTGAGAAAGATAGGGAACCAAATAGCATTAGCAGTCAGAATCCCGGCCAGAACATCTTTCGAGTAGTTTCCTGATTGGATTACTGCATTTATACCTATGAGAGATAACGCAGCTTGAGAAAAGAACATTGGTAAACCTAATTTTATAAATTGGATTAACTCAGAAGTAGACTTCTCAGAAAGGAAAAATCTTAAGAATTTTTTTAGGAGTTGTGCCATGGAGGGCGGCTATTTTATCATGATGCTACTATT
>JAKUNG010000038.1 GCA_022452285.1 Terriglobia bacterium | reverse complement strand
ATGGCGAGCAAGTCATCCTCAGTCGATTCGCTAATAGATACAACCGGTCCTTCCACACTGACGTATTTATAGGGAGGTTCTTCGGACTGAGCCACTAAACTTAACCGAACTCCGACCTCCAGTAATTTTCCTTTCAATGAATTGGGTCCAGTTATAAACCAAAGCTCTCCACCCGGTTCGTAGTCATACCAAATGGGAGCCGTTAAAGGTCCGTTGGAGTTATCGTTTAGCGATAAAACACCAACGTGTAAATCTGCTAGATATTCTTGCTTTTCCGTTTCTGTCATTGCTGTCATTTGATTTCTCCAGAATTTATAAATAGGTAGATCAGAGCCTGACGTATTCTATTCTTTTTAGCATTTCTGGCAAAAACTTATGGGCTGGTGTATAAAACCATCATGATTAATCAAATGAACCCTATTAAAAAAAGTCTGTTAGCTCTCTTTCTATTATCGTTTGCAATCAGTGGCTATACGGATGCTTCAAGTTACAAGGTTGGTGATGTATTTGAAGCAAAAAAGCGCACTACCTCAGTACTTCTTTATGTACTAAAAAATGATTTACTTGCTGATATAAGACAGCATTCAGGCAAAACAGGCATTATTAGGCAGAGAGATAGTAGATATGTTTATGAGCTTCAGAAAGGAGACAAGATAATACTTCTTAAAAAATATGAAGAGGAAAAGATATTTCGAGTAGCTTTGGTCCCAAAAAGGAAATCAAAAGGCTCGGACAATCCTTTTTATTACAGTGTTCCAACTAAGTTTAATCAATTAGTTTTTGTTGAACACTTAACTAAATAAATCTTAGGGATTCTTAATGAAAAGAATTCTTTTCTTATGTACATTAATACTATCTTTTTATTCTTACGCAGAAGAAATAGAGCACAAAGGAAATCATGAGGTAATTATGAATGAATCACCCTTAGAAGGCGTAAAGTTTAGTTTTATAGAAACCAACGGTATAAAGATGCGCTTAGCCGAAATGGGCGAGGGCCCCCTGGTATTATTAGCTCACGGTTGGCCTGAGTCTTGGTATTCCTGGAGGCATCAGCTGGTAGGTTTATCTCAAGCAGGCTTTCGTGTCATTGCACCGGATATGAGGGGTTACGGTGAAACGGATGCTCCTGCTGGGGTGGATGAATATGATATCAATCACCTAACCGCTGACATGGTAGGAATACTTGATGCCCTCGGAGAAAATACAGCCTATATAGTGGGACACGACTGGGGAGCACCGGTCGCTACCTTCAGTGCACTATTTTATCCAGAACGTTTTACAAAATTGGTGATCATGAGTGTTCCCTACAACGGCAGACAGGACCAGAACCCAATCGAAGGTTTGAAAGCAGTATTCCAAGATAATTTCTTTTATATCCTTTATCACAACGAACCTAACGGAGTTGCAGAAAATGAATACGATAAAGATCCACGAGATTTGATTAGTAAGTTCTATCAATCTCCTGGAGCTCGAACAAAATCACCAAAAATTACAGATTCAAAGCGTTCTGCAGGAGGGTTTTTACCTCGAATAGGTGAACCGGAAGGGTTGCCTGGCTGGTTTACACAAGAGGATTTAGATTATGTCGTTGGACAATTTGAACAGTCCGGTTTTCGTGGCGGCGTTAATTACTATAGAAATATAGAAAGGAATTGGAAATTAACGGAAGACTTGCAAGATCACAGTATTAAAGTTCCCACCTTATTCCTGGCAGGAAGCCAAGACATGGTAATCGGTGGAGCTGATAAAGAAGCCTTAGAAAGTTCTATGAAAGAAGTCATCCCTTTGCTTGAAGAAGTAGTCCTGCTTCCCAATATCGGCCACTGGGTACAACAGGAAGCCGCAGAAGAAACTAATTCAATTCTTATTGATTTCCTAAAATGAAAACTTCTATTTCAGTTACTCACCTAGATAAAACCTTTGGGGTGATTGTTGAAGGACTAAAATTGGCAGATTTAAAAAATTCTCAAGCTGATGAATTGTATAAACTTTGGATAGAGCATCATTTATTGATTTTTCCTAATCAACATTTAAGTCAAGACGAGCAGATTAAGTTTGCAAAATTGTTTGGAGAAATGGAGTTTGATATAACGCCTATAAGTAATGTGAGAAAAGACGGTAGTATCAGAGATCCAGTTAATGATGACATAGTCAAATCTTTAAGAGGAAATATGGAATGGCATCACGACAGCACTTACATGCCCATTCAAGCAAAAGGTTCAGTTTTTACAGCTCATCAGGTCCCGGCAACAGGTGGTGAGACGGGCTGGGCAGATATGACATCAGCTTACGAAGCACTGGATCAGGATATGAAAGACAAGATAGAAGATCTTAGTGCCTATCACTCCTACACCTACAGCCAAGCAAAATATAAACACAAACCTCAAGCGGAAAGTGAATTCAGTGGCTACGGTTTCGATGTTGACCCACCTCCATTTCGTCCCTTAGTTAAAACTCACCCTGAGACAGGAAAAAAATCATTGTTGATAGGAAGGCATGCTTATGGAATACCAGGCATGACAAAAGAAGAGTCAAAGGCTCTATTGGATAAGCTTAATGATTTTGCGTGCCAAGGAGACAGGGTTTACCACCACTCATGGAAGGTAGGAGATGCCGTTATTTGGGATAACAGGAACCTAATGCATCAAGCTTGTACTTGGGATTTAACTGAAGCAAGAGTTATGTATCACTCAAGAATTCAGGGAGAACCTGCCACAGAATCTGGATTGAATTATTTATAAGTTTTTAGAAGAAAAGTCTCTTTTAATTTTCTTTAATAAAATTAACTAACAACTCCGATAACTCTTTAGGCCTAGACCATTGATAAAAGTGGCCCCCGCCAATGTGAGGGGCACTCTTAGCATTAGGTGCCATTTCCAAAACATCGCTTTCAATGCCATTAGTTACTGGGTCGTCTCCAGCAAAGACAGATAAAAAAGGTTTATCTGAGGTCTTAAAGAATTCTCTAGCTAATCTTTGTGCTTCCAAAGATGAATCGGGTAAGGTCGGTACATGGCTTGGCATTGCTCTCGGACCCATTTTATAAGAAGGATCTGGAAAAGGAGCTTCGTAAGCATTAAGAACATCTGATTTAAAAGGAGAGAATTTTTCTAGCCCCAATCTTTGTAAAAAGTAATGAGCTGCTACCATTGGCCTAGATCTTTTATCCATTTGAAAAGAACAGAGAGTGCCGATGGGCAAGTTTTCAGTATCCCAACAAAACTTTTGCCAATACATGAATTTTAAAGCTGGGTGAAAGTCTTCATTTTCAATATCTGTTCCATCTACTCTTCCATCCATTTGCTGAACTTGTCGGGCCATAGAAAAAAGTGTGAGCTTGATCTTTTCATCTCTAAAAGCTTTCACTTTCTTTTGAAGGTCTTCCGATGCATCAGGGTTGTAAGGCAGGCCTGTATTTCCCATCGAAACTCTTAAGAACCTGTCGGGTTCTTCTGTAATCATTCTGAGTCCAATCAAACCACCCCAGTCCTGACCGAAAAAGGTAAGGTTTTTGAAATCATTTTGAATTAACCATTGAGTCATCCAGTCAACTTGTCTTTGATAACTGTAATCTTCTCTTGAAGCGGGCTTGTCTGACTTTCCATAACCGGGTAGGTCAGGTGCAATAACTCTAATTCCTCCTTCAACTAAGTGGGGGATCATTTTTGAATACAGATAACTCCAGACAGGCTGGCCGTGCATTGCTAGAAGCATTGGGCCATCTTTAGGACCTTCATCGATGTGATGAATTCTTAAATCAGAGCCATCATGAGTTTTTATTGTTGTGTAATGCGGCTCAAAAGGGTAGCCCTTAATGTTTTCGAAACGCTCATCGGGTGTTCTTAATATTTCCATTTAAAATTTCCTTAATATATTAGTTAGGCCAGTATATATATTCGTCTCCCTCTTCGTATTCCTGACCTCCGTGTTTATCAATCAGCTGCGGAGATTCCCAGATACTTGGCCATAATGGTTCTACTTGTTCTTGGTTGTGTTGGGCCAATAAATTTTCTAACTCAGAAACTATATCTTTGTTTTCTTCAACTAAGTTTATTCTTTCCAAGGGATCTTTATTTAGATTAAACAACCATCTTTTGTTTATACGACCAGATTTTATTAACTTCCAGCCCTCATGCAAGACAGTTTGATGGTCTCCTTCTCTCCAAAAAAGAGTTTT
>JAKUNG010000037.1 GCA_022452285.1 Terriglobia bacterium | reverse complement strand
CATTCAATCATTTCTCCTAAATAATTAGGTGAAGATATCTTATTAAATAAAAACCCATTAGGAATTGAATATTCTTTCTGATTATTTTTTCTTAGAGCTATTAAAATATTATCTGAGGTAACGTTAATATACATACCAATTAAGAATACTATTAAACCCACTATAAAGGGTTTGCTAGTTAACCAAGAAAGCGAATATTCTCCATAAACAAAAATCCAATTTCCCTGAAGGTAAACATTTATTGCGTTGAAACCTAAAGCAAAGAGAATAATTATAAGTGGCATAGGTTTGCCTTTAATTTTTACTTTCAACGGCCAAATAAAACTCCTATTAATGTAATGACTTAACCAAACGGTAAGAAATATTATTTGGACTAAACCTTGATCGCTGTAAAGAACGAAGAAGGCAATCATTAAAAAAACTGGAGGAGATTCAAATAAAATCCAGCCCAACCTAGAAGGAACTTGTATTCCCCATCCGTCTCTCAAATATCTGCCGTAGGGAGCTGTTTTAAACAGAAGGTAAAAGCCAGCAGCAAAACACAAGATAAACCAGACTACCAAAAGGTTATAGTAGCTATCCATCAGCTTCCTTTAGGTTTATTTTTCCTAGAATATTTCGTCTTGTCTTTGAAGACTTTTGCTTTATTGAATTTACCAGCATGCTTTGCAACTGGATTTGTTCTAGGACGTTTTTCTTTTTTAACCATTAAAGCCAAGTAGTATTGCTAAAGAAATTGCGATAATCGTTCCTGTTAAAACAACATACACTGACGTTATTAAACGATCTATCCACATACTCTGCAACAATACATTTTGACTTAATGAATTTACGCTTCTAATAGCCATCGGCTGTCCAGAAGGTTTATTTTTCTTATATAAATCAGACATACTGTATAAATATACAGTATTTTAAGAAAATGACAATTTTTTTACCTTTACATTCTTTCACACCTTAATAATATGAAGTCCTAAAGGGTTTTCAGAGAGGAAAATAAAAACTATGAAAAAAAGCTTTCTACTCACTTTTCTTGTATTAATTACATTTGGTTGTTCAGATGACTCATTGGATATACAGGAGCAAAGTGTACAGAACCAATTAGAGGATTTAACTCAAACAGAAGGATTCAATGAAGATAGAAATCTGTACTTTGGAGATACGCATGTCCATACAAAATATTCCTTCGATGCGTTTATATTTGGAACAACAGCTACTCCTGATGATGCCTATACTTTTGCTAAGGGAGGTTCAATCAAGCATCCCTTAGGTTTTGATATGCAATTGGGTGACCCTTTAGATTTTTATGCTGTGACAGACCACGGCTTCTTTTTAGGGATGTTCGAGAAGCTAGCAGACACAACACACTCAGCATCGTCTTTACCTGGGGCTACTCCTTATCACGACATCAATGCACCAGGTAATACGGGTATTGATTCCATCTCCAGAAGACGGAATGCTTTTGCTAATTTCTTTTGGTTGAGTACCTTTGGAAATAAATTTAGTCAATGGCGAGCGGTCAATTTTAAAAACAACATAGCTCTTTCAATGCCAATGTTTGATTACAACGTTCATAAAACGGCCTGGAAAGAGATCGCTGAATCAGCTGAAAGAAATTATGAACCAGGTAAGTTCACTACATTCATCGGATATGAATTTACCACTAACTCAGGTGACCTTGAGGGCGGAAATCTACATAGAAACGTACTATTTGAATCTTCAAACTATCCAGAACGTCCTTGGACAAGAATTGATTCTATGAACCCTGAAGATTTGTGGTCGTGGATGGATAAGTTAAGAGACTTAGGGTTGGATTCGATAGCCATACCGCATAATTCAAATGGATCTAACGGACGAATGTTTGAAACAAAATATTGGAATGGTTCTTTGGTAGATGATCAATATGCAGACTTTAGAATGCGTAATGAACCAATAGTAGAAAGTACACAAGTAAAAGGTACCTCTGACACTCACCCTATTTTATCTCCTGACGATGAGTGGGCAGACTTTGAAATTTTTCCTTACCGTATAGGAAGAGGAAAAACTTATAGTGATCCTGATGGCAGTTATGTTAGACAGGCTTATAAAAGAGGCCTTGGGTTGGAGTGGGAAAATAGGGGTAACCCATATAAATTTGGAGTGATCGGATCCAGCGATACACATACAGCTGCCGGAGCATTCGTTGAATCAGATTTTTATGCGAAAGTCGGGGTTTTAGATGGACTGCCTCCGCTAAGAGGATCCGTTCCAGTAAAACAAGAAGAATATGAACTGCTTAGCTCCGGAGAAAATAATTCCAATAACTTTGTAGACAAAGAACAAGGTAGGTATGTGGATACATATTATTCTTTGTGGAGTGCCTCAGGCCTTGCTGCTGTTTGGGCTGAAGAAAATACTCGTGAATCCATCTTTTCTGCTTTCAGAAGGAAAGAAACTTATGCGACAAGCGGGAATAGAATTAAGCTCCGCTTTTTTGGAGGCTTTGATTTTGGACAATTGGATCTGACTTCTAACAACTTAATCAAAGAAGCCTATAAAAGAGGTGTTCCAATGGGAGGAAGTCTAGTTTCTGATGAGGTTCAAAGCCCCGAGTTTCTTATCTGGGCGCAAAAAGATCCGAAAACTACTTCACTTCAAAGGCTTCAAGTTATCAAAGGCTGGATAGACCCTACAGACGGAAGCACTCATGAAAAAGTTTACGATGCGGCTTGTTCTGATGGCCTAAAAGTTAATCCCAGAACNAATCGCTGTCCTGATAATGGAGCAAGAGTTAACCTTTCTAACTGTTCAGTTTCTGAACTCGGTGCAGTTGAACTAAAGACTGTCTGGACTGATCCTGAATTTAATCCAAAAGAGAGTGCTTTTTATTATGTCAGAGTGTTAGAAAACCCTTCGTGCAGATGGACTGCATGGGATGCTGTAAATAACGGCAAAAAGCCTAGAGAAGATTTTGACCATATAACTCAAGACAGAGCATGGTCTTCACCAATTTGGTATTCACCTAGTTCATCTGACAAGGAGTAGTAAATGAATTACAAGCTTTTGAACTTAGGGATTTTATTAGGGGTTATCTTAAGTTTTTTATTAGGGTGCTCAAATGACACAGTGGTAATAGAAGATTACTCGCAAATCGAAGAATCTGAAATTGGCAAGACAGAAAGCTACAACCAGTATCGAAATGTCTATTTTGGAGATACGCACATTCATACTACTTTTTCATTTGATGCCTACATCTTAGGAAACATGAATACTCCAGATGAAGCATATCGTTATGCAAAAGGTGAAGGGATGAAAAATTCCTTTGGTATAGATATGAAGATACGAGAACCATTGGATTTTTACGCGGTAACGGATCATGGATTTTGGATGGGTGTTGTGGACGAGTGGGCAGATACAACTACAGAATTATCAAAACATCCCTTAGCAAAGCCCTATCACAATATAAATTCTCCAGAAAATTTAAATTTTGATACAGGAATAAGAAGAATAACTTTATTTAGGCAAAACTATGGCAAATTCACGCAAACTCGGGGAGGGTACTGGAAACTATTTAAGGCTTGGTTAGCGAATGATGTCTCTCTTGGCTCAGCATCATTTGATTACAACGCTCACAGAGAGGCATGGACAGAAGTGGCTAAGGCAGCACAAAAACACAATGACCCAGGAAACTTTACGACCTTTATAGGCTACGAATGGACTTCCTCCTTCTTGCCACCAGATGGTGGTGCTTATCATAGGAATGTCTTATTTAATTCTAGTAAAGCTCCAAAAAGACCTTTTACTAGGGTGGATTCTCAAAATCCCGAGGATTTATGGACTTGGATGGATACCATGAGAGAGAAAGGGTTGGATAGTTTAGCGATACCTCATAATCCAAACCAATCCAATGGGCAAGCTTTTCGTCTGGCTTATTATGACGGCAGACCACTCGATCAAGCTTATGCGGAGCAAAGAATGCGAAATGAACCTTTGGTTGAGATTACTCAAATTAAAGGTACTTCTGAAACTCATCCTAGATTATCTCCGAACGATGAGTGGGCTGGATTTGAGATATTGAACACACGAAAAGGGAAAACTAATTTTTACAGCTCGCCTCCTGGAAGTTATGTCAGAGAAGCCTTAATGAATGGGATGGCATTGGAAAGAGAGGATAGAGGCAACCCTTTTAAGTTAGGATTTATTGGATCAAGTGACAATCACAATTCTTCAGGTTCATATGAAGAAGATAATTATTTCGGGACGACCCCAGTAACAGGAGCTCCTGAGACTAGAGCTTCCATTCCACTCAATGGATTATATGGTGGAATGCGAACAGCCCAGTTTGCAGCTTCTGGGTTAGCTGGTGTTTGGGCAGAAGAGAATACCAGAGAAGCAATTTTTAATGCGTTAAGAAGAAAAGAGACCTTTGGGACTTCAGGTAATCGGATAAAGCTACGTTTCTTTGGTGGATTTGATTTAACAAGTATTGATTTAAGTACTGAAGATCTTGCTAAACAAGCTTATGGAAAAGGCGTACCCATGGGGTCTGATCTAATGGGTCAGGGGACAAAAGCTCCTAGCTTTATAGTTTGGGCTCAGAGCGATAGCTACGGAGCTCCGCTTCAAAGAATTCAGATTATTAAGGGTTGGTATGACCACAGTTACAAAAAGGAGACCAGAGAAAAAATTTATGATGTAGCGTGCTCAGACGGATTAAAAGTAGACCCTCTAACCCAGAGATGTCCTGATAACGGAGCTAAAGTAAATTTATCTAATTGTTCGATATCCAATAATAAAGGAGCCACTGAACTAAAAACTGTTTGGACTGATCCAGATTTTGAACCAGGCGTTGAAGCCTTTTACTACGTGAGGGTATTGGAAAACCCAACTTGTCGTTGGACTACCTGGGACGCAATTCGAACGGGTAACGAGATTAGGCCTGGTGTGGACACAATCATTCAAGAAAGAGCATGGTCATCACCAATTTGGTATAAAATTAATAATTAAAGGAGAAATTATGTCAGTAAACTTAAATCCAGATCTTTTCCAATTAGCGATGTCCGATGAGGCCCAGCCTTTAATGGATTTAGTTAAAAAACATTGCGAAGAAAATGTTGCACCGATTCAAGAAGAATTTTATGGATTGCACAGCCAAAAGGAAGACAGGTGGTCTTGGCATCCCCGACAACTTGAACTTCTTGAGGAAGTTAAGAATAAAGCCAGAGATTTAGGTCTATGGAATTTCTTTTTACCTGACAATGACGGAAATATTGGGGAAGGATTAACTAACTTAGATTATGCCTACATAGCAGATGAGTTAGGAAAGTATCCCTTGTCTTCAGAATCTATGAATTGCAGTGCACCTGACACAGGCAATATGGAAGTATTGCAACATGTTGGTACACCAGAACAGAAAAAAGAATGGTTAGAGCCTTTAATGAATGGAGAAATAAGATCAGCTTATGCCATGACGGAACCTAATTTAGCGTCATCTGATGCCAAAAACATAAGCACCAGTGCCGTACTAGAAGGAGATGAATGGGTCATTAATGGTGAAAAATTCTATATATCTGGAGCAGGGGACCCTAGATGTAAGATCTTTATAACCATGGTTAAAACAAGTCCAGATGCCCACCCATCGAAACAACAATCTCAAATATTGGTACCTAAAGACACCCCAGGTGTTGAAATACTTGAAGGTATGCAAGTATTTGGTCATGACCACGCACCACAAGGGCATATGCATATCAAGTTTGATAATGTCCGAGTGCCTAAAGAAAATATTCTTTTAGGTGAAGGAAGAGGGTTTGAGATATCACAGGTTAGACTTGGGCCAGGTAGAATTCACCACTGTATGCGTACCATTGGAAAAGCAGAAAAAGCTTTGGAGTTAATGGTAAAAAGAGCTGGTTCTAGAGAGGCTTTTGGAAAGCCCATTGCCAAATTAGGGAAAAACGTAGAGGTAATCTCGCGTGCTAGGATAGATATTAATGCCATGAGGCTGTCTGTATTGCAAGCCGCTAAAGCCATGGACGTGTTAGGCAATAAGGAAGCCAGAATATACATCAGTGCAGTTAAGGCTTTGGTTCCTGAAAAGGCCTGTCAGATTGTAGATCAGGCAATTCAAATGCATGGTGCA
>JAKUNG010000036.1 GCA_022452285.1 Terriglobia bacterium | reverse complement strand
TCGCATATTCCACTCCCTTCGTATTCTCTGTAAAGATAGGAGTCCAAATGTCTTCAATATTTTGTGTTTTTTCATATTCTGAGACTGCTGCTTCTTCACTAACCCAGTTCATCAAAGGGATTATTGTGACGAAGCAAATCAATAGTGGAAGAAAAATTCTTTTAAATCTATGCCAAACCAGTTCATTCAAACCACGTTTTTTCCAGACCATTGATGTGAAAAAACCGCTAAGAAGAAAAAAAAGTTGCATACGAAAGCCATGAATACCAAGTACAAGCCACCAGAAAAATTCACTACCAGCACGAATGTCATTAACTGACCAAACGCCCCCTAGAAAAGACATAGCGGCATGAAGTGCAATCCCAAGGAGCATGGCAAAACCCCTTAGCGCATCAAGATCATGCCACCTTTTAGATAAAGTTTCTTCTTTCATTCAAAAGACTTTAGGGTTTTGTAATTTAATTAGATAAGACGTCAAGTACGGTCTTCCAGCCCTTGTCTTTCTCATTGTTGCGGTAAAATTCACAAAAACCACACTGTGTGCACGCTACATAACCGAATTTCTGGTTTTGCAGATTCATATATCTCGACAGGCCTGAACCCGTTGTACGTATTTCGCCAGTTTCAGCCTGCAGATTTCCACATTTTTGACATTTAAAATTATTGATAACTATCCCCTTTTTTTAGTTCAATTAAAATCTTAAACCAGATAACTTTTTAAATTTGCTAATTAGTGAATTTTAAACTCCGGACTGTTTTAGAGCATTTTTTTAAGTTAAAATACAAATAGCTCAATATTAAAATTTTCTAAGGAAAAAAAATGGTAACACTTACAGAAGAAGCAAGAAAAAAAGTTAGCGAACTATTGTCTCAGGAAACTGAAGAAATGGCTTTGCGTGTTGCCGTAAGACCAGGCGGCTGTTCGGGCTTTAGTTATGAGATGTATTTTGATACTGATAAAGCAGAAGATGATGTTGAAAAGCTTTTTGATGAAGTTCGTGTAGTAGTTGACCCATCAAGTGCTGAATTATTGGTAGGGGCAACTCTTGATTTTAAAGATGGGCTTAATGGAGCGGGTTTTGCAATTGATAATCCAAATGCTCAAAAAACCTGTGGATGCGGTAAATCTTTTTCTTGATTTCTTTTTAAAGTACAGTTGATAGTGCTTTTGATACCTCTTTGGTGTCCATTGCAAAGTGAAGAATGCTTGTAACTACATTTTCATTATTTGCGACGATCAAACTTGGCTCGAAGGTAAGACCAAAGGCTTCAACAACGGGTGTAACTGAAAAGTTTTGTTTTGCAGGTTCCTTAAAAACTTCGGCGTGAATGATTGACAGTTTTTCTCCTAGCAATTCTGATTGTTCAATAAGGATGTCTAGAGCAGGGCCACAAACATCCTGTTGGCAAAATTGAGGTGTAGAGATAAGCAATGCCGTGGGAGTGGGTTTAGATAGAGATTCATCGAGACTTTCTTTGTGAAGAGTGCAAGGGCCTGATGATTTAGTGCAAATAGGATTAATTTGTAAATTATTTAAGATTGTTGGCGTTTGAATAGATGGCATTTTTTGGCCAATCTGAATTAGTTGAATATCTGATGGTTGAGCGACAAGTAGTCGATGGTGACCAGTTAACCCTTCGCCCTCAACTTTATATTCGCCAGATCTGGGAGGATTAAAAATTAGAGGAAAATATGGGATCACCCCAAGTTCCCCATGTCGGTTAACTTTCCCATCGAAAATTGTTTCTCCAGAGTCAACCTCTTTTACAAGTAATTTAATTGAGTTCGGAGCTTCTTCGGACACAGGCCATCCTTCTTCATTAAGAAGTACGTAGGGCGCGCGCTGAGGAGAACCACTAGTAAAAATTGTTGGTGCTTGAAAACCATCTGCGAAACGCGCTCCAAGCGATAGCGTTTTAGAATCTTCTTTATTTCCGCAGTTAGTAAGCATTAATCCACCCGTAAAACCCGCAATGCTGATTAGCGCATGACGGCGAGATAGAAGAAACTTATTTGTAATCACAAGTAAAGATTACTAGTTAGTTGTTTTAACAACTTACGGAGAATGACCCTTTTATGAAAGACCAAAAAGAATTAACAGTCAAAGTAGACGGAGAGGTCTTCGAAATTGATGATGTAGACCTTACATTGTTAGATTTTTTACGTAGTCAAGTTGGTATTACCTCGGCAAAAGATGGATGTAGTCCTCAAGGCCAGTGTGGTTGTTGCACTGTTTTAGTAGATGGACAAGCAAGAATTTCTTGTGTGACTCCAGTGAGAAGAGTGGCAGGTCGAGAAATCACGACAATGGAAGGTCTAGATACTGAAATAAAAACCGAATGGGCGGAAGCTTTTTCGGAAGTTGGAGCTAGTCAGTGCGGGTTTTGTACCCCTGGGATAATTATGCGGTTCGCGGCTCTTCAAAAAAATGGAGAAGAAGTAGAGATCGACAAAGTTAAACGTTCCTTGCACGCGCACTTGTGTAGATGTACAGGTTGGCAAACAATTGTTGAGGCCTGGGATAAATATGGTAAATCAGAAGGAATTATTGAAACAAAAGAAGCCTCTCGAAGAGCAAGTATAGAAGGTAGATCCAATCAAAAAATTGACTTAGATACTGCTTTAGGTAGAGGTGGTTTTTCTGCTGATACAGCACCATCAAATTGTCTTGTAGCAGTACCAGACTCCTCCGGAGGGTGGTCTTTGGGCGAGGATTTGGATGAGGCGAGGAATCTTTCTCAAAAGATTCAAGGCAGACGAACAACTATTAAAGCGGTTTCTCCAATAGAGCTACCGCCAGGAGAATGGGATGCAGTTCTTAAAACTAACTGGGTAGAACCAGGATATTTAGAAACTGATTCTGCTTGGTGTGAACCAGATGGCGAACCTTCAACACCATTAGCTAATGGTGGTGCTTTCGGGTCAAAACTTGAATCATTGGCACCAGAAGCTGCAAGATCGCTAGCTAATAAATATAGAAGACCTGTTTTAGCAATTTTATCAAGAGAAGATTCTGTCCGTCTGGGTCCGAAACGACCACCAATCGCTGGGGGAGTTAACAAAAATGGGAAAGGGATTATAAGAGTCGCTCGAACTCCCGGGATAGTTGATGCTATTCATTCAGTCGCCCCAGAAATAGAAGTGGAAGAAATTGATATAAATGGACCACCTACTTCATCAAAGATAAGGGCAGCTGGATGGGCAGAAGCTCAAATTTTATTGTGTGGAGCTATTGGTAAGGTTGGAACGATTTACTCACCTGATGGATCATCGGCTTCAGCTGAAGTAGATGAAAAACAAATCAATATTTCAGTACGTTGTGGACTTCCATTAAATGAAACAGTTTTGAGATCATATTGCATAGGTGCAGCTCACATGGCTTGGAGTTGGGTGACTTCAGAATCGCTTACAGTCGATGAAAACGGTGAGGTGCAGGATTTAACAGTTAGGTCCTTTGGAATTGTTAGAGCTGGCGAAATGCCTGAAGTGAATGTTGAGATTGAACCTGACAAAGGTGACCCCATCAATGGTTCTGATGCAGTATTCACCGCAGTTGCTGCAGCAACATGGATACATAAAGGCACTTTGCCTGAATGGCCTATAGGCCAGTAAAGGTGTAATTATAATTTCTAAATTAAGGAGAAGATATGAGTAAACCTGTAGGTCCCTACACTCCAGCAATGCATGCAGGGGATTTTTTAATGATCAGTGGTCAAATAGGACATGTTGACGGAACTCTTGTAGATGGTGGTCTCGATGTTGAAGCACCTAAGGCATTAGAGAATCTTAAAAAATTACTTGAACTTGAAGGAGTTTCTCTTAATCAAGTTGTAAAGACAACTGTCTTTTTAACTGACATGGATGATTATGTTCGAATGAATGAAATTTATTGTGCGGTATTTGATGAACACAGACCTGCACGTTCTGCTGTAGCTGTTGCTGCTTTGCCTTTAGGTGCTTGCATAGAGATTGAGGCAATGGTTTATAAAAGATAAGAGTATTTTCTTTTAATCTTTTTATTACTTATAGCGTAAGTAGTTTTATGGTGGCAGAATGCATTTATGGGTGGAGCCGTAATCATGATTATCTTGCTTGTTGTAGTTATGCCTGTTGCAATTTTGTTGAGTGGAGCTTTAGCGGCAGCTTTAATTGGTGGATTGGTTAAAAAAGATGTTGATAAAACTCATAAAGAGTCTGAACTATTTGAAATAAGCGAATCTAATCCTTGGTTGCAGGAAAAAACTTCTGATTAAGTTAAGAACCCCAACGAGATTGACCAAACCTATAACCTACAGATCTCACTGTTGAGATTAGGTTCGCATGTTCTTCGCCAAGTTTCGCCCTAAGCCGTCTTATATGGACGTCTACCGTTCTACCTCCGCCGTAATAGTCATAACCCCAGACCTCACTTAGAAGTGTTTCTCTTGTGAATACCTTTCCGGGTCTTGTAGCAAGAAAACGTAGTAGTTCATATTCCATATATGTCAGATCTAAAGGTGAGTCATCGATAGTTGCTTGGTATGTTTCGATATTTAAAATAAGCGAACCGTAATTTATAAGCTCAGGTTGTGATTCTTTTCCAAACTTGAAAAAGAGGTTATTGAGTCTTATCTCTAACTCTTCGGGGTGAAAAGGTGTGATACAGAAATCGTCAAAAAGATTTTCATTTATTTTAAAGCTATTTATTTGACCTTTACTAGTAAGCAAAAGAATTGGCACTAAGGGGTTTTCTGTTTGTCGTAGTTGTTTGCAAAGTGTAAGTGCTCCTTCAATATCAGAATCGGCAACAATGATTCCACCTCCCCAACCGCCATCAGGTTGGTCTTCAAGAGCAGAATCAGAATTGTTAATTGCTTTCCAAACCCAACCATTTTGATCAAGGCATTGAGATAATTCGGGGGGCGGAGGTGCCGGAAAGACTAGGAGTGTTTCAATCATCAAAACTTCTTGCTACCAGTTAGGAAGATATTGGTCGATTTCAAAAGGTGTAACTTGACGTTGATACTCATTCCACTCTGTTCTTTTATTTCGTAGAAACCACTCAAAGATATGGTCTCCGAGTGCTTCTCTTACTAGCTCTGATGCTTCCATTTCATCTAAAGCTTCGGAAAGATTTGCCGGCAAGCTAGCAACCCCTAACTCTTTTTGTTCTGCCCGACTCATTTCATAGAGATTTGTTGTTGCTTCGGGTGGCAGTTCGTAATTCTCTTCAATTCCTTTTAAACCAGCTGAAAGCATTACAGAAAATGCTAGATAGGGGTTGCAAGCAGGGTCTACCGCCCTGTATTCAATTCTTGCTGAATCGGGCTTATCTTGTTTATGCACAGGGATTCGAACCAGTGATGATCTGTTATTACGAGCCCAAGAAACATAACGTGGAGCCTCGTATCCCTCATTAATTCTTTTATATGAGTTAACTAATTGGTTTGTTATGGCGGTTATCTCTCGAGCGTGATACAGAAGACCTGCAACAAATGATTGTCCTATTGAGGAGAGGCTTCCTGATGGGTCGTGGAAAACATTTTTTCCTTCACTAAATAGAGAAAGGTGTGTATGCATTCCCGAACCCTGAACACCATTAAGAGGTTTAGGCATAAAAGTTGCATATACGCCTCGATCTAACGCGATTTTTTTAACAGCTAATCGCAGAGTCATCACTGAATCAGCCATATTTAAAGCATCTGTGTATTGTAAATCTATTTCATGTTGGCTGGGACTGTCTTCATGAAATGAGTATTCAACAGGTATGGAAAGAGCTTCAAGCATATGGAGTGTGTGTCTTCGGAGGTCTGAAGCGACATCCATTGTTGTTAAATCAAAATATGAGGCTTGATCTAACGGTATTGGTTGTATGCCATTTTCTTGGTTAGCAAAGTAGAAAAATTCAATTTCGGGGGCACAAAACATTTCGTATCCTTTTTCCCTAGCTGAATCTATATTTCTACGTAAAACCTGTCTCGGGTCACCAGCGAAAGGTGTTCCATCAAGATTTGTGATGTTGCAAAACATAGTTCCCGAAGCTTCATCATCAGCTACCCATGGAAGCAATTCAAAAGTTGAAGGATCAGGTCTAGCTAGCACGTCGCTTTCTTGGATTCTGCTAAAACCGTCAATCGCTGAACCGTCAAATTGAAGGCCTTCCTCGAAAACTGTTTCTAATTCAGCGGGTGAAATCGCAACTGATTTGTGACGGCCTAGAACGTCAGTAAACCAAAGGCGTATTAGCCTAACTCCACGCTCCTCCACGGTCCGAAAAACGTAGTCGAACTGTGCATGATTACGATTTTCTTGAATTTTGTCCATCACCAAGGATTATCGAAAATTTGTTCAAGGACAACCTATTTTTTCTTACGTTAATAATTTGTTAACAAATAACTAATGACTTTGAAACTCATTCCTGTGGTGTAAAAATGTTTTTATCACTTACCTACTAAGAATTGTTATATGAAAAATTGGAGAAAATCATGTCAATAAGGGCTGAATACATTTGGATCGACGGCACTGTTCCTATGCCGTATATACGTTCTAAGACAAAGATAGTTGATGACTCTAGCGACCTTCCAATTTGGGGTTTTGATGGCTCAAGCACCAATCAGGCACCTGGTGACAATTCTGATTGTGTACTTAACCCAGTTTTTTCTTGTCCTGATCCGATTAGAGGTGGTGATGATGTTCTTGTTTTGTGTGAGGTTCTTCTCCCAGATGGAGAAATGACCCCGCATCCAACTAATACACGTGCAGCTTGTGTAGAAGTTTTTGAAAAGTATAAAAAACAAGAACCTCTATTTGGGATTGAACAGGAATACACCTTCTTTATGGATGGAAGGCCTTTAGGTTGGCCCGTCGAAGGTTTTCCAGCCCCACAAGGCCCGTATTATTGCGGAGTTGGTTCAATTGAAATTGCGGGTCGAGACATTGTTGAAGCGCACACTAAAGCTTGCATGGATGCTGGATTAGCTATCTCTGGTACAAATGCCGAAGTCATGCTTGGACAATGGGAATTTCAGATTGGACCAGTTGATACGGTAGAAGTTGCTGATCAAATTTGGATGGCTCGCTATCTTCTCTATCGTGTTGCCGAAGATTTTGGAGTTGATGCTTCGGTAGCTGCAAAACCCATCAAGGGTGATTGGAATGGAGCTGGAGCACATACAAATTTCTCTACAAAAGCTATGCGTAAAAATTACGAAGCAATTATCACTGCTTGTGAATCATTGGGAGCTGAAGGAAAACCAGCTGAACATATTGCTGGATATGGTCTTGGTTCTGAAGAGCGGTTAACCGGTGAACATGAAACTCAAAGGTTCGACCAGTTCAGCTATGGAGTTTCTGACCGCGGTGCTTCGATTCGTATCCCATGGCAAGTACACCTTGATCAAAAAGGATATATAGAAGATCGACGACCAAATGCAAATATGGATCCTTATGTGGTAACAAGATTGATTACAAATACTTGTTGTTCGGCCTTGGCTTAATTCAAGATATTAAAAATTTTCTTACTCAGCACTGACAGTAGTTCTTAAAGTGTTTGCTCTGTCACGCATATGTAGATAAGTCCTTATAAGTGGTCTAGTTTTATGCTTGTAAGGAGTTCTTGATGAAAGATTCGATCATTCGATGGGTGGCTATTTTCGCACTGTTAGCTGTTATTGCAG
>JAKUNG010000035.1 GCA_022452285.1 Terriglobia bacterium | reverse complement strand
GAAGCGATATTCACGTGCAATTCCGCTGTAGGAATCAGCTAAAAACGATATTTGCTGAAATGTAAAAAAAGAAATAGCTAACGGCAGAACCACCGCACCAAATAATAAATTAGCGTCGAATAGATGATTGATGATGTCAATTGCCATGCCACTGTACTTGAAGTACCCAAGCAGGCTGAGATTGAAAAAAACGCCAAAGATAAAGGCGTATTTTTTGTACCGATCCTTGTTTTGAAGATGAACTGTGATGTAATATCCCAGGCAATAATTAATACCTATGGAGGTCAGGATCAAGACCAGGTACGATACGTTCCACCAGCCATAGAAAAAAAGAGAGGCTACTACCAACCATGTGTATGCAACCCTTTGGCCTAATCCTGAGAGAGCGTAGTAGCCAATCAGAGTGAGTGGTAGGAAGGCAAAAATAAAAAGATAAGTATTAAATAGCATGAAGTGATTTAGCTAATAAAGGAATTGAAAAAAATCATTGGGCTAATTAATAATATTGTTTAACAATAAGGGCTAATAAATTTTTGTCAACAGCTGAGAATAATACTCCTAAATCTTAAAAACTTAAGGAATAAAAAAGTTTTTGTATCAACCTGTTTTGCCTTAGAAGATGGAGGTTAAACCTGATGGTTCAAGCTTGTAAAAACCAAATTCTTGTAAATGAGCAAAGTGGCCTCTTGATATGACATCTGAAGAACTCTTGAGACAGTTGGAATCCAATGGAGCAACAGTTTCTATTGTTGGCGACCAACTGAGAATAAGTCCAAAACAAGTTATTACTCCTGAGATCATGCAACAACTCAAGTTGAGAAAAGATGGATTAATGGATCTTCTGAAGCAAAGAGCTGCAAGGAAATGGGAAAGTATCTCATTAGATCAGTTGGAGAAAGAAGATATTGCTATGAATATTAAGAGTGTTTTAGTCGACGATACGATCTGGCTTGTCTCTAATAAAGCTTTGACTAGTAAACTTAATAAAAAAGGAGTTGTCTATACTGCAAATGAGGCCAAACTGTTAACAAGTTTGCCAAAGAATACTGCAAAAAATCTTCATCGATTTAAAAAAGTGTTTAATGGTGAGATAAAGGAGAAAAAGTGATCGGTTGTTTTATAGGAAGTGGAGTAATATCACTGAAATATGGTCTTATTATTGTTCTAAATGGAGAGAAATAGGGAATTTTAGCTTTTTTTAAGCTTAAGATTCTAAAATACTGTTTCTTAATTTTCAACAACATCGTTTTCTAACTTTCCCTGAAGAAGTTTTCTTCGAAGATGAGACAATTGTTAATGACTGGTAAACTTTGTAGAAGAAGATAAAAATTGGGTCAATTTTCTGCAAAAAATAAATTCACTCAGTCCTTATTGACTTCCATTCGGTGACTAGTTTTTTTGCTTTTTTTAATTGTGAGGGAGTCATTTTTGTTGCGGCTAAATCTAGATTCCTCAGGGCTACCTTTAGTCCAGAATCACCAGCAAGAGCAAACCATTTATATGATTTTACATAGTCCTGTTTAGCTATTTTTCCTATAAAGTAGGTTAGTCCTAGCTTCATTTGTGCCTGGCTATGGCCTTTGTTTGCAGCAAGTTCATACCATTTAAGAGCTATCTGGTAATCTTGTGATACACCACCGCTTCCAGATTCATACATTAGACCGAGATTATACTGAGCACTAGAATGCCCCTGGTCGGCAGCTAACCGATACCATTTTAGTGCCTTTTGATCATCTTTAGGGGCAGCTTGGCCGATTTGATAGAGTTTAGCCAGATTATGTTGAGCATCGGTATCTCCCTGGTCGGCAGCAAGCCGATACCACTTAAAAGCCTCCTGAAGATCCTGGGTGACTGATTGACCTTGTTCATACATGAAGCCCAGGTTAAATTGGGCTTCAACAACATCTTGTCCGGCAGCAAGTTGATACCATTGCAGGGCTTTTTGATAGTCCTGGGGTGTTCCCTGTCCCTTTTCATACATCCATCCCAAGTTAGCTTGGGCTTGGGGATGCCCCTGCTTTGCAGCCAGCTCATACCACTTAAACGCTTCCTGTTGATCCTCTGAAACTCCTTGTCCATTTTGATATTTTAGTCCTAAGTTATATTGGGCTAAGGTATCCCCCTGTTCAGCCGATCGAAGGTTTTCCTTTGATAATCGGGAAGATTCAGATTGAGGAATATTCTCAGGGTTGCTGGAACAGTGACTAAAAAGTATCAATATAACAAGCAGGGATTTGGTGAGTTTCATAACCTATCCATTCTTCATCCAAGGTATACAAAAGAATTAAATGGTGTTCATTAAGGCTTAAACAGATTGTACCATTTAAATCAGTTCATCTAAACCATGAAATAATTCTTAATTATGGACTAGAGTTGATAAAAATAAGTTTAAATATTAATTAAAAGGGAGTATATTTATTAATATTAATAAAATATTTACTTTATATAGTTGATAAAAAATAGATTATACATACTCCACTAAAAAAGGTGGAGTATGTATAACAAATATAGCCTATAAAATAGATCCTAATGGACTAATATAGTCTTTTATTGGATATTTTTCTTTATCAACTGATTTTTGTTCATTTTGCAAGCTAAAATATCAATACATTGCTATTTTATTAGAGTTTTCAAGTTTGTATGTTGGGTATTTTATTTTAATGACTTCCACTCTGTGATTAGTAATTTTGCTTGTTCTATTTGTGCCGGGGTCATTTTTTTTTCTATAAAATCTCGGTTGTGAATAGCTTCTTTCACGCCATCGAATGCTGAAATATAAAACCATTTGTATGCCCGTACGTAGTCTTTTGCAACTCCTTGTCCGTTTGAATACATTACGCCAAGATTAATCTGGGCATTGGTATGACCCTGTAGGGCAGCTAATTGATACCATTTAAAAGCTTTCTGATGATTTTGGTCAACTCCTCTACCGTAATCATACAATGAAGCCAGGTTAAATTGGGCTTGGGGATGTCCCTTTTTTGCAGCTAGCTGATACCATTTTGCCGCTTTTTGGTAATCTTGTGGAATTCCTTGTCCATTCTGATACATTTCTCCCAAACTATGTTGCGCATCAGCATTTTGTTGATTAGCAGCCAGTCGATACCAGTTTAATGCTGCCCGGTGGTCCTGGGTAACGCCTCGACCGTTTCGATAGATCCATCCCAGGCTGGCTTGAGCTTCCACATGGCCTTGTTCAGCTGCTAGCCTGAACCAGCGGGCTGATTCCTGGTCATCCTGGGGAGTTCCCCGGCCATTTTGATAGATCCAGCCAAGATTAGTTTGGGCCTGGACGTGTCCTTGCTCTGCAGCTAGCTTAAACCACTTGGCAGCTTTCTGATCATTTTGAGGAATACCTTGTCCATTTTGATACATCAAGCCCAGGTTGTATTGAGATGAAACATCTCCTTGTTCAGCTTTTGGTAAAATTGTTTTGTATATTTGTTGATAGAGGCTTGGCGAGTCATTTGAAAATCCAGTTGAAGATTGATTGGCTAAAAGGATTAAAATCAGTAAAGTTCGATTAGAAAATATTCTGAACAGATTCTTCATGGGGAATATCTGGATATTCAAGAATTATGAATAGACGTATTTTGTTTTTCAAATTGAGAAAGAATCTCTATTATCTGGTTTATAAACTAGAGGATTTTAATCTGTTCTTCATATAAAATACACCTTTCTTATGTAAATGAGGTTTGCGCTAGTCTCGTCATTTCAATATAAGTTCAAGATTTTTTAATACACATTTTGGTCAAAGATGGATTAGTAGATGAATTTTAAAAGATGGCATTGGATTATTGTAATTATTTTGATTGGTCTTGTTTTTCCCGGTCCAGTCTTTGCAGAAGATTTATCCAATTTAACTTTTCAAGCATCCCATGAATGGGTAACAACAGATAAATTGGTGATCTCTTTTGAGAAAAATACAAAAAAGGACAGCTCAATTTTCCTGAACACTGACAAACTTTTCCTAGACTTCTCCATCTTAAATGAAGGAAGAGGGAGTGTTCCAAGTGGAGATGTAAGATGGCAACTTTTAGTAGATGGGGAGGTCATACTTAATGAGATTAATAGTGCTACTGTCTGGAAATCAATGCAGGCTTTTTATTGGGAGGACAAAGAAATCTCACCTCTTAGTGCTGGAACTCATACGATTAAATTGGTCGTGGACCCCGACAATGAGATTGCAGAAAGCAATGAAACTGACAACGAGTATTCAGAAATAATTACGGTAAAAGAATCTAGTCCGGCTAATTTAGCCTTTGCACAGCCTGCTGGATGGTCTGACAAGATTGTTGTGTCGACGATGAAAGGTTTCAATACTGATAGTCCAGTCATTGATACAATTTCTCCAATCTTTGTAGACAGTGTTGCCGTCAATCTTGGAAATAAAAGGATTGAAGGCAGCGATTTTGATATGTTTTTGTATGTTAATGGGCAGAAAAAAGCGAGTTATAAAGATGTAGTGGGAACTATTTCCAAGGACATTCCTCCTGAGGGAAATCGATTTTGGGAAGATGTCGAGCTTGGAATGCTAGGGGTTGGCAGCTACACCGTAAAAGTTGTTATTGACCCCGACAATGTGATCGAAGAAAGCGATGAAACTGACAATGAGTATTCAAAAACGTTCACGGTTGTTTCGCCCTCATGTTATTCCCTGAATACGATTGTGTCACCTCAGGGAGCCGGCACAATAACAAAAGATTTAGCAGCCAATTGCGGGGGTGAAGGAAACTGGGGAAACAGTGCAACCAATCAGTTCTCTTACCCTCAACAACAAGCAGGAGAGTTAGAACAGCTTCATGAAAAATCTCTCCAATTATTAAGAGCAAAAACATTCACTACCCTAAAAACCAAGGCGAAACAGCAGCGATGGGTGAATGTAATTATTGGTTTGAGGACGGAAGGCTTTTGGAATGAACATGAGTCTGTTGAGAACTTTGCTGATATCGCTGCAAAGTCTCCCACCATTTTACAGGCCCAGATGGGCTTGCTTACCAGAATGATGGAGTATGAAGTTTTATCCGTTAAAAAGTTTAAGTACATCCCCTATATTGCCATGACGGTAGATGTCAAATGTCTGGACTACCTGGAACAGGACCCGGCAGTAAAAAGTATCGAGGAACAAATTTTAGCTAAACCTCTGCTTGAATACAGCAACCCAGTCATCGGTTCTTCAGCTGCCTGGGAGAAGGGATTCAGCGGGGCTGGCCAGGCCGTGGCTATTCTAGATACAGGAGTGGATTCAACGCATCCATTTTTGAAAGACAGGGTTGTCTCAGAGGCCTGTTATTCTACTGCGACTGAATCCGATCAAAAGTCTTTATGTCCCGGTGGTGTTACAGGGGAGACCGGTCCAGGATCATCAATGCCTCCTGCGGGAAGTTCTGATCATGGAACCCATGTTGCAGGAATTTCGGCAGGTCAATCTTATGAGGGCACAGAGTTTTCAGGGGTGGCAAAAGATGCAAGTATTATTGGGCTCCAAGTTTTTTTAGGTGGCGGATTTGACCCGGACGATCCTAATAAATCTTTACAGTATTTTGCAAAAGATGTAGATATTATTTCAGGGCTGGAGCGAGTACTTGAACTAAGCACTAGTTTTAACATTGCCTCAGCCAATATGAGTTTAGGGGGTGGGTCAGGCTCGTCAGGAAATGATTATTGTGATGATGTAAACCCTGCAGCAAAAGCTGCCATTGATAACTTACGTTATGTTGGCATTGCAACCGTCATTGCCAGTGGTAATGAATCTCGTACAAATGGACAAAGCTGGCCTGCCTGTTATTCAACCGGGATAAACGTGGGTTCTACCGACGTCAAAAATCCCGGTAATAGCTACAGCACAGATAATGTTTCCAGCTTTTCAAATAGTTCCCCGGTGTTAAACTTGCTGGCCCCCGGACAGAAAATCAATTCTTCAGTTTTCGAGGGGAAATTCGATAAATATTCGGGCACATCCATGGCTGCTCCCCAGGTAGCAGGGGCGTGGGCAGTGCTTAAATCCAAGGTCCCCCGGGCATCAGTTGACCAGGTTCTTTCTGCCTTGGTAACCACAGGTAAGTCCGTGGTTGATCTGCGGAATGGTCTTTTAAAACCCCGCATCCAGGTGGATGCCGCCCTGGATGCCTTGGACTTGGTGTACCGATACTCTCCAGGTACGGCTGTAACGCTGACAGCAAAACCCAATGTAGGCTTTCAGTTTAAAAATTGGGAGGGCTGTAGTTCAGTATCTGGTGAACAGTGCACCGTAACGGTAGATGCTGTTAAGAGCGTAACGGCTAACTTTGAACCTGATTTGTCCGGAGCAAGGGATCTGGTTGTAACAAACGTTGACGGATCAGGGACTGTAATGATGGGTAATCGGTATATAAATACGATTAAGCTATTCCTTGATGTTGCTAACAGTGGAACCCTAAACAGTGGAAATTTTCGTATAGGTATCTACCTTTCTAGCGATGAGACAATTACAACGGATGATTATCTCTTTGCCTCTTGTGTCTTTGATACTGGTCTTTCTGCAAAAGGGACAGGCTCGTGTGGAGGGTCAAAAAAATTAGATCTGATAAATAGCGGACTTGGACCAGGAAAATATTTTTTGGGAGCTATCGTTGATGATCAAGGCCAGGTGGCTGAAACTAATGAGGCTAATAATGTAGCTGTTACATCGACAGCCTCGATTACGATTTCAAAACAGGTTTTTGTCCCAATTGTCCTGAGTTTAGCAGGAGCAAATGATTCCTTCTATAGTTCTGAGATGACCATTACAAACACACACTCTAGCCAGGAATCAACGATAAATTATTTCTATGAACCCGCATTTGGGGGGGGGAGGAGTCAAGCCCTCAGCGAGGTTGTGCCAGCAGGGCAGCAAAAAATCATACCGGATGTTATGACCTATCTCTATAATTTGGCTCCGGATGTTATTCCTAAAGAGGGGAGTCGTGGAGGTACCTTGGACCTGGATCTCCTTGGCTCTGCTGATACTAATGTGACCATTAGAACGACAACCCCCGTGCCTGACGGTCGGGCTGGTTTGGCTTATTCTGGCATTACAGCCGGGGACGCTTTGACAGCAGTTAGTGCTACCGCAAGAGATACAGTTTATATTTGTGGTCTTCGCCAGAATGATACCGATCGATCCAATGTGGCAATTCAAAATCTGGATAGAAGTTATTCTGTTTTGCTAGAAATCCTTGTGTATTCGTCTGGTATGACTACGCATTCAAAAAGTCTAACGAAGTTGCTTGGACCAAGAGAGTTTCATCAGTATTCAGGAATTTTAGAAGATATTCCCAATGGGTTTGTCAGGATTAGACCGATTGGTGGGGGTTCAGCAAAATGGTATGCCTACGGAGTGATTAACGATCAAGCCAACTCGGATGGATCCTTTATATTTCCCATTACCCAAAAATCCCTCTGGGAAAAGACAAAACAAACCTTACCCGTCATCGTGGAAAACACGGGTTTTAAAAGTGAACTAACGGTGACGAACTTTTCTTTAATCGAGAAGAAAATTGATTTTACTTTTGTGGCGGATGCCATCCAGACAACAGACAATAAAGCAGGCTTTAGCCTGACAGTGGGGCCCAACGAACAAAAGATTATTCCCAATATTGTAGAGTTTATCCGCTCAGAGGCAGCAGATTCATGGGGAACTGAGGGCATTCCTTCAGTTGGAACGACTGTTGTAGGCGCTCTTTTTGCCAGTCGAGAAATAGTCAAGAGCTCCTCTACGCCTAGCTTTCATGAAGGTCTTGATAAGTCCGCTGCGGGTTTGGGTGGAATTGTGATTGGAGCCAGGACGGGATCTCCTGGAGGAGGAGGTCAGTATGGTCTTTTCTATAATGCTGTTCCAAATGGAGATGCACCACAGGGTTCAGCTTGGATTTATGGGCTGCAGCAGAATGGGGAGAATCGCAGTAATTTGGCCCTGATCAATACCGGCGAAGTTGATGACAGTGCAAGTATCTTTGCCCTTGAGATATACAACGGAGAAACCGGAACCCTGGCTAAAACAATTAATGTGACTGTTGGTGCCCAACGCTGGCATCAGGTGAATACGATTCTGACTAATGCTCCTGGCGTTACTCAAGGGTATGTCAAAGTGACAAGACTTTCTGGCTTAAATCCCTTCATTGCTTATGGGGTTATCAACGATGGAGCCGGGTCAGGACAGCGCAGCGGGGATGGGGCCTATATTCCTGCTGAAGAAGCTTTTTAATTCAATTCTACTGGCTGAAATAAAAATAACTTACTTTCAAACCAGCCAGAAGACCAACCCCAAAAAATAGCCAGAGATACTGGAGGAAAAATTCTGAAAAATAAGCTCCTATTACTATCCCAAAACTGGAAGAGCTTAGTTTTAATACCTGTATTTCAAAAGCAGGCCATTTTATTGTTTTAAAAAGCTTCATAGGATGTCCTTTCTCTACTCTCCAAGAATAGTTGGTTTTGATAATGGAGTTTGCCAAAGTCTACTCTCTTAACCTTGTGTTTAACAACGTTCTCCAAACCAATTATTTCCTCTCAAGTACCATTTCCTCAGTTTCCAGGCGTTTAAAGATGGCCCGGTATTCAGGGGTACCGTCATCATCCCAGTAGTCGGTAGAAAGAGGAGA
>JAKUNG010000034.1 GCA_022452285.1 Terriglobia bacterium | reverse complement strand
AAAGCACATAAAAATAACGGTTTGCCCGCAGTAGCTGATTTCCATGGAGGTGAAGAGAATTTCCGTTCAATTTCGTATATGGCAATCTCGAATGGCCCCATGCAAGCCCTTTCATTACTCATACTAGATGGAGTTTTGGATCGTTTTCCTTCTCTTATGTTTGGAGTTATAGAGCTCGGTGCAGTATGGGTACCTGGTTTTATGCGTCAACTAGATGCTGCGTTTGAAGCCTTTGGAAGACATGAAGAAAGATTACAGAATCTAAAACTTAGGCCAAGTGAATATATAACCAGACAGGTTAGAGTTACCCCCTACCCTACTGAACCTACGGAATGGATCATCAATGAAGCGGGTACAGATATCTTTATGTTTTCTTCAGACTATCCGCATGTAGAAGGAGGAAGAAATCCTATGGGTAGATTTGAAAAAGCTACTAAGAATTTATCAGAGTCTGATCAAGATAAATTCTTCAGAGGTAACTTTGAAGATTTGATGGGGTCAGCTTTCTAATAAAACTATGCTTTTTGACAATAGCTACGAAGGTCTTCCTCAAGAATTCTATGAGAGAATTAATCCCGTTCCAGTTCAAGACCCAAAATTAATAATATTCAATGATAAGCTGGGAAAGATTTTAGGAATTGATAAAAATAAAACTCCTAAACAGCTTGCAGAACTATTCTCAGGAAATGTAATTCCAAAAGGATCTTCGCCCATAGCACTTGTCTATGCAGGTCATCAATTTGGGCATTTTGTAAGTGAATTAGGGGATGGCAGAGCAGTTTTATTAGGCCAAATAAGTACCCCTGAACAGAAATATTATGATGTTCAATTAAAAGGGTCTGGCCAAACCAAGTTTTCCAGACAAGGGGATGGTAGATCTCCTTTGGGGCCAGTCATCCGAGAATATATAGTCAGTGAAGCCATGCATGCTTTAGGCATAGCTTCAACTCGTTCACTTGCAGCAGTTACTACAGGAGAAAAAGTGTTTAGAGAAACAGCAACTCCCGGTGGGATCCTTACAAGAATAGCTGAAAGCCATATCCGAGTAGGTACTTTTGAATATTTTGCAGCCAAGGACAAGACTGATAACTTAAAAACTCTGGCTGAGTACGCCATCAAAAGACATTTCCCTTCTCTTAAAGATTCAACCAATTGCTATCTTTCTTTACTCGAACAGGTTTGCGATAGACAAATTGAACTCATTGCCAAATGGATGGGGATTGGTTTTATCCATGGTGTCATGAATACTGATAACACCTCTATTGTTGGAGAAACCATAGATTATGGTCCTTGTGCGTTTATGGATAATTATGACCCCAGCACAGTTTTTAGTTCAATCGATGCCCACGGAAGATATGCCTTTGGGAATCAACCTTCAATAGCGCAGTGGAACATGGCATGTTTTGCTAACTGTCTTGTTCCCCTAATCGACCAAGATTTAGATAAAGCTGGAGAACAAGCGCAAACTGTTATAAATCAATTTCCAAGCAAAATGAATACCGCCCTGATGGCAGTAATGTGTAAAAAAATAGGTCTAGATAGTTCAAAAACTAATTCCCAAGAGACGTTATCAAAATTACTGAGAATCATGCTAGATAATAAGTCTGACTACACTCTTACTTTTCGTTATTTAAGTGAAATTATTAAAGGGAAAAGAGAGAGCTTGTTTAAACAACAGTTCTTAGAACACAATCAAATTTCTAATTGGTTAAAAGAATGGAAAGAATTAATCAAAGATCAAAATCTAGACAAAAAAGAAATAGCTTCGTCCATGGAGAGCTTAAATCCAGTCTTTATTCCCCGTAACCATCTTATAGAAAGAGCTATCAAGGCAGCAGTTGAAAATAATGATTTTTCAGAAATGAAAACTCTCTTAACTATATTAAGTAAGCCTTATGAAGAACAAAGTAAGTATGATGAATATATGAAACCACCGAAACCCCATGAAGTCGTGCATCAAACCTTCTGCGGAACTTAAGTAAAACCAAGTCTTTAAATAAAGGAAAAAACATGTCAAAAAATATACAAGTCCTAATTGATAGTCTTCCTGAAGGAAAGTTATCGGAAAGTAACTATAAATTGGTGGAATCACCTATGCCTGAGGCTTCTGAAGGTGAAATATTGGTAAAAACAATTGCTTTTGCCATTACAGCAGGTACTAGAGCAGGACTCCAGGGAAGTGCTAGCTATGCAGGCGCTCCCCAAACTGGAATAGTCATGAATAGTCTTGGAGTTGGCGAAGTAATTGCCGGAGACAATGCTAGCTTCCCAGTAGGAATGAAAGTCCAGGCTCGGACAGGATGGCAATCTTATTCCGTGCATAAAGCTAGCGAGTTAACAGGTATCCCGGAAGGAATAGATCCTCTGCACTACCTTGGACCACTTGGCATAAATGGATTAACGGCTTACTTTGGATTGTTGGAAGTGGGTCAGCCTAAGACTGGAGAAACTGTAATGGTTTCAGCAGCTGCCGGTTCCGTAGGCCATATGGTGGGTCAAATAGCTAAGCTAAAGGAATGTAATGTTGTAGGCGTTTGTGGCACAGATGTTAAGTGTGAAAAGCTCACATCAGATTTAGGATTTGATACTGCCATCAACTACAAAGAAGCAAATTTTCGTCAGACACTTAAAGAGTCCACGCCAAATGGTGTAGATGTCTACTTTGATAATACTGGAGGAATGATATTGGGTTCAGCTTTATTCCGCATGAACACAGGTGGACGTATTGCTTGCTGTGGTGTTGTGTCTCAATACGATACCAGTTCACCCGAACCTGGTCCTAAAGGTATCCCGGGGTTATTGGTAAATAAACGCATTCAAATGCAGGGTTTTATTGTGTTTGACTTTGCAAATGAGTATGAAACAGCCCGTTCAGAAATAATTGGGTGGATAGATTCAGGGAAATTGAAAATTCTAACCGATGAAGTTAAAGGATTAGAAGCAGCTCCGGCAGCATTTGTTGACCTACTGGCAGGAGGGAATATAGGAACACGTATAGTCCGTTTAGACTCAGAATAAATTTTTTAAAGAATACTATTGTGATTAGTTAAAAGCGCTGAGAATTTCTTCATCAAACTGCTCCAACAAGTTCACGTTTCCAGAGGGGATGCCTCCAAACATAATCTCTGCTATGCCGGCCTCTTTAAATTCACCAATGCGGTCAATGATGTAATCCTTAGATCCTGCCACTGTTCCAGGCCCTAAGCCTTTAACCGCTCTATCGATTAAGTTTTGATCGTCGGTGAGATAACAGGGCATTAATAAAGTTCTTCTGATTTCGTTTGGATCACGACCCCAATCTTCACAATGCTTCTCTAGGATAGATGATTTGTTCTGATAGTGCTCCAAGGACATTCCCCCACCTGCCCATCCATCAAGGTTCATCACATCGCCGTAACGAGCAAGGGTTCTAAGTGTTCTTTTTGGTCCGGTTCCTCCCACCATAATCGGAATAGGATCTTTGAAACTACCAGGAGAAAGTTGACCTTGTACAATTTGATAATGCTCACCAGTGAAGTCAACGGGCTCGTTGTTGTGTATTAGTTCACGAATTAACTGACAGGCTTCTTCAAATCTGTCTTGACGTACTTTCATTGATGGGAATTCCCATCCGTAGGCTTCGTGCTCTCTTTGATACCACCCCGCCCCTATGGCCAGCGTAAAACGACCTTCGCTCACGGTATCAATAGTCCCAGCAATTTTTGCTACATGCGCAGGATTTCGATAAGTATTGCCGAGGACTAAGTTGCCTAAACGAAGTTTTTTTGTCATCCCTGCAACAGTCGCAATTGCTGAAAGCCCTTCAAAAGCTGTCAGGGCCTCTTGTTCACTATCCGCACCGGGGGGAATGTAATGATCAGCAAACCAAACACTATCCCAATTGCCTGCTTCCATTGCCATTACCGAAGCGCTTATTTCTTCCCAGCTGGTTCGATAAACATTAACCTGAACTCCAAAATCCATATATCTAAGATTAATAGTTAATTTACAAAAGTCAAAGTTGCTGAATCAATTTGTTAGTCTTCAGACAAATCTGTCTGTAGCCTGACATAATTCCTATAATGGCTGTCTTCATTACGCATTAGTTCACCAGGTGAACCCTGTTCGAGAATAACCCCATCTTCTAGAAAAATAATTTTGTCAGCATTGGCAATGGTTGATAAACGATGGGCAATGATAATAACCAAACGATCCTTGGAAGCTTCTTTTAATGCATTGACAAGGTACTGTTCAGTTTCTGGATCAAGCGCTGAGGTGGGTTCGTCTAAAATAAGAATTTTAGATTCTCTTAACAAACCTCTAGCAATAGCTATCCTCTGTTTTTGTCCGACTGAGAGTTTACTTACTGCGGTTGAGCCTAGCTTGGTTTCATAACCTTCAGGTAGAGAGATTATAAAATCATGTATTCCAGCAATTTTGGCGACCCTTTCAACTTCAGCTTGTGAGGCTTCAGGTTTGCCAAAACAAATGTTTTCAAAAATACTTAAAGAGAAGAGTTGAGTTTCTTGAAACACGTAAGTAATTTGGCTTCTTAGACTTTCTATTTTTATATCGCGCACATCAACACCATCGATGAAAACTTCACCTTCAGTAGCCATGTGATATCTGGGCAGAAGATAGGCGAGACTTGTCTTGCCTGATCCTGTGGGTCCTACAAAAGCCATTATCTGGCCTATTTTGGCTTCAAACGAAACATCTTTAAGTGCTCTACGGCCATCTGGGTATACCAACCCAGCACCCTTGATTTCAATATCTTCATTAATCGTGTCTATTCTTAAATGACCTAAATCTTCTTCAACTGGAAGATCCATAAGAGCAAAAACTCTTCTCATGCCAGGTGCAAATCTTTGAAGGTGAATCCAAAGTGTCGCAAAAGAAATTGCAGGTCCTGCCATCCATCCAAAATAGAACATTAACGAACCATAATTGCCTGGAGTAAGATCTCCATCTATTACCCTGGAAACTACTACCCAAAAAGCGATGGTTAAGATCAACACTCCCCCTAAGCCTTGAGCATTAGCCAATAGAATTTCTACAAATACTGTAAAGCGAAACCGTTTAAAAGATTCCTTACTGTCTTCTCCAAACCTCTCTCTTTCTTGATCGTCTCCTCCTAGACTTTGAACAGCTAGGATGTTATCCATTCCCTCTTCTATAGTGCTTGTAGTTACAGACCCTGAATGTCTACTTTTCTCTTGTACTCTTCTCATTGCTGAAGAGAAAGGTCCTGTAATTAGGATATAAATTGGAAATATAGCCGCTGCACACCAAATAACTTCTGGAACATGAGGAAAGGCACTCATCATAGTAGCCATAGCTACAATAAATAAGATTGTAGATAAAGTCGGTCGATTGATTATTTCGTAAAAAATTTGGTTGATAGAAGGACTGTCATACATGACTCGATAAATTGCATCGCCAATTCGCTGATCTTCTAAAGTTGTTATCGGAAGCGACTGAATACGATGAAATAACTTAGCTCTAATTAAATGATTGATAGATTGAGTTAAACGCGAGTTCATCTTATATTCGTAGTAACCAGTTATCCCGCCAGAAAAACTAAAGCCACCATGTGTCCAATTATCTTGCTGGGTAGCTGTATCATTTCCCTGCTGCATATCAGCTTCAGAAGTGTCCCTTTGTTCATTTGAATAAGCTCCAAAAAAGATTACAAGTAAAAAAGAAGAAGCTGTTAACCAAACTAAAATCTCAAAAGCTGACATATCCTGCATTAAATCCAAAATGGGATGCATGTAGGCAGGGAAGCCTAGATAACCACTTGAGCCATCTATAGGGTTACCCAAAACTACATGGTCTATCATGATTTGTAATGTCCAAGGGAGAACAAGAACCGGAAACATTAATGAAAGCAGAGTCAAACTCCATTTAATGAAAAAACGCCACTTAAAGAACCTTACAAATGACCAAGATCTAGCAAGAATGCGTAAGGTCTCTACAAAACCCATGTGGGGAAGATTTTCGTACTCAATGGTAAGATCGCGAATAGAACTCTTATCAGTTTCTTCTGCTTTTGCGTTTAAATTAATACTCATTCAGTCTCATCCCCAGATTCCTTGTTACTAAGATTAGATTCAGCGTCAACAAAAGATTTGTACCTTCCATTTTCAGTTCTCATGAGCTCTTCATGAGTACCATTTTCTACAATCTTTCCATTATCTAAATATAAGATATTGTCCGCTCTCCTTATTGTGGAAATGCGATGTGTGATCAAAAAGATGACTCGTTCTCTACCCCACATCGATAAATTTCTCATGACTTGCTGTTCAGTAACTGCATCCAATGCGGCCGTCGGCTCATCTAAGATAAGTATAGGAGTGTTTCTTACCACCGCCCTTGCTATAGAGAGCCTTTGTCTCTGGCCCGTTGACAGTTTTCCTCCTCTGTCGCTTAGAACAGTATCCAACCCTTGAGGAAGGTTATGTACATACTCGTCCATGCAAGCTATTTCAATGGCTTGATTTATGGTTGAGTCATCGGCTTCAGGCGCTACGTATCTAATGTTGTCTTTTACACTTAGAGAAAACAGAACATTTTCTTGAAGAGCAATTGCTATTTTTTCTCTTAACGAAGCAATCTGGAATTCAGTTAAAAGAGTGTCATCAATCTTTATTGACCCCGAAGAAGGCTCATACAAACGTAGTAGAAGAGACATCAAGGTTGTCTTACCTGAACCAGTAGGACCAATAATGGCTGTGATGGTGCCAGGTTTTGCTTTGAAACTAACTCCCTCTAATACTGGAACTCCTGATTCATATTCAAAATTAATATTGTCAAAACTAATCTCCCTTTCAGGTTTTATAAAAGGTTTTGCATCAGGTTCGTCTTCAATATCAGGCTCAATGTCCAGAATATCGAATACTCTGCTTAAACCCATGGCCATATCCTGCGCCGTTAACCAAAGGCGCATAAACAGCCTTACGTTATTTGAAGTCGTGTGAAACTGAGTTCTGGCCCATTGGAAAGCTCCTAAATTCCAGATTACCCAGCTTACAGCCATTAAAGCTATCAATTCGTTGGCGTAAGTTTCATTACCTTGATTTGCGCTATATCCCATAAAAAATTCTCCAGAAAGGAGAAATATTGAAGCAATGACAAACATTATTATCATTAGAAGTGCAACTAGTCTGCGCGATTGAAAGGCTGCATTCATAGCAATGACAGAGTCTTTTTCCATACCTTCTTGAATACGATCTCCGGCATCATATGCCTTGATAAGTTTGAGAGCAGCAAAAGATTCTTGGATTCTAGATGTGAGGTCTGAAGTAGTTGCCCTGTATACAAGACTTCTTATTCTCATCCTTGGCATGGCCCATCTTGCCCAGAAGATTGTTGGAATAACCAATGTCAGCGCTATTGCTCCCATTGTGGGGCTGAGGAAAGAAAGTAAGAAAAGAGCATAAACGTAATACCAAAGACTTAAAGAAAGCTCTACCAGACGTCCTATAACAGCATTAACTTGTGCACTGTCTGCATAAATTCTAAAAATTGAATCACCTGTCCTGTGTCCACTATGATAAGAAAGAGGCAATTGGTGCCACCTTCTAACAAGAGCAATTCTCATATTTTGATTAATTTGTTGCATGATCCAAACCGTGTAATACGGAACTATCATTCCTATTGGAAGGTTAAAAGCCCAAAGAGCTAAAGAGAGATAGACCCAAGACCACTTAAGGTCATGTCTTTGCTCTTGTGTTAAGGATTCAGTATTTTCAGCTCCCATTTCTGCCGCTCCGAACCATAAAGAAGATGCAACTTCCTGCTGAAGGGGTTCAGACTGCAATAAAGACATACTTAATAGGTCAGCAATTATTATTCCTAGAGGTAAAGTGACTAGACCTTGAACAGCTGCTAATAAGTAAAGATAAGTTAGATGAGAATGTAGTCTGTAGCGAGTCACAAGCTTTCCAGATTCAAACCTAAACTGGACTACCCACCCTAATCCGCAACATAGCGTAAGTAGAACCCCATAAATGATTGGTCCGGTACCGTTCAGAACTAAAATACAAAGTAACAGAGTGAAGAAAGTGCACAAAGCTAAGAAAATTGCCACAGCTGATTGCCTTACCCCAGTTAATTTACCTAATGCTAAGAGCCACATACTTAAAACCATGGAAGCAACAAAAACATAAAGTATGCTTTCAGCAGTTCCGAACTCAATATTTATAAGACCAAATGAAGGTCCTAATATAGCAATTACAGTAGCCAAAATTGGGGCATAAATTAGTCCGTAACCCTCACCTGCTAAAGGTTCAGCGACCTCTTGGCTGGTTCCATTACTTCTGGTATACCACCTGCCTAAAAAATAAGGCCTTACAAAAGGCCACGATCTAAAAAGAAGGACGATTACTTCTCGAAGACCATGGATATCTTCATCAACTGTTTTATTTTTCTCTTCAGGAATTTCTCCATCAGTTAAAAAAGGTAAAGCAACGGCACGTTTAAAGTCTTTAGGATCTAATTCTGATTTTGGTATTCGGTCACTTAGAAACCACATACCTATGGGTATAGCAATTGCGATGATCATCATCCCTAAAGAGACGATGGCAAACGCGTTCATAAGATTTCCTCTCTTTTTTCTTCTTCTTGTCTTTCCCAAGTCTCGTACATTTGAAAATAGCTTCCTTTTTTCTGAATCAGCTCTTCATGTGAACCCATTTCAACTATCTTTTGTTCATCGACTACAACTATTACATCTGCCCTTCTAGTGGTAGCTAATCTATGAGCTATTATTATTGCAGTCC
>JAKUNG010000033.1 GCA_022452285.1 Terriglobia bacterium | reverse complement strand
ACAAATTCTTTTTTATGATAATAACTCTTAACATCTTGTATCGTATAAAAATGTTGCCCAGAAGATTCAAAAAAAAATTATGAATTCTGATTTATAATAAGGTGTACAATGAAAAACCAGACGCAGATGTTAACTTATCCAAGTTTGTTTGAAACTCTTGTTCTGGATAAAGCTGAAAACAACTCACAGAAAATTTTCCGTTACGGGATTCTCACTCTTGCAGGATCGGCTCTGATCGCTCTCTGCGCTCAAGTTTCAGTCCCTTTTTATCCAGTTCCTGTGACAATGCAGACATTCGCTGTAATTCTGATCGGACTGACTTACGGTTGGAGACTGGCAGGGATTACCGTGGCATTGTATCTTGTCGAAGGTGCCATTGGGTTGCCTGTATTTGCTGGAGGCAAAGGCGGAATGATCGTTTTGATGGGACCTACTGCGGGTTACCTTTACGGGTTTTTCCTTGCCGCGGTTGCCTGCGGATGGTTTGCTGAAAGAGGTTTTGACCGAAGTTATTTTAAACTGATTGTTCCTCTGCTTGCAGGCAACGTCCTGCTTTACACGTCCGGTTTAATCTGGCTGGGCAATTTCATTGGCTGGGATAAACCGGTACTTGATTTAGGACTGTATCCCTTCATTCCGGGAGACTTGTTGAAAATCGCACTTGTGGTAGTTCTACTACCTACTGTTTGGAATTATGTTGAAAGGATGAAACAGTAGCAAAATACACGTTGCAACCATGCAGTCTCGATATGCGCGCACCATGACCGTGTTCCGGAAGTAATGCACAAGGCTGCTGCCAAACTTGGGAAGCATATATCACGAAATGTACCTCTAACTGAAGGACCCATAGAAATGCTGCGTTACTTAAGAGAACAGATCCTCTCAACAGATTAGATAAACTAAAAGATAAAATTGATATGGAAAAATTGAAATTGAATTCAGTATTTAAGAGTTTCGGCTCAACAGAGGTAATTCATGGAGTAGACCTGAGTGTCAAAGACTATGAGTTAGCAGTATTCGTAGGCCCTTCAGGATGTGGCAAATCAACATTACTCCGTTTGATTGCTGGTCTTGAAGATGTAAACCAAGGTGAAATCAGTATAGAGGGAGAACGTGTAGATCACCTTCCTCCAGCGAAAAGAGGAATTGCAATGGTCTTCCAATCCTATGCTCTATATCCTCATATGAGCGTCTATGAAAACATGTCATTTGGTCTCAGACTTGCCAAAGTAAACAAACAAACCATACAGAAAAAAGTTCAAGAAGCTGCTAATACACTTCAGATCACTGAATTACTTCAAAGAAAACCTAAAGAACTCTCTGGAGGACAGAGACAACGTGTTGCCATTGGAAGGGCAATAGTCAGGGAACCTAAGATTTTTCTATTTGATGAGCCTCTTTCAAACCTTGATGCGAAGTTGCGTGTACAAATGCGTATCGAGTTGACCAGACTTCACCAGAAGCTCAAGGCAACAATGATTTATGTGACTCATGATCAAGTCGAAGCAATGACCATGGCAGATAAGATTGTAGTTCTTAATGAAGGTAATGTTGAACAGATTGGAAGCCCACTTGATCTGTATCATAAACCAGTAAATAGATTTGTAGCTGGTTTTATAGGTTCACCTGCAATGAATTTTTTAGATGGTTCAATTACAGGTATCTCAAAAAAAGAAGTCGAAGTAAAAATTGGAAAAAAATCAAAATTAAGAACTAATTTTAGCCCATTAATAAATTCAAAGACAGGGGACTCGGTTAAATTCGGTATCCGTCCAGAACACTGTAAGCTAGAAGGAAATGGAGATTGCAACATAACAGGTAAGGTATTTGCGGTTGAGAGGCTTGGTGGAGAAACTTATCTGTACATACTCACCGATGAAGGTACGGAAATGACAGTACATGCACCTGGAGATCGAGTTGTTTCTGAGGGTGAAAAAATCACAATTGGTGTTAACAAACTTGAATGCCATCTTTTTGATAGTGGGGGGATGAGTTTTGATAGAATATCCTGATTAAGTTGACCAACCTCTAAAAAAAAACAACGAATAAGGAAATACCATGAAAAGTTTATCTGAAACCTGGACAGATTCTAAAATTTTAAATGTTGAGTATATCAACTTGTCTGATCCACAAGATGATGAAGTACAAATTAAATTAGGGAGTGCTGGTATTTGTGGTTCCGACTTACATTAAATACGTGGAGATAAACCAGTAACTGTTGGAAGTATTCCAGGACATGAAATTGGAGGTTTTGTAAGTGTGCAGTAGGCAAGAATGTAAAAAACCTAAAGGAAGGGGACCTAGTTGGTATAGAGCCTGTTGTCCGATGTGGGGGTTGCAGATTTTGCATCACTGGCGCTTATCAGGTGTGCGGGGCCAGGGATGTGGCAGCTGATTATCGCGATGGGGGTGGTACAAGGTATCGGCGTTTCAAGGATCATGAGAAGCTCCGTTATCGCCATTCGAGAGAATATGTATGTAGAAGCGGCGGCGGCGATTGGCAGAGTCAATTACTACAGATGAAATTGAGAGAGCATACGATATTGCAATAATGCATGCAGGGCATATAAGAAATATTATAATGGGACTGGTAAGGATGTGGAGGAAATGTTGGCCAGGTTGTGCAGGATCTGACTGGTAACGCTATCTGATGAAGTTTCTCTTTACAAATGCGAAATACTATATGAGAATAACGAGTTATTGTTTCCTACACCAACTCGGACTTTTTTAAAAAAAAGATACATGATTGATGAATTTAAACGCCCGCCTTCTTTAGTGGAAGCAACAATGGATGGTATTAGAAATTTAATTATTAACGGGGAATTATCATTGGGGCAGCAACTAACTCAATCCTATCTTCAAAAATCTTTTGGTTTTAGGGAGACTCCTATTAGAGAGGCATTAACCCAATTGAAGGCAGAAGGAATAATTGTGTGGGAGTGTCAAAAGGGATTCAGAGTTTTTAGAATGAGTAAAAATAAGCTGTCTGAATTTTGTGAATTTAGATTAACACTTGAATCTCAAGCCTTGAGATCTGCTTATAAAAATAATAGATCAGAGTTAGTTAAAGAATTAAAAAATTGTATTAAAGAGTTTGAAGAGTGTATTAAAGAAAATCATATTGAAAAATATCATTTAATAGATACTAAATTTCATAAAACTATTTTTATCCTATCTTCAAATCGTTATTTAAAAAATTGTTTCGAAAAAAGTACTGGTGTACTTAACACCATCAGAGTTCAAAATCTTCTTCCTCCCCCTCCGATCGACCCTAAAGGCCATATAGCTATTCTCAAACAAATTGAAGAAAAAAACCTAAATTTGGCATTAGATGAATTGGAAAAGCTTCTCTCACCAGTTGGAAAGACAATAGAATAATAAAATCAAGTCTAATTACATAGAAAAGACCTGCTTTTGATGTTTTACAATGTTTGGAAATTTTACTAGGAGGGTTGTCTGACTGGTGTTTCCATATGAGGAAGCATCTAGGCAGAAATGCGAGTAACTACTTAAGCAGGGCTACCTGACCTTCTCTTAGCACCGCCTTACTTAATCGAGGCCCAGTTCAGCATCTATAATTTGCACTACAGGGGATCGACCCCGTTTCAACTCAAGCCGAATCAGCCCTGCTTTCTCCATCAACCTTAGGGCAGTGTTCTTGGAATTGCCACACACTCCCCACTTCATGCAGGTCTGGTTGGTGACCTTTATGGCTCCAGATGTCATTCTCTGACTGTTGATACCCCAAAGCTTCTTTTGATATACAATCCTCCATATAATCAATCCCACCACACCAGCTGTTCGAGAAATATTAGAAGCCCTTTGGAACCACTTTAAGGGTAATGGGCCTCTTATAAACTCTTTATACTGCCTGGATTTTGATGATTTTTTAAGTACAGAAGAATCTAAAGACATAATAGATAATAATAATATTAGGCTACGGGTTAACAAAATATGAGAAGTTAGGAGTAGAACATGGGAGAAAAATGAGATGAGAGCCTGGCTATAATTGGGGCAGCAGTTTCTTGATTTTCTCCCACATTCCTGCACCACGTTCATCAAAATAACGATCCGGCCACTTGACAAACTCCGTATCGGTTTTCAGGCTGAATCCCTTGAGAATTAATTCGGAGGCTTCTTTCATGGCATGCTGAGTGTCCTGAGCCTTTTTTTCTATACTCTCCAATGGAGCTTGAATAAGCAGGGCGTCATGAACAGTTGCACATATTTCCACTCCAAGTTCATGGCACTTGATAACTGCAACACGGAGCATTTCACTACCGTTGGCCTGCATCGGGAAATTCGCAAGCGACCTCATGTTAGGTCCCTCAGAGGCATTGATACGTGGCGGTACCTTCATCTTCCAACCCATGACAGTCTGCATTTCCTGTAGAAGAATTGCTTTTACAACAGTATCATGGCTCCACTTCCAAAAATCCTTATAGCAGTTTTTGTGATGACGCAAGAGTTGCCGCCCGGTTTCAACCGGCTGACCCAGTTTCTGTGCCATTCCTTCTGGTCCAAGACCATAAAGAGTTCCAAGGGCGCATGTCTTAAATTGTGCCCTTTCCCTGGGGTGGGTTTCTGGAGTTGCGTCATCCGGTACGACCCCCGATTGCTTAGCGAACGTGATGTAAGGATCACCACTTTGATAGGCTTCCTGCATGGCTTTGTCCCCAGATAAGGCAGCAGCAATTCCAAATTCCTGCTGGGAGTAATCCACGTAGGCTAAAGCCATACCAGCTTCGGGTTTGATGAGAAACCTAACCCACTTAGCGGGGCCGAAAATAAACTTGGCGTTACTGGGTTGGTTCCTGCCTGTCTTGCTGGAGAAAGGGCTGAGCATGCATCTATTCCTGCCATCGCTACCCACAGACAGCTTGAGGTTTCGGGTTTTTGAAAGAGTCGATCTAAGCTCCCTCAGATCCTCAAGCTCAGGGTACTGGATAGCTTTTTCCTTGAATGTTTCATCCTTTAAATCCAACTTGCCAGAGACTGTTCGAGGCCAATCGATTTTTTTGTGAACCAGATATTCCTCAAAAAAACTCTGCTTGAAAACAGAACCCCCGAAACATCCATATTCCTTATTTACTTCCATGATCAGTTTTTCCAGCAGCTTGGGCCAAACATTCTGGATTTTGTCAAAGCATTCTTTGTCGATCGGAATCCCCCTGTCTTCAATCTCTGCCAGACAGGCACTGTAGGCTCCTCGATAAAGGGCGAAGTCCAGGCCAATGTCAGGCGCCATAGCAATCACCAGTTGATTCAATGCTTTGACGTCAGCTTCGCAGTATTTTAAGATTGCCTCTTTTTCCCAGCTTGTCCATGGCCCGCCCCTAAGAATCAGCTCACGCATCCTCTCCTTTTTCTCCCCAGTCATAGTAGGCAGGCCATAGAAGATCATGGCACCAATCAGGCTGTTACCGCATGGAACTTTTTTTGTACTGTTGTTAGTCCGGTTACGAAACTCGGTGAAACAATCGAGAACATTAGTCGGATGCTCCCAGCCAAGTGCCTGATGGCAAGAGCCTTCTGCTCCGTAATAGTATGTACAGCAGATAGTTTTCTCCGAGATGTCAAAGGGAGGCTTTTTCATCTTAAGCAAGTCATCCTGCCAGATGCGATGAGTCTCTCCAGATTCCCAATCGTGCCAGACAAGGCATATCGGATTTGGTCTTCCCCCTTCAACCGGTACAAACTCGAAGTCGTAGGTGACTACCTCGAACCTTGGAAATGGATGCTTGCTACTCTCGGAAGTTCTTTGAGCTGCACTCCATTCTTCGGGTTTTGTTAATTTCCCTACAGTCACGACATCACCTCACCACGCAATCTCTGCAAGACTGGATGGTTTATATCATCGATATAGAAATTGTTGAACGCTCTTTCGACAATTTCACTCAGAGTCATAGTCGGCCATTTTGGATCCGGCAGTTCAACGTTCATTGCCTTAGTGATAATGTAGCCACTATTAGCTTTATCGGCCTGCCTTCTGACCCAGCATTGTTTGGCTTCTTCCATGGTAATGTGGCCTGACTCATGCCAAGGGTTGATTTTTCCCATTTCATCATACTGGGGGATACAGGTTACAAATGGAGTTGAATTCATGGTGACACACACATATATAGTCATAACCTTGAGCTGCGATTCCAACTGGACTTGTGTCAGGATGTCAGGGTCCATCAAGTACCATTCATTGTCTGTTTTCAGGCTCAGTATGTTTGCATCCATTGAATACTCCTCATCTGCCATGCACCTGAAAAATTCATCGGGCTTGGGGTTACGTATAGGAATCACTGTATACTCAGTGGTAACTCCAAGATCGATTCGTTGATCGGCCTTGGCACGAATACGTTCCAGATCAATTTTAGGCTTTTTATGCTGCTTTGCTTTATTGCCCCCAGCATTCACGGAATCCTGGGCTTCCTTGGTTTCGGACTTTTCACCATTGTTGAGGTCGTCCAATGAACTCTTTGCTTTATCTAACATGACATCTCCTATTTTGAAAGTTTAGGTGCAAGAACACCTTAGTTAATAAAGTCCTTAGGCTTTGTGATTTGTCATCACAGTTAGGGTATAAGTCTTCAATACCGTTGCTTGTTGTTTTAGCTTTCTTCAACTTCGAGCAAAACATTCTCCAGTTTTCATTTAGTGATTCCATTAATACCCTCATGATTCCAAACCCGAATCTAAAATTCTCTCTATTGTCGAATCCTCGATCCTCACACATCTTCCTATCCTTTTAACTGGGATCTTGCCCTGAAATATCCAACTCCTTATTGTTGAAACTTCTACAGTAAGATGTTCAGCTGCTTCTTTTACGTTTAAGTATCGTTTTTTCTGCATAATTCCCTTTCATTGATAATTGTTAAAATTACTACTTGACAGTTAGATTTTACTAATTTACTATCGTAATTAACATTATTATAATTAATATATTGTGTCAATATGCATTAAGACAATAAATTATACTCCCATTTAGACATAATAATTGAAAGGCACACAAATGACAGACCTAAAAGAGGATCACAAGCATCCATTTAATTCTCGGCTGGAAGAATTCAGGAATCACCTTAACTTTAAAAGCAAAAGGGCATTTTATGAGTATGCACAAATAGATAGTTCACAATTTTTTAGAGTGACCAACGGATTTGCAAAACCTGGATTTAATTTCTTTGAGAAACTTACAATTGCATTCCCTGATCTCAATTTGTCTTGGTTCCTGACTGGAGAAGGGGAAATGAATTTAGACAGGTTAAATAGTTGTGAGAAATCAATTTTGGAGAATTACAGAAAGCTACCAGAAGATGAAAAAATCCAACTTGAGGTAAAAACTAGTTTATTTGGTCAGGAAGTATCTGAAAGAAAGCAGCTTAGTCAGAATATTATTAAAAATGAAGTTGTCGAAAGTATCACTCGTTTCCAAGGGGAACTAAAGGATAAACTTGAGTTACTGCAAAGATTGAGGGCCAAGTTTTTACAAGGACTTAAAGAAGAGGAAAAGAGTCTTGCGGTTGCGATGTATGGTTTTGATGAAGTTAAAAAGCAATACCAAGAAATAGAATCAGAAATTCAAAAGCTAATTTCCCTTGATTCAGATTATATTAAGGACTTTTTTGCCAACATAATATGAGAAATGAAAGATGGGTATCTTAGTTGAGTGTCCAGCATGCAGGAAAAGAAGTGGACTTAAAAAAAAGGAGTGTAAATGTGGTTACAACGTCCAGAAGGCAGGATACAAGAATTATTGGATTGAATACTATTTGGATGGTAAACGTACCAGAGAAAGGATTGGCAGGAGTAAATTAGCCGCTGAGAATCGCTTAAGAGAAATTCAAACTGCTACAGTTGAAGAAAGGAATATAAAGAAAAACAAAAATGCTGTTATAACCATTGGCGCATTAAGGGAATGGTATCTAGACTTACCGGAAGTTAAACAAAAAAGGAGTTTCAAAGCGATAGCTAATTGTATTGAGATTGTATCTGGTCATGTAGGTGAGAAGAAATATGCCAGCCAGATCAGTCCCGCAGATATTCAAAGTTTTCAGAGAAAAAGATTATCGGAAAACACACTGTGGGGGCGCCCTGCAAAACCTGCAACTGTAAATCGTAATGTTGCAAATTTTAAAGCTATGTTCAACCGGGCTCTTGATTATGGGATAATAGAGATAAACCCTATAATTCGGGTTAAGCAACTGGAAGAAAATAATGTAAGGGAACGTGTGCTATCCAGAGAAGAATTTGAAGTATTATATAATCATTGTTCTGAACAAATAAAAGGACCTGTATTGATTGGCTACTACCTTCCTATGAGGCAAGCCGAAATTCTAAACCTTACATGGGAAGAAATAGACTTAAAAAATCAATTTATCCGCCTTGGCGGTCAGCGCACAAAAAACAAAACCGGCAGAGCAATTCCTTTTAATCAGAGAATCTTTAACTACCTGATCAGCTTACCCCGTCCTGATCAAGATGGTTATGTTTTTGAGCAAAGATGGTGGAACCGAAGCGAATTTGTTAAAGCGGTAAATATGGCCGGTCTTGGAGATTTTACTTTTCATGATTTAAGGCATTGTGCACTCAATAATCTCAGACTTGCGGGGAATGACCGTTACGTTATCAAACAAGCATCCGGTCATAAAACGGACAGTGCTTTCCAACGTTATATTCTTGTCACTGAAGATGAAATGAGTGGGATGAAATGGTTGGAAGAAAAGGCAGAAGATTCTGCGCCCATGGACACCTATATGGACACCTGTGAGCAGTCAAAAAATGAAAATACCCGTAACTCACTGAAATCATGGTGGGCCAGGCAGGACTTGAACCTGCGACCGGACGATTATGAGTCGTCAGCTCTAACCAACTGAGCTACTGGCCCAAACCAAATGTGAGATTGTAGCCTTTTATAGGGGTTTAAAACAAGATTTTTTGGAAACAGGTGAAAGTAAGACAATCGGTCTTTCAAAACATTCTGACTTCAATCAGGCAAAAGAGAGAAACGCATCATCGGAGGGTGGCGGGTAAAAAAATTTTCAGAAGTTTTGGCCATTCGAAGCAGAAATGACTCTTCCCATGGTCTGCCCATTAACTGCATTCCAACAGGTAATCCTTTGGCATCATACCCGACTGGGAATGAAACAGCAGG
>JAKUNG010000032.1 GCA_022452285.1 Terriglobia bacterium | reverse complement strand
AACGCCCTCCTGGCCTCAAGACACCTTTGAAACTCAGCATGGTTGAGGTTGATCTCAAATACCAGTCTGCTTGAGTTGCTTCTAGGCCTGAGTTTGTTCTCAATAAAACAAACTCAGGAGCTTAATTGCTGACTACGATATAACTAGAAAAAAATAATGCACATTATAAAACAGAGTCGACGTCAGTTCTTAACAACTTCCACGGCAGGTCTGTTTGGTACTGCTGCAATGATAGCCCCCTGGAAGGCAGTACATGCTGCAAAAAAGACCTCTGATTCCCTGCATGGACCAATAAAAATCACCGACATTGAGATTCACGAAATCACTGACGAGTTTGTTGACTGGATTTCTTACGAACTTAGGCATTTTTATGGGCCATGGAAACGAACTATCTACGTCGTCCATACGAATAATGGACTTAGTGGATTGGGCGAAAGTGGTCAGACAGAAAAACCTGAAACAATTGAACAGTACATTGGCACTAGTCCTTTTGACTGGATGGGTGACGAAACCTCTTTAGGGCTAGGAACAGCAATGTACGACCTCATGGGTAAAGCCGCAGGTGTTCCAGTATACAAACTATTTGGTCAGCGTTACCGCCGTTGGGTGCCAGTTTCATCGTGGACTGTTTCAACTCATCCTAAACGAATGGCTGAGGCAGTTAAACAGTTCGCTGCCATGGGATATACCTGGATGAAATATCATTTATCACCGTTTGAAAACGTTATTGATCAGATGGAAGCTATGCAGGCAGTTGCTCCTGAAGGCTTTCGAATCCACCATGATATTACAATGCACGGAACTAACGACCACATGTTTGAACTTCTGGAAAAGATTTCAAAGTATCCTATTGCAGGATGTTTTGAAGATCCACTGGCTAAAAATGATATCGAAGGTTATGCCGAACTAACTAAGCGCTGTCGACTCCCCATTGTTCACCATAACACACCGCTTCTCCATACCTTTGAAGTCATTAGGCGGTCAGCAGATGCATACATGCTTGGTCATTATAATATTGGCAGAGCCCAACGACGAGCGGGTTTGTTTGCCTCCGCCAATGTCCCTTTTATGTTACAAAATACAGGAGGAAATATTACACGGGCGATGACTACCCACATGCAGTCAGCCTTCAAAACCGCTAGTTTTCATCTTGTTAACGCAACGGAAAGTAAAAAGTGGGATGTGGTCAAAGAACGGCTCGAACCTATAAATGGATTTATTCGGGTACCCGAACGTCCTGGCTTAGGTCTGACCTTAGATCGGACCGAGTTAAACCGGATTAAGAAACTTCGCCCCCCTCAACAAGCAAAGTGGATAATAAAAACACGTTTTGCCAATGGAACTCGAATGTTTAACATTCACGATCCCAAAAAATCTCTCTTCCTCGTGCGCCCTGACCGTTGGCGATTACTTCCCATGAGTTATGATTCACCATTAACTACTGAATATTGGGATGACGATGGGTCAGTTGAATATCGCAAAATGTTTAACCGGATCCACCAAGAAGGAGTTGTTCTTCTTAAAAAATAGATTAGAAACTTTTTTAAGATTTAGTTTTTCTTGACAAATCTCCTTATGAGACCTAACTTTAAGGGAAATTCAAGCACACTCCTTTAACAAGATTCAAGGACCACAGCTTGTCATATGTATCCTTACACTAGAAAAGGTTAAAGTAGGGAGCTATATATTGAACAGATTATTCAAATACCTAACCTCTCTTAGTTCTCTTTTTATATTAATCCAAATGTCGCTATTAGCGACTGATAACAACCGGTTTAAGGTAAACCAGTGGGAACCGGAACTTCATTCCATCATTCCTATGGGTGGGAGTGTAGGGTCATCATTGGAAGTTGAACTTCGTGGAAAGTACCTCGAGGGAACCTATGCAACCTGGTTAGGCCATAATACTTTTAAAGCAAAACTTGTCCTTGTCGAGCCAACAGACTTGATTCCTACAGAAGCTCAATCTGAAAAATTATCAACTAATGATAGGGAATATCGCCTTCTTATTAACCTTACGATACCTCTAGATGCTACCCCTGGACCAAAACCTCTGAGGGTTATTTCTCCTCGGGGAGTCTCTAATCAGGTCTATTTCCAGATCTATAAAGATCCTGTTATTTCTGAGACCCAGTTACCTCATCATGCCCCTTCTCAAGCACAATTAATTAATATCCCCACTGTAGTTAATGGAGTCATTAAGAGACAGGGAGAGCTCGATTACTATAGTCTCGATGTTGAAACAGGCCAAGAGTTAGCCTTCGAAGTTATTTTTAGTCGGGAAGCACTGGAAAAGGGCTTTCGTCCCCATTTAAAGCTTCTTGAACCAGCAAGGAGCTGGTTTAGTTCTGAACAGGCGAAACAATTAGCCTTTAATACCGAAATCAGAGGAGCTGTGACTGGAGAGGCGGGATCGGGATGGCGCTTCATTGATTCTACCCCAATTAATTCAGAATTAACCTATAAATTCACTAATGGAAAACGATATCTTATTCAAGTTGCATCAGAAGGATTTAAAGGAAATTCTGATTATGTTTATCAACTCCGAGTCGTACCTGTTAATTCAAAATATGATCAACACTTGGCCCGGTCAAACTGGAATGAACGAAGCTACCTGAGAGAATTAAACCTTAAACACCTAGATGCTTTATGGAACCGAACCGTCACAGTCAATCAGCCAATAAGTTTTTCTCAAGGAGCGAAATCCTTAACTGAACAACTGAAACGAGAATCGTATTATTTTGCTAATAAAATCCTACCTTCCCCTTTAATAGCTCGTAAAGTGGTTAAGATTTCAGAACATGAACCAAATGATGAACCAATAAAAGCGTTACCTGTTGAGCTTCCAGTTATTATAGAAGGAGTTGTCGACCGACCTGGAGATGTTGATTACTTTAAGTTTAAAATCAACTCTACCCAGCGATTGGCCTTTGAAATTGAGACACAAAACATATCACCACCACACTTTAATCCTAGACTTGAAATCAGAAATTCAGCTGGTCAAAGTGTTTTAACAAATATTCATCGACTAAAGGAATTCAGAAATCCAGATGGATGGGTACTCAAGGGGAACGAACCCAAAGTTATTGATACATTTGATCAACCAGGAGAATACTCGGTTGAAATCCGTGGAGTTACCTCTAGAAGTGGAAACCAAGCTTGCAGATACCGACTCCTAATCCGACCACAAATTCCCCATGTTGGGGACATAGTTGTAGAAACCTTGATGCGAGGTCATCAAGATACTCGGATTGATCCAATGCGAATCAATTTAGAGCCTGGAAAAGCAAAAGTCCTCAATATTAAAACCCAAATTGAAGAAATTGATGACAGATCACTAGATGGCCGTGGTGAAAGAGCCTTTGATTGGGGTGCTGGGGAAATAGCCTTTTCAGTAGAGGGACTCCCTAAAGGAGTAAGCACATATACTGGTGCAGCCATTCTTGATGTCGACGGAAAAGGCAGTTATGAATCGTTAAATCGGTCCAATTTTCTTCCAGACACACAAAAGTCAATTCTGGTTTTACGAGCGGATCCTGATGCTGAACTTACAAAAATACCTCAAATAATTCGTATTATGGTTCGGCCATTAATTGATGGTCACTTAATGAAACCGCTCCTGGCCGCAGAACTCCCTTTAATGATTGTCACTAGTCGTTCAAAGACCATAGCTAATAAATAACCCTTTAGTTTTATGAACACACTAATAAATCAGCAACACTCTTTAATAACTAATGGCTCTAAGAATTCACTTTTCTCAACTATTATTCTACTGGCGAGTTTTATTTTGTTCACTGGCACGCATTTAGGTAACAGTGTAAGTGCGCATCTTAAAGTGCCCTCTACAGATAAACCCCGACCTCTTTCATTACGACTAATACCGGAAAATCCTTCTCTTTGGGGAGCAAACTCGACCCAACATTTCTTAGTATTAGCAAAATACACAGATGGGATGGAACGGGATGTTACAAACCGAAGCCATTTCAGTCTTTCTAATACAACAATTGCGACTATAAATAACAGTGGCCGCCTCACTGCACAAGAAAACGGGAACATAACCCTTTCTTGTGAATTTACTTCTTTAAGTGCTTCAACCAAAATCACCATAAAAGGAATTCTAGAATCTAGACCTTTTAGCTTTGCTCGGGACATTGGAACTGTGTTGACAAAGCAAGGCTGTAACAACAGTGAATGCCATGGTGGAGTAAAGGGTCAAGGGGGACTCAAGCTTTCGGTTAATGCTCTCTTTCCTAAGGAAGACTTTCGTTGGATCATCAAAGGAGGAACTTACCAGGTAATGTCAGCGGCAGCTGCAGGGAATGAGGTCTCAAGGATAAACCTTAAGGAACCTGAAACAAGTCTTCTACTGGTCAAACCAACCTTGACAGTGCCCCATGGAGGTGGAAAACAGCTAAATGTCAATTCTTCTGGGTACCAAACGATATTAGAATGGATTCAAAATGGAGCTCCCTATGGAGAAGAAGAAGCCATAAAAGGTGTCTATATTGAGCGCTTGGAAGTCTTTCCTCAGGAAGTAGTATTAGATCAGTCCGGACAGCATGGTCTAATAGTAACTGCTCACCTTTCCAACGGGCGTCAGGAAGATATTACTGACCAGGTATTGTATGAATCTAATGATGAACAAATAATCGAAGTCATTGGAAGTGGCCAAGTAAAAGCTCATGCAGTCGGGGAAAGTTCTGTAATGATTCGGGCTGCAGGACAAGCTGCCAGTGCTCGGTTTGGAGTGATTGCAAAACCTTTATTGCATTATCCCATCATAACTCAAAGAAACTTTATTGACCGACATGTTTTTAAAAAGTTAAAAGATTTTAACATCATACCTTCTAGCCTTTCTGCTGATACAGAGTTCCTGCGTCGTATTTGCCTAGATGTAACGGGGAAACTCCCTCCACCTGAACGGATACGGGAATTTTTGTTAGATCAAGATCCCAAAAAACGGGATGCGCTGATTGAAGTTCTGCTTAATTCAACTGAATACATCGAGTATTGGACTTATTTCTTTAGCGAACTTTTTAGGGTAAAGCCAACCGCACTCAATGAACACGCGTTACTCCGTCAGGAATGGGTCCGAAATAATATTGCTCAAAATATACCTTATGACCGAGTCGCTCGTGAGCGCATCGCTGCACAGGGCTTTAATGCCCCGAGCTGGCATTATTGGACCAACAATAAAATAACCCCAGTTCCTGCGATTACCACCGAGCAAATTCGAGTTTTTCTTGGTCGAAGACTTGGCTGTGCGCAATGCCATAACCACCCCTATGAGAATTGGAGTCAAGACCAATTTTGGGGCTTGGCAGCTTTTTTTGGTGACATGACTCAGTTAATGGCAGTTGCACCTTCTAAACTTCGAGGACCTTATTTTTTTATTGACGATCTAGATGGTAATGGTAGCAGGAAGGATCAAAACCCCGCTAAGTTGTTACATCCCCGAACTAAGAAACACGTGGCCCCTCAATTTCCAGATGGAAGATTACTTCCTGATCATGAGCGAATTGATTTGCGGATGAGGTTAGCAGAATGGATGACGAGCCCTAATAATCCTTTTTTTTCTGAGGCCATTGTTAATCGAATATGGGCTCATTTTTTTGGACGAGGAATCGTAGAGCCCGTCGATGATTTCCGTTCTACTAATCCTCCTACCCACCCCCAACTCTTAAAGGAGTTATCCAAAACTTTTGTTACACGTGGATATGATATAAAACATCTAATCCGAACCATTTTACAATCCAGAACTTATCAACTTTCCGGTAAGGCAAATAATACTAACAAGGATGACCGGGTAAATTATTCCAGAGCTCTCCCCCGTTTACTAGAGGCCGCTCCTCTTTTGGATGCTATTTCTCAAGCGACAGGTATCGACTCAGAACTCATTGCTTCGAGAGAGGGAAACGCTTCGACCGGTGCTCCACCTGGCACACGTTCTATCAATTTATTCCCAGGCTTTGCTAATTCCCATTTTCTTGAAGTATATAATCGTAATGATCGACGGGGAGTCCCTGAGAACAAACCGCAATTGACACTGCTACAGAGTTTACATCGATTGGCTGGTCCAACATTTACCACTCGTCTTCTAAAACAAAAAGAAAGCCACCTTAATCAATTACTCAAACAGCATTCTTCAGATATTAAAATTATTGAGGAACTCTATCTTCTGACTTTTTCACGGTTTCCAACAAATAGAGAAGTAAAGGGCCTAAAAAAGATGATTAAAGCTGAACCCTCAAGACAGAAGGGTTTTCAGTCTTTGATTTGGGCACTCGTTAGTTCAAGAGAATTTGTGTATAATCATTAGAGTTCACTTAATAGAGAAAGGTCGACAATGAGCTCAAGACAACCTGTCAACATGATGTGGCCACATCCACTAGACCGCCGAGGCTTCTTAAAGGTAGGAACATTAAGCTATCTTGGCCTTAGCTTAGCTGACTACCTCCATTCTGCAACCCTTACAACGCCAAGTGAACAAAAGAAATCAACAGCCCAATCATGTATCTTAATTTGGATGCGTGGTGGACAAAGCCACTTGGACACATGGGATGTTAAAGGTAATAGTGGATTTAAGCCTATATCAACTAACGTGCCCGGAATTCAAATTTCAGAACTATTACCAAAAGTAGCAAAGCATATGGACAAACTGGCTATCATCAGATCGATGAAGAACGAATCAAACTCCCATCACGAGGGCAGTTATTATGCTATGACAGGCCACCTGCCAACTACGACTACACGATTCCCTAGCGTAGGTTCTATTGTATCAAAAGAACTGGGACAACTAACTGATATTCCCGCCTACGTAGCAACTGGTAGAGGACGATTAAACTGCCATAGTGCAGGCTTTATTTCCCCCCAATACGAACCTTTTATAATTCCGGAACCTGGAAAGAAAAACTACAAAATTAGAGACCTCACACTACCAGGGGACATATCTGTTGATGTCCTAAATTCCAGGAATACCTTTTTGAATTTTGTGGATGAACACTACCGGCAACTTGAGCATAATGATGACTTTTCCAAGTCGGATCTTTTCGATGAACGAGCTTTAAATCTCCTTACTTCATCTGCAGTTAGAGAAGCCTTTGATCTATCTCAGGAGTCTGCAAAAACTAAAGAAGAATATGGATCTGGACGATTCGGACAAGGAACTCTTCTAGCAAGACGTTTGGTAGAAGCCGGATGTCGCTTTGTAACCCTAGAAGGCTGGAATAAAGAAGCTATGCATGATTGGGATACCCATTATCGAAATGACTACTTTTTACAAGAGGAGTTAGTTCCTCCCTTTGATCAAGCCCTGTCAGCATTACTCGAAGATCTTAAACAACGTGGTTTGCTAGAATCAACACTCGTTCTTGTCATGGGTGAATTTGGCCGGACACCTCATATTAATCCTGGGCGAGGTCGCGATCACTGGGGACACTGTTGGTCTCTTGTTCTCGGTGGTGGTGGTATTAAAGGAGGCCAGGTCATCGGTGCCAGTGACGAACGAGGTGCCTATGTAGCAGAAAGATTAGTTACTATCGGAGATCTTTTTGCAACTGTTTACAAGGCACTCGGGATAGACTGGACAAAGACTTATCTTGGGCCAGGGAGAAGGCCTATTTATATCGCCAATTCAATTGACGACAAACAAGGTGAACCTGTCCACGAATTAATTTAGTGTCCTTCGCTTGCTGAATCAGAGTAATCTGGAAAATATTTCCATCCCTTATCTAGATCAGCTAATTCCTGAATTTAGTGAACAAACCCACCCTAAACAAGCTATCCAACCAACGACCTAAATGGAAGAAAAGTTTCGATCATTTTGGAAATTGACAAGAGGGTTGTATCCTCCATAGGTCTACCAATTAACTGTAAACCCATTGGTAGCCCCCTATTAGACAGGGCGACGGGCAGACTCAGACTTGGACAACCACTATAAGTCCACAACAAACTAAATCTGGGATCCCCTGTTTTCCCAAGACCTCTTGGTGCAGCTCCTTCTGCAGAAGGAGTGACTAATACATCATATTCCTCAAATATTTTTAACATTCGTTTTCTAAATAAGCTCTTGTGTTCCTTGATTTTCTCAATTTCTTGAGGAGATATCGTTTTACCTTTTAATAACAACTGCCTTAGGTTAGGAGGATACTTATCCCTGAATTGACTGAAACATTCCTCATGGACCTTGTATGCTTCAGCGGAGATTAAATCAAAATGATAAGGGTAGGCCTCAGAAGAACCTTCTGGAACTGTTACCGGCTGGACTTCAAAAGATTGACCCTCCAAAGAACTAACACTGTTATTCAATACATTTAACATTTCTTCACCTGCTGGTTTCGCAGCAATATCACTAACCAAACCTACCTTAATTATTCTATTCCCTACTTGTTTTACGGATTCTTTAGTTAAAGCCTGCATTACAATTTGCATGTCAGAAACAGAACGAGTGAAAAATCCCACCGTGTCAACAGCGGGCGAAAAAGGGAAAATACCAGCAGTTGAAAATTTTTCAAAAGTTGGTTTAAACCCTACCACACCACAATAACTAGCTGGTCGAATTACTGAAGCAACCGTCTGGGAACCCACTGCCAGACGAACCATACCACAGGCAACAGCTGCAGCTGACCCACTACTCGAACCACCTGGAGTATGCTCAAAATTCCATGGATTACAAGTTACACCTGGATCAAGAAAGGCAAAAGGGGTTGTTACAGTTTTTGAAAGAACAAAAGCACCCTGAGCCAAAAGGCTTTTTACGATCTCAGCATCATGGCCAACTGGCTTCTTAGAAACAAAGTTCGCATTGCACAAAGTTGGCATTCCCTGAACATCAATAATATCCTTCACACCAACAGACCAACCGCTTAACGGTCCACTTTTACTAATGTCTAGTCTCTTACCAGCTTCTATTGGGTTCCAGTCGACTAAGGCCTTTGTATTTGGTTCCCATCGTTTTATAGCTTCAAGTTCATAATCCATATTAAATTCCTCTGACATTGTTTACCAGAATAGAGTATATATTATTTTCCTATTATAGCAGGCAGATGTCTGGATAAGCACACACTCACCTAGACTCCTACAGCTAAAGGCTTTAGAAGGACTTCCCTTCCCTTGTTGTCAGCAAGGAGAAGCAGGGAGAGGTGTGTTTGTACTCTTTCTACAGCCATCTCTACAGCCATCTGGCTCCATCGCTTTGGGGGGGGCACCCCCTTTTTCGCGCTTGTCTCTCGTTATATAACCCCCCGCGCAAATTTGTTTTTATTTTCTGAAAACATTTTTTTTATTCCGAAGACGGCTCGGAGTATACAGAGGTATGTATGTAAAGGTATCATAGTGCGTACTACTTATGAATAGT
>JAKUNG010000031.1 GCA_022452285.1 Terriglobia bacterium | reverse complement strand
ATTTGAAGTGCCTATCAGCCAAACATCTACCCAATTTAAATTACACAGTAACACTCCAGTTATCCCACGCAATCTTAAGACTAGTACTGACAACCGTGAACTCCTCTTCTCGGATTCACTGGTTCGTGCTAGCCCCCACTAGATTATTGATCGACAGTTGAGCTCTCACCATTCCATATGTTTTATTGTCTAAAATTTATTAGTACTTCTTTAACGCTATTCAATGTAATGTCGATATCTTCGGCAGTGTGTGCATAGGAAACATACCAACTACCCCGACCTGTAGTTCGGACACCTTTGAAAACTAGATCAGTAACCAACTTTTGATAAGTTGCATTGTCCCTACTAGCCCAATCACGATAATCAGTAATTACATCTTGGTCTGTAAGACTGACTTGTACAACTGGTCCCAATCCACTCACTATGGAAGAAATTCCTGCATCTTGGAGTAATCCGGTTAATCCCTTGCGGAGACGGCTTCCCAAGCTATTAAAGTGACCGTAAATTTTATCTTCTTCCGCGGTAAGAAATTTCAATGTAGCTAGACCTGCAGCTATCACTATTGGGTTGCTATTGTAGGTACCAGCATGAACAACTTGGCCACTAGAAATCAAATCCATAAAGTCAGCTTTACCTGCAACAGCACTAAGGGTAAATCCACTTGCAATTCCTTTTGCATAAGTTGCTATGTCTGGGGTGACGTCAAAATGTTGCTGAGCCCCTCCAAGTGAAAGCCGAAAGCCCGTAATGACTTCATCAAAAATTAAAGCTGTTTGATATTGATCACAAAGTTCACGCAATCCTTCTAAAAATCCTGGTTTCGGGAGAATAGTACCTGCATTGCACATAACTGGTTCAGTGAGTATTGCAGCAATTTCTTCACCTCGCTCTTTAAAAAGCTCATTCAACAGGTCAAGATCGTTCCAAGGCATTATTATTAAGTTGTCAGCAGCGTTAGCTACCTGACCTTTACTCGGCAAAGAGGGTATTGGATTCTTTCGACTCCCAGATTTTCCCAAATCAGGGGCAGTGGATATAAATACACTGTCATACCATCCATGCCATTGTCCCTCAAATTTTACTACTAAATTACGATCTCGGTAAGCACGTGCAACTCGAAGGGCAGTGATCACAGCTTCTGATCCAGTACTATTAAACCGAATTCTGTCAGCACAAGGAATTATATTAGTCATTATTTGAGCTAGTTCAACCTCCGCTTGATGTTGTCCTGCAAAAATTAGACCTTTTTCCAATTGTTCGTGGACTGCATCTATCACCTGGCGAGGATTATGACCTAAAAGAAGTGGACCTTGACCAAGGATATAATCAATATATTCATTACCATCAATATCTTTAATTCTAGAACCCTCACCTGATTCAAAGTAAAGAGGGTGAGGTAGTTCAGCCTTACGGATATCACTACTAACCCCACCAGCTAACACCCCTTTATTTTGTTCAAATAACTGAGCAGATTTTTTTAGAGTCATAATTTTTCCTTGTTTTTATCTGTTGTAATAACTATAGGGTGGTAAATCCACCATCGACCATTAGATTAACTCCAGTTACATAAGCTGAGCCATCAGAGGCAAGAAATACAACAGCTCCTGCTGTCACAAGAGCAATACGTCCCTTAAGAGAAAATTTATCAAGTATACTCATCTCAACCTCTGATAATTGGCGGTTAGTTTACAAGATCTTTTTGGAAAATTCATATTGTATTTGCCTAGAACCTAATTCTGAAAACTAGATACAATATGGCCAAATGCTACTAAATTGCCCTAAGCGCTTTACAAAATTTAAACAGTACGATCTATTGAACAGCTTGTAGTAGTATTTATTCCCATTCAGACTTCAGTTGAATCCTTGTAATCATTGCTAGGAGCTGGCGGTTGTCATTACTAACACCCAGTTTGGCAGGAGAATATTCGTAATTTCCTGAAAGCTGTAGTCTAGCTTGCCCTTGCCACTCAGACCTCATTTTTATTGGAAACTGAGCTACAAAAGGCGAGGAGTTTTCAACTACAAAAGCTTCAGAGACAATTTGTTTCGAATCATCCAAAAGAAAAAGTTGAACTGGATAGCTAAAACTCTTGGGTAGTGAAATCTGTCCTTCAATTTGAATCGTTACTACCGCTTGTTGACTCCTAAGATTTAAACGGTGCCCATCTAGAGCCCAACCATCAAATTGCAGAGGTTCATAACTAAGTCTCTCAGACCGACGATATACCTTAACCGTTGAATCTTTTGGAATGCTGTCTTGGTAGAACAACACATAGCCACCTTTTCCGTGCTCAAACCATGAGTTTACCTGTGGAGCATGTTGATTATTGGGAATATGAGTGGGTCCCTGCCATCCGTCCAAGGTAACAACATAATCTGAGTTTTTGACATAAGAAAAGAGTTCCTCAGGACTCTTTGCACTGTCTATTCCTGGAATTTTGAATTTGTTCCTCCAACTAGGAAAAGCTCCACTAAGTGAATAGAAGCGCATATTCTCACAAGTATAATAAGGATGAACCATGGTACTTCCTACTACTACTTCAGAATGACCCTGTTTTTTTGCATCGGTCAGAATGTTTGACAGCGTTTCTTTAACTTTCCAATCTTGATTGGCAGGAAAAACTGAGGGGCGCAATAAATAACCAGAAGAATTATTTAGAGACAAAAATAACAGCAATATCAATAATGCAGTACCACCGATCTTTTCCCAATCTAATCGACCAAACTTCATCTTCAAAGAAAACAGATAACCAATAGGAACCAAAAAATAAAGAGGAAGTACTGAGTAATCTACTACATTAACCTTAGAAGGGTAAATCGAAAGCACCCCATACTGCCCAACCAGTAGGACAAAAAATATGGTTGCACGATGACTGACAAGAGTTTTCCCATGCCTTATTCTCCGAATGAATCCTAAAATGCCAACTAGGCCTAGAATTCCCCAAATCCATCGAGCTCCAAGACCCTCATAGTGGAATCGGGCTACATTCCGAAAATAAAATAAACTGCTATCAAGAGTATCGGTAATGCCTGCTGCTGCTTTGGTTACTTCTGATTTTGTTCCTGTCCAGCCCCAATAGTAGTCCAGGATTGTGACCATGTTCGGGAGATAGAACCAACCACTAACTACTAAAAGAACCGGGACCAAGTAACTTAAATTCCAAAACCTTGGCCATTGAAATCCTTTAGCAAATAACCATCTGAAAAGAATTAAAACGTGTGGAATATAGTAAGGCAACAAAGAAGACTTAATAAGAAGAGAGCATCCTAGTATTATTCCATAAAAAATTACCAAACCACGTTTGCGCAGTTGTCGGGTATAAAGCAAGATAGCTGTTGCAAATAAAAACATTGACGCAGCAGCAAAGTCGTTCGTGAAATGACGCATACTATAAGAAAGAATTCCTGGACTAAGGGAAACAAGTAGAGTGCTGAGCAAGGCAAGATAGTGACTTAGTTTTGCATATCGAAAGAGAAGATAAGTACTCCAAGCAAAAACAAAAAAGAACAAAACATTCACAAGATAAGCATTGGTTGGATCCAGTCCAAACACCATGTAGCTAAATGTTCCAAGAGTCACATAGAGAGGGGGGACATGCCATGCACCTGACCGATATTTTTTTAAATACCCTTTCAAACCTTCTTGCTCAAGTAAGTGAAGGTCATCATAACTTTGATTTTGATAAACTAAGGCATCATAAGAAGGAGAATTAAGAACGTTTCGAGAGATCCACTGGCGACTCATCAAACCCAAGAAGACACTCAACAAAACCAAAAAGACACAGACCCACCTAGCAGTTAAAAATCGTGAAAAGCGTTGGGAGGTACGTTTCATAAGCTCTCAATCCAACCTGTTATTGTTACTCAAAGTCAATGCCACTGTCGTTTCGCCAAAAAAAGCTTAAAATATCCGAAAATTGTTTTAAGAATTTTCATCTTACTCTTACCAATCCGAAGTGAACCATCCAGCGGCATGGCCACTTCTGAAATAGTAGCTCTTATCGCAATCAACTTACACAACAGTTCAATCATACCCTCAAACCCCTTAAAATCAATAATTCCAGGACCAAACCGATCCTGTAAACGAATCAGAATTGGGGCAGAATATAAACGAAAAAAAGAGCTCATGGTTAAGATACCACGAATTCCAAGCAATCCTTTAATAAGTGAATTAGCTATATTACTAAGAAACATACGCAAGCCAGACGGATGAGTAATACCACCTCCATAGGCATACGGACTGGCAAGGACTACGTCAAAGCCTTCTAGTCTTCTTACCATCATTTGTCGTAGAGTCTGAAGGCGGGAAGTATTATCTCCTTCAAGAGTAACAACCCAATCATGTTCCTGAAGAAGCGAATTTAAATAAAAAAACCCTGTTGCAAATGCTGCTCCTGGACCCAAGTTCTTCGAATGACGCAGCACCTTCACTGAGAGTTTTTTTTGATGATCTATAATTTTCTGAGATGTATCATCACTGCTTCCATCATCAATGAAAATGATCTCACATTGGAACTGGTTTTTTTGAGTTTCTCCAAAATCCTCAAGACTAGTCAATAATCTTTGAACATTGGGAGCTTCGTTTAACACGGGAATCAAAAAAAATAATCGAGGTTCTGGTTGAGAGCCACTCTTAATTGGATCTTCCATATTTGGCATTCACGGGCCAGTTTCTAGTTTGTCGAAAAGGATGGATTCAGTTTTTGAATCTTCTTTAAGTTATTTTTAAACCACTCAACCTGCATCTGCATTCCATTTTCTAAGGAGATCTTTGGCTGATAACCAAAAAGATACTTAGCCTTGGAAATGTCAATTTTCCTGTGTCGAGGATCCTCATATAAATGAGAAAAATCCGTATAAGGAATAAAGTTCAACTGAATATTTTCATTGATACCTACAAATCGCCAAATTAAATAAGCAAGATTAATTATGCTGATTTGAGTTCCAGTTCCGATGTTAACAATCTCTCCATCGGTGCTAGCCGTTCTCCAAATTCTAAGTGTTGCATCTATAGCATCCTCGATAAAAGTAAAAGGACGAGTTTGGGTTCCGTCACCGTGAATTGGGAGAGCTCTTTGAGTAAGGGCAGATACAATAAGAAGATCCTGTACACCACTTAAACTAGAAAGTTGAAAAGTAGATCCAAAAACCCCCGAATAACGAATGATGGTTATAGGAACCTGATATTTTTCTGCATACCCAAAACAAAGATGTTCACCATAAATTTTAGAGGCAGCTGAGCTCCATCGAGTAATTTGAGAGTCTCCCAAGACTAGGCTACTTTCTTCAGAAACTAAGGAATCGGGGTTTTTCCCATAAACGTCATCGGTTGAAGCAAAAATCACCCTTGCACCAATTTTTCGAGCACAATCCAACACAATTTGAGTACCCTTTGCATTGACCTCCAGTGTCTTTAAATAGCCCCTATATCGTGGTATTTTTAAAGCTGCCAAATGAAAAATGGTACTAGCACCCGAACAACACTCCTCCAGATTTTGATTATCTAGAATATTCGACTGAACAAAGGAGAAATCCTTGTGTTCCATCAGGTCTTTTAGATTATCTACCTTGCCTTGAGACAGATCATCTACTGCCATTACTTGATTACCATCGTCTAACAATTCCCGACTCAAATGTGAACCAATCAACCCTGCCCCACCTGTTATTACGATTTTTTCTTTCAAGGGGTCACCTCGACTGAATCTGTAAGAGAACTTTGCCATTCGATAGTCTTTTTTAATCCCTCCACCAAATCAACCTTGGGATCAAATCCTAAGAGTTCTCTAGCTTTTTGGATATCGGGCACCCTCCTGCGAACATCTTCATATTTACCGAAGGATTGATAGGAAATAAACTTAAGCTTAGGTTCTCCCTTTCCAGCCAACTTCCATACAAGTTGGGCTAAATCTCTAATTGTAATTTCTTTGGTATTTCCCAGATTAAAAATCTCTCCAACCGCTTTATCCGAAAACATCGCCCTAATAATCCCATCGACGTTATCATCTATATACGTAAAACTTCTGGTTTGTAACCCGTCCCCATGTATTTCCATTGGTTGGTTGAGCAAGGCAGCATTGATAAAGACTGATTGGGGTCCTCCCCACCAAGTAGTGTTTTGCCCAGGTCCATAGCCTCCAAAAAACCTTAAAATGCTAACTGGAATACCAAACTCTTGGTGATAGGCCAATCCATAATGCTCGTCCATTACTTTTGAAATAGCGTAAGCCCACCTTCTAACGTTACTTTCCCCGAGATAAAGATCACTAGATTCTGAAAATGGAATATTTGGATTCTTTCCATAAACATCAGAAGTTGAAGCAAGAACAACCCTTGGTTTATCTGAAAGCGCCGCTTGCAAAACCGATTCTGTGCCTTGAACATTAATAGTAAGAGTATCTAAAGAGTTCCCATATCGGGGTATTTTAAATGCCGCTAAGTGAACCAGCACTGAAGCCCCTTGAGACATTTTTTTCATTGCTTCAAAGCTACGAACATCTTCCTCTACAAAGTTAAACTGAGAGTGGGCAAGATAGGGCTTTAAGTTTCGAAGACCACTTTGCGAAAGATTATCTATTCCACATACAGTGTGTCCTTGACTAAGCAATGCAGCACAAAGATTTGAACCTATAAAGCCAGCAGCTCCGGTCACCAGAATTTTCATTGTCTTTATAAGAAAGTGTTATCTCAAATAAAATATAAAGAAAACTTTATAAAACAAAATCCGAAAAACTGACAATCTATTTTTTAGAACGATACATCCTTTCTGCGGTCTCAAGAAGAATAAAACTTACAGACAACAGATATGATTCTTGCTATTTCAGACTCTGTGAGCTCTGGGAACATCGGCAGCGAAATGATTTCTGAGGCAATCCTTTCAGAATTAGGGAGTTTAGTCCTCAAATCCTTCACTTTATCATAGGCACCCTGCCGATGGAGAGGCACAGGATAGTGAATAGCAGAACCCACACCATTTTCCTTAAGAAAAGTTGCTAATTCGTCCCGCCGTGATGTACACAGTGAGTATTGATGGTATACATGGCGAATATTAGATGAACAAAATGGGGTTGTTAAGGGTAACCTTTCAAACCCTTTATTATAGGTTTTTGCTATAGCAATTCGTTTTTGTAACCATCCTTCTAAGTAAGGAAGCTTCGCATTGAGAACCGCTGCTTGAATTGTATCTAACCGGCTATTGACTCCTAAAATTTCGTGTCTATATTTAGTTCTAGAGCCATGTAACCTAATCATTTTGCATTGTTCCGCCAGCTTGGGATCGTTGGTTACAATTGCTCCAGCATCCCCAAAAGCACCGAGATTTTTACTTGGGAAAAAACTGAAACATCCTAGATTTCCTAATGTGCCAGCAAAGGCTCCAAAATACTGTGCACCAATCGCCTGGGCAGTATCTTCAATGACAAATAATCCTTCTGCTCTGGCAAGGGATAGAATAGGTTTCATATCAGCGGGATGACCATAAAGATGTACAGGCAAAATTGCCTTAGTTTTTGATGTTATCTGCTTACTAATTTGACTAACATCTAAGTTGTAGGTTTGGGAATCAATGTCGACAAAAATTGGCTTTGCTCCCAGCAAAAGAATAGTTTCGGTAGTTGCCATAAAGCTAAATGGAGAGGTAATAACCTCATCACCATCTCCTATTCCCGAAGCCATAAGAGCGATTTGCAAAGCGTCAGTCCCAGAAGCACAACCGATAGCATATTTTACTTTAAGATAATCACAGAGCTTAGACTCAAAATCTGCCACTGCACGGCCCATAATAAAATCAGATTTTTCTACAACCGATCGAATAGCCAGATCAATAGGTTGCTTGATGCTGTTGTACTGACGCTGAAGATCAACCATTTTAATTGTGTGCATTTAATAAAGCTCCACTTACCACTGACTATTCCTAAGGATTCCTACAATACGTTCTGACGTCTTACCATCCCATAGAGGAATAGCCATACTTTTTCCCGTTTCACCATCCAAAACTTTTTTCAACCATTTTAAAATGGAATCAGCATTAAATCCAGCAAGAGTATTTGTCCCCAATTCTATTGTAATTGGTTGTTCAGTAACTTCCCGTAATGTTAAGCACGGAACATTAAGAAAGGTTGTTTCCGATTGCAGTCCACCCGAATCAGAAATGACCCCTATAGCATCTTTAGCAGCACAAAGAAAATCCAAATACCCAAGTGGATCTACTAATCTTAGTCTGTCGATCTGTTTTAGTTCATCGTATAAACCCAAGTTCTTCAAATTTTTTGAAGTTCTCGGATGAAGAGGAAATAGAACTGGTTTCAACCGAGTAATCTTTCTGACAATTTCAATCAATTGGCTCAGCTTTTTAGGAGAATCCACATTCCCAGCCCTATGCATAGTCATTAGGATATATTCTTTAGATCGTAAGTTAAGTTGTTGGAGAATTTTAGAAACGAGTATTTTGTCCCATGAATGATTAATTGTATCCAGCATGATATTCCCAACAAGGAAGCATTTTTTTTCTGCAATTCCTTCTTTTAAAAGATTATCCATTCCTGCCTTTTCAGTAACAAATAAAAAATCTGAGACCTGATCAGTCAATAACCGATTAATTTCTTCTGGCATCTTTTGATCAAAGCTGCGCAGACCAGCTTCGACATGAGCCAAAGGAATCCTATTTTTAGCACAAACTAGAGCGCAAGCCAAAGTAGAGTTGACATCTCCAAAAACTATGACCAAGTCTGGACGGCTTTGTTGAATAACCGATTCAAAGCTCGTCATAACTTTAGCGGTTTGAATAGAATGATTAGCAGAGCCTACCTCAAGATGAAAATCTGGCTTAGGAAGATCAAGATCTCTGAAAAAGACATCCGACATAACATAATCATAGTGTTGTCCCGTATGAACAACTAAACTCTGAAAAGTTTGAGGATATTTAGAAAATTCCTCATGGAGAGGAGCAAGTTTGAGAAAGTTTGGACGAGCTCCCACTACACTAATGATCTTTTTTTTCATTAACTCAGTCTGGGTTTGGAGTTGAAATAGACTGAACCTTCTGGTCGGTCTTCTTGTAAGCCTTGCCACATTGTTGGCACTCGGCTTTATTCCCTAAAAAATTTAAACGGTCACCACATTGACAAATCCAACCCGATAGTCGTGCAGGGTTTCCTAATGCAACAGCATAATCTGGAATATCCTTTGTAACCACTGCTCCTGCCCCAACAAAAGCATAACATCCAATCGTATTACCACAAATAATTGTGGCGTTAGCTCCAATTGAAGCACCCTTGCGTACCAATGTTTGTTGGTACTCATGACGTCTTATGACATGGCTACGGGGATTAACTACATTGGTAAATACCATGGATGGGCCTAAAAAAACATCGTCTTCACAAATCACGCCTGTATAAATAGAAATGTTGTTTTGGACCTTGACATTTTTACCCAAAACACAGCCAGGAGAAACCACAACGTTTTGGCCTATATTGCAATCCTTCCCCAACTTAGATTCCTTCATGATATGGGAATAGTGCCATATCTTAGTTCCTTCACCTATTTCACAGGGAGAATCGACCGTGGCAGTTGAATGGACAAAATATTTGTACTGATCCTGACCTTCAAGTTCTATTTCCGTTCTTATTAAATTCCCACCTTCTTCCAAAGATTGTTGACAAGCATTAAGTAAAGACAACACCCTCAAGCCTTCCTCACCATTTGTCTTGGCTTCTTTACGTGATTCAATACAGTGTAGAAAATGCAAACATTCTTGCTTAAGAGGCTCCTGTTCCTCAAAATCAACGGTGATGGCATCAGCTTTTTCAGAAATCGGAAGATGATCAACCCAATGAATTTTATGCGGATAAAGAACGAGTTTAGATTCCGGTTTCATATCATCAAAAACTGCCATTTGACGCTCTCCGACAACTACTAACCGTTGTTCCTTTGATGGATGGAGCCAACTTACAAAAATATGGGCATTCACTCCACTTCTAAACTTAAATGAGCTAATCGTAACATCTGCAATTGACCGATGAAGATAATTCCCGCCTTGAGAAGAAACCTGAAAAGGCATTTCATTTAAAAGCATTAATAAGACAGAAATATCGTGTGGAGCAAAACTCCATAGTATATTCTCTTCTGTTCGAATCTTCCCAAAATTAAGCCGATTAGAATAAATATATCGGATTTTCCCAAGTTCTCCTTCGCTTATTAAATCCTTCAGTTTTTGTAACCCAGGATGGTAGTGCAGGACATGCCCCACCATAAGAATTCTTTTGTTGAGCTTAGCAATCGCATTCAATTCCTTTCCTTCAGCTACAGAGAGTGCCATCGGCTTTTCAACTAATACATCTTTGCCCGCAAGAAGACATTCCTTAACTAACCTAAAATGTGTTTCTGCTGGCGTTGCTACCACAATCCCTTCGATCTTGGAATCTTCTAAAAGTTGGCTCAGCACTGGAGTCACCAAAAGACTTGGAGATTCTTTTTTTACCTTTTCAGACCTGGATTTATCCACTTCACAGACACTTCGAAGTACCCCTAATTCTCTCCATACGCGCAGATGATTTTTCCCCCAACTACCTGCACCAACCAATCCAATTGTCATTAATCCCCCTTAAAAGCTTTTAGAGAAAAACTCGATTTATTTGTAAATCTCCTCTAGCTCAGAGTAACTCAATTGTCTCCAATTGAAAGGCAAGACGTCTTGTATCTTTGTTCTCGCCAAAATGAGCTGGAACAAAAAAACGGTCGGTCTTCAGAACAACCTCTAATGTACCCGACTCTTTTGAGTTTACTGAAAAATAATCAGTAATTTCAAATTTTTCGTTTTTGTCAATCTTCGCATTATGGATGGTTTTTTTATCCATTAGAATTTTAATTCTTAAAGGTAGGATCGAGTTAGGTACATTTATTGTGCTACCAACAATCCTAATCATCTTTTTATTTTTCCATTCATTAAACAAAAATGGAGTTTTATTTGAAACCCATCCATCTGGAGATGGGCTTGGTTGTGATAAATACGTAATTCGTTTGAAAATTATATAGCTCGTTAATCTCCTTAAAGCTGTTCCTAATTTAGAAAGCCATTTCCAATTATTGATTGGCAGAAACCTCTTCAATCCAAGAATTATTGCCTCTTGGTAGGGATCCCATGCGTAGTTGAAATAAGCAGGGGGATACCGACGGGTACCATGCCTACGCATGACTAATGCTAGTTCTTTAAGCCGTTCTAACCCGCCTGAGAAAGTCTTAGCTTCTTCATATTCTCGAAGATTTCCTAGAAATTTATTAATATAATCAATTCGATAGCTCTTACCCACACGGATCCAAAGATCCCAATCCATCCCAAAATGGAGGGATTCATCTAACATTCCTACCCTCTCTAATACACTAAGTTTCATGAAAACAGTTTGTTGAAGGATGTAGTCTCCATAGTAAACCAAACGCCAGAGATTAAAGGCCTCAGTAGCAGGGAAGCGTTGCTTCCTATTACCTTCTTCATCAATTAAATATCCTTCACCATAAACCATTCCAACCTCAGGATTCTCTTCCATGTGCGAAACAGCTGTACCAACGGCACCAGGAAGAAATGTATCATCTGAATTTAGCCAAGCTACAATACTTCCCTTCGCCATGCGAAATCCTTTGTTGATGGCATGAGATTGTCCTTCATCTGGTTCGGAAAACCAAATTAACCTATCTTCATATTGTCTCAAGATATCCAAAGTGTTGTCAGTAGATCCTCCATCGATCACAATATATTCGATGTTTTTATAGTCCTGACAAAGGACACTTTGTATTGTTTTTTCTATAAAACGCCCTTGATTGTAGGAGGGAGTTATAATCGAAACAAGTGGTTTCAATCTTTTTCTCCTAAACGCCGTGTTAACCGACCAACACTATTAGTTGGAAACACAAGTGCTTGTAAGATGTATTGAGAAAGATATAGTGGGTTTTTTCTATTTACCCAAATCCATTTAAAAATTGAGCGCAAAAGTAGAATTAAATTCAGAGGGCTTTTTCTAAAATAACCATCGTAATTCCCACTAGTAGCTTCTAATTGACCATAAATCCAATTAAAAGGTGTAACTCCAAAATGTTGTTTCACAACCCTGCCGACCTCTTCAAAAGATTCTTTCCGCTTAGAAAGGGTTTTATTAGCTTTATGCATTCTAGAGTACGCCCAAAGCCTAGAAATATACTTGAACTTCCAGTGGGGCCTCTTTTTCTGAAGCTGCCCACACCGAATCCATAAATCTAAATCTAGCGCATAACGTAATTGTTCATTTAGATAACCTGCTTCCTCAATGAGTTCCCGACGGAAAAAACAGGTAGGCTGACAAATAAAGCAACGAAAGGCGAGTTGATCCAAATCAAATTCATCACTAGGATAGTTACCGATACGATCGCCTGCGTTATTTATGTGATAAGCATCTCCATAAAGAAGCATTAAATTTGGATCCTTCTGAAATTCTTGAATCACCTCGGAAACCACACCAGGTAAATAAATATCATCTGCATTCAGCCATCCTAATAAATCTCCTCTTGCTACTTTAAAACCTTTATTAATAGCAGCAGACTGCCCTTTGTCAGGCTCAGAAATCCATTGAAGAACGGACTGATATTTTTCAATAAGACTTAAGGTATTATCCGTGGAACCTCCATCAATAATCCAATACTCTAAGGAATCATTGTCCTGCATAAGAACACTTTGAATAGCCTCTTCAATGAATTCACCTTGCTGAAAAGAAGGGGTAATTATTGATAGTCTGGGACTTGCTAGCATTGCATTAACCTTGAAAATAAACGTTAGAGACTAAAAGGAAATTATTCCTACATTTTTTCCTTCAAACTTGACATTTTGTCGTTTGTTGCCCTCGCTTTAAAAATTTTTCGAGGATGTCTAATCATATGGAGGATCTGATAAAGCCATGAGCTCCTGATTCGTTCTAACTCTTTTAGCTTCTCTAGTCTGACATCTAATGTCCTCTTCAGAGCACTTATTTCCTCATCCTTCTCTTCTATCTCCTCATCCTTCTCTTCTATCTCCTCATCCTTCTCATTCGACTCTCTCTTCAACAATTCTATCTCCTTATCCTTCTCATTCGATTGTCCTTTCAAAGATCCTATCTCCTCATCCTTCTCTTCTATCTCCTCATCCTTCTCATTCGACTCTCCCTTCAACAATTCTATCTCC
>JAKUNG010000030.1 GCA_022452285.1 Terriglobia bacterium | reverse complement strand
CATTGGCATCAAATTTTAAAATAGATGATCTTGTCCCGTTTGTTCTTAATTGCACTTCTAACTTACCATCTTCTGTTCCGTCTTTAGGATCTGCAATAACTAAACTCAAATTAGCATAATCCAACATCTCACCGGCGTCATTGTTTGTTTGCCACCAAATGGCACCACCTTTTCCGCCTTTTTCTGGATTGCTATTTGTTCTTGTCAGCCATACATTAGGTCCTTTAGAAATCTTAGCATCACTTTCAGCTTGAATGTCAAGAGCTTTTGCTCCAACTCTGCTTGAAGTAACAACTAGATCATCACCGATTTCATCAATGTTTTCAAACAATTGACCTTCAGTGTCGTGAAGACCCAATAAAGGGATAATGTCTTTTGATCTGTTTGCTGTCTTTGCCATAATATGTGTATTTATTATAAAGTTGTATTATTTCCAGAGATCATCTAGCTTATCGTCTATTTGTTTTTTCCATTTGGGTATCCACTTGAAGATTAACATTACAGTTATTATTATAATTGCTACCCCTAGTAAGAATGTCCAAGGGCCAAGTGTTAGGGATTCAGTAAACAGGGTAAGGTCATGAATCATTTAAATTCCAGGTACAGGAGTACCTTTTATCCATAACGAATATAGAAATAGTGTAAAACAAATTAAGAATATTGTTGTGTAAATGTAAAATTTCATATAATTTTGGTTGTTTTAATTAACCTGCTTTCCTCTGGATCTGGTTGCCATATCATATGTCCTTTATACCAACCTAATCCAAAACCCACAAGGCCTAGAATTAGCATTACTACTAACATGGCTATAAATTCTTTTAATAACTGTTTGTTACCGTTTTTAAAGTATCTGTTATCGTGTTTCATGTTAGATACACTCCCATAAAGATATTCCAAGTTAATTGCCCTGCAAGAAATATGGTTATTAGGATTAGGATTATTAGGATTATGTTAACAATAAAGTTTCCCATTACGATTGGGCCGGAGAGTATCTGCCAGTACCTCGACTTCCTGTCATCTGACTTCGTTTGGGTCTCCATCCGCCTTTATTGTGTCCATTGGCGTGTTTATCCCAATGTTGCATAGCCCCGTCTTTTAATATCCTAAAGCCTCTATACTGTTTTGGTTTCTTGCCTACAACATTATAAGGCTTAGGCTTTTTAGCTCTTCTAAATGCCATTGTAATAGTACTTATGTGGGATTATAACTTAGATTGCGTCTTTTATGCAGGTATATTGTGCGTGAACAACTGTATACCCATTTGCTTCAAACTTTTGGGTAAGCTCTTGCATTTTGAAATTAGCTATTTCTATACAATCATCATATGATTTGTAGAATTCAGTGGGGGACTGGACAAAGTATTGGCAAGGATATGTTAGAAAACAAACCATTACAAGAACTTGCCACATTACTTTAATTCGTCTACAAACGATAGTTCGCAAACGCCTTTTATCTTTTCTCCAGGAGTTGAATTAAATCTATTAGCATATTGTTCACATATTTCTTGTGTTTCAAAATGCATACGGTACCAGCCATCATATTTTAAATCTTCTGCTGACTGCCAAATTCCACCAACTAAAAAATATACTACTAGTGCCCACTTCATATACTATCCTTTGTGTGAAAACTCCTTACATCTTGCCATAAGTGTTTCAGGTTTGTCTGGATTTAAATTGAAATTCTCTTCTGCTTGTTGACAATCGAATCTACTCTCGTATGGAACCCGTTGAATCTCCAACCATCCTCCGGTTGGTCCAACTACAAAAAAATAAACTAATAAAATCCATTTCATATACCGTAATTTTATTTAGAGTTAATTTTAGAAAAGAAAAACAATAATAGAACTTATAGTATGTTTTATTCTTTACTGGAAAACATTTCTTCAAAGGCTTTATAAGACTTTTGGAACTCTTCCCAATCGCCTGCGAAGTATGTATCGATTGTGTATTGATAATAGCCTGAGCATTGTTCGGCTACATACATTGGTATGACTGTTACCGCGGCAGTTTCGTTACACCAATGGATTATCTCCATTAGACTTATGAGATCCATAAACTACCCTTTAAACTCTATGATTGCATTCTTAAGACCCCTGCCTACTTTCTTAACTAATTTGTAGCCATGAGGTTCAAGCATCTCCAGGACACTGTCTTTGTGATAGTCGCCGTACCTTGTGGGGTGGTCTTTACACTCATATAATATAACAGGTCTATTACGAAGAATGGTTTGCATAGCACCCTTAATGATTAAAGGTTCATACCCCTCGGCGTCCATCTTAATGAAGTCTACATCATCTAACCCTATGTCGTCCAGAGGTTGTATTTTATAGATACCTGTTGACTCTGGAATTATATGGGTTGAAAAAGACTTATTGCTTTTGTGTATGTTGACCCCTGCAGTTCTTTCACCCAACCCAAAGTTATGTACTGTTATATTTGTGACCCCTTTACGTTGTAGGTTATATATTAAATGAGGTCTTATATCATTATCAATTTCAAAGGCATGAACATACCTAAAGACTTTGCTTAATTGATTGGATACTATTCCTATGTGGGCACCCACATCTAAGGCTACCCTTTTCATAACACATTGGTTGATAGCACTATTGATTATGTCAAGTGAATAGTTAGCGATTTTGCCGCCCTGCTTCTTCGCACTTCTTAAACTAATGTCCTTCCGGACACTTCTCCATCCGTCTACTTCCATACTTACTCTTACTGTTCAGGGTATACCTGAATGCACTCCAATTTTACTTGCGTAGCATCATAGCTAAAAGTATTGAGATACGCCATGCACTCTTGTAAGTTTGGCATCCCTTCAGATAGGAACACCCCTCGAGAGATATCAATCCAACTTACAACAAAGGCGTAGGTATTCACAATACCATCTGCAATTTCCATACTACTATTTACTGTAATCGGAAGTTTCACCCCAAACAGCACCCAGGAAGAGATTAAGAGTTAGACGTCCATTTTCAGGACTATCTCCAAAGTGTCCGTAGCTGTGATGTGGTTGAGCCCCTGAGTAAACTATAAGTCTATTTTGTACGTACTTAATGTCGTTAATGATTTCGGTTGCGTTATAGATATAAGTCCCACTTGATGTATTGGTTGGGTTAAGATAGATCAATCCTGCTAACGATTCTAAGTCGCAATGGATCTCTGACTTTGCTGAATCCTTTGCTCTGTAGTGTGCAAAGATATTAAACTTCAATCCTTTCAACCAGGGTAGGGCTTCTAAGTTGTTATGGATAACTGTATTCAATTCTGGGTTGACTATTTGTAGTAAGTCAGAACGCACCCCAGGCCAATTCTCTTCCCTTTTAAATTTGGCATTGTACTCTTGCTTATCATATAATGGAAGTTTTAGGACTTCCTTTATTATATTCTCTAATGCCTCTGTTGGAAAGAAGTTATCACGTTGTATTAGTATCATTACATTTACTTAACTTTTCTGGCAGTCAGGTCAAGGTCAATTAGAGCCCGAAGGGCGGCGGCGCCAGAAATTGCGATGATGGTCAATTCACTTGTGTGCGAAGCACACGCGGTCGCGATATGTTAGATTTGACTTCACTTCGTTCTTTATGCTTGACGTCTTCTGTGTTAACTCTTATTCTATGCTAGGAGTTTGATCCCTAGACGGTTATAACTTAAATTGGATTATGTTTATTATGCTATATGCTAAAGAGCTCGCTGTGAACATAAAGGTCTCGCTGTGAGTATATAGGCCTCGCTGTGAAGAGCTCGCTGTGGGCACCTTGGTTGAACGGTCCTGGACCGTGTGCAAGGGTAGAGCAGGATACTGCAATGGTTAAGTGGATCAGAAGTGGCACAATGGTAGAAGTGGTCCGGGAATGGTAGCTAGAACGGTATGGTATTAGGTATGGGCTTTAAGGTAGCTGTATGCGTAAGAGTATTTAAACTATGCCTCTCGTCACCATCCTTCACCGAAATAATTTTTAGCTTTATTTTTTGGAAAATAGCCTATAGCGGACCGTTTCCCACCGTTCTTGACCGTGCCCCTACGGTGCCCTAATGGTTGCTTACACTATGTACTACACTACAGCGTAAGGGGTTGACTTCGAGCTTCTTATATGCTATATCAATCCACTTGTTGTCTGACCCTTTGATGGCTCTGCTTCCTGGCTCTGTCGGCTCTGTCAGGAAGGCTCTGTTCAGGCTCTGTCAACCGGTTCTGTCGCGGCTCTGAAGGCTCTGAATCTAGGCTCTGAAAATGGGGTTTGGTGGGGCGTTTTTGGAAAAATTTTTGGATTTTTGGCAGAAAAGCCAATAAAATAGCGGGTCATTTCAGGCCCAATTTTCTTGACTTTTTTGGTGTTTGGCATTATAATGGTAGTATATATGGAGTTTTTTAATTTATATCTTTCGTGTATTATAACATCGAAAATAATTTTAATCAACTTTATTAATAATCAATATAAGGAGAAGAGTTATGGACTCTAGAACATTTAAAGTAGCAGGCATATCTACAGCACCAAATGGTCAAACGAAGGTAAGATTCGCGAATGACTATGTTGGCAGAATCAAGACGCTGAATATGAGAAAACACACTGATGTCAAATTAGTGGAGTTAGAGAAGCCTTTAAGTAAAGCAGATATATGTTCTTTTTTAATGTCACATTCTGATTTCACAGGCGAGGCGGCTCAAACAGCTATTACTCAATATGTGAAAAGAAATGTTGGAAAACCTAAGTTGGAAATTGAACCAACGGTTGCTCCAATTCATACGACTACAGAAGTGAAGGCATAATGAAGAAATATTTTATAGGCATACTATTAGGCATCGCAATCTGTTTCATCTCTGTTCAAGCAATGGCGGAACCAAAGATTGTTTCTGACATTAAGTTAATACCAGCGAAGGTTGAGACTTGGATAGCTAATGAAAAGGCTAAGACTATATCGTTCCAAAAGAAGAGTTGGGCGGATGGTCAGGCACAGATTACAGGTACTATAAACAAGTTGAAGCAATTGTTTATTCAGTAACCAATTTAACCAATTGGCCCTAGTGTTAAGATGAATTAGGCATAACCCTATCGATTATCGTGGTAGTCGTTAGGGTTATAGCATTTAGGGCCTAGCCCGATATATTTAAAAAGGCTGTGACAGCCAGATGGGGACCCCGGTACAATATGTTATGCCGGCCCCGATCCAAACCCAAATCCACCCAGCATTATACAACCTTGGTTGAATGAGGCCCTAGAAATGGGACTTCTTAGTGGTTGACTATTTTGGCACCAGAATTTATTATAATACTATGAAAGGGGCACTTTATAATAATATGAAAACACCTCAAGAGATCTTTGCAGAAGCAAAGGCATCATCAGATTCGGCTGTTGATGAATTTGTAGAAAAGCATGGCGAGCCTATGTATTGTGGCTTCGCTAATGTTTTAATCCGACCAGCCAGAGGACCTTTTGTTAAATGGCTGAAATCAAACGATATAGGCTCAAATGGCGTTTATGGCGGTTGGAGAGTACCTTGGCATAAAATAAGCGAAGGACATAAGAACAGCTATACTCAGTCAATGGATATCAAAGAAACAGGTTGCGATGCTTTCGCAGATGTTTTGGAAAAGTATGGTATGAAGGCTTATATGCAATCGAGGGCAGACTAACATGGAAAAACCACAAGTAGATAAGAACCAACCCCTAATACCAAAAGGGTTGGATCTTCAAGTGTTTGATGAGCCTGAATTAATCAAGAATCCATACAGCGGAGAAAAGGTTTGGTTACAACCTAATGCTGTAGCGGTTTATGACTTAATCAAAGGCGCTGAAATGACAGCTGATCCTAACAATGGGGATGACCCAAAATGGGATTTGGTCAGAAAAGGCTTAGATTGGTTTAGAAAACACTATGCCAAAGAGTACATGGTACTCTTAGACTAAAAAGACAAATTAGGGCCTTGACTATTTTGGTACAAGGCCTTAATATAATAAGAAAGGCAATATAGGCAAAAAGATATGAGTAAGATAAAAGGCACATTAATAGAATTAGAAAAGTTATTAAAAGAACACGACTGGACATATGAGATGAGCGATGATCATTCTTATTGGACTAGCGGTACAAACCAAAGAAGCTTGATTCGAGCTTTAATAATCAGACTACAAGAAGCAGGAATGTCTAAAAAGACTTCCGAATTATTCTACAAGTATTATCCTGTAAATGGATGTCATGAAGAGAAGGGCTATGGCATAAACCACACATGGGCAGAACACTTGGATAGAAAAGCAATGGAGACCGTTGACGAAAATGGTATGTCAATAGGCAATGGGAGATTATGGTAATGGCTGAATTTAGCGAAATGGTAAGTTGGGAAGACGAGTATTATGCTGACATCAAAAAGGGTGACAAAGTGTATTACAAAAACAAGCAGGGCCAGATTCATAGAGGAGAGGCTGTATTATACGGACCCGCAGGTTGGGTGTTAAGTTGCGACCATGGAACACAGGTTGTTCAAGACGGAATAAACTACATGGGCCACACACCTACCAAGGATCCTTTTAGAACTGATGACCACATGGGTAAATGGTTGAACAAGTGGAGATGGAAGGAATTTGAATCATGAGAACTTGGACGATAGGCGCTACTGACATAGACGAAATGGAAACGGTTATCCATAATGATGAAAGGTCTTTACCTTTAACACATTATCAAATGGCGGAGAGATGCCTACAGGTTGAGTATAAAGATATTATGAAGGAGCATGGAACCGACGGACATAGTGAAACATTGGTTCACATACTAGCTGGTGGAATGAAAGGCTGGCACGATGTTGAACCTGAAAAGCTGATACACGATTACAAAGACATAGAGAACCAATGGTACACATTATATGATGATAATGAATTACCTTGGGAGCCATTAGAAGAAGACCCAATTAATAAACTAGCGAGAGGAGAGATTGCGTCATGAGTAGCCACTTCCTATACGAACTAAAAGCAAGATTAGAACACGCGGTAAAGATAGTTGAGCCAACAATGTTTAAGGCTGAAGTTGAATCTATATTAAGAGACTTATGTATAGAAGTAGACCCATATGGAACGCCGGGTGATGAAGACCCAAATGTTAATGTTCCAGGTAGAAAATATGATGCAGACGATAAAGCTGAAGCGATGGACATATGGGAAGAGCCAAGTAAGACTATGAGAGAGGCTGGAGCAGAACCTAGAAATATTAGTAAAGAGGAAAGGGATAAGAAATTAAATGATAGATAGAGACATAATGTATTTAGAAAAAGCAGAACAGGATGACCTATTGGAATATGCTGACGATTGGTATTGCAGAAATTGTGAGTATGGTCCTTTAAATGAAAGTGATGACAAGTGTCCTAGATGTAATACTAAATGGAATGAAGACTACCCAACTAGTCAAACCGACGACTACACGGGTGAAGAGTTAGAAGATCAACCGTCGGACAAACTATACTAGGGAGGAACATGAGTACAAGAGCGAGAATAGGAATACAACAAGGGAAGAGAATTATAGCTTCATATCAACATTGGGATGGATACACAGGTGGATTGGGTTATAACTTAATTGAGAATTGGGAAGACCCAGCGAAAGTCACTAGAGGCATTATGCTTGGTGATAGTTCTAAGTGGCATTACATAGTAGGAGATGAGATCGACTTTGAAGATAGAACGAATCCTTTATATGATGTTCAAAATGTATATTACGGTAGAGACAGAGGCGAAAAGAATTGTGGATATAAAATATACAAAGACGAAGCTGACTATAAGGCTAACGGATTTAGATCTGGGGAACAATTTATATACCTAGCGAAGTTAGAAGGCGCAAAGGATTATCTTGGTAAACCTAAAGTCACTTGGTATTATGTTGAGTCAACTTATACTGACAAAGGTAAGGAAGTATTTGGGGACTGGAAGTTATTAGAAAAGGATGCAATTAATGACCATATTGACATTCTTAAGCGATGTATGAAGGAATAACCCGCACTATTGACTCATTCTAAGCGATTGACTATTTTGGTAGCAGACATTAATATTAATTAATAACAATGAAAGGGCACATGAATACAGATAAAATAATCGAAACAATTTACAAAATGTCCGAGAACGAATTGGACAATTTAAAATCTCACATTAGATGTAGACGAGATTCTTTGGCGCAACAAACGAAGATGAGTTTTAAGCCAGGCGAAACTTGTTTTTTCAGAGGCAGAAGAGGAATGCTTTTGGAAGGTAAAGTGGAGAGAATTAAACAAAAATATATCTTGGTTAATATCCCAAAGACTGGTATGAGATGGAATGTTCACCCAAGTTTTTTAAAAAAGAAAGCGACGGAGGTATAAATGCCAAATTGGTGTAATAACAATATCACAATCACAGGAAACAATCAGACAATCAATAGGATTGAACAAATCACTAAAGACGATTATGAAGGTGAAGATGGTCTTTTGAATTTCTTTAGACCAATGCCTTATGAGTTAAAAGGAACAACGGCAGATGGTACTAAAAGAGATAGACTGGTTAAGAAGTTTGGACATTCAGACTGGTATGGTTGGGCTGTGGAGAACTGGAGTACGAAGTGGGACATCAATGAATTCTATGGTGTTGAAAGAAAAGAGATAGGTGAAGACGAATCTCAAATATCATTTGGATTTGATTCAGCATGGGCACCTCCCATTAATGCTTATGAACATTTTATAGATAACAATTCTAATATCACTATAAAGGCGACTTACCATGAACCTGGATGTGACTTTATGGGTATATGGGACAATGGTGATGATGTATGTTATGAGATATCAACTATTGCTCCTAAGGGTTCTAAAGATAAGTTTTGGACACACGGAGATGGTCAGATACTTGATGACCTATATTCGATAACAGAATATATGGCTGAGTATGAAGCACAGAAGAGAGATGAAGATGCTATTAAGGTTAAGGAATTAGTTGTAGATAAAAAAGCACAGAACATGGAGAAAGCATAATGAGAGAAGGAGACAGATACTTAACGAAGATGGGGATGTGGGCGATGCTAGGTTTAGTAGTGTTCGTCACAATAGTTGTATGGTAGGTAGTAGAGAACAGCAATTAGTAGATATGTCTATCGAAGAATTAAAGGCATACAAAGAAAAGATTCTTGCAAAGATTGAGGATTATCTTCCTGAACTTTGCAACGACATTGATGAAGTAATAGCAATGAAGTCAGACGACTATGACCCTAATGGATTGCCTAAAGACTTCACAGACAGGTATCATATATAATGGCTTGGAATCAACAAGACGAAGAAAGATATTTCAAAGGTTTTGCCGACGGTGACGATGATGCGTTGCAACTGGCTTATTCAATAATTGAACGAGGTATGTGGAATGAAGATAAGACTGACCGTATTCAACCCTGGGATTTATTCTTAGAGCTCATGGCTGTGGCCACTCCAGAGGTCAAACTAAAATTCATGAAGAAGATTAAAGAGTTGGAGGATAAGTGTTATGGCTAAATTTCGAATAGCTGTTGACTTAGATGCTTCCAGAGAAGAAGCAGAGTATTTAGAAAGCATAGACATCGAAGCTGAGGATGAAGACGAAGCATTAGACAAAGCCGACAAGATAGTAAAAGAAGGAATGTTCGGTGGACCATATTACAATGTAAGGGAGAAAGAAGATGGCGAATAATACTTTAACAAAACAAGAGCAAGAAGAACTATTTAGATTAGGCGAAGACATCCAAGCAGGTTTGTCTTGTGATGTTAATGGTACTGGAATACCTTGCAGAACAGATAGACTAGATGCTGTGGAGAATATGAAAAGGTATCTAGAGATTCATGATTATATTATTAGGAAAAATGGAGATTGGGAAGAAGATGAGTAAGAGAAGAGATTCAGACGAGTTGCGTTTAAATGATGCACAGAGTAAGGAGTTCCTTGGTATGAAGTATGCACCAGGAGTGATGCATCATAAGACAAAGACTAGAGAGTTTAGAGTCACATCATATGAAAAGGTTTGGTATGATCAAGATGTAAAGGTTCCTGAAGTTTATGTTGATGGTCAGTATGACCACGAAGAGACTAAAGATTTAGCAATTCAGAAGGCTCAAGACGAAGGTGATTGGGGCGACCCTGAAGGTGGCGAAGTTGAGGAACAAGTTAGCAAGGAGATAGGCATTGACCAATCAAATTAGACCCGAAATAGATTTTTTACATTCAAGCAATAAGGCAAGAATGTACGGAGAGAAGAAGGCTGGTATTAAAGAATTTACAATATATGGAATTCAACAAATACATCATTCAGCAACTATTAAAGCAAAGACACTTGAAGAAGCATTAAAGAAGGCTGACGAACACCATGAGGACTATGACTGGGATGAATGTCATATAGGAGACTGGACATATGAATCATAAAAGACAATTTGAGATTACATTACAGAGTGGGAACTTTCGTAATATCTATTTCTATGTAGGGTTCAATTCGGACCTTGCGTTGAAGAGTGCCCAAGCGGAATTGGCGAAGGATTGTAAAGCACTTGGATTCACGCCAATTACCGCCACTTTAGTCCATATGAAAGAGACACCTATGGTCGAAAAACCCAATGAATATGCGAGTTCTTAGTGGATTGACTTTTTGGTAGTTAGGCTTTATTATTAAAGAATAAGGAGGGCACTTATGCAAAAACAAATAGAAAAAGATATTTTAATTTTTAGCAATGCAACTGGCTATGGCACAGACTTTTCTGTCGACCATGGAAGTGTATATGCTTCATTTAAAACATCAGAAGACGCGGCTTGGTATAGATCAGCACTTGAGTATTTCATGAACGATGCTTATAAAAGCGATATGCCGACTAGAGTTAATATTTACAAACTTTGGAAGTCGAATAAGAAAGATGTTTATGCGTTCGACATTGTCGAATATAACCTCCCAGCATCAGGTGGCGGAGACGAAATCCCTCACGATGTTGATGTTCAACTAAACCTGTTAGGGGAAAGGGAACGAGGCAAGTAATGAAAGATAGACTAGACAAATACCTTAAGAACATTGTTGAAGATTACAGCAGATGGACTTACCACAGAAAAGGCGACAAGCCTGGTAAGACTCCTGGTGTAGACTATACGGTTAAAGACAAAATGTTTAAGGAGTTTGCAGACGGCTTAACAATTGAAGATTCACCTAAAAGAAAGTGGATTAAGATTGTGACTGACCGTAATGGTATCAATAGATCAGTTCATTCATTCATAGTAAAGAATGATTGTTCTGCAAAAGGTAGAAGCTGGAAAAAAGGAGACATCTTAAAGGCGGCGTCTTGGAATGCTCCAGCACTTAACAAACCAAGAGGAAACATATTTGATTCAAAATATTCAGTGGCTTGGACAGGAGCGACTTATCTTGTAAGCACTGGATACGAAGACAGATATGCAATGTATGACTCAATCTAGAATAATAGATTTACTTGGGCCAGATGGCAATGCGTTTGCGTTAATGGCCCAAGCCAGTCATTTAGCAAAGCAATTATCATTGGATGATAAAAAGATTATAGCTGAAATGAAGTCAGGCGATTATAAGAATTTATGTGAAGTATTTGAGAGGTATTTCAGCGATTATGTTGAATTACAGAATAAAGAAATTGCAACCGGCGAGTTAGATCCAAAGGAAACAATACTACCAACTGGAGGTCATCTTTGAGTTATAATTGGAACATAATTCAAACACATTTAGGTGGTATAATAATATAATAAAGAAAGGGCACTATGACAAATAAAAAAGTAGGATTAGACAAAAAACACCAAGACATTGGTAAATCAAAATACAGAGTAAGACAGCACTACACGACTTGGGTCGAGTATGATGTTATTGCTAACTCCAAAGAGGAGGCTCAAGACGCAGTTAGAGAACACGGCGGACTTGAAAGAGTTGAATGGGAAGAAGGATATTACAAAGACGATCCTGTTGAAGTTTATTGTTCAGATTGGAACCACGATAGCGAAGGAGACTCAGACTATGAAAAGTATAGAGGACCTTGCGTTAAGAAAGTTGAAGAATGTGTTCCATACGAAGAACAAGACATTGACACTAATGAATGGATTGACAACTATGAAGATCCTGAATGGACTTCAGATGAATACAGATGGACTGAAGAAGAGAAGGAAGATGGTCCAAAAATGGAGAAAACAAAGGACTCCATACCATTTTAGCCAGCATTTATGCGGGTTCTTTTGGTATTGACTACTATATGTTGTGGATTTATAATAATACTATGAAAAGGTTAATTTTTGGTTTATTAGTTTTGGTTATGACTTCTAATTGTTCTGCTTTTAATGTAGGACTTTCAGGAGCAAGTTTTACTGGGAATGATGCAATTAAGATTGCTAATGCGGTAAAGAATGCAAAACTTTTGACTGAAGAAGGTGTTAAAGAAGAAATGATTATTAAAACAAAAACAATATTGAGAAAGGTTAGATATCAATAATGAAAATAAAAGCTGGACCAATAGTATTATTTTTTATAATTTATATTTGGGCATATTCTATATTCAATGCCGTGAATGCAGATGAACCTAAGGTACAAATGCCTAACACGGATCAAGAGATGTGTCAATTGTTTCTTAAGAGTGAAATATGTGCAATGACACAGACGGAACAAGAGACATATTTTTTAGGGATCTTTAAAGCACTAATAGACGCACAGATCCAAGAGAATTTAAAAGAACACGAAGGTGAAGGGCACGACATCTGTTTAAGACAACTAGACAATGGTATGTTTATCAAATGCAATGAAGGGGAGTCCATATGATAGATCCTAAAAAGGTTATAGAACTTTTGTTAAAGGCTACCATTGTCGTAGTTTGCGTATGGTACTGTCTATGGGTGACAGATACTATTGCAATAATGGGTGGATGGAGACCTTACTAGATGTACGTCTTTCTTTTAATCTTACATTTAACTAATGGCGAAATCGTTAACTTGCCCGTGAGTGCGTCTGAGAAGAGTTGTCAGTATGCATTCAATCAAGTTATACAAATTGATGAAGGTCGTAATAGAGTGACTTACAATGGTATAGATGTTGGGGCATATCTTTGTAAGGACGGCAATGGAAGGATGATTCCGTAATGACATACTTGGTGATTTTTTTAGTAACTGTACTAGTGATTGGAGCACTGTAACATGGCTACAGTAGGTACTCTTGAAACAGTAATGGAAACAGCTAGAGCCGTAATGGCGTCTCTTGCTATTAGTTACGAAGTAGACAGTGGTATTAAGCAGGATTTAAATGAAGTATACTGTATGGCGAAGAACGTATACTTCGAAGCACGTCATGAATCAACGTTAGGAAAGATAGGCGTTGCACACGTTACAATGAACAGAGTTGACGACAAACGTTGGCCCAGTACTGTTTGCAACGTAGTGATGGATGGACCTATTAGAGAATCATGGAAAACAAAGAAGGATCCTACGTTGCCTAAGAATAAAAGGAAGTATTATCCTATTAAGAATAGATGTCAATTCTCTTGGTATTGTGACGGCCATAGAGATATGATATGGGTTACGTATAAGAATGGTGACGTAATTGAACAAAACATGACAGCATGGAGAGACAGTGTTACTGTAGCAATATTAGTGATGAATGATGTATGGGCAGTTGACCCGACAGAAGGTGCTACGTTTTATTATAATCCACACATTGCAAACCCTGGTTGGGCGGGCAAGTATCGTGAAACAGCAGTCATTGGAAATCACAGGTTTATGATATGCGATTAATTAAAAAAGGTACACTGTTTGGATGGGATTCTATGATATGGTATCTTATATGTTGTACAATCCTATTAGGCTCATTAGCAATTGTAGGATGGTATGGCCTCTAAAAGGAACCATTATTTGTTGTCCACCGAAGCGTGGACCGAAGAAGAACTAAACGCTGAGATCAATGAATATGGGTTCGGTGGCGCTAGTGTAGGTGATACCATGAGAAGAAATGAAGCCGAGGATGAAATCACTTGGCGTAGGGATAAAGGCTATCTAGGAATGACTCCTCAAGAGATTGAAGACGACTTAATAGACTTAGGTAAAATAGACAAACGATATCTTATTAGTTGATTTTTTGACTAATAGATGTTATACTAATATTTTAACAATTACGAGGGTGAATGCAAAACAAAATCAAAACAGAAAAGAAAAGACCAGTAAAGCAGAGTAGATGTATCTATGTCCTTGAAGGGCAGTATAGAAATTTCCGTATAGAGAACGAGACATTTGAATTAGTGAAAAGATATCAACCTTATCCGCACAAAGATGGAGGATTTGTCACCGTAAAAGTTGACGCTTCCAGATTTGCAAAAACGCCTGACGATGGTATTATTCGTTTGTCAGTTACGGATGAGAATCAATTAAGGGATCGTCCGCCTGAACAAAAGGTTGAAACAGACGAACAAACTATTGAACGAATGCGTAGACGATTTGAAATCCTTGATCACATGACTAAGGCAACTAAGAAGGGTGATGTCCGTGCTATGATTGTGTCAGGTCCCCCAGGCGTTGGCAAGTCGTATGGCGTTGAAACTGTCTTAGAGAAGTATGCAACTTACTCAGCAGTATCAGGCACGAAGCCTAAGTACGAAGTTGTCAAGGGCGCCATGTCCGCTATTGGATTATATTGTAAGCTACACGAGTTGTCAGACAGAGACAATGTAATTGTGTT
>JAKUNG010000003.1 GCA_022452285.1 Terriglobia bacterium | reverse complement strand
TTACTTGCCCGGGGAGCTGGTTCTAGTTGATTATCCTGCAGTTTTTCCAGAATAAAAGCATCAATCGGATTGAAAGATTGATCTTCCTTCTTTAAACGAGGAATTAAAGGCTGCTGTAGTTTCTTAAACGACCACCAAAAAGTTTCAGCCTGTAAATCCTCCACTTTTGGGTAGGGAACACCGGCCTTAATCCATTCTCTAAGAATAGATAGTTCTGCCTCAGGCAAAGGGGCAGAACTCCCCGGCGGCATTTTTAACTCATTTAGATGGGCTGCGGCTTCATAAAAAAGACTTTTTGTAGGATTTTGAAGATCAATAATCTTACCCCGATCTCCTCCCTTGAGGAGAGTGGCTCTTTGTCTTAAATCTAACCCTGATATTTGACTAGCTCCATGACAACCTAAACAGTGCTTTCTTATGATCGATTGCGACGAAGATACTAAGTGATCATCAGAAAATACCGCAGACGGAAAACCTAAACAGAATATACCTAGTATCCAACCACTTAATTTAGGCAGGACTGGAATGTACATGCGTATCCTTTGAGGATAAATTTATTAAGGACCTTGTTAATTATAAGATGATTAAAAACTTTTTGGTTATTCATTTTATCTAAACTTCAAAAGACTCTTTAAGTATTCCTATTGCCCTGGCCTCTAATCTCACCATATTCTCCTGCGTAATAGCACTTGGGATTCCTTTTTAGCAGAAGGGCCCTCAAAACTAATAACATAATTAAATACTCATTTATTTTTGGTTAATGAATTTCTTTATCAGATAAATCTTTACGTATTGAGACAATTACCTGCACAATACCATTCTATGAATGATCTAATTGCCTGGAATTATTCCAGTTTTCTTTAGGGAAACTAGCTAGCTGATTGGCTTCGATAAAGTGCCTTTTATGTCTAAATATCTCCCAACAATTGTTATTTTGAAAACTAGTCTTTTTCACCCTGCTTCCTTTAATCTCTTGAAAAAAACACTAGTGATATTTATGAGTTTAGGACTTTCTTTTCAGTCGTGTGCCCTAGACTCTTTAAATCCTTCTGATCAAGTTGAAGTTAAAAGCCCTAGCTTTTTACCTTCGAATTTTTTACCAGCCAAACGTATTCCGATAGGTATTCCCGGGGACTACAAACCCTGCATTGCAAAACTACCAAATGGGAATTTACTTCTGGTAGCTTTTCATGCACCAACTGAAGGTGGAGTCCCAAAAGAATATAGTTTTTTGTATCGGTCCTCAGATGGTGGTCATACATGGTCTGAACGTAAAGTTTTAGATATTCTAGGACGGGAACCTTATTTATCAGTAATTTCTGATGGTACAGTATTTATAAGTACCCATTTATTACCCAAAGCTCGTGGCAATGATCAAGGATATACTCAAAGTTACCTATATCGCTCTACTGATGGAGGCTCTAATTGGACAGCTACTCATATCGGTTTTGAAGACCTGGAGGGGGTAAAAGAAAAATCCCTTGTGATAACTGGACGTAATGTCTTAGAACTAGAAAATGGAAGTTTGATTTTTGGTGTTGGAGCACCAAATGGCTACGAATATTTATGGAAATCTTTTGACAAAGGGAAAACCTGGAATCGTTCTTTAACTTGTCATTTTCAAGGAGTAGACCAGAAAATTTTACCATTTCCAATACTAGGGGAGGCTTTTTTCTGGGAAACTCCTTCCAAAGCCATTCTAGCTGTTTGCCGTATTTCCCCAAAATTTTTTTCAGCTTTGCCTGGAACAACAATACCCAAGAATAAGATCGACCATTATGAACGAATGGTACTCTACCGGTCTGAGGATGAAGGTCGGAACTGGTTCTTAGAAGAAATTGGCAGTTATTACGGTGAAATGTACCCATCTATTTTGCGTTTAAGAGATGGACGGCTTCTCTTCACATTTACAGTAAGGGCTGCTGTCGCTCCAGCCTCTCCTCCACTGGGAGTTCAAGCGGCATTCGGTGAAGAAACCAATAATGGAGTTGATTTTACCTTTAACAAAGATAGAATCATCCTAGATGATAAAACTCCTCCGGGAAAACTTAGTGGAGGAGGTTTTGGCCCTACCGTACAGGTGGACGATGAAACATTGGTAACAAGCTATTCCTATAGATCTCTTACTCAGGAAACCCACCTAGAAATAGTTCGTTGGAAGATACCATCTAGATGACTATGAATGATTTCCAATTTAAGAAATCCAAAATGTTCTTATAAAATAACTCCTGTTTATAGACTCCCCTAAGAACATTGATGTGACATCGATAGTTAACCCATTTAAGCTTAATGAGGACAAAAAGAAGATGACTAGTTCATTAAATGATTTAGATAACAAAGTAGTAGTGCTTGATTCAGCTATCTTACCTGATTCAGAAGAGTGCCTAATCGAGGAGGAATTACTTAAACCCTATGCTCAGCTATCTCAAGTTTTTGTCCGTTCAGATCAGGAAATCATTAAAACTTGTCGAAAAGCTAACGCCATTATTTTATGGCATCATGCCTATCTTACCCAAGAAATCTTGGAAGAACTTGAATGTTGTCAAGTAATAGTAAGAAATGGCGTCGGATTTGATAATGTAGATGTAGAAGCAGCTTCTCGACTTGCAATTCCTGTATGTAATGTTCCTGATTACGGTACTGAGGAGGTAGCTGACCACGCTCTAACTTTAGCCTTGAACTTGGCTCGTAATCTTTCGGCATCTTCAAGAGATGTCCAACAAGGTAACTGGAACTGGCGATCTGCCATGCCTATCCGTCGATTTAGAAAACAAGTGTTTGGTATTTTAGGGTGTGGACGGATTGGCACATGTGCTGCCTTGAGGGCAAAGGCCTTTGGATTTCAAGTGAATTTCTTCGATCCTTATTTACCAGATGGTTATGAAAAATCACTCGGCATTCATCGTTGTAAATCATTAGAAGGTTTTCTTCGTTCCGTGGATATTCTCTCTATTCACGTGCCTTTGAATCAAAACACCCTAAAACTAATCTCTGAAAAAACACTGTCCTTCATGAAAAAGGGATCAATTTTAGTAAATACATCTCGTGGACCTGTTGTTGATGAAATAGCCCTTTTTCAAGCCTTAGAGTCGGGTCACATTGCTGCTGCTGGATTAGACGTAGTTGAAGACGAAACTAAATCTCACCAGCCACTTTCCAAACATCCACAATGTATAATTACACCACACTGTGCGTTTTACTCTGAAGACTCCTGGAAAGAAATGAGAACCAAATCATGTCTGACTGTTATTGACGCATTATTAAAAAAACCTCTCAGAAATGTGGTGAATGGTGTTCATGTAGTTCATAAATGATTATCTATTTGTTCTGAGCTTATAACTAGTATCGTCCGTACTTAGCCAATGCTTTTAGCATCGACTTAGTTTCTTTTATTAGAGGAATCATCTTACTTTCCTTGTTATCATATTCATGAATAAGTTCAAGTACTTCACTAACCTTGTCCATAGGAACAACCACCACCCCGTCGCTATCTCCTACTATATAATCACCTGGTCGTACTAAAACACCTCCACACCTAACAGGCACCTGCATCGCAGTACTGATAAAACGTCCCACTACAGTAGCAGGACTGACTGACCGACTGTAAACTGGAAAACCCAATCGTGAAATTTCCTCAATATCACGAGCAGCACCATCAATTACCGCTCCGGCTAGGCCACGAACTATTGCTGTGGTAGCCATTAGATTTCCAATACCTGAAACGTGTAATCCATTTTCTAAAACGTAAACTAAAACACTCCCAGGAGGCGCTTCATCCAATACCTTTAAATGGTAGTTAGGATAATTTCTCTTATCAGTTGTTAAAATTGGTCTAAGAAGAGCAGTTGCAGCAGGACCCACAATTTTAGCCTTAAAAATTGGCTTCATATCATAATGCATAAATCCAGCTTGACCTGTTGCCGTTTCAATAGCATCGGCTAAGTTTCCAGTACTAGCCTTCTTTAATTTATTTATGATTTCAGGCTGAGTAAGTTTATGGACCTCTGGCTTAGCAGCAGATTCGGATGGATTTGTCCATGAATAGAAAGAAACCATAAAAATGCTTGCAATAATTAGGATCGGAAAAACAATCGTCGAACGTCGCATGAAAGCTCCTTTTCTGAAGATTAAAAATTGTCCCATTAAGAAATCTTTTGCCAGAAGTATTACAACAAATCACAATTACTCAAATTGCTGACGCCAAACTTTTACATCAGCGCTAAAGAAATAACTTTAAACTCTATTGTACTCAGAAATGACTACAAACCCTTGCCAAAATAATAAATTTCTTTAGCGTACACACCAATTAATTTGTTGTAGATCTAACCATGGCACCTTAAACTACCGACCTGATTTACCTTTATAAGGTGGAGGAACTTTTTGCAATATCAAAACACTTTCACTTCTAATGCTTTAGCCTAACTATCTGAAAGAATACTTCTTATGAAACATAGTATTTCATGGGGAACTTACCTTATTTTATTTATGATGTGTTTCCCATCAAATGCCCAAATAACAGAACAATCTTCATTAGACCTTCTATCAAAAGCCCAGTCTGCATATAGAACTGGTCACTTTCGACAAGCATTATCTTTAGTAAATCAAGCTATCAAAAAAAACCCTGACGATGTCCAAGGTTTTTTGGTACGGGGATGGCTGTACGAAATGAATAAACAACATCATCAGGCCATCAATGACTATAATGAAGTTTTAAGGCTAGATCCCTTTTTTGTAGATGCTTATAATCGTCGCGGAAGTGAATATTTTAAGCTCGGGAATATCAAAAAATCGATCGCTGATTTTGACAATGCAATTAAATTTGACCCAAAACAGGAACCCTATCATTGGCAGCGAGGCATTGCCTACTACTATGCTGGACGCTATCAAAAAGGACGGGACCAATTTCTGTCTCATCAGAGAGTTAATTCGAACGATGTAGAAAATGCGGTCTGGCATTTTCTATGCCAGGCTCGTTTGTCTGGACTGATCAAGGCCCGCCAGTCAATCCTAAAAATTAACAGCGATCCTAGAGTTCCAATGATGGAGATTTATCAACTATTTTCTGGAGTTGGAACGGTAGAAAATGTTTTGGCCGCTGCTAACAAAAACTCAGAAAAACCACCTGTTTTTCAAAGGCAACTTTTTTATGCCAATCTATACCTTGGTTTATATTTTGAAGCAACCGGTAACAGTAAAAGAGCTAAAAAACATATTTTCTTAGCAGCCGAAAAATATCCGTCTCAGCATTACATGGGAGATGTTGCCCGTGTCCATGCAGCTATACTGAGGAAACCTTGAGAATTTTATGCTCTAAATCAAACCGAAGTTTTAAGGATCTCAAAACATTGACAAAAAATCTTCTAAGTATTTCTCTTGCTGGTTAAAACTTAAGTTGTTCATTGACAGAGTCTGGCAAGATTAAAAAAAAATGCTTTTGTGGAGAAATTATAAATGCCTTATCAGCTTCTGCGTTTTGCATTCAATAAGCAGTATCCAGAAAATCATATGTTTCGATGTCCTGACCAAATAAAAACCCATTATGATGCAATCATTATCGGTGCTGGTGGACATGGCCTAGCAACAGCCTACTATTTAGCCAGAGATCACAATATTTCTAACGTAGCTGTTTTAGAAAAAAATTATATAGGAAGTGGGGGAACCGGAAGAAATACTGCCATCGTTAGATCAAACTATCTAACTGCCGAAGGTATAAAATTCTATGATGAAAGTGTACGATTATTTCAAGATTTATCAACCGACTTAGACCTAAACCTCTTTTATTCTCAACGTGGCCATTTTACTCTAGCCCATAGTGATGCCACTTTACGAACGATGCGCTGGCGGGCAGAAGTTAATAAACATTTAGGGGTAAAAAGTGAATTAGTCGATCCAAAAATAATTAAGGAATTTTGTCCTCATCTAGACTTAAATTGTAATGGGCATATGCCTGTATTAGGTGCCCTGTTTCATCCGCCGGGAGCAATCGCCCGTCATGACGCCGTAGCCTGGGGATATGGTCGGGCTGCTAGTCAACGGGGTGTTGAAATTCATCAGCAGACAGAAGTTACTGGAATTAAATTGAAGAGTAGTGGAGTAATTGGTGTTCAAACTAACCGAGGTGAAATTGAAACTCCTAAGGTATTATCTGCCGTTGCCGGCTACACCCCAAAAATAATGCAGATGGTAAATATCCCTACACCCCTTGAAATACATCCCCTGCAGGCTTGTGTAACAGAGCCACTAAAACCATGGTTAGACACCATTATTGTCTCTGCAAATTTTCACCTCTATGTCAGTCAATCTTCACGAGGAGAATTAGTGATGGGGGCTGCACTTGATCCATATGAACTACATTCACCTAGATCAACCTTAGATTTTGTAGAAGGACTAGCAGGACACCTTTTAGAATTATTCCCCTTTCTCTCGGATGTAAAGGTATTACGGCAGTGGGGAGGATTAGCCGATATGACCCCAGATTTTTCACCAATTATGGGGAAAACACCTATCGATGGATTTTATGTTGATGCCGGATGGGGAACCTGGGGGTTTAAAGCAACCCCAGTATGTGGGAAAACTATGGCTTATACCCTAGCCAACGACGATCCCCATCCTTTGATTGTTCCATTTTCGTTATCTCGCTTCGAGAAATATGAGTTAGTAGGTGAAAAAGGTGCAGCTTCAGTTGGACATTAGTCAATTTTTACTTTTAGCTATTTAGAGGTTCCTAATGAAACTCATGCATTGTCCAATTAACGGTTGGAGACCCATTCAAGAGTTTTCTTATGGAGGAACTTTCAGACCCATGCCTCCCCCTCAAACTTGTACTGACCAACAATGGGCCAACTATGTATTTAACCGAGATGGAGCGGCGGGTATAAAAAAGGAGTGGTGGTATCATTTGGCCAGTGGAGTTTGGTTTATTGCAGAACGAAATACTCTTACAGATGAAATTCTCCGGACTTATTTATTTCAGGAAATGAAACTTCATGAGTAAAAGGCTTAGTCAAAAACCCAACGAATGGATTAATCGAAAAAAATCGGTGACGTTTCGATTTGAAGGACGTGATTTTAAAGGTTTTGAGGGTGACCGTTTAAGCACTGCATTATGGGCTTCTGGTGTCAGGGTTTTGGGTCGAAGTTTTAAGTACCACCGTCCTCGAGGAATCTTAAGTTTGTCTGGTCTAGACTGTAATGCCCTGGTTGAAAATCAGACCTCTACTAACGTAAGAATGGATAGCACTGCGATCCAGGACGGGATGGATTTTAGAGCTGTCAATACCTGGGGTGGTGTCGCATCAGATCTATATCGGATCATGGATTTTTTTTCTTCCCTGATGCCTGTTGGATTTTACTATAAAACATTTCATCGACCTTCATGGCTTTTTCCTTTTTTTGAACGGAAAATGAGGCAGGTTGCTGGCTTAGGTAAAGTTCCTCCAGATCAAATTTTACGGAAAACTCCTAAACGATATGACTTCTGTGATCTACTAGTAATCGGGGCTGGTCCTGCCGGATTATCTTCAGCTCTAGTTGCGGGAAAACTGGGTCTCAAAGTCCTCGTCGTAGAAGAAGAGGTCCACCCCGGAGGAACACTTAGTTATCAATTGTTTTCTGAACAAGAAGGACCTGGAACCCTAAATAGGCTTTTATCTGAAATAGCTAATCACCCCAACATAGAAATACGGACTCAAACCTCAGCAGCTGGTTATTATGCAGATCACTGGATTGCCTTAGTTGATCCCCAGAAGATGACTAAATTGCGTGCCCGAAGTGTCATAGTTTCTAGTGGTTGCTATGAACAACTGTGTGTATTCCGAAATAATGACTTGCCGGGAGTGATGCTTGCTTCGGCTGCCCAGAGACTGATCCACCAATTTTCGGTTAGGCCTTTTCAGAAAGCTTTGGTCTTGACAGCCAATAGTGATGGATACCGAGCTGCGGTTGACCTTCAACAATCTGGAGTATCTGTGGTTTTGATTGCTGATCTTCGGCCTGAGGGAGAACCCTCGATATGGAAAGATCAGGTATTAAGGCATAACATCCCTATCCAAAGTGGAACAGCAATTTATGAGGCAATTCCCTCAAGTGGAAAACAAGGAATAAAAGGAGCTGTCTTGTGTTCGATCAATAGTCAAGGACACGTACAACAATCTCAAGAACAGGATCAGGTAATTTATTGTGACGGGATTGCAATGAGCGTGGGATGGGCTCCAGCTGATGGAATTCTCCGACAAGCTGGAGGACAAATGGTTTATAAAAAAGCCTTGGAACAATATGTTCCAGAAGAGCTGCCTCCTGGAATTTTTGCGGCAGGTCGCTTAAATGGGGTCTATTTTTTGTCAGATCAACTGAAAGATGGTACTCGAGCTGGCTGTCAAGCTGCAGCCTACCTAGGAAAAGCAGATGTTAACATTCCTTCTTCAGTTGATAGGCAAAATTCTCCAATGAGTCATCCATTCCCAATTATCTCTCACCCCAAAGGAAAAAACTTTGTAGATCTCGACGAAGACATCCAACTTAAGGATCTTGAGAATAGTGTGCAAGAAGGATTTGATTCAATGGAACTACTCAAACGTTATTCCACCTTTGGCATGGGTCCTAGTCAAGGAAAACATTCTAACCTCAATACTGGTCGGATTCTGTCTAAGTTAAAAGGAAAATCATTAATTAATACAGGCTTAACCACCTCCAGACCCTTTACCAATCCCGTATCTTTAGGTCATCTAGCTGGTCGAATTTTTAGTCCTTATCGACAAACTCCCCTACATATTCGCCACAAGAGACTAGGCACTCAATTCATGTATGCGGGAAACTGGCTTAGACCTGAATACTATCCATCACCCCTAAAAACTCGAGAAGAAACGATTCATGACGAGGTTAAAGTAGTTCGAACTGGAGTCGGTATCATAGATGTTAGTACTTTAGGAAAATTAGAAATTTTTGGACCAGATGCTGTGGAGTTTATCGAGCGTATGTATACCGGGCGTTTTACTAAGTTAAAGGAAGGCAAAAGCCGATATATTCTTATGTGCGATGAAAGTGGAGTTATGGTTGATGACGGCATTGCCGCTCGACTTGCCACTGACAGTTTTTATGTAACAACCACTAGTAGTGCTTCCGACAGTGCTGCTCGTGAAATGAATCGGTGGGCTATATCTTGGTCGCTCAATGTAAATATTCTCAATGTCACCGGAATGTATGGAGCAATAAACCTAGCTGGCCCACTCTCTCGAAAGGTATTACAGTCATTAATAGATATTGACTTAGATTCCAAAAACTTTCCTTATCTAGCTGTTCGAAAATGTTACGTAGGTGGTGCACCAGCTCGAGTCTTGAGGGTAGGATTTGTAGGGGAGTGGGGCTATGAAATCCACGTACTAGCAGAATCGATGCTCCCAGTATGGGATCAGATTATAGATAAAGGAGCTCTTCATGGAATTCGTCCGTTTGGAGTAGAGGCCCAACGACTACTTCGATTAGAAAAAGGACACCTCATTGTAGGTCAGGATTCCGATGGCTTATCTTATCCACAGGAGGCTGGATTAGACTGGGCAGTGAAAACTGATAAATCTTTCTTTATTGGTCAGAGAAGCTTAACAATCTTAAATAAAAATGTGCTAAAACGACAATTAGTAGGCTTTGTTCTTCCCAAGAAATATGATGGCCCTATTCCAAAGGAATCTCATCTTGTAATTGAAAAAGGTGAAATCACAGGAAGAGTAACTAGCGTAGCTTTTAGTCCTACTCTAGGTCACATAATTGGAATGGCCTATGTAGAAACTCACCTAGCTAAACCCAAAACTACCATTCAGATTCTAATTAATAAAGGCCACCTACTGAGTGCTCAGGTAGCTCACCTTCCTTTTTATGATCCAAAAAATCTTCGACAGAGTGAAACCCAACAAACCGAAGGTGCCTTGTGAAAACTATTCCTAGAAAAAGTCCGTTACATGACATGCTCAAAGAAAAAGATCCTATATTATGGAAAGAGGTTCATGGAATGCCTGTCGTTCTTCGATTTGCCGAACTGAAAGTTGAAAGCCTCGTTAAACGTCATCTTGCTCTTGCAGATGTCAGCTGCTTTCCTCGCTTAGGATTAAGAGGCATAGGATCATCATCCTGGTTAACTACCCTAGGTTTTAATGTACCTAAAACAATTTATTCTGTAGCCCCTATAGAAAACCAAGGAACTTTAGTAAAGATAGATAAAAACGAAGTAATTATTGAAGATGGACTTCATGGAACTGTAGTTTCAAGGATTTCTCAAGAAATCTTAGCTGCCCCAAAAGGAATATTTTCAGTAGTACGACAAGAGGCATCATTTTTTTTGATTGGGAATAAATCTTGTAAAGTAATTTCCGAAACTTGCGGACATGACTTTAAAGAATCGGAAGATCAGGTAGTGATGACGCGGGTAGCTGGTGTTTCATGTTGCTTATTACCTATACAATCATCTGAATTTCAGGGCTATCGAATTTGGGTGGACCCGAGTTATAGTGTATATCTCTGGAAAATTCTTTTGGAGATCGTTCATGAATATGAAGGAGATATGATTGGGCTGGCTTCTCTTTACCCCAGCCTATCCTAGAGTAATTTCAACGAAAGGATAAAGTCGATGAACCTTGAAAACGCCCAAGAATTTTTGAAGAAAAATAACGTTAGGTACATTCTCGCCCAATTTGTTGACATTCATGGAGTTGCAAAAACAAAGTCAGTTCCAGTTGATCATTTCCAAGATATTCTAACCGATGGAGCAGGATTTGCAGGATTTGCTGTTTGGGGATTGGGACAAGAACCTCACGATCCAGATTTTATGGCAGTAGGAGATCTAGAAACCTTAACCTTAGTACCCTGGCAACCAGGGTACGCTAGAATTGTTTGCACTGGAACAGTAAAGGGTAAACCCTATCCCTTAGACACCCGCCACATCCTTCAGCAACAAGTCAATCGAATGAATCAACGAGGATGGGTTTTGAATACAGGGTTAGAACCTGAATTCATGCTATTGTCTAGAAATTCAGACGGCTCCTTACATCCCGCTGATGACTCTGACATTCTGGAAAAACCTTGTTACGACTACAAAGGATTATCAAGAAGTCGTGGCTTTCTAGAAAAGTTGGTTGATTCCTTACAAACGATTGGATTTGATGTCTACCAAATAGATCATGAAGATGCAAATGGTCAGTTTGAAATTAATTTCTCTTTCTCACCAGCCATCACTTCAGCAGATCGTTACGTTTTATTTAGGATGGCTGCCAGTGAAATTGCTCGTGAGTTTGGAACCATTTGTTCTTTCATGCCAAAACCTATGACCAATCGAACAGGTACTGGAACCCATATGCATATGTCAATTTGGGATAATAACGGCAATGATCTTTTTAAGGACAAATCCGACAAAAACCAACTTGGATTATCTGAATTGGCTTATCAATTCTTGGCAGGATTGCTCTCACATGCTCCAGCCCTTGCAGCATTAGTTGCTCCTTCAGTGAATTCGTACAAACGTTTAGTTGTTGGCCGATCTTTGTCCGGAGCTACTTGGGCTCCTGCTTATATTTCCTATGGAGATAATAACCGAACCTCAATGGTGCGCATTCCACAGGGACGTCTTGAACTCAGATTGAGTGACTCGAGTTGTAATCCCTATCTAGCAACAGCTGCAGTAATTGCAGCTGGCTTGGATGGAATTGAACGCAATCTGGATCCAGGACCCCCACACAACATCAATCACTACCGTTACACTGAGGAAGCTCTTAAAGAAATGGGGATTGGCATACTACCTCAAAACCTCAATGAAGCTATCAATGCGCTTAAAAAAGATATTCTATTTTTTGATCAATTAGGACAAGATTTTTTGAATGAATACATTCAGCTAAAAGAGATGGAGTGGATCGAATACCAACGGCACGTTTCCGATTGGGAGGTTAACCGGTATTTGGAATTTTTCTAAAACAAGTCAATCGTTGTTGGAAAATACTTTGAAAGGTCTTTAAGGTTACTATGTGCGGTATTGTCGGATTAATGATTAAGAGGACATCCAAGAGGAGTCAGCTTGGCAAATGGATAACTCCTATGATTATTTGCATGGGAGATCGCGGTTCAGATTCAGCAGGTTTAGCAGTGTTCATACCTATAGACGATCCCAGTTTAAAACGATTTAGTTTGTTCTCTCCCCAGTCAAGCTTTAACTGGATAAACCTAGAAGAAGCTTTAAATAAAGAGACTTCTTTTAAATCTACTGTGAGTGGACTTGAAAATCACGGACAAGTTATATCTCCAATGTCACCCAAAGATTTTGAGAAGTGGCTAAACCAAAGATTCCCATTTATTCATTTGCTTTCGATTGGCCAATCTATTGAAGTATACAAAGATATGGGTCATCCTAGAGATATTGCCGATCGTTATAATTTTGAGAAAATTGATGCTAGCCACTGTGTGGGTCACACTAGGATGGCAACTGAGTCAGCTGTTTCCCCTGCCCACGCACACCCTTTCACTGCTGGAGAGGACTTCTGCTTAGTCCACAACGGATCTCTCTCAAATCCCTGGAGTCTCCGAAGAAAACTAGAAAAAAAAGGGATTAATTTTGAAACCGACAATGATACTGAGGCAGCTTGTCGTTTTCTAGAATGGCGAATGCAAGAAGGACAATCCCTTGAAGCAGCTCTTCAAGAAGCTTTTGTTGAACTAGATGGCTTTTACACTCTACTAATGGCAACCAAAAACAAAATAATACTGGTGAGAGATGCTTTTGCCTGCAAACCAGCTGTCGTTGCTGAAACTCAGGATTATGTTGCCATCGGTTCTGAATTCCGTTCTCTAGCTCACCTACCTGGAATTGAAAATGCTAAACTCTTTGAACCAACACCAGAGGAAATTTATTCATGGAGCGTGTAGATCTAAACCAAATGTCTGTCCGCCAACTAAACCACTACTTACATCATGAATTACCCAAGAAAGGAGTTGACCAACTTGAAATAGGTAACCCAAATGGGTTTCACAATATTGCGGTTGGTCTTGATATTCCTGTCAAAATTGATATTCGTGGTCATGCGGGATACTTTCTGGGGGGAATGAACAAACAAGCAAAACTTATTGTGCATGGAAATGTTGGGTGGAGTGTTGCAGAAAATATAATGTCAGGCCAAGTTTGGGTCAAGGGCTTTGCTTCACAGTGTGCAGGAGCATCGGGTCATGGAGGTTTGTTATTTATTGAGGGTAGTTCTTCCTCTCGCTGTGGCATTTCAATGAAAGGCTGCGATATTGTAGTTGGTGAAGATGTTGGTCACATGTCAGCATTTATGGCTCAAGCAGGTCATTTGGTCATCTGCGGCAATGCTGGAGCAGGTCTTGGTGATTCTATCTATGAGGCAATTATCTATATACGTGGAAAAATTCATTCTCTGGGTTCAGATGCCCAAGAAGAACCAATGAGAGAAGGAGATTACGAAAAAGTTAAAAATCTTCTCAATCAAACAAACATTAATTATTCACCTAAAGAATTTAAAAGGATAGCTTCTGCTAGGAAACTATATCAATGGAACACCGATGCTAATCAGGAATATTAAATTTTAATTAGCCTCGGTAATGGATTGTCTGATAGCTATGAAAATTGATCACGAAGAAAACTCACTTTACAACCAACAAATTCTTCAATACATTCACCGTGCTGCAGAAAAAGGTCTTTATGATATCCGAGGGTTAGGAGCTAAGAGAAAAGTACCTAGTTTTGACGATTTGGTTTTCTTGACAGCGTCGAGCTCACGTTATCCTCTAGAAGGCTATCGAGAAAAATGTCTAACTCAAACTTTACTGGGAACGCGTCACGCTAAAAAACCAGTTAGTCTAAAAATTCCAATTACCATAGCAGGAATGAGTTTTGGCTCACTATCTGCAAACGTCAAAGAAGCCATCGGTAGGGCAGCAACTAAAATAGGAACATCCACGACTACTGGAGATGGAGGAATGACGCCAGAAGAACGAGCTTCTTCTAAAACTCTCGTTTATCAGTGCCTGCCCTCACGGTACGGCTTTAATCCTGACGATATGCGTCAAGCCGATGCCATTGAAATCGTTTTGGGTCAAGGAGCTAAGCCCGGAGGTGGTGGCATGTTGCTAGGACTTAAGGTTAGTCCACGAGTAGCCAAAATGCGAACTTTACCTGAAGGAATCGATCAGCGTTCAGCCTGCCGACATCCAGATTGGGTAGGCCCTGACGATCTAACAATCAAAATTAATGAATTAAGAGAAATTACAGATTGGCAGATTCCCATTTACGTAAAACTTGGTGCTACCAGAGTAACTGATGATGTAAAACTCGCTGTCAAGGCAGGTGCTGACGTAATTGTTCTTGATGGAATGCAGGGAGGGACAGCAGCTACTCAACAGGTGTTTATTGAACATGCTGGGATTCCAACTCTACCAGCTTTACGCCAAGCAATAGAAGCTCTTGATGAGATGAATGTTTTAGGTGAGGTACAACTAATAATCTCAGGTGGAATTCGGACTGGTGCTGACGTTGCTAAAGCTCTGGCAATGGGGGCAGATGCAGTATCTATTGGGCAAGCTGTTTTGATGGCACTAGGCTGTAACAGCGAATTTTACTTTGATGGTCAACAAACTATTAATGTCGAAGAAGAATATCGAAAACTAGGAACTGCCCCCGGTTATTGCCATCATTGTGAAACAGGACTTTGTCCGGTCGGAGTAACTACTCAACTGCCTGACCTTGAAAAGCGGTTGCAACCCGATTGGGGTGAACGGCGGCTAAGAAATTACCTTCAGACCCTCAATATGGAATTGACAACACTAGCACGGGCTTGTGGTAAATCTAATGTTCATCACCTTGAAAGAGAAGACCTAGTTGCACTAACAGTTGAATCAGCTGCAATGGCAAAGGTCCCACTTGCGGGCACTGACTGGATCCCTGGGGCAAAAGGGGTATAAACAGAGGTGATTTTTTCTCTAATAATAATGGTCAGGGGTTTTTGCTTCATGCATAGTGTTACTAACCAATTCCTAATTGCCCCTGAAAGGTCATCATTGACTGAGTTCGTCTTTGGCTTTTTGTAGGATTTGAACCTCATCTGAGGGAGGTTTCTGCCAAGTCCCAAAACGGCTCAGTACTGGAATTCCAGCTTGTTTTGCCTCCACCATAAACTCTGTAAATTTGATTCCCACCAACACTGGATCAATGATTGGAGTATTGCCGGACTGAACATTACCTGTAACTGTTAAAGGACAACTTTGAAGCGTACATCCCATTAAAATAGCTTCAGCACCATCTTTCTCAATACATTCTTGTGCTACCTTCAGAGTTCGGGAAACAACTTCTTTCGAAGAAATTTTTTCGGGATAGGAATCACGAGCAGAAAGACCAATATGTCGAACTGAGGCAAGTTTAGAATCAGTCCCGTAAAGCTGGGCTAACTCACGATAACAGTGAACTGTCTTGTATTCAGTAGCTATAACAGAGTACCTTTGACAAATTAAGTTAGTATAGTGGGATCCAGCTTCAAAAGCAGCAGTTACAGGCAAGTCTACTAGTTCTCGAGATTCTGCTAATCCTGGGTCATAGCAGCAGCATATAAATACAGCATCAAAATCTTCTTTTTGAGCTTTTAAGACACGTTGGACAACTGCGTCAGCACATCGATGCCGATAATAAATATATGTAACATAATTAAGTGGATAAACGTCAGCGATATTCTCGAAAACGATCTCTGTATCTTCTCTCACTACCTGCAAACATCGCTCCTTTTCTTGCATTTCACCCCCAAAGGGATTCAGGAGAAGAATTTTCATAGTTTGTCCCTAGTCTTTACGGATGACTGAATTCTTCAGTAAGAAGTCGCAACTCACCGGTAGCTAAATTATCTGTTAGTCGGTTGAGATTGTTTTCTCCTTTGCTGGAGAGTCGCTTTTAGATCAAGTAAAAAATCATTACTAATAACTACCCCATAAATCCTTAGGGCTGATTCCTGAGATAAAAGTCCCTGTACTACCTCTTCCCTAACTTTCTCAGGAGACCGTTCGTAAGGGTTCCCCCATCCACCACCACCTGGAGTAGTACTGACCAGTCTTGACCCTTTTTTTAGAACCCGGGTAACTTTAGAAGGAAGCTGTTCAATAGTACCATCTGGAAAAATAACTTGGCAATTACCGGAGGAAGCGCTTTTTCCACCAAAGACTCCCCAAGGAGAAAATTTAAAGCGATCTGAACTAAGCGTTACTGTCACTCGATCGGCCAATACTTCAAATTCTCTCTGCATTCCATATCCTCCCCGAAACTTACCAGCGCCCGCACTTTCAGCAACTAAACCATATCCATGAATAAGGAACGGATAGGTGGATTCTATAACTTCGACGGGAGCATTTCGTGTATTAGTCATATGCATTTGAACAGCAGAGGTCCCATCACTATTCACCAATGCTCCTTGACCCCCTCCATATGTCTCGATGTAGTTGAACAAACTATCGGTTCTTGGATTACGCCCACCAATATTTAAGAGATTCATAGTACCCGAACAAGCTGCCGAAACCCTTTCTGGAATTACCTGAAGAAAAGCTTTCATCAATGAATCCACAATACGTTGCGTAGTAACAATATTGGAATTACACAGAGCTCCAGGAAACTGGACCTCCATCAGCGTACCAGGTTTTGTCAAAACTTTAATTGCTCGGAAGGCCCCAGAATTTGGAGGTAATCCAGGGTCTAGTAATGCCTTAGCAACATAATAGGCACAGGCTTTGACCGAGGGAGGTCTGCAGTTGATAGGACCTAGTGCTTGGGAATCACTTTCCCTAAAATCAGCAACTATTTTTGACCCTTGAAGAACAACCTTAACTCTAATCGCAATTGGATTTGAAGAAAGACCATCTCCCTCCAAAAAATCCTCACCACTATATTCTCCCTCTGGAAGTTTTTTTATAGCTGCAGAAATTCTCCTCTCAGAGTAATCCATAATCTCCTGCATGTAATGAAGTACAATGTCTGGTCCATATTTTTCCATTAGACTGTTCAGGCGAGTTTCCCCTACATTATTTGCAGCAATTTGTGCCGCTAAATCCCCTCTAAACTCTACTGGTGTTCGAAGGTTTTGAGTAATCAAACGAACTAAGTCCTCATCAATTTTTCCTTGTTTGACTAACTTCAAAGGTGGAATTTGTAGTCCTTCTTGATAGTGTTCCCAGACCCCGAAAGCCATACTACCTGGAGCAAAACCACCTACATCTACATGATGGGACATGTTGGCAACATAAGCCATGAGTTCATTCTGATAGAATACCGGTGAAACTAAAGTAACATCATTGAGGTGTCCTGGTCCTTCGGGATATGGTGTGTTAATTGCAATGTCATCTCCAGGCTTGAGGGTTTCAGGAGGTACCCCCTTGATTGCTGTCTGAACAGCAGGAAGCATTACTCCAAGATGAAGTGGTGTTCCTACCTCTCCTTGTGCCACAAGTTGTCCCTCACGAGTAAAAATAGCACCACTACAATCTCTTCGATCTTTAATGTTTGTTGAAAAGGAAGTACGAATCAAAGCTGCTACCATTTCATCAGCTACTGAGTAAATGGAATTAGTCATAACCTGCAAAGTAATAGGATCTGTCTGTATTTTTGTTTTTGATTCCTCAAGGATCATTAAATGTCCTCCAAAGAAATTATTAGGTTGTTTAGTTTATCAATTTCACCTTGCTGACCAGGCAATATGAGTGTTGTCGAGTCTAATTGCTCAATAATGGCTGGTCCCTTGACTATCGCACCCCAGCCAAGCTTAGACCGATCATAAACAATAGTCTCTTCAAACCTCCCAGAAAAATAGACTTTTCTTGATTCCTTGATGCTCGAGTTTAGATCTCCCTGTTTCTGTCGAAATTTAGTTGGATGAGGCTTTGGCAATTTGCCTACTGATGCCAATCGGATGTTCACAATCTCAGTAAGAGTTTTTTCATCATGGTAGCCATAGGTTGCCTGATGATTTTGATGGAATGTTCGGATTAATGGACTTAGATTTTCCCAAATGGAGAGATCCTCCACATTAAAAGATACAGGTAATGAAAACCCTTGACCTTGGTAACGCATATCCAAACCTGCTACGAAAATAATTTCTGAGCCATTTAGTCCCTCATTTTCCATCTGCGTTAATGCCAGACCTTTCATTTCATTTATTACCTGCAGAAGGTGTTTTAAGGTGGCCTGTTTCTCTGTCCACAAAACAGTTCGAACATAATCATGACGAAAATCGGCAGTAAGCAAACCTAAAGCAGAACTGACTCCTGGGGAAGGTGGAACAAGCACTCTGGGAATTTGCAAATCTGCAGCTAATTCAGCAGCATGAATAGGGCCACCACCACCAAAACTAACCAAAGTGAATTCCCTCGGATCATAACCTTTTTCCACAGAAAGCCGTCTGATTGCTTTAGCCATTACAGCATTAATCACTCTGACAATACCTTCTGCTGCTTTATATAAGGGTAAGCCTAACGGTGTGGCAATTTTCTCTTGAATCACTTTTTCAGCAAGATTTTTATCAATAGCCATTTCTCCTGCCAAAAGGTGCATTGGATTAAGTCGACCTAAAACCACATTAGCATCTGTAACAGTAGGCTCATTGCCTCCACGTTGGTAGCAGGCTGGTCCTGGGTCGGCACCAGCACTTCTTGGACCAACTTGCAGAGCCTGACCTGCATCAATCCAGCCAATGCTCCCACCTCCTGCTCCTACTGTATTAATCTCAATGGCAGGTATTTTAAGGATCTGACCTGCAATCTCAGTTTCTTCAGCAAAGTGAAGATTACCATCAAAGGCTACAGCTACATCAGCACTTGTACCCCCTACATCAATCGAGATGATATTTTTGACACCAGCCTGTTGACCTAAAACTAATCCACTTAATGCGCCGGCAGCCGGACCGGATAACACCATATGTACACAATGAGTCTGGGCTGTTTTAGAGGTCATGATTCCACCATTTGACTGCATTAGATGGAGCTTTGATGGAATATTTAGAGAGGTTAAACCTTTTTCAAGTTGACGGAGATAACTACCAACTGAGGGGAGCACATAAGAATTAACTGTGGTGGTGCTCATTCTTTCAAATTCCTTAAACTCCGGTAGAATTTCAGATGAAAGAGAAACTGTTGCTCCTGGAATCTCCTGTTGAATCAATTCTCGCAACTTCTCTTCATGTAAAGCATTTACATATGAATGGAGTAAACAAACTGCAATATTTTTAATTCCTTGAGCATTTAGCCTCTTGAGAATCTTGCGTGTTGGGTCTTCCTGTAACGGAAGTTTGACCTTACCTGTATACAATACCCTTTCAGGTATTTCAAAACGGAGTTCCCGTGGAACTAATGGTTCCGGTCGCTGTAAGAAGTAGTCATAGAGACGAGGACGATCCTGACGCATAATATAAGGCACATCTCTAAAACCAGCCGTGACCAAAAGAGCCACTGGATCTCCTTTACGCTCAAGAATGGTATTTGTTGCTACTGTCGTACCATGAATAAAAAACTGAATCTCTTCAGCAACAACATCAAATTCATCCAAAAGTCGCTGTATGCCCTCAACAACCGCAGCACTAGGATTCGCTGGACTGCTAGGAACTTTCAGCAAACGAAATGCTTTCTTCTTTTCATTGAAACAAACAATATCTGTAAACGTTCCTCCTACATCGACTCCAACACGGACAGACATAATCTCCCTCTTTCAATAATGAATTATTCCTCTATTAAAACAGCACTATTATTACCAAGGTCAATGACTACAAATTCCTACGATAGTAAATAATTCCTTAAAGATAAACGGTGACCATTTTAATCTTGGATACTTGGAAAAACAAATTAAGTCTCTAAGCCAAATGCACTTTAGAATAAACTTAATTTTGAACGTTATAACAACTCCCTTCTCCTATAATAGATTAACAATTGAATCAGAACACATAGCAATAAGACTAAACTGACCATTTGGTAAGGGACCCGAGAACCTCCCCAAACACCAACTATTCCTCCTCCAAATGAACCTACTCCAAAACCAATAGCCAGTGTAGCTTCATGTATTCCACTAGCTAACCCTTGATGTCGACCATCAAAACTCGTCGTGCTGTAAAAAATACTAGAAAAATAATTATAACCAGTAAGAAATGCAAACAATATAAGACCAATGGTCAGAAATAAAATCGTACTGCTGTATGTGAGAAACATAAGACCAATTAAAGCAATGAATTGCACTAGTAAAGTAATTGAAAAGCGGTATCTCCAAAATGTTAGAACTTTCATGATTGAGTAGGTTAGGAGAACAGTAATTCGGTTTGCTACTAACATCATTCCATGTATAGGAGAACTAATTCCGAGTTCATGAATCAGATGAGGAAGGAGATAGATAATAAGACTCATTCCCATAGCACCAGTAATATTGGCTGTCCAACCTAAATAAACAAAAGTACGTAATGACTCCTGAACTTCTAAACTATCTGTGTTTTTTTTCTTAGCGAAATGAATTGGTGGATTAATGGAAGAATTTTCAAAAAGAATTACAATCAAAACACTACTCATTAAAAAGATGGCTATCCACAAAGGCAAAACGGGGTCGACTGGAAATGACCAACCTCCCAATGCCTGTCCAGTGATCATTCCGACATTCCAAGAGACACAGAACCAAAATAATCTTTGACTGGTCAGGTTAGAGCCTAGATGTGAGACTCCTCCTTGGGTTAACCAAGCAATTACGGGTGGGTGAAGAAATCCTACTGAAGCTCCCACCAAGGCTCCCATAATATAAAATCCAAAAGTAGATAACTGCAGGTAAACACAGGCAAGGATGATAACTATGTGTGCAGCAGTACCTACTGCTATTACCTGACGACGACCCCAAATATCAGAACATCGTCCACCAAGGGGAGCAATGAGAGCATAACAAATTGACGAGAGTCCACCTAAAATACCCAATTCTAAAATAGTGGATTGGTTTTCAGCCATAAGACGAGTTATGGCGAAGATGAATAACATGAAAGACCCATCCGCCGAAAAGGCTATCCAATAAAGCTTGAATTCTCGTATTACCATAATCAGTTATTCCAGATTATTTGACAGTAGTAGAGCTTATTTCTAACCTATACTCTTAAAAATGAAAAAATTCTTAGTAAAAGGAAAATAACTTCATAGTTTTGAACCGTATGTCTTCTGTAAATACAAACAACAAGCTAATAATTTTTCTTTTAAAACAGTCAAAACTTAATTAATGCACTATTACCATTTTTTGAACGATCCTTATAGACCTTATGAAACTAAAAAGCTATAAGAAAATAATGTGTCTAAATTTTCAGTTAGAATCAGCTCATTAGTCAATGTGAAGGTTCTGGGTTAGATACATTAATAATGCTATTGATCTCAGGAGGAAAATCGGAATGCTTTATTACTATCTGGGAAAAGCCTCTTTTATTTTTCGAGTTCCAGAGCCATTAATAGCGAGTGCTTTTATTGTTGAAAGATTTAGTCTTTTAGAGGGTAAGTATGACGAAATGGTACTCTAGTTGCTATAACCTAAATAAAAACTCTTGGTACTATCAAAACCACTCTAAGATTGGAAAAATCTCGTGGAAGTCCTAAGACTTGAAGGAGTAAGTAAAACATATTATCACATGGGAATTCCAGTCCCTGCAGTGCGGAACGTTAACCTTGTCATAAAAAAGGGAGATTTTGTTTCTTTGATGGGACCTTCTGGTTGTGGAAAATCAACGCTTTTAAACCTCTGCGGTGTAATGGATTATCCCACCAAAGGACAGATCTTATTTAATGGAATCAATTTGAAAAGTTTGAATGATGGAGGTCTAACCCAACTTCGACGTCAAAAAATTGGTTTTGTTTTTCAATCGTTTAACCTTTTGCCTTCTCTCACCACAATAGAAAATGTTGCTCTTCCACTCCTACTAGATGGTTTTCCATCCAAAAAGGCCAAAGAAAAGGCTTCAACATTGATTGAGTTGGTTGGTCTAACTCACCGTGTAGATCACTATCCACAACAACTTTCAGGTGGGGAAATGCAACGAGTTGGAATTGCTCGTGCCGTATGTCATCAGCCCAAGTTGTTACTGGCTGACGAGCCGACTGGAAATCTAGATTCCAATAATGGGGTTAAGATTATTAAGATTTTACAAGACCTTAATAAAAATCTGGATATAGCCATCCTCCTAGCTACTCACTCGGATGTTGTTGCGGCTGCAACTCAGAAGGTATTGCAAATGTACGATGGTGAAATAAAAAAATGTTAAGTTTCCTCAGTGTATCCAAAAAAATTCATTACTCTACATTCATGATCAAAGATTATTCCTCCAAAAATCGAAAAGGAGAGCTAGCAATTGTATCTTTTTTTTGCTTTTATTTTTCGTCGGCTTGCTGAAGAAAAACTTCGATCTCTGGTAACAATACTGGGAATTGCCATTGGAATCTCTGCCATTGTGGGTGTGCGTTTATCCAACGACAGTTCCTTGAGAGGTTTCAAAAAGGCTCTGGACACAATTTCTGGAAAAACTTCCCTGGAGCTTATTAGTCCTGGAGTTGGATTGGATGAAAACCGTTTACTAGAACTAGATTGGCTTGAGAATTACGGCGAATTAAGTCCTATTATCGATGGAGAATTTTTGGTCCAGGGGCAAGATTCTACAGAGGAATCATTACGGGTTTTAGGCGTAGATATTCTTAAGGATGGTAGCTTTCGTGATTATGAATTAACTAATTTAATAAATAGCAATACTCCTTCGAATAGACAAGAAATGCTTGGTTTGCTCACTGATCCACGCTCCATCTTCATTACAGAAAAATTTGCTCGCAAACATAGTTTAAAAATAGATTCAAAAATAGAGGTCCTAATCGGAGATCGTCTGGAAACCCTATTAGTTGCTGGTTTACTGCTAGACAGAGGTCCAGCAAAACTTCTAGCAGGAAATTTTGCTCTCATGGATATTGCAGCAGCCCAGTGGCTGTTAGGTCGGTTAGGCCAAATTGACCGTGTTGATCTAATGTTGCACCCAGAAATTCCTTTAGACCAAACAGAAGAAGCTATTTCTAGGAAACTCCCCAGTGACGTCATTGTACAAAAACCTTCAAAGCGCGAATCTCAGACAGAGAAAATGCTGGAAGCTTTTCATTTTAATTTAACAGCTTTGTCCTATATCGCTTTATTAGTCGGGCTTTTTCTAATTTATAATACGGCTTCTTTGTCTGTTATAACTCGACGACAAGAAATTGGAATTCTTCGAGCAGTTGGGGCTACCCGTCAGAAAATCTTAAGTTTATTCCTGGCAGAAGCTGGATTTTTTTCAGTCATTGGATCTTTACTAGGACTTCTTCTTGGAAAAACAATTGCCTTGGGGGCAATTAAACTCACCTCTAGCACCGTAGAGCGCCTTTATATCCGAACTGCTGCCGAACCCGCTCCACTGACAATTGATTACATCATTTTGGCAATTATAGTAGGAGTGCCTCTATCTTTATTGGCGGCAATAGTGCCAGCATTAGAAGCTTCAAGAATAGCACCTGTAACTGCTGTTCAAAAAATAGACTGGGTGAAAAGTCGTTTTCAGTTAAGCTGGCAACATAAGTGGCTGTCTCTTATATTGATTTTTATTTCTGTTAGTTTAATTTTCCTTGGCATCAACACTGGAATCCCTTTTTTTGGTTATGCAGCCTGTCTCGTGACAGTTTTTGCTGCAGCCTTGTTAGTTCCCTTGTTACTTTTCTCTTTAAGACTATTCAATCAGCAGTTCTTCAGCAGAATTATTAAAGTAGAAAGTTTCCTAGCTATCTCTAATTTACAAGGATATTTTCCCCGGATTTATATTTCAGTTGCGGCCCTAGCTGTAAGCCTTTCTATGCTTGTTTCTATCTCTGTAATGATCGGTAGTTTTAGGGAAACAGTCCAATATTGGGTCCAACAAACGTTACGGGCTGACCTTTTTATTACCCCAGGAGCAGGGTCAAACCTTCCGGATAGGGCGACACTTTCAACTGACATTGAAAAAGTTGTAGCATTAAATACCAATGTTGCAGCAATCGATCACTTTGTCAGCTTTGACATTACCTATAATGACCGATTAGTGGTACTAGGTGCAGGAAATTTTCCCGTACTTTTGGAAAGAGGAGGGCTTTTATTTAAGTCTCCCTCTGAAGGACGCTCTGCTATGCGGGCTGCAATCGGGAAAGATGCAGTATTGGTTTCAGAAAGCTTTTCCTTGAAAAATAAAAAGGGAGTAGGTGATCAATTAAAATTACCAACGAATCAAGGAACTCAAAGTTTTAGAATTGCTGCTGTTTATTATGATTACTCAAAAGATCGGGGAATTATCGTAATGGATCAGAAGACTTTTAAGAAACATTACGGTTTTCATTCGAGTCAAAAGTTAGCGGTGTATCTTAAAGAAAATATTGATCCCAATGTGGTTCGCTCTGAAATTCTTTCAGCTCTTGACAACAAATACCGAATCTCCATCAACACTAATGCATCTCTTAAGAGAGAAGTGTTCCGAATTTTCGACAGTACTTTTTCAATTACCTACGCACTTGAACTAATCGCTATTTTTATAGCAATTTTGGGAATAGCAAGTACCCTACTTAGCTTTGTTTTAGACCGTAAAAGAGAATTAAGGATTCTACGTTGGATAGGTATAGAACAAAAACAATTGTGGAAAATGATTATTGTTGAAGCAACTTTACTTGGCTCGATCAGTCAAGCTATTGGCGTAACTATTGGATTAATACTGTCATTGATTCTAGTTTACGTAATCAATGTTCAAAGTTTTGGCTGGACTATCCAATTTCATATTCCCACTAAATTTCTCCTACAGTCTTCCCTTTTAATTCTTTTAGTTACTGCTCTTTCAGGAATTTATCCAGCTTATAGATCTACAAGCAAAAAGCTAGATAGAATCAGTGAGGCAAACCCATGCCTCTAACTTACCGAAAACGACCTAACTGTTAAATGAAAATCTAGATTCCATGATAGTCTCGTTGCGACTTCTCCTTTTTTATTTTTTCCATTGTCACAGAATTTCTGAAAGAATACTAAGCTCAGAAACTAAATCACTTATAGGGTATAGAAACCTAGAACAACATACATTTAGAATGATTTATCCAACCAGATTGCTAGCAATATTATTTGTTGTCCTGGTCTTTGGAGTCGATCAGCAAAATCTAACTTTTAGTAAAGATTGGAAACAGGGACAGGCCGGTTATCAATTTAGTTTTCCTCGGGACCATGCTAGCCATCCAGAATACAAAATTGAATGGTGGTACTATACGGGTAATTTAGTAACCCAAAAATTCCGCCACTTTGGCTACCAACTTACTTTCTTTCGAGTGGGTGTAAAAAAGAGGCCCCAAAATCCTTCCCGTTGGGCTGTCAGAGACTTGTATTTGACTCATTTAGCTATAAGCGACTTGGAAAAAGAAAATTTTCATTTTTCCGAAAAACTAAATCGTTCTGGCCCAGGTTGGGCTGGGGCCTCTTCCAAATCTTATAGAATTTGGAACGGACAATGGAAAGCCCAGTTAAACAAATCTGGCGAACATGAACTTCGTGCTAGAAATAAGGACTTTGGAATTAAACTTAATTTGAACCCAATTAAAAGTCCTACCTTGCATGGACTACTAGGTGTTAGTCAAAAGGGCACACAACCTGGAAACTCATCCCACTACTATTCCTTAACACGGTTGCAAACTAAGGGCAGAATTTGGATTGGTAATGAACATTTTGAAGTTTCAGGTATGAGCTGGATGGACCACGAATTTGGAACTACCTTTCTGGAATCTAAACAAATAGGATGGGATTGGTTTGGCATTCAGTTGAATGATGGAACCGACGTCATGTTATTCCAACTGAGACGTTCTGATGGCCAATCAGATCGCCATTCAGGGGGGACATTCACTGCTGCATCCGGTTTAACAAAAAAACTTAATGCCTCAGATTTTATTCTAAAACCTTTAAAAATGTGGCGTTCACCCTACAGTCATGCAGTCTATCCAATTGAATGGTCCCTGGAAATTCCAACTTTGTTCTTAAAACTAAAAATTCGGGCTTTTATGTTGGATCAAGAACTTAGAACACCAAAATCTACAGGAGTCACATATTGGGAGGGTCCCGTAGAAATTCTAGGCAGTCGTAGAAGACATCCAATTCAAGGAAAAGGTTATTTAGAAATGACAGGCTATGCAGGAAAACCTATGAGTAATTTTCTGCGCTAAAAATAATTCATTTTGTGAATAAAAATGTTGTGAAAATAGCTATCTCAACCAAACTAGGACAAGTTAATTCTATCTTTATAAGGAGAAGCGCAAAGTGAAAATATCCAAAAATAGTGTCTACTGGAAACCTCTATGTATTTTTTGTCGCACTCTTACAAAAGTCCAGAACAAATTCTCTTTCAAACTTCAATTCAGAATTACCTTCTTCTTGATCACTGTATTCGTCCTTTCTTCAATTCCAGCTAGTCAGACTTTAGCAGGTAACAAGGTCAAACGTTTACTTCTAATAGGTCAGGGACCAGATGGTCACCCAACAGGAACACATGAGTTTATGCCAGGAGTAAATATTCTCGCTAATCTTTTACAAAAATTCCAAGGTCTTGAACTGAAAATAACCAAAGCAGACGAGCCTTGGGAAAAAGGACCAGAACTTCTTGACTCAGCTGATGGATTACTCCTTTTTGTTTCCGAAGGAGCTCGTTGGATGAGCCAAAAACCAGATCGATTAGATGCCTTAAAAAGATTTGGTCAAAGAGGAGGTGCCTGTGTAGCTCTCCACTGGGGTATGGGAACCGTAGAGGCTCAAAATATTGCAGAGTTTGTAAAGCTTTTCGGGGGCTGTCATGGTGGACCTGATCGAAAACACCAAACGTTAAAAACAAGAATACAATTCCTGGACAATGATCATCCGGTTTTGCGTGGATTGAATGATCTGGATATATACGATGAATTTTACTACCGACTTAAATTTATCAACCCCCTTGCTACAATAATCCCATTGGCTCAGGCAAAAATCGATGGAAAGCTTGAAACAATCAGTTGGGCATGGGAGCGTTCTAATGGAGGGCGGTCTCTTGGTTTTAGCGGACTCCATTTCCACAAAAATTGGAATCTAACAGCATACAGAAGACTAATGATTCAAGCAATTCTCTGGACATTAAAACTGTCTATTCCAGTCAATGGAGTGAATGTTGATATCTCGGAGGAATACTTAAAACTGCACTAACCACTGATGAGTATGTATATCTTATCTATATTTACATCAAAGTCATTAGGTATAAGTTTCAGAGTAAAGGAGCATCTATGAAGTCGTGGTTTTATACTTTTACAGCAGTTCATTTCTTCCTAACAGCTATTAGTGGGGTACTACTTTATTTTCGACCTCTTGATGGGCGAGAGGGGTGGTATTCAGAAAAAACTAAACAGGTTCTCGTGGGACTTCACAATGGAGAATTTTGGGGACACATTATTTTTGAAAACCGTTATTTTTCCGGACTTCCTATTGGAATTATTTTAGCAGTAACTCTAATCTTCTTTTCTATTAGGAAAATAAAGCATTAGCTTCTTTAAAGTTATTTACAAAAGAGATTCTAGCATTTAATTGGAGTCTGTCTTATGGCAGCACTTGACATTACCATCGTAGTGTTTTACCTAGCAAGTGTTGCCTCCCTAGGCATTTATTTTTCACGTAGACAAAAATCCACAGAAGATTATTTTCTGGCAGGCCGCAACGTCCCTGGATGGATTGTGTCCTTTTCGTTCCTAGGCACTATCTGTGGGAGTGCTACCTTCATAGGACATCCTGGTACTGTTTTTCACGAAAATATGTATCTGATTCCCGCTCATGTTGCCCCTCTAGTCGTGATGTTGTTTCTTGCCCGATATATTGTACGTTTTTATCGTCATAACGTACGAATGACATCTTATGAATATCTCGAAAAGAGATTCGGCTTTCTTGCCAGAGGTTATGGGGCATTAACCTTTCTTGTCAGCCGTGCAATGGATGTCAGTGTTACTTATTACTTTCTAGCTCTAGCCACAGCTTTTCTAACAGGCTGGGACGTCATTAAAGTAATTCTTATTTTGGGAATAATAACGATTATATATACCCTAGTTGGAGGTATCCAGGCTGTAGTCTGGACAGATGTGATTCAAGCAATATTTCTAGTGGGAGGAGGATTACTTTGTGTTGGGCTTATCTTGTTCGGATCCAATATCAGTCCAGAAGAAATCATCGACAATGCTTGGACAGCTGGAAAATTTAATATCGATAGATGGCAATGGGATGAAACAGAAAATAACCAATGGCTCTTTATTGTAGGCTCCATCGTTGTATGGCTTCAGGCCTTTTTCTGCAGTCAAAATAATGTACAACGGTATCTATTAGCCCGATCTGACCGAGAAGCAGAGAAAGGAGCAACTATGGGAGTTGCTGCTTGCCTTCCCGTCTGGTTTTTATTTATGTTGATAGGTGCCCTCCTTTGGTCATATTACCAGTTTAGTGCTGAGCTAGTGCCAGCTGAGGTCATGAATGTCAAAGATCGAATTCTTCCTTATTTTATTAAAACCCAGTTTCCAATTGGCCTGAAGGGAATAATACTGGCAGCACTTATCGCTGCAGCTATGTCCTCATTAGACTCTGACCTCAATGCCATGGCAACGGTTGTAGTAAATGATTTTTCTTTACGGCTGAGTCCAAAGCTATCAGACAGTCAGCAACTATTAGTGGGAAAATTCTCTGTCATTTTCTTGGGACTAGTTTCTATTGCACTGGCAATTCAGTGGGTCCAAATTGGAAGCGCTTCTCTTGTTGAATTTGCCTTAACCTTAATGGTTGTTTTTACAGGAGGAATACTGGGTCTTTTTGGTTTGGGGATGTTGGTACGGTGGGCAACGGCCGTGGGAGCAAACCTAGGCATTATTTCTTGTGTGGTATTTACTGCCTGGGCCATTCTAACTCAAATTTCTTTTCCGCCTGGAGGTACACCAATTTTGGATCTCGGGCGCTTTAACTGTTCACTCAGCTTTTGGCTAATTGGTGTGCTGGGGCATCTTATTCTACTAGTAGTTGGTATGGCAGCCAGTTGGTTTTTCCCAGATTCTTCGAACCAATCCCTTACTCCCTCCAAATAACTTGAGTTGTGGGGGAGCGAATAAGTTTCTAAAAGTTCAACAACTATTATTTTTCTAAACTATTGAAAATAAATTCGTTCTATCATCCAATATGCCCCCATCACAGCAATGGAAACCGATGCAGGTAGCACAACAAATTTTCGATATTGCTCTGAACCTCTTACCCATAATGTCAGCCCAAAAGCTGTTCCAATTACCAATAGCTGACCAGCCTCAACACCGACGTTAAAACCGACCAAACTAACCAACAATGAGGTATCGGACAAAGCTAGCCTACTTAATGCTCCAGCAAAACCTAAACCGTGAATCAATCCAAAAATAAATACCACCAATAATCTCCAGGGGGAGTACCTTGGCAAAAAGATATTTTCTAGTGCAATTACTATAATGCTGCCAGCAATAATTGGTTCAACTAGAAAACCAGAGACATTTACTAGACCGACTGTAGCTAATCCTAGAGTAATCGTATGTGCCACCGTGAAGGTACTAACCTGCCATATCAAAACTCTTAATTTCCGGCTCATTAGAAATAATCCCAGCACAAAGAGAATGTGATCGGCCCCAAGAGGAACAACATGCACAAATCCATCACGAAGGAAACTAATAAAAGTAGTCCAAATTTCAGATGAGTAAATAGGCTTAACTAATTCTTTGCTAGGATCATTTGCCGTGGCCTCAGACAAACCCGTAAGATCAAGTTTTCTGCTAGTTTCACCTGGAAAAAGTACTTGCAGTCCAGGAAGAGATTTTCCTTGGTAGTAGTTGAGAAAGACAATACTCAATCTTCCCTCAGGAAGTGAACGTATCTGATAGCCTGTTTGATCAACAATCTGTCCCAGATTCCAAGATCCAGTTACCATGACTGGGTCATCACTCCGATCCAGCTTCTTAGAATTAAAAGTAGTAAAATCAAATTTCCAGTCAGGTGGATCCACCAGTCCAGGAAGAAAGGAAATTTCCACGGTCTGTTCAACAAATTTCTGTGCCTTTGACCGCAATGCATCTTGCACTGGCTGAGAAAGTTGTAAGTACTGGTCTAGGCGAAGGTATGGTTCTGTTTCAGGATCCTCGCTAAAACACCGAGGATCAATTTCAATTTCGATGACTACCGATTTATCTGCCTTAAAAAAGGCCCGTAAAGGTATGTCNGGCACNGGATGGGCAACACCAAAGGATGTTAAATACGGCAAAATCAATAATGCCCAAATCAAGTAGGGTTTCACATAGCTGTATTGGAACTTAATTAACATTTTTTTCCTTGCTTCGTTGATCTACCTGTGATTCACTAATTATCAAATCGATTCGTATAAATAGTCTTAGGAGGAACTTATGAAATTTATTCTTTCCATGGTTTTAGTGCTTTCACTCGGTTTTAGCGTTGCCTCAGGTACTGTTTTTGCTGGTTGTGGCAAGAAAGTAACTAATAAGGGCACCCTCAAAAGCGTTGATTCCGGTACAAAGGTAATCGTCGTTGCAAGTAAGGGTGAAGAAACTAAACTAACTTTGACTCCAGGTACCAAAGCAAAAGGAGCCAAACTTGCTGACATGGTAGGCAAATATGTCACCGTCATCAGTGAGCACAACAAAGTAGATTCTGTAACTTTAGCTCAGAAATAGTATACAACCAATTAAAGTTTCCGGATCACAAAGAAAATCAAAACGGCTTTGGTGTAAAAACTAAAGCCGTTTTTTTTCTTAGCAAATCAAATGGCAGTTCCAAAAAGAAAACTGATTCCTATTAGACTTGACAATCTCCTTTCGTCAAACTTTGAATCACTTCAGTACCATGTCCTCATGGTCACCTCTTACTTTTCGATTTACACTCTCCTATTAAGATTTACTTGCACTAAAAGCAAAAGATTGTCACTTTAGGTTAATACCACTCCTCTAGAAATTTCTATAAAGGCAATGTTACATCATATGGGTAGGAGAATCTTCATTATGAACAAGAAAAAAATTGGCATTGGGTTTGTAGGAGCAGGCTGGATGGGATCAGCACTACTACGTAAATTAGTTCAACGGGAAGATGTAAAAATCTGGTCTTTACACCAACGGTCCAAAGAAAAAGCACTGAAAATCTTACAAGAATTAGACCTTGAAAAAAATTGTTATGAGCCAAAATTCACTTCACTTTTAGAGAATCCCAAGATTGAAGCTATNTTCATTTGCAGTAGTAATGAGGCACATGGGCCACAGGCCATTGCAGCTCAAAAAGCTGGCAAACATGTTTTCTGTGAGAAACCCTGCGCAACTAGCTTCACCGATTTTTGCCAGCAGATAGAACTAGAAAATTCCAATCCTAACCAAGTTACGTATGTTGACTACCTAATGAACTTTGATTCTCTTGAAAAACAAATCCAAGGAATGGTGCAAAGGGGGGATTTTGGAACAATAACTCAGATTCAGGTCAACTACCGACATCCAGTAAATATTACTGAAGACAAGGTTTGGAAACTCTCTGCTACTCAAATAGGGGATGCGATCGGTATGGGAATTATTCATTCTTTTTCTGTTATGCTAAACATTATGCTGGCTCAGGGCGCAAAGCCTGTCAGCGTTTATGCCTCAAACAGTAGTATACATACCAGACCCTTCGAAATCCCAGCCCTTTGGAATCTCCATATTACTTTTAGCAACGGAGGAACCGGTTTCTGTTTCGGCAACATAGACCAAGCAAATGGATATGATGCCTATCATAATATTCATGGAACTTCCGGAGGATTAATTTTTGATTCTTATTTAAATTCCCAACAAAAACTCCGTTTTTGGTCTCTCCAAAGTACAAAAGGGAAATGGGTTTATCCCCTTGATCCTGATCGTTGTATGTTGGATGGAATGGAGGAACATATCTGGCCAGCTGAAACTACAACACCCGATAGTGGAGACGTCATGAGTCATCAGACTGGCAAATGTTTGGAACATTTTTTAAATTGTATTACATCTGGGAAACAATCTTTCTTAAGCTTCGCAAACTCTGCTGCGGTTGCTGAATTAGGATGGGCAGCACAAATTTCAGCAGCACGCAATCTTCCTGTGACCTTACCACTTGACTGGCAAGATGCCTCCTATTTCTTTTCCAAGGAGAAAAAATAGTTTTTAAAAACAGAAATTTTAAAAACCCTCAGAAATGATCCTCGTGGGGAAAAAGACAGTTTCAAATCAATGATTCAAAAACTTCTATTACATTTGCGAGCAGTCGGTCCTGCACTCATTGTTGCCGCAGTAGTTTTGGGACCAGGGAGTATTTTGACAAGCTCAAAAGTGGGAGCACAACTTGGTTATTCTGGACTATTTTTCCTAATCCTATCTTCCATCTTGATGATTGCTATGGTAGCTCTTTCGACCCATTTAGGCATGGTTCACAAAAATGGTTTGTGTGAAGAGTTAGCCCACTACCTTGGCCGCGGTTATTCCGTTTTCATAGGCTTGGTACTTTTCTTGGTAATAGCACTCTACCAATCAAGTAATAATGTTGCCATGATTGCAGCAGTTGAGCTTTTATTTGGTCGTAATCAGCTCAATTTACTGGTAGCTGATTCGCACTCAAAAATTTTGTTTCTTTTATTGATTAATGGTTTTGTAACTATATGCCTCTACCTGACGACACAGCTTTACTCCTGGATAGAAAGAGCAATGAAAACACTCGTATTAGTGATGATTTTAGCTTTCTTTGTTAATTTTTTCATTGTAGTTCTACAACCAAGGGACTATATACCAGCAGCTGACCCCGTTAAAATAGATCTAATTCCTCTCATGGCAATGATAGGAACAACTTTTTCTATCGCAGGAGCCTTTTATCAAGCATATTTGGTTAGGGAAAAGGGTTGGACTTTTGCTAATTGGCGTCAGGGGATCACTGATTCAGTATTTGGTATATCTGTTCTTAGCATGGTAACTGGAATCATTCTCATCACAGCAGTTATTCTATTCCATGGACGGCAAGACCCGGTGGTACTAAACAGCATCGAGGATATAGCAAGTCAACTTGAGCCTCTATTTGGAAAAGGAGCTAAAGTAATATTTTCTCTTGGAATTATAGCAGGCGCCCTAAGTTCTTTTCTGGTTAATGCGGTAATAGGAGGAACCATTCTTTCTGACAGCTTAGGAAAAGGTTCTCGAGTTGATTCCAATTGGACAAAAAATCTAACTATTCTAGTTCTCTTTATTGGAATGACCATAGCGATTATATCCTTGTTTGGTAGTAAAGAAGCCCTACCGGTAATATTACTGGCACAGGCCTTAACTGTACTAGGACTGCCAGCCTTAGGATTCGCCTTAATCTACTTAGGGACACGTCCAGAGTTAACTGGAGATCGTAAAGTCCCCCAAAAAATCTTAATAACCTGTTTTATAGGGTTTTTAGTTGCCTGTTTGGTCGCTTTGAGAACAGCCCTTATTATTTATGAAAAGATTACAGTTTAATAAGCCTTTAGGCTTGTAATCTCGAAAAGAGGGTTCGAGGCAACTATTAGTTACTCAGATGAATCAAATACATCACTGCATCTGGTTGTCTTCTTTCTCTAGGGGAACTGCTTGCTACCGACTAGTAGTTCCCCATCCTTACCTGGTATAGTAGAAAAGATGATGCTATTAAATGCAGTAGAAATAAAAGCTACATTCTTAACTACAGCTAGCTATTATGTTAGGCTGTTAGCATAAGATCTGAAACTTAGTTTCAATGACTAAATAACTATGTTAAGAAATAATACACCCCGAAAAGTTCTTTTTTTAGTTCTCTTAACAGCTCTTTTGCAAATCTCTTGGACTCAAATCCACTGTGAAAGAATTTTTGAAGATACCGAAGAGAGTGTTTGTTATTTATGTCTGCTTGGCAATTTGGATTCCACCGTTGAAATCCAAACGTCCACCACTCACCTTTCCTCGCACAATGACAGTTTCAACTTCACATCTATAAGTGCAGAACAAGTCAGCAACAGACTTTTTTACGGAAGAGGCCCTCCTTCGACTACCACCTAATTATTGTTTAATACGAACCAACTTCTGAACAGTTTGTTTCCTGTTCTCTAATTAAGGTACTTGAACTTCTGATTTCCACACTAGAAAGAGGAGTGCGTCATCTTGTTTATCAAATTATGTTTATTATTTATCTCACTTCTATGGAGCCCCTACCTGCATGGCTCCAATTCTGACTCTGGAAGTATTCAGGGAAGGGTGTTTTTAAAACAAGGTAGAACACCAATAAATGGTGCAGTAGTAACTATTGTAGAGTTAAATCGAAGTGCAGTCACTGACCCCGAAGGTTTTTTTTATTTTAAGAATGTTCCAAGCGGTTCTTATCATTTGATAGGGGAGCTGGAAAACATCTATAAAACTCCTCCCCTGAAAATCAATTCCAACTTACAAACTATTTCTGATTTAGAACTACTTCTTGACATCACTGAAAAATCAGAAATTACAGTTACCTCTAAAAGACAACTCATTCTAGGGTCTAATTCAACCCAATCTGTCCAGGTAATAGATCAACTTGCTATGTCACGGGCTCAAAATATTGCATCCGGACTTGGAGAAAGTATTGGACATCAGCCGGGCACGGGAATAACTTCCCAAAGTAATGGTCCTGGACCTTCCCGACCGACGATCCGTGGTCTTAGTGGTAATAGAGTGATGATTACTACTGATGGACTTCAAACAGCTTCAATTGGAGGAAGTTCAAACCACCACAGTGAACCATTCAATCCTTTAGAATTAGAAAGTTTAGAAATAATTAAAGGACCAGCAACACTTTTGTATGGTTCTAATGCAATTGGAGGCGTAGTCAATGGAGTTACAGGACATGAAACCTTCGGGTTACACCCCAAGGGTTCACGAGGATATTTACAAGGTTCAGCCGGCACAACAAATAATCTTGCTGGTACAGCAGCCGGGTTGGAATATAGTACCGGCAACTGGACAGTTTTTGGTGGAGGAAATGGCCTTAGAACAAGTGATTACACTACACCCGACGGCAAAATTGAAGGCACCTTTTCTGAACCAATAAGTGGATACGGAGGTTTTGGCCGATTTAGAGACAACTCATTTTTTAGTGTCACGTTTCGTAAAAACCGTAGCAAGTTTGGTCTTCCCTTTCATGATCATGACCATGACGATGACCACGACGATGGAGAAGCCGTTAGTTTTCTAACTGAGGACCAGAATACTCTCCAAGTAAAGTGGGGAATCCTTCCAACAAACCATTCAATGATCGAAAATTTCACGATTAACCTCAACTATAGTACGAACTCAACCAAAGAACGTCACTGGGATAAAGATCATGATGTGGAGAACATGGGAACAATCAATACACAGCTCAACAATAAACATTTCGTTTATAAGGGAATCATTAAACAAAGAAAAAAAAATCACCTGACCGGACGTTTTGGGTTATCTGGAATACTTAGGGATTTCTCATCTACTGGAATAGAAGCCCTCAATCCCCCAACCTATCAACGAGATTTTTCCCTATTTTTTCTCGAAGAACTAACTTTTGAACAAATTATTCTAGAGTTCGGAGGTCGTTTAGAGAATACCCACTATCGACCTAGCTATTCCCCAAGCTTTGATTTCCATGAAAACCAAAATCTACAAACTCCAGATAATATTACTCGACGTTTCACTGGAGGATCAGCTGCAATGGGAGTGACCGTTGATCTGCGGGACAATCTACAGGCAAATCTGAATCTCGCACGTTCCCTTCGCCCTCCAGCAATAGAGGAACTTTATAGTCATGGTTCACATTCAGGATCTCTACTTTTTGAAATTGGCAACCCAAACCTTCAAGCTGAAACCAATAACAGCGTTGATTTTTCTTTGAGACACCAAGGGAAATATGCTAAATCCTCACTCAGTGTCTTCACCTACAACTTTAAGAACTTTATTTTCCCTTTTGTCACGGACAACACAAAAAATGGATTCCCTGTACTTAACTTCATTCAAAGAGATAGTGTCTTTAAGGGAGGAGAAGCTAGTCTTGTTTTTTTCTTAAGAGAATACTTGAACCTCAATCTTGGAATGGACTTTGTCCACGCTGAAGAAACAGAATTCAATAAACCTCTACCCCGTATTCCCCCATTGCGAGGAAAAATTGGATTCGAATATTTTCAAAACAGGTTTAGTTTTCGGCCTGAATTAGAACTTGCTGATCGCCAAAACAGGGTCTTCGATCTAGAAACGCCAACTGCTGGTTATGCAGTTGTCAATTTAAATAGCTCCTATTTAATTCCTACTGGAAGTGGACTGCATCAGTTCACAGTTAATGTTTTTAATATTAGGGACAAACTTTATCGAAACCATCTATCCTTTATAAAGACCCTAGCACCTGAAATTGGTAGAGGAGTTAAATTAAGTTATACATTTCGCTTCTTCTAAGGTTATTATTTTCAGCCATCTATTCAGTTCTTATATTCAAAATATCTTGTCAAAAGGAAAAAAAACTAATGTCTTCTTATTCTGATCTTTCCCAAAAACTACAAAGCTCTTTAAATTTAACCATGCCACCCATTTCCATTTGTCTAACAGATAGCGTTCCAGAAGGCATTCCAATGTACGATGGCATTGTTCCAGCAGGTTGTTCATTTTGGGAAAAAGCAGTTCATGGACCTTTTGCAACCTCAACAAAAGACCATGAACTTTGTTCAATCGGTATATATACCCACAACATGGCAGAGCCTTCCTCTAATTATCAGCCTGAACTTGAAACTGTTCTTAATGTCCTAAATGATTTGGAATATGTTCGTCCAGAGGATCTCCCAACTATTGCAAAGATAGAACATGAGGTTAATTACGTCTTGTATGCTCCCCTTGAATCAACTCCACTAAACCCAGATGTAGTTTTGTTATTTGCTCAGTCACAACAAAGTCTCATCATAACCGAAGCAGTTCAGCAAGTGGATCCTTCAACCCCTCCTGCACTGGGAAGGCCTGCTTGTTCAATTATTCCTCAAGCAATTAATTCTAAACAGGCTGCACTTAGTCTTGGGTGCTGTGGGGCTCGTGCCTATCTAAAATCACTTTCAGATGAAGTTGCCCTGTGGGCACTGCCTGGTAAAGGGTTAGAGCAATATGTTTCACGCATCTCAATGCTCGCCAAAGCTAACGATACTCTAAGCCAGTTCCATCGGATTCGGCAGACAGACATTGAAGCTGGAAATCAACCTTCGTACCAAGAATCCTTAAACCAACTAGAAAATTTATCTAAATCCTAGACAAAATCGGAGTATCAAAGAACAGACGATTTTTCTGGATCTTAATTAAGTGGTTGATAGTTATTAGACTGAAATGTTTGTCAGTAATTTTAATATTGGCTCAAACAGAAATAATCCCCAAAGGCTTTCTATTCTTCCAAGCACCTCGTGTAAAATCAGGGAAGTCAACTGGTTGATTCCCCTTTGCAATTGATTCTTCACTCAGCTGGGAAACTGCACTCCAAGAAGCAGCATCGTAAACATCCATGTCCATTGCTTCTCCATTAAGTAAGCAGTGAATCAGACGGTAATCCTCTATAAAATCCATACCTCCATGGCCAGCCCCTTTCGACATTTGTTCCATTCCTTTCCATAGAGGGTGTTCAAACTCTGATCGGTACTGAGCAAGATCTTCCCATTCATGTCCACGAACCCTACCCTCAATATGAATCTTTTCTTCAGGATATTTCCGTACAACACCTTTTGTCCCCTGTATAGCTATATCCCGACTATAGGGTCTTGGAGAATTAGTGTCATGTTTTACAACAATAGTTTGGCCTTTTATAGTTTGTATCAGTGTAGTGACAACATCACCTAAAAGGTATTGTCGTTTTGCTCGAGGATCATCCACGCCAAATTGATTTGCAGCATAAAGATTCAATCCTCTTGACTGGGTACTCATCGAAATTAACCGACTAAACTGATTGCCTCGATTAATGTTCATACATTGAGCAATGGGTCCAAGACCATGGGTTGGATACAAATCACCATTGCGTTTCTCGGAATGAGCAAGGCGCCATAGTCCTTCTGAATGGTCACTAAATTTAATTTCCCGTAAGTCATGTCTGTATCCGCATTCTGCTTGAAGAAGTTCACCTAAAATCCCTTTTCGAACCATCCTTAAAATCATCAGTTCAGTTCTGTCATAGCAACAATTTTCCATCATTACACATTGTTTTCCAGTTTTTTCAGCAGTTTCTACCAGTTGCCAACATTCTTCCAAAGTCACGGCAGCTGGCACTTCAGTAGCTGCATGTTTACTGTTTTTCATAGCTTCAACACAAACTGGAACATGCCATTTCCAAGGGGTAGCAGTATAAACCAAATCTAACTCCTCATTTGAACAGAGCCGCTTGAAATCATATTCTCCCTGAGTATAAAGCTTTGGAGAGGGCTGGCCAGCATTCTGGATAATAGAGCTAGCCTCTTCGGCTGCATTTTGATCGATGTCGCAAATAGCTGTGACTAATGCCCCCTTAATACGTACTAAATTTCTGACATGACTTTTACCCATACCCCCAACTCCAACAAAACCAATACGAACCTGGTTAATTGACTTTTTATTAGCAGAAGCCACTGTTCCCGTTACAAATCCTACTCCAGTCATTGCACTGGATCTTAAAAACTTCCTACGATTAATTAAATTGTTATCCTTATAGATATACATGTCAGTCAAGTCTCCAATTATTTATTTAAGTTTGAACTCAAATACCATATTTCTTTTTTAGTTACCACTCCTGTATTCAGCGGATAACTCCCAAGGGAATAAAGGCTTTTTCCGATGCTTATAACTCAGCAAGGTAAAATTAACACTAGTGGCTCCTGGTGTCCCCGACAAAATAAATTTAGACGCTACATCTTCATAGGCTGCACGTGAAGCTACAACAGCCTTAACAATAATGATCTTTTTTGCTTTTGGATTAATACCTAAACTAAGGATTTGATGAAGACTCAACGGAGCCATGCGTAAGGTTGTCAGAACAATCGTATTTTTTTGTAATGTCTCCACAACGACAGTCAATCCTTGGTTGTTCTGACTCCGTCCACCATGCCTCGGTTCAGGTTCAAAAAATTTTCCATCTGATATTGTTCGGACTTTCCCAGTAATGGCAACTGGTAGACTGCCACTATTCAAACCCACTTGTAAAATAACCTCAGAACCAATGCCTTTTGATATACATTCCTGTACTCCTTTCGGGTCCCATATGACAATCAAACTATTAGTTACACCCTGACTCAACATTTCTTGCAAGAGGACTGTTGAATTTCCAGGCGCCCCACCGCCTACATTATCTCCCACATCACTAACTACAATTGGCTGACCATCAAGGGTCATAGCTTTTCTGATAGATTCGCCAGGAGTAAGGATGTCACCCGTAAATTGGCTGCGCATTTTCCATATCTTTTCTGACAACCAGCAGACTCCCTCGTCAGCAAATTCATAATTTTTATCAGCAATAACAACGACTGAAGTTCCCATTTCCTGAACATCAGCATGAGCAAAACCATACCCTATACTAGCTGACAAAATTTTTGGACGCTGCAGTACCTGTTCAAGCTGGTGAAGCAAAATGCTAGCTGGTTCCTCTGAGGTATCATGTTTTATAACATTCATCAGCATCGGCAATCTCTCAAAGGATTGAACTGGTTCGATTTCTTTCTTTATGGTGCGAACAATTATCTCGGCAGCTTCTATACCACGTTCCAATTGATCCACATGGGGTGTCGTTCTATATAAAATGGTAGCGGTAACACCCTTAACCATACGATCGGAAATGTTGGCATGGAGATCTAGTGTCATTATGATAGGAATTTCAGACCCAACACATGATCGCAAACGTGAAACTATTTCCCCATCGGCATCTAGGTTACCAATTGCAACCGTAGCACCATGGAGAGCAAGAAGAATTCCATCCAAATCACCAACCTCTTTCAGACCTTCTTCAATCTTGTTCCAAATCCATTCAAAAGTTTCAGTTGTTAACGGTCCTGAGGGCATGGCAATGGCAACAATAATTGGTACTGGTTCAAAGTTATATCGCACCGCACCTTCCAAAAATCCACCTATTTCATGATGAGTACCCTCCCATTCTTTTAGAATCTCATCATCAAAATGAAGATGACTCGCCTCAAAATCTTTAAGAGTTGTTTTTGTGTTGACGAAGGTGTTAGATTCGTGAAGAAAACCTATAATGCCAATACGCATGGTAGACAATTTTTTTGAATAATTGACTGCTATTAATATCTACCTTGAACAGGATGTTCAAAGATTATTTTTAATTACCTCAACTAATAGAAAACTACAGTACTTAGTCTAACATGTTTAAACTAGAGAATTTTTTTCAAGTTTTTACCAAACTAGACCTTTTTTATTCTTAAAGAATCGAAAAAATGTCACCTGATCGACTGTTGGCAGATAATTTATTTCTTGTATTTTTACAATGGTTAGTTTTTCATTTGTATAACGATGACCTTAAGAGTTAGAAAGCGTTAACCTCCCAATAAAACATATGCCCTAAATTTTAATAATATTTCGAACAAAATATACAATTTTGTCAGTGTAAACAAATAAGAAGTTTTACTTTCAAGACCAGATGTTTTACTTCCCAAGGAGTAACTCGTGATCTTTCAGAAAAAACTTAAACCAAAAATATTTTTCTCTCTTTTTTTGGTTTTATTTTGGACTATCCAAATAATTGGCGACAGCCTCACACTTGTCAATGGAGACAAACTAACCGGAAAAATTCAATACCTATCCAACAAGAGGATCTTATTAAAAACAAATTACGCAGGCACTCTTAAAATTGACTGGAGTATGCTAGATCTTCTCAAAAGCGATGATCAATTTGATGTGGAGGTGGAAACGGGTCGATTTTACAGAGGAAAAATTTTTCTTAGTGAAGGCAGACTCCAGATAACGGGTAACCAAAAAAAAGTTTTACTTGCCCAAGATCTAATAATCGGAATAACACCACAAATCGAAGAACAGAGAAGTGCTTGGCAACGGGTGGATGGGAATTTGGACTTGGGCTATAATTTAACTCGTGGTAATGCTCATCTCAATCAATCATCGTTATTGGCAAAGGGGGAGTATAAGTACGAAGATTACAAGATAACGGGAGATCTTGCATCAATTTTTAGTCGACAGGACAATACAGATGCAACAAGTCGTCAAAGTGCAGACGTACGGTTAGATTGGTTCGTCAATCCCCAACTTTTTCGATTCTTTCTTGGTAGCTTTGAGCATAATGACCAACAGCTGCTTAATTTTCGTACTACTTTAGGGGGAGGACTTGGTAGAACCCTAATCAAAAGTAAGAATACTGAGCTTTACCTCCTGGGCGGCGTTACCTTTATGGCAGAACGATTCAGACAAAATAATGAAAATAACCCTTCTACAGCTGGTAGTGGGGAATCTTTAACAGGGTTGGATTTGAGAACAGATTTATTTGGATGGGCTCTATTTACCAGCACAATCTCAGCCCTTCCAAATCTTAATGCTTTGGGTCAGTACCGATTGGAATTTGATAGCACTTTACGGTTTCCACTTTTCAAGAATTTGAGTTGGAGTGTAAGTTTTTATGACCGATTTATAAGTAATCCCCCAAGCACTGTAAAAAAGAATGACTACGGATTAGTAAGTTCTTTTGGCATTGGATTCTAGTGAAAAATATCTAAATATTTATTAGAAGAAATACTCAGAGCATTTAATACAGAATATTTACTTATTCACAGTACTAAATAAACTAGAAATTAATCTCCCATTATTGTAGATTGACTGCCTATTGTCATAAAATTATTCTTTCTAATATCCAAGAAACTTTCTTTTTGTGATGAAATTAAGAAACTTAACAAATCATAGTGATGCTAAACAATTAACTATACATTTAGTTTTTGTATCACTAATTATGATTATTGCTTCAAGTATTTTCTCTGTACATCATGCTGACAGCTTCCTAACTTCAATTCCACTTTCTAACCAAGAAAATCGATATTCAATCCAAACTTTTGGTGGGTCAACCATCGCAAGTATGACACCTACAGAATTACCGAAAAATGCTTCCGTGCTTGTACTCCCAAACCATTTCACTGAATCCGAATGGCAGGAAGTTAAGTCCATAGTTCGTGGATTAACCGTTCTCAAAAATCAATTAAACAGTTTCAGACTCCACGTCCTAGTTGATGGAAACCTGAAATCCTGGGCAATCTTTCCAGATACGATCGACGATGTACTTAACAATATCAAATGGAGACCTAGTAATCATCCAGAGACCCTGACAGTAGGGTCATCTATAAGCCTTGAAGAACTGGCAGCATTTTATTTGGAACTTGGAGAAAACCTACCTAACCCTCACTCTTTCTGGGAAACATTGATTTTACTTGCTCCTGAAAAGAGTATGGAAAATCAAGATTTAAACTCCTATTGTTCTGCTTATTTGATTAACAAACTTATAAAAAATGGATTCAGGATGATCCACTGGAAGCTCACTGATAGTAGTCTATCTTCAGATGAAGAAAGTGAGTCAAAAGAAAATCTAGTTTCTAATACTGACGATAAAGATAGTTCAAGACGGATCTTGAAACTAGCAACAGAGTTCACCTGTGGTGAAACAGTGACAACAATTTCCGAACTCAACCAACTTTTATTAAAAAGATCGTGCATCGAGGTTTCTATGCCCGAAATTCCTCTTCCAAAAGGCATTCTTCAATATAAGGCACGTCTCATTGATCGCACAGATGGAAATACAATCACCAAAATTCCTGCTATTACCCAAAAAGCTAATAAAGAAATCGCTTCTCCTGTAGAATACTCCGTAGGGCTAAAGGAACTGAATAATGCTCGTCAAGCGGTTGCCGTTAAAGACAGACAAGCACTCCGTTCATCAATTAGAAAAGCTTTAAATCTCAACCCTCTTCACCCTTCAACACTTAAATTTGCCGCTGGAGTGTACCAACAACAACGAAATTGGAAAACTGCCTTACAATTAATTACCCCACTCGTCACTTTGACTCCAGAAGATCCTGAAGTCTTTACTAATGTTGGTGATCTTTACTTCCAATTAGAGCAATGGGAAAAAAGTGTTCAGGCCTACCAGAAGGTCTTGGATTTAGATCCAACCCGATCGATGGTTACTGAAAAAATTATTGGAGTCCAAGAAGCGCGTGGAGATATTTTAGGGGCCCTAAATAAAACTCAGTCAGCACTTAAACAATATCCAAACCAGGCCCACCTACATATCAGAAGAGGAAGCTTACTACAGAAGTCTGGGCGACCTTCAGAATCAATTAATTCCTATAGAAAAGCCTTGAATTTAAACCCCAGACTAGGAGAAGGATATCTAGGCTTAGCCAAAGTTTATTTAAGTAAAGATCAGAGGACTCTAGCTCTGGAAATTATTAGAAAAGCAGTTGATCTTGTCTCAAGTGATCCAAAGATTTATGTTCGTTTCGCCAATTTCTGTGAAAGTCAGGGTTTTGAAGACCAAGCGCTCATCTTTTACCAAAAAGCTTCTCAAGCTGACCCTGGCCTTGCAAAAGCTTACTACGGTATTGCTAGCATTCAGACAGCTCAGGGCAATTCAAAAGAGGCTCTGGACACGGTTAAAATAGGCCTGCAGCAGGATTCTGGTTCTTTTGACCTATACCAATTACAATGGAAATTGCTCGATGAAGCTAATGAAGTTTTTTCAATGCGAACCTCAGTTGAAAAGGCAGCTAAAATCTTCCAAGGAGATCCTAGAGCTCTTACAAAGTTGGCTGGTGTGCGTGATGTTTTTGGAGACCATGCTAGTGAAACCTATGAATCTCTCATCGCTAGTTTAGAAAAAGGGTCAGTAGACCAAAAACAATTGGAATTATTAATGGAAAGAGGTCTAGTAGTAGCTCTGCGAGACGGTGATAGACCTCGAGCCAGTAGCTTTGCAAAAAAACTGATTAACCTGGGTCGAGAAGATATTCCATTTATCGAACAGGTAGCCAATAAGACAAACAAGTCCTCCACAGTTAATGTTCCTGGTGGCATCAATGGTTTAGCACAGGCAGCAGGGATGAAAGAGGGAATTCCTGGGGATTCTTTTGTTAAGGAATATACTGCTGCTCTAACTAGAAGAACCCATGGTGATGCAGGAAAGGGTTATATTCAGATGATACGCCACTACTTTAACACTGTGGCAGATCTTCGATCACTAGCTAGATCAAGAAACTCTCAATTTCAAATTCTTCTTAAAACAGATAATGCATCAAATGTTAACAAAACCCAAAAAGTTCTGAATTTATTAGGGTGGAATCTCAACCAACAAGACGGAAGAATTTATCTAAAGCTAGGAACAGACGAATTATCTGCACTGAAACAAACATTCTTATCAGCTTTAGGAGTAGATGAGCTTCAAATGAAATTATCCTTAGAAGCAGGAGATTCCTATCAAATATCCATTGCTGATCAGAACGTTCCAATAAACTTTAATGAGAATTATTGGTTGAGACGGTTTTTCTCTAGGCCTTATCAAACTGGGGGACTCCTACAAGGATTCCTATCCAATATTCCTGCTGCCCGACTTTATGCTGGCTTAGCATCGATGAATGAAGAAGCACGTCGTTTGGTTGTAGAAAGCTATCAATCCCATGAATTATTGGACAAATTTACAGACACTATATTCAGATTTGGTTCCGGTCTGTCAGCTAATGAAGGACAGTTACTCTTACCTGGAGGACTCGATAGCATCCCAGCTTGGGAATTTTTAGTTGGAAGCAACCCTAAAAGCCCACGAGGTTTTTTACGAAGACTTCTCTCCCGAGATTTTGGAAAGCTCTTAGCCTATTACCAATGCCTCATTAATTTGCCCGCTAATAAACAAGCTTTTTTTACACGCTATCCTAGTCGATTGGCGGCCTTTTACGATGTTTTTCCCTTTAGAGGACCAAACCAACCAAAACGACGTGTTGTAGGTAGTCGTAATTATTTCAAGGATCTTGCTCGAGAATTACCACTAGACCCAAAAGGCCGCGTCCTATTTCCAGGTAGTGCTCAAATTTGGTCTGTTTCACCTGCATCAACTAATAATCTGCAGAACATACCAAAATTAACAGAACCTAATAGTAAGACTGTTACTCCCACAGAAGAGGATAAGATTTTGATCAACCTAATTCTAACCGAGAATCAGGTCGGTACAAGGGTAACCAAACAAGTTGAAGCTTTCCTAACAATGGTGCACCTAGAACGTCACTGGCAGAAAATTCTAGATGAACCTACAGCTGTTTTGCTAATCCAGAATTACCCTGAATATAGGGAACTTTTCCCCTATCTTTCATCCTTACCACAACAATCAAAAAATCAATTAACGTATTTTTTTAGGGCAATAAAGAATTTAGAAGAACTCGAGAATGCGAGATTAAACGATTCTTTAGGATTATTTCATGGATTTCTCCAAACGTTTGTCCTCCTTTATGAAAACCAGGTACTAACTGACACCAAGACAACCACAATTATAGAAACCTTTTTTCGAGAATTTTCTCAGGCCAAAAACGACAGGCAATTTACCGAGGCATCTATTAAAATTTTCAAATTCCTGGGACAACTTCTACCAACTTCAAAATCTGACTTGGAAAATAGTTCTTCTAATGCCCAAACCGCAAGCCTTTTTGGCCCTAACACCTTTGGGTTAGATGATCAAATCATGACTGCATTTAGCGGGCAATCTGGAAAAGTTGACTTCCTCAGTAGTAAACAGACAGAAACCCTTGAATCTGACTTGATAAAACGGAGAGGAATTGAAGAAGTACTTAAATTGCAAAGAATTTTCTCATTCACAGGACTAATAAGGTTTTATGATGCGGCTCTAAGCATTAAAAAGAATGGTAAACAATCATTAGAAGCTGTTGAAGTTTTTACTAGAGGTCTTTTTGACCTCCAACAAACTGAGCAACAACTCCAAAGTCAGCTAACAAATGCCCAAAGAAAAACCGTTCGTATGATTAGCCCACCAGACAAAACCTCACGATGGATTCAGAGATTGAGGGGTTCTAAAAATGGATCTGCATTAACAAGTTTTTCTACGACAACTTTTGCCTCTCCTCTCACTAAAGAAGAACTTTCAACCCTGGTCGATGAGGTCTTGTCATCGTTAAGCAAAGATTTGAAGGATACTGTAGTAGGCTGGATCTATGCTTATTATTTTTCACCCCAGGATCTAGTCATCGCTGAGGATCCTTTACTCATTAGAAAACACCAATTTTTCGTTCCTTCAAGTCGAGGAAAAGGAGTTTTCTGGCCAGCGGCTTCACGTCAAACTCTTCGCTTACAAACAGGAAACTTTATTCGAGGTCCACTGTCTCAACTCCCTACTCTCGCAGGAGAAATTGGACTAGTAAAGGCTGAAGCAGGAGAATCTATTGGTACAGACCCTGTAGTAGAGGGATTTGCTGCAGCCCAGCTCGCTGGAGTTAGGGTAATTCCTTGGTCAAACCTAAATCCTTTAAGTATTCATTTAGTTGGGTTAAAACTGAGAATGGCCCAAGAATTTGTGGTAACAGCAGCACTCTACGAACAGCGAAAAAATCATCTAGCAAAAGCAGTAAAAGGCTTAATAGGACCACTACGGAAGGCACAATTACTTGACAGTTTGTCTAAGCGAAACGTTGAGAAAGCTCTTTCTCTGTTGAGTTCCTCGGACTTATATTTTCTGGCAAATTATCTTCTAGAACACAAAAATATTTCTCTAACTAAAGGACCGGTTTCAAAAGCAATTGAACGAATTATCAAACTAGTTCCTCCTAAACAAGATCAATTATTTGTTGGATCTGAAAGTGGTCATTATTCTTACTGTATTATGATTCCACCAGCTCCTTATGAAAACTATGAGAATTCCCTTTTGACCCGCCATCTGTCTAGACGACTAGGTCACATAATGTTAACACTAGCTGAACAAGCTGACCGGTTGGGTTTGTCCACTACTGCTCTGGCTCTATTATCGGAACCTGCTGTAAAACATGTTGCTTTAAACGCGAAAATGAACAATAGTGCGGACTGGAAGGGAGCTCTAGATTCAATGTCAACAATTCCACTAAACAATCTGCTAAAAGAGTTAATAGAACAAACACCTAATTATTAAAGAAAATTTGAGAAGGTCTATTAATTCCCTTCTCGTAGATTTTATGCTGAATGTTATTAAATTTCTTGTATTAACGCTTTTTTTTGGTTTTCCCCAAACATCTTTTTTTCATTTAACTGGGAATATAGGGCTATTGAGGGGAGACTCTCTCCAGCAAAACCTAGAAAACTTTCAAAAAAGATTTAGCACCGTCAAGACTTTGATAACGGTTAATTCTGATGGCGCTCCATTCATGGGATCTAAAGAAGCCAGAGTTACCTTGATTGAATTTTCTGACTATCAGTGCTTTTTCTGTCGCCGGCATGATCGCAAAGTTGCTCCAAAAATTATAAAAGATTATGTTGAAACAGGAAACGTTAAGTATGTCTTCCGGGACTTTCCTCTTGATTCACATCCAAAAGCCTCTTTAGCTGCTCTAGCCGCTCACTGCGCTGGTGACCAAAATCATTACTGGAAAATGAATGATCTTTTATTCCGCTACCAAAAGGTCCTGAGCCCAAATGTTTTAATAGGCTTCGCTGAGAGTCTTGGACTGAACAACGCAACCTTTCAGAAATGCGTGGAAAATGGAAAGTATGCAAAAAAAGTTTTAAATAGTCGTAATGATGGTGAAAAAGCTGGAGTAGACTCAACCCCTTATTTTTTTCTAGGATTTACCAATCAAAAATCTTCCAAGATAATAGTAAAGATAATTTTAAAAGGTGCACAACCTTACCAAGTTTTTCAAAATGCTATTGAAAGTTTGTTGGTGGAGTAAACGATGGTGTCAATATATTTACTCCTATCCTTAGAAACTGGAACCAATCTTATTTTGATTGGTGATTAAGCGCAGTGGGCTTGTCATGCTCGTCAACTGGAGGTCGACCAGCCCAAAATGAAGCCAACATAGCTCCTGACATATTCATCCAAGGTCCAAAAATAGCTGATGGTAAAGCGGCCATTGGATTTTGCCAGACTTTTAAAGCCAATCCTGATGCCATACCTCCATTCTGGAGACCCACTTCAATAGCAACAGTGCGAGAATCAGTTTTATCTAAGCCCAAAGATCTCGCACCTCCGTAACCCAGAAGATATCCAATGAGAACATGAAGGATTGCCGCAATCAAAATACTAAAAACAAAACCTCCACTTAGAAGGTCATTACGTGACAAGGCGGTAATGATTCCAATAATAAAACAAATTGAGAACATTGAAACGTAGGGAAGGGTTTTCATTATGAACCGAGAAATTATGGTCGTGTAGCTATGCCTCTCTTCTAATTTTTTCAACATCAAGTTTGCTACCAGTCCACCTACAACGGGCAGAATAATCATTTTCATAATAGTAATCATCATAGCCATGAAATCAATATTGGTATAGGTCCCAGCCAAAAACTTAGTCATAGTAGGAGTCATGATTGGAGCCAACAACGTGGATACAGAAGTCATTGTCACTGAAAGAGCAACGTTTCCCTTAGCCAAAAAGACCATCACATTTGAAGCTACTCCTCCAGGACATGAACCAATCAAAACCATGCCAGCAGCTACATCATTATTTGGAGCAAAGAATACAGCTAACGTTTTACCTACTAGAGGCATTATCGAAAATTGCAGAACAATACCAATTAGGACAGCCTTAGGCATGGTGAAGACTCTTACAAAATCACCCAATGTTAATTGGGTACCCATACCAAACATAATGATCTGAATTAGAGGAACTATCAAAGCGCTCAGCTTGTAACCGGACCAGGTTCCAAAAATCCCTGGATAAAACATGGCTAAGCTCACGAAAACTGCTACCCAAAGGGTAAAGGCAAATGGGCGAAATGATTGACTTCGTCCTACCGCAACCGCCAGAAAACAAAAAAATAAGACTATAGGGGGCCCGATTGGAGTAGGTCCAAGTAACTGCCAAAAACCAGCGGCAAATAAGACCAGGCCAGCTAACAAGCTGATTAAAGACAAACAGAAAAAAAATCGAGGAGAGAGTAACATGAATGCAACCCTTTATTAATCCATCACTTAGAAAATAAAGATCCTAATTATTTTTTGTTGAAAATGCCGGTCAGTGCTTTTATTTGAAAAAAATAGCTTCTCAAAATTCTCAAGTTAATCGCTAACATTTTTACCTAGATAATATCCCTTAAGCCAAGTTTCACCTAAAATACTGTCTTAATTTTAGTTACTATTGGCGCGCCCGGAGGGACTCGAACCCCCGACCTGCGGCTTCGAAGGCCGACGCTCTATCCAGCTGAGCTACGGGCGCTATGAAAGTGTTTCATTAGCAGATCAACTAACAACTATTAATTATATCTAAGCTAACCATGGCAAGCAAGATGAGAAGAGCTTAGAAAATTGGACTCCAATTTTCTAAGCTTCAAAAATATAATCTAGCTTTTCCAAAGGATAAAAATAAGCTAATAACAGAAGTTATATTAGAGTTGTGCCAATGAAAAAACAAAAATATGTTATGATCCTAATTTAGAGGGACTGTTCGTCATTTTACTAGTTTTGTCAAAAATATTTACATCATCTTTATGAGCACCGAATCAACTCTACATCAGACTAAAATCCGCCATCTGGACCTTAATAATATCCTCACTGTAGATTCTACCTACAGTTTAGGAGAAACAATCAAAATAATGCAGTCTCAACGATCGGGGTGTATTTTGATTACAGGTGGTTCTGATCTTCTTGGTATATTTACAGAACGAGACCTGCTTCAAAAGGTTGCGGGTAAGGATGAGGAACTTTTAAATCAACCAATTCAAAAGTTCATGACAATTCAACCAACTGTTCTGAGTCCAGATAGTTCTCTTTTAGATGCTATCACTTTAATGTATAAAGGTGGCTATCGTCATATTCCACTAATCGACTCTGAAAAAAAATTACACTACTGTCTTTCCGTTACCAATATTATCGATTACCTGTCAGAGCAATACCCACAGGAATTGTTATCTCTCCCACCCAGACCAGAACAAACTTTTACAGAACCAGATGGTGCATAAAACTTGTGGACTGTTAATGTAAATATTTTCTAATGCTATAACTCAAGGGGTAAGAACAAAGTACCTATGTCTGTAACTTCTACAAAAATAAATACCACTCCCAAAAAGAGTGTTGTTGAGCTTGAAAACGCAACTATCCGGTTCGCAGGTGATTCGGGAGATGGAATGCAGCTAACCGGAACCCAGTTCACGAATACTTCTGCTATTTTTGGAAACGATACTAGTACCCTTCCAGATTTTCCAGCTGAGATTCGGGCTCCTGCGGGCTCATTACCAGGCGTAAGTGGTTTCCAGGTAAACTTCAGTAGCCGTGACATTCGCACTCCTGGTGATCAACCCAATGTTTTGGTCACAATGAATCCCGCTGCACTAAGAGTCCATTTGTCTGATTTGGAGCCTGGAGGAATTATCATTGTAAACACCAATTCCTTTGCGCCTTTGAATTTAAAAAAAGCTGGTTACGAATCAAACCCTTTGGAAGATGGTAGCCTAGCTGGCTACCGAGTAATTCAAGTCCCTCTTAGCGAATTGAATGCCAATGCACTAAAAAATGTAAGTCTGGCCAGGAAAGAGGTTGACCGATGTAAAAACTTTTTTGCCCTTGGCTTAACATATTATCTTTTCGATCGACCTTTAGACCCCACACTTGAATGGATCAGAGAAAAGTTCAAAAAAAATACTGTAATTTTAGAAGCCAATACGTTAGCACTTCAAGCAGGATATAATTACGCAGATACCACCGAGGTTTTTACCACTCACTACAGGGTTCGCTCTGCCAACTTAACACCAGGAAAATATAGGAACATTACTGGAAATGAAGCTACAGCCTTTGGATTTATTGCTGCAGCAGAGGCTTCTAAACGCCCCTTGTTTTATGCCAGTTATCCAATTACCCCTGCCAGCGACATTCTTCATGAGCTTTCCAAACACAAGAACTTTGGAATTAAAACTTTTCAGGCTGAGGATGAAATTGCGGCAATTGGTGCAGCAATTGGTGCTTCCTTCGCTGGCCAGTTGGGACTGACCGGGACAAGTGGTCCGGGAGTATGCCTCAAATCTGAAGCAATTGGCTTAGCAGTCATGGCTGAACTCCCAGTGGTAATTGCTGATATTCAAAGAGGTGGCCCTAGTACAGGCCTACCTACTAAAACCGAGCAAGCTGATTTATTACAGGCTATGTATGGTAGAAATGGAGAATGCCCTGCCATTATTGTAGCTCCAGCTACGCCAGGGGATTGCTTTAAAATGGCTTTTGAAGCTTTTAGATTAGCCACTCGTTTCATGTCTCCTGTGTTTTTTCTTTCTGATGGCTATTTAGCTAATGGATCTGAGCCCTGGCAAATTCCCTCGGTAGAAGACCTTCCAGACATTGAGATTCAGTCTAGGACTGACCCTGAAAAATTTCACCCCTACCTAAGAGACAAAGTTACTCTTTCTCGTCCTTGGGCAATTCCTGGAACTCCTGGTTTGGAACATCGAATTGGTGGACTGGAAAAACAAGATGTCACTGGAAATGTTAGTTATAACCCAGAAAATCATGAATATATGGTCAATTTGCGAGCGAAAAAAATTGCTGGAGTTGCAAACTTTATTCCTGAAGTTGAGGTTTTTGGACCTACTCAGGGAGAACTCCTTGTTGTTGGTTGGGGTTCAACTTATGGTGCGATCACCTCCGCAGTGGAAAGCATGCAGGAACAGGGTAAGTCTGTTTCTAGTATCCATTTAAGATATTTAAACCCGTTTCCAAAAAATCTGGAAACTGTTCTTTCTAATTTCAATAAAGTTCTTGTACCAGAGCTCAACCTCGGTCAATTATTAACACTGATAAGGGCCCGTTTTCTCATTAAAGCTACTGGATTGCAAAAGGTACAGGGACGGCCACTTAAGATTTCAGAATTGAAGGACAAAATTGATCAATTACTCTAGAATACTTTTATAGTAAAAACACAGAAAGTTAGCCCTTTTAAAAACTCGGTCAAAAAAGAGAGAACCAACTAATGAGTAAAGAATTAAACAAAACTTCGGAGGGCTCAGGGCTAACTCAATTAAGACGGCAAGATTTTGTTAGTGATCAAGAAATACGGTGGTGCCCTGGATGTGGTGATTACTCGATTCTTGCCCAAACCCAGAAAATTCTTCCTACTCTTAATACACCCAGAGAAAATTTTGTTTTTGTATCCGGCATCGGCTGTTCTAGTCGTTTCCCTTACTATGTTAATACCTATGGATTCCACAGTATTCATGGAAGAGCTCCAACTTTGGCCACTGGAATTAAAGCTTCAAGACCCGAGTTATCGGTTTGGATAATTACGGGGGACGGCGATGCTCTAAGCATCGGGGGCAATCATTTCATGCACATTGTTCGCAGGAATCTTGATGTTAATATAATTCTCTTTAATAATAGAATCTACGGACTCACAAAGGGCCAATACTCTCCAACTTCCGAATTTGGGAAGAAAACTAAATCGACTCCAGTTGGATCGATAGACTATCCAATTAATCCCCTTTGTATTGCTATTTCCAATGAAGCAACATTTGTAGCACGAGCCATCGATATCGATGTTAAACACCTTTCTTGGGTTCTTACAAAAGCTGCCCAACATAAAGGCGTTTCATTTGTAGAAGTTTTTCAAAATTGTAATATTTTTAATGATGGGGCATTCAGCCATTTTGCCGAACGCTCCATTCGCGATGACTCCACTATTAGGTTGGAAGATGGTAAACCGTTGATTTTTGGCAAGGATCGTAATAAAGGCATTCGTCTTAATGGTTTACAGCCAGAAGTTGTAGAAATTGGTACCGAATTCTCTGAAAATGACCTTTTAAAGCATGATATCCATTCTCCGGAGCCCCATTTAGCTAATATGCTGGCTCGAATGGACTACCCTGACTTCCCTGTTCCTATTGGTATTTTTCGTTCCGTAGCAAAACCTACCTATGATGAGTTACTAGAAGCTCAGGTAGAGGATTCTATTAGCAGGTCAGGACAAGGAAATCTTGAAAAACTCCTCAACAGTGGGGATGCCTGGGTAGTAGATTAGATCTGACCAAAAATCATTATGAATTGCGTAACAGTAAATTTTAAAAAGCTTTGGATTTAACTCCCCCTTTAAAGAGGTTTTTGTGAACTGCCCTGCTTGTGGCTCGTCCAATCTTCCAGGTGTTGACCGTTGTATCGAATGTCTTTCTCCCCTTTCTAAATTGGATATTCCTCTTCCAACTATAGGTTTACAAAAGCGACTGATGGAAGATACTGTTGCTGCCTTAAACCCCAGATCAGCTATAACTGTTTCCCCTGAAACTTCAGTGCAGCAATCCATTCAGTTATTAAAGGACAAAGGGGTCGGGTGTGTCTTGATTATAGAGGGGGATACCTTAACAGGAATATTCTCGGAAAGAGATGTACTTTATAAATTGGTTGGGAAAAAACACCTGCTTCATACAATACAAACTAAGAAAGTTATGACCCCTCGTCCAGTTACCTTGAATCTAGATGATTCAATTCGTTTTGCCCTGCATCAAATGTCAGTTGGTGGATTTCGTCATATTCCAATTGTCAGTCCGAACCAGCCTCTAAGAATTATTTCTGCTCGAGACGTCCTCGGTTATGTTTGTCAACTAACAAACACTTCTACTTCTTAATGACTGGACTTTCCTTATACTCAGTAGGTGCTCTGCAACACATACAAGCACTTGGAGTATATGTTGTAATATTACATACCTCGCAAAAGTAATAGAAATCGTAGATCTTATTATTCCTAAGTAGTTGAGCTTTGACAATTTCATAAGTGTTGTCTGAATTTTCTTTACTTAAAATAAGTTGAAAGTCTCGGGTCTTCAGCTTCTTCTCTTTAACAAGCGTTTTTGCGGACTCTCCAGAGTTAAGAAAATACAGTTGCCCACTACTATCTTTTAGTCCTATCTTGGAGTATTTTTCGGCACAGGGAACTTGGTTAAGTTTTGAACCAAAACAAAAGATCCTGCCGCGAACCAACAAGTTTTTAGATTCGTTGGTTTGTTGGATTGCCAGATTCTCTGTATTGCAATTTACGGACAACATGAAAATCAAAACTAGAATCCTCTGGATTATCCTCAAAAATAACATTGTTTAACCTTCTATTGCTATCTAGTAATCTACTGCAAATTTATCTAAAGAAGTCTACAATTTTACTCTAATAAAATGTAGACTTAGAATGAATAGTCGAACCAGTATGGTAATCTATGTGAGGTAAGAACCATTGAACCAAGTAAATAATTCTGAGCAACCTCCAAATTCTCAGACACTAACCATCAATTCCAAAGAATTTTTGTATCAGACCCTAGAACACCTGAATGGTAAAGCATTTCTAATTCGATTTAAACTTAAGAACCCTAACATTCAACAGGGTGATGTACTCCTAGTCTTGAATGAAAGTAAAATTCTCTTCCATGGTTTCATTACTGGAATTGAAGATGGAGAGGCAATTGCCAGAGACCCTAATAGTCTTCTTCCTCCAGATACGATCCAATGACAGTACTTTAGCTGACAAATTAATTAATTAGATGCACTCCCCGGAGTTAGCCAAATTTGTTGTAACCACATTCTGACCAATTTAAAAAAAGAAAATACTTCGAATCACCTAAAATGTTTAATAGTTAATTCAGTTACCAGAACTTCAGTATTAAACTGGCACCTTTACAATTGCATTCTTTTCATTATAATATTTTGCTTGAATTTTAGTCCCCAGGATTTAATCTGGTTAATGTTTAGACGCGCTTCGGGTACCTCTCTAATTTGAGAGCATTTCCCAACAAGTGGAAGGAGAGATTTTGTGATTGAAGTTGATAATTTGACAAAAAGATACGGAGACACAAAAGCGGTAGATGAGGTGTCCTTTCAGGTTGCCAAGGGAGAAATTTTGGGGTTTCTTGGGCCAAATGGTGCTGGTAAAACAACGACAATGAGGATTTTAACCTGTTTTCTGCCAGCTAGTGAGGGAACTGCCCGAGTAGCAGGGTTTGACGTTTTTGATCATCCTATGGAAGTAAAACGCCGAATCGGTTACCTTCCAGAGCATCCTCCAGTTTATGACGAGATGACGGTCAATAGTTATCTTAACTTCGTTGCTAAGATAAAAGGAATCTCTCCTGGAGAACGTGATAAAAGTGTTCAAGATGTGAAAGAAAAGGTTCGAATAAAAGAATATGGCAACAAGTTAATCGGGCATATGTCGAAGGGATTTAAACAACGGGTAGGGCTAGCTCAGGCTCTGATTCATGACCCAGAGGTCTTAATTCTTGACGAGCCAACAGTAGGCTTGGATCCTAATCAAATTAAAGAAGTACGTGATCTTATTAAGAGCCTTTCAGGAAGCCACACAATTATTCTTTCAACCCATATATTGCCCGAAGTCAGCATGACCTGTGAACGGGTGGTGATTATTTCTAATGGAAAAATCAAAGCTGTAGACACTCCAGAAAATCTTACTCGACAGCAACAGGGTACTCAGCAAATTTACATTGAGGCAAAGGGTGCTTCCCTCGAAATACAAAATAAAATAAAAACGGTAGAAGGCGTATTGGACATTGAATCAAAACCACTGGGTGAAAAAGAAGTTTCCCAGTTTATCATTGAAACTGAACTGAAAAAGGATCTCAGAAGTACAATTGCTCGTAGCATAATTGAGGGTGGTTTCGAAATTCTTGAATTACATTCTATGAAAATGAGTCTCGAGGACGTATTTACTCAAATAACTACTCAAGAGGAGGTACGTAACTAATGAGCAATCTATTAGCAATCATAGAAAAAGAATTACGGTCATATTTTGCTTCACCTATAGCTTATGTAGTGCTTACGGTTTTTTTAATACTAAGTGGGTACTTTTTTACCCAGATTCTCGGAGTCTTCATCCAACGCTCGATGATGATGGCGGTTCAATCGCAGCAGTTTGGAGGAGGACCTCCCCCTGCAATGGACATCCCTTCGTTAGTAATAAGAAACTTCTTTGGAATTGTTAGCACTATCATTTTATTTATGCTGCCTATGATAACCATGGCAAGCTTTGCTGATGAAAAACGGCGAGGAACCATGGAGTTGCTTCTTACTTCTCCGATTACTAATGTAGATCTCATTTTGGGAAAGTTTCTGGCTGCAATTCTTTTCTTTAAAATAATGCTCCTGCCAACCTTGATTTACCATGGTTTCCTTTTTATCTACAGCTCACCTAAAATGACCTTAGGACCAGTTTTTTCAGGTTATGTTGGATTAATTCTGTTAGGAGGTGCCTTGATTTCACTAGGCATTTTCATTTCCACACTCACGGAAAATCAGATCGTTTCGGCTAGTATCACTTTTGGTGCCGTTCTTATTCTATGGGTAATAGACCTTGCTGCACGGTCTGCAGGGCCTGTTTTACAGACCATTCTCGGATACATTTCAATTCTCAATCATTTTGATGATTTCTCTAAAGGTGTAATGGACACGTCAAGCATAGTTGTTTACCTCAGTTTTATCTTTTTAGGCCTTTTTCTAACCTATAGGTCACTTGAATCGCTCCGCTGGAGGTCATAAAAAATGACTAAGTTAAAAAACATAATCTCCTATGGGCCTGCTCTCATAATTGCTGCTTACATTTGGTATTCAATTCAATTAGTGTGGAGCATTTGGGTTCAGGCCGTTTTTTATGGTGGTATTGTTCTAACTCTCGCATGGATTTTCCTCAACCTTAACCAAATCAAAACAAGTTTTCGCCATCGGACCACCCAGTATAGTGCCAACACACTTGTTATGGTTCTGTTAGTAGTTGGTATTCTAGGAATGGTTAATTTCCTGGCTAAAAAATACCACCAACGCTGGGATCTAACCAGCACCAAACAATATAGTTTGTCGAATCAAACTGAAAAAATCGTAGAAGGGTTAAAAAATGATGTTGAAATCATCCATTTCGAAAAGGAACCTAATCCTACTCTAGATGATTTAATGAAAGAATATCAAAGCCTCAACCGATCTTCCTTGACTTTTCGGCGGGTGGATCCACAAGCAAATCCGGGACTTAGCAAGAAATATGGAGTCAGCCGGTTTGGTGAGATTTTAGTAATATCTGGAAATAAACATGAAAAAATCGAAGCGCCGCGTGAGGAAGATATTACCAATACAATCTTGAAAGTTACCCGAGAACAAAACAAGGTTATCTATTTCACCAAGGGACATAACGAGGCAAATATTGATGATGATCAAAACCAAGATGGCTATGGTGTTGCCAAAGAAGGTGTTGAAAACCAAAATTATGAGGTCAAGAGTATAAATTTAGCAGAGTCTCGGTCTATTCCAGAAGATTGTTCGGCATTGGTAATTGCAGGACCTAAAGTTGCACTGTTGCCAACTGAAATGACTATCATTGAAAAATATGTTGACGCAGGCGGGAAGATCCTCTTGTTGACTGACCCTGATATTGACCTTGGTCTGAACCAGCTTCTCAAAAAATGGAAGATTGGTCTGGAAAACGACATCGTAGTCGATTCCAGTGGACTAGGCCAACTTTTTGGCATGGGACCAGCAGCTCCTCTAGTTTCTGCTTACGAATCCCACCCAATTACCAAAGACCTCTCCGGCACGATGACATTTTTTCCTGAAGCCCGTTCTCTAAGATCCGTTGAGAATTCAAATTCTGAATTTACTAGCAGTGTACTGTTCCGCACCTCAGAAAGAAGTTGGGGCGAAAAGAATTTAGTAGAAGGTGCTGCAGAGTTTAATGAGGGCACTGATATAGAAGGTCCAGTCGTACTTGGAATGGTTAGTACCCAATCACTAGATCTGTCAACTGAAGCTAAAACCTCAGAAGAAAACAGTAGCAAAAACAAGGTCCAAGAAGAAAAAAAGGAGTTAGGCAAGGAAAGTAGAATTGTAGTTATTGGGGATTCTGATTTTGCCAACAACACTTTTTTCAGAAACCAAAGAAACGGGGACCTATTTCTTAATACAGTCAGTTGGTTAGCAGAAGATGAAGATTTAATATCTGTTAGACCCAAAGATCCAGAAAATCGCAGTGTACAGATGACAGCTGCAACCTCAAAAATACTATTCTATCTAACTCTTGTCTTAATGCCAGGAGCAGCCCTAGGTGCAGGAGCTCTTGTTGTTTGGAAAAGGAGGCGATCCTCATGATTTGGAAAAATCTAGGTATTGTTGCGGTCCTTTTTCTAATCCTAGGTACCTTTGTCTATTTTTACGAAGTTGAAGGAGGGAAAAAACGTGAGGAAGCTGAGGAAAAAGCCAAAAAACTATTCCCCTTTGAAAAGGACGCCATCACTGCAATCACCTTGTCCCGAAGTAACTCAACCATTGCACTACAAAAAAATGACGATATGTGGAATCTTGTTCAACCAATAGAAGTGAAAGCAGACAAAAGTACTGCTGAAAGTTTAGCCTCTGATTTTGGATCAGCAAAAGTGGAAAGATCACTAGAGTCAAATCCTATCGACTGGAAAGCATTTGGACTAGAACGTCCAGGTATTAAAGTAATGTTAACCACAAAGAATAATAAGACTTTTAACGTAGACTTTGGAGATAAGGATTTTAATGATTCTTCGGTCTTCGCCAAAATTCCTGGCCAAGAAAAAATTTTAATTCTTCCCAGTTCATTACTCACTAATGCCGAAAAGAATCTCTTTGATTTTAGAGATAAAGTGGTACTGAATTTTGATAAAGATCAAGTTAATGAACTTAAAATTTTATTTAAGAGAAAAAAATACCACCTAGAAAAAAATGGGGAGGATTGGTCAATTCAACAACCAATTCAAGCCAGAGCAGATCGTTCTAAGGTAAGTTCACTACTAAGTGATCTAGATTTTGCACGGGTAGAGGAATTTATTGAACACAAGAACACAAATTCAAAAAACTATGGACTTCAACGCCCAATGGCTAAAGTTCAGTTATATCTAGGAGAAAACAAAGCTGAAAAATCTTTGCTCATTGGGAAAAAAGTTGATTCCCAGTATTATGCAAAGGATGTTACAAGAAAGGATGTTTTTAAGATTAAAGAAGACTTGGTTGAAAAATTAAACCTAGACCTAATAACTCTTCGTGACAAGAAAATGGTCCACTTTGAACGAAGTGAGGTGAAACAGATTAGCGTCAAATTACCAAAGAACAATTTTGAATTCATACGAGGTTCAGATGACAAGTGGAAACTTAACAAACCAGAAGGATACAAGGAAAACTCTCTTCTTGAGTATAAACTTTTTTGGCCTTTAGAAGATTTGGAGGGAAAAGAGATTGATGATCAAATTAATCTGAATAACCCAAAATATGGGTTTCAGGATCCTTCGGCTGAAATTACAATTGTCAAAAAAGACAGTCAAGCTACTACGATCTTGCTGGGGAAAAAAGAAGGAGATCTCATCTTTGGAAAAACCGTTTCAGATCCCACGCTATATAAATTAGATAAAAAGATTTTGGAGGATTTGAACTTCAAAATAGATGATATTACCGAACAAAGCAAATAGTTAATGATTTTCTTGTAAAAAATGTTAAAACCGATTGACCTTAAACTCCCTTAAGAGAAGCTATACACATACTCCTGTGGAGGGCATTATGTCTATAAGCCCAGAACTATTAGAAATCCTAGTTTGTCCAGTCTGCAAAGAGCCTGTAAATTTAACACCAAATGAGGATGGCCTAAAATGCCAAAAGTGTAAACGAGTTTACCCTGTTAAAGATGGCATACCAGTAATGCTTGTAGATGAAGCAAAGATTGAAAACTAAGCCAGACTATTTTCAAGATGTCATCCAAATTAACACAAATATATGCATTGCTTTACCTCAAACACAGCCTTTCTTTTTTTTGTCTATCAAATCAACTTGGTGTATAGACATTAAGACCAGTACAATTTATTTGCCTAACCTTATCAGGACTAGAAACTCGCCATAGAAAAAGCTCTTTGTTGTTCTTTTTTGGCCGCCTAGGTAATTTTCTTTAAACAGTTAGCTAAAAGGACATATAAGTAATGTCACTTCTACAAAAAAAACAAAATTCCCTTTCAAACACTAAATCAAAAAAAACAGAGACTCCAATTCGAGTCACCGACAAACGTTTTTGGGTCAACAAAGAAAAAGAAGCATCTAAGGATGAGAAGGAATATTCTTTTAAACCTACCTATGTACAGGAATTGGAAAAAAAGGTAAATGAAGTTCAGAAGAACGCAGAAATTGAAGTTCAAAAGTCTCGGGAGCGAATTCGAAACGAGCACGAAAAAAGGATTCTTCAATCTAAAGGGGACCTTGTAAAAGAATTTTTAGATGTGTTTGAAAATTTAGAAAGGGCCTTGAATGCTTCTAAAAAAACTCCTAATTTTCAAGGTCTAATTGAAGGCGTAGGACTTATCCATAACCAATTCTCCGGAGTACTCGATGACTTAGGCTTAACGGAAGTTACTCAAGTGGGTCAGACTTTCGATCCTGAGGTTTCAGAAGCCGTTGCAGTAGTTAATGTAACTAAAAAAGAACAGGACAACTGCATTCTTGAAATAGTTAGTAAGGGTTATCTTATGAATGGATTACTTATTCGCCCAGCAAAAGTCAAAGTTGGGAGATTTAACTAGTAAATATAAAACAGGCTTAATTTGATTTGGCGCTTTCAATAAACTTCTGAAAACTGGCCGCCCATCTTTCAATAGTTTTTTCTGGTCCAACAAGCTTGAAAAACCAAGGTCCCTCAGGACTTTCAAGAACAACCCCCAACAAACGGTAACCGGTTTTGGCTGGCCGTTGTGGCACACCGGGCATTCGAGAAGCTTGTAGTGTCCCACTGACATCAACCTGGGTGATTTTAAATCCCGAAACATCCCCACTAATAATTTTTGCCTTAGCCCGAGAAGAAGATCCGTCTGGTTGACTAATCTGGCCAATCCACCGGTTAATATTAGCTTCTGTTGATCCACCTTGCCCTGATCCAAAATAAAACACTGTTAACTCTCCATCCTCTGAATCGTCATTTGATCTGGGTAATGTGAACTGAGCTTTACGCATTCTTGAACTAGGTTCAGTCTCAATCCACCCAGAGGGAATCTGAAAAATAAATGGGCCTAGCTGTTTGCCCTTATCTGAAGTACGAGAAGAACCGGGAGCGGCTGATTTTGTTGCTAAATTAGAGGCACTCTCACTTGTACAATTTATCAGCATTGTAACTACCACAAATAAAGTAGTCGTCCAGAATAAGAAAGCTTTACTCCTTAAATTGGGAGTCTTTGTTCTCTGTTGAGCTGAAGGGAATATTCTGTCCATAATTGGTTCTCCTTTGGTGATCTATAACTTAAGCTTAAGCTAACCGTATTTTTTTATTCCTTACAAAATAATTTATTTACATACCCATTATATTGTAACCACAATCAACAAAAATAATTTCACCAGTGACACCTGCTGACAGATCACTACCTAGGTATAGCCCGGTATTTCCTATCTCCTCAATTTCAACATTTCTCTTTAATGGAGCATGTTCAGAATGGTAGGTCAGCATACTACTAAAACCACGAATTCCTCTAGCAGCCAGCGTTTTAACTGGGCCAGCACTTATAGCATTTACACGAACCTTTCTTGAACCTAAATCATAGGATAGATACCTTACTGTAGCTTCAAGAGAGGCCTTCGCAACTCCCATTACATTGTAATGTGGTACAACTTTTTCAGAACCATAATATGTCATCGTGACAATGCTACCTCCATTTGTCATTAAAGGTAGCGCCGCACGAGAAATAGCTACCAATGAATATGCGCTCACATCATGGGCAACTCTAAAAGCCTCTCTCTCTGTTTCTAAAAACTGTCCTTCCAGTGCTTCCTTAGGGGCAAAAGCTACACTGTGTAAAACCAGATCCAAACAATCAAAATCATTTCCCAGAGATTTAAAAACATTGTCAATCTCTTCATCTTTTGTAACATCACAGGGATAAATAGGAATATTCCCTCCAAGACCATGAGCTAATTCAGCTACATTATCCCGCAGTCGGTCCCCCTGATAAGTTAAGGCCAATTGGGCTCCTGCCCGATGCCATGCTTCAGCTATACTCCAAGCAATACTGCGTTTATTAGCTATTCCAAAAACAATCCCAACTTTGCCCTTCAACATATCAACCTCCTGGTCAACATCGCTTGAAATTGCCAGATTTTTCCCAAGTTTTGTTTGTCAATCTCCGTTATTTTAGTTATTTTTGATCAAACCCAAATAATTCTTCTTTTATCAACCATTGAAGTAAACCCTTAATCTAATCGTTCAAGAAATGGTTTTAAAACTACCGGTCTGAGGCGCTCTCCAGTTATCAAAAATAGCAACCTGCTGAACACAGGAAACTGTACAATAAGGTGCACATTCTTTGGCTGTGTTAAATTCGTTTTCTATATGCTCTTGAGTATAATTTTCTAAGGGGATTGCCGGATATCCACGTTGCTGGGAACAGTAATGTACCAGTCCGTCTTCGCAAACATAGAGGTATCGACTACCGGCTCTACATCTCCAGTCGTTGGGTTTTCCCCAAGAAATATTTTCTTGAAATTGATTAAATCTAGCAAAAGATCTCTTCCCCAATTTTTGAATCTCTCGGTATACCGAACGTTCTTTTTTAGATAAAGGTCTTAATTGTCCACTACCATCGTGAATGATACCTAAGGTGCTCGAAAACCCTAACTTGACGGCTCGACGTGCAACAGTTAAAGCGTCATCTGGAAAACATATTCCAGAGCCTAGTACTGAATTAATGTTTACGTCAAATTCTGCATATCTGGATAACATCAAAAGTTTAGCATCTAAAACTTTTAGGCTCTTTTTTGAAACGTCATCAGGATTAACATTATCGATACTGATTTGCATATATTCGAGTCCTACCTTATTTAATTGCGTAATCCGTTTTTCATTCAATAGATAACCGTTTGTGATTACTCCAGAGAGCATCTTTCTTGAACGTATCTGGGCAATAATAAGGTCTAAGTCAGGGTGTAGAAATGGTTCGCCCCCACTGATGGTAACAACAGCTGTACCTAGTTTTGCTAGGGTATCCACTCGTCTTATCATTTCTTTTGTTAAAACAGGAGGAGAAAAATTGTCGAATTCATTGCAATATGTACAAGAAAGGTTGCAACGACGAATTGGAATAAGATGGGCTAATAAAGGATGCTTAGTGGATAATAAAGCCTTTGTAACTCTTTGTAATCCCCGAAAACGTCGACTAACATTAAATATTTTTTTTTGCAGCACTTTTCTCTTGTTCATACCCGGTCTAACCTTTCACACAAAGACAGTACGCAATAGTTAACCCTCGAATTTAAGTTGAGTACTTTCAATGAAGAAACCACAATTAGGGAGGAACAAAATATAAGCAACAAAAAACATAAAACAATCAAAAGTTCTTTTCTAACGATTCATTTTCTAACGACTCAGATCTTTTTTCTGTTTTTTCAAACCGCCCGTCCTTATGTTGTACTATTGCACCACTGCCAAGTCCAAATTTGAGTTTCATACCACCTGCTTGCCCTGTAAGAGGTTTTACCCACTCAAAGGAGCCTTCGGCTCCAGCATCCAGTTCTTCGGGAGAAATAGAAACATCCTCAATAACAGGAAGAGCTAAGGAAGTAATCAAAGTCAGAGTGGCGATTAGTTCCTTAATTTGTTCTTCACTCTGATTTTTTACTCTTCCTTTGATGGTAATTGTCTCTTCACTTTGAGTTTGGCTAAGCTCTAAAAGCACAATAGGCGGCTCTCCGTTAGGCCCCTGAGGGACTCTTTTTTGAGCATACTCAATAGTCCAAGGTAACCAAGGATTGAATGCTTTGGACGAGGAAATTAAAGAAGCCAACAAAATAATCGCAGTTAAAACAACCGCAACAGCTAAAATCCAACTTCGTTTTTTAGTAGGACCGAAAAATTCTGCCTCAAAATCTGACTGTTTTTGTTCTTCTAACGAAGATAGATCCGTTGGCTTTTCACTATTTTCTTGATGTTTTCTATTCATAGCTGATTTTTTATTTGTTTAACCTCAATCATTATTAGCATAAGAACTCGGTATACAGTTCATCGATTCTTTTATAACCTCAAGAAAGGTAATACACGCTCGAGAGAGATAGCGATTTTTCCTATGGATAACACCCAGTTCTCTAATCAGATTTAAACTTTTTATTGGTTGCAAATGGAGCACCCCCTCCTTCTGCTCCTTTTCTGCATAACTCTTTGGAACAATTGAAATCCCCATTCCAATAGATACAAACTTTTTTATAGTTTCAATACTAGCTAATTCCATTGAAATATTAAGCTTGTCCCACAAGTCACCAAAACGCTTCACTAAACGTTCTCGAGTGGTGCCTGCCGAATGGAAAATCAAGGGGTATGGAATAAGATCGTTGATTTCACAAGACAATTTTTTGTTTAACGGATGATTGGGTTCGGTTATAAGCCACAACTCCTCCGTAGAAATTGGCAAAATATTTAACTCATCCCCAGGAATAGGAAGAGTTACAATCCCAAAATCTAACTGATTGGTTTTAACCTTTTCAAGAACTTTTTTTGTGAAGTTACGATAGATACTAATCTGTACATTAGGATATTTATCTTTAAATATCGAAAAGATTTCTGGTAATACATAAAGAAAAGTAGCCTCGTTTGCACCTATTACAATTTTCCCCTTTGGAGAAGTATTAAGATCCGTAACTGCAAGTTTTGCTTCATCATGTAGGCTTAAAAGTCGCTCTGCATAGGTAAAAAGGACATCCCCTGCTCGTGTCAGGAATACTTTTTTGCCAATCCGGTCAAAAAGTTTAGCTGCCAGCTCTTCCTCCAGCATTCTAACTTGAGTGCTTATAGCTGGTTGTGTACGAAAAAGCTTCTCTGCTGCTATTGTGAAACTCTTGTGCACAGCAACTGCGTGGAAATTACGGATTTGGTCAAGATTCATAATTTAACCAAGACAAAGTAAAATTTCATTAACTAAACTATAATTAAGATTGGCACCTGCAATTTTTACCATAAGCTTTCTTTATGCTAACTATATCTTGAATTAAGTAATTTATCTATAGGATAGATTGTAGATAATTCCGAAAACTCTAGATTGCCTAACCATCACATCACTACTAAGACTACAACAGAGTAAAAAAGATCTTTAAACTTAAATCAAAAAACAGGTTTTTGGATTCATTGGGTAAATATCTCTTCCCAGTCTTGTAAAAGGGATTTTACTAAAATCTTGAGTGAAGATACCGGCTGCATCAACATTAAAAATGGAACCAGCTATAGGACCAAAACCACTACGAAAATGACCTGTAGACTTCACACAAATATACTGCATGCTGCCACAGTCCAACCCTAGACTTCGTGGAAATGCAAGATCAACTGGTTGATGAGCTAAAGAAATAACTATTACATAAATCCCACCTTGCTTAAGCAAAACCGACTTCCCATGATCAACCTCTAATCCAGCAAACATTGGACCATCACAAACAACACGTCCGTCGCTAACAGCAAGAACCTCTGCTCTCATTGATACTGGGGGTCCTTGGGTAGCATGGGATTTGCCACCAACTTCTACTTCAACTATTTGTCCCTTACCAGCTTCAGTTGCTTTGTCAGCGGTTTCAGGATCTGCAATATAAAGAACAGCTGCGTTTTTAAGATTTTGTTCGATAAACAAACGTAGAATCTCTGTACTGTCACTTGGAGCACCTCCACCAGAATTGTCAGCTTGATCTGCTAAGATGATTGGATATTTAGCTATTTTTTCTCCTTCGATCAAAGCTTGACCAGCAGAGAGCAGCTCTCGCTGCCAACAATCTCGTCGTATCCAGATCCACTGAGCCAAATCCTCCGCTTTTTTCTGAGCAGCGGCAGAATCACCGTCAGTAACAACCAAAGTAGCTGCTCCGGCACAATTCACATCTGCCCACTGGTAACCAACACCAATACTGGCTGTCAAAACATCAGGATGCTTCTCAAGTTCCAAGAGCTGCTCTATGGCTAAGCTCATTGGCTCTTCTGAGGTAATCATTTTCTCTGCAGACCAAAAAAGCGGAATTGGACACCAGCCTAAAGTAGGACGCACCTCTCCTCTAATGGTTTGAATCATCATGTTAGCAGCTTCTACACCCCTTTCGGACATGTCTACATGAGGGTAAGTATCCTCTACTATAAGAGCAGTGGCATTCTCCACCATTGTTTTTCCAATGTTACAATGAAGGTCGTGCACAGCTATGACTGGACAAGCTCTACCTACTACTGCTCGGACTGATTGAAGTATGTCACCGTCTGCATCATCTACAGTTTCTGCTGAGTAGGCACCATGCAAACTCAGGAGAACGCCATCAACTGGCATAGAATTGCGCAGAGGAGCTAGCAAGGATTCCTTAACCGCCTCATGGGTTCCTCTTGTCGGTTGTCTTCCTGATGGAGCATGGAACCATCCAAGTGGCACAATTTCAACCCCCTCGAGACGAAGTCCCTTTATGAATCCATCAATGATCGTATTTATTTCACCAGTCCTAGTTAGTAGCTCCTTAGGTTGACAGGAACGAGAGTGTCCAAAGAAGGCCTCGAAAGGGGTTTCTAAAAGCGCGAAGTTACTACTCTCATGTTCTATTCCCCCAATTGCAATACGCATAGATATATTCCTTTCAAATTATTATCTTCAATCCAATACCATTTTGTTGCACAATTTTTTCTTATCCCTGAATTCAAATCAATAAACGAGATAATTTTAATTAGAAATTGCATCAATACAACTCAATGCAACCCTTGACATTGATTCTTTTGAATTCCCTTTCATCAACAAACAACAAAAGGACTATTCCTAAAACAAAAAATATCAGCAAATACAAAATTGCAGTACGAGCTGATCCAGACAAAAGCGTCACCCCAGAAAAAACCCACGGACCTAAAACTCCTGAAAGCCTACTAAACAAAGCGTAGAACCCAAAAAACCCTCCACTTGCTCTCTCTGGAATCATGGCGCCGTAAAAGGATCGACTTAGAGACTGAGAACCACCTAAAACTAAACCGACCATTATTCCTAGCAAAAAAAATTCCGTCGTATTCCTAATAAAGTAGGCATAAATTACTACCGTAGACCAGATTAGCAGTGTCAACACCAGGGTGTTTTTTGTGCCCAACCAATAAGATAACCTACTGAAAAAATTAGCCCCTAATGCTGCAACAGCTTGCACAATAAAAAGGGTAACCATGAGATCCTTAGTCTTTAAACCTAGTTCATCCTTACCATAGATTATTGACATATTAATTACTGTCTGAATTCCATCGTTATAAAACATAAAAGCTAAAAGAAAGACTAACAAGTGATGATATCTACACAAGAGTTGTATTGTCTTTAAAGTCCTTGCAATACCCTTTTTTAGGTTGTCAAGCAATCCTAATTTATAAAAGGACCCTCTTACAATCTTTTTCCCAAGAGGATCTTCAGGTAGGTACTTAGCTGTAAAAAGAGAAAATCCAGCCCACCAAAACCCTGCTAGTACTATTCCCAATCTAGCAGCGAGATTCTGCGATATTCCAAAGGATTTGTGAACAAGGATTAGGACTAAAGATAATCCAAACTGAATTCCACCCCCCAAATAGCCGTAGGAATATCCCTTACCAGAAACCAAGTTTATTTTTTCTTCAGAAGAAATTTGTGGCAAGAAAGCATCGTAAAAAACATTGGCACAAATAAATGCCACCTGACTTACCAAAAAAAAAGATAATGCCTTAAAAACATCACCTTCTTGGCAAAAATAAATCAAGCTACTAAACAACGAACCAGTGTACGCAAACCCCAAGAGAAACTTCTTTTTCGTAAACGAAATATCACTTATAGCTCCTAATATCGGACCTAAACAAAGTGATATCAGGGCCGCAAAACCAACATTAAACCCCCAAAGAGTAGTAGCACTATATCCTGTATTACCAATTTTAATACCTTCGGGGCCAACTACTTCTCCGGCAAAATAAGCCGGCAAAATTCCAGTGGCCACAGTGGTAATATAAGCAGAATTGGCCCAATCATACATGCACCAACCAAAAATTATTCTCTTGTTGTTTTTTTTGCTCATAGCATTTAATTTAAGCTTTATTATTACTCTTCAACAATAATTTTTGACGAAACACTTGTATCTATATCACTATGCCTAGAAAGCCTGTTACAATACAAACTGGTATGAACATTGTCCTTATTTCCCTAAAAATAAGGACAAGCAAAACTAAAATAATATTACCAGTTAATTAGAGATTTAAACATTTCGTGAAAAATTAATAGTCTTACCCAGAAATGAGTTTAGTTCCAACTAAGTTTTGAAAGTTGGCCAGTAAATATAAAGTTGATAAGAAAATAAAAACATTCGACGAACAGAAAATATGAACGAAAAAGGAAACCAAGTCGGGACTGCCCGGATTGCTATTGTTACTGCTGCAGTAGTCATAATAATTGCAGGCATGAGAGAGGCAGCAGCAATCATCGTCCCTTTTCTAGTAGCAATTTTTATTGCTATTATTGGCACTTCTCCTGTTTTCTGGTTAAAAAAAAGAGGCGTTCCCTCATTTCTTTCCATCATACTCGTAGTTCTAGTGATTCTGGGAATCGGTTTTATGATTACTGCTGTATTAGGAACTTCACTCAATAACTTTTCTCAAGAATTGCCATTCTATCAACAACGTCTTCAACAACAAATGACAGACCTTTTTTCTTGGCTAGAAATAAGAGGAATCTACCTTTCTAGCTCCCAATTAAAAGAAATAGTTAATCCAGGCGCAGTCATGCAACTGGTTGCTACCTTACTAGCTGGCTTAGGGAGTGTTCTCACGAATACCTTTCTGATAATGATTGTAGTTATTTTTATTCTTCTTGAGGTTTCCAGCTTTCCCACTAAACTTCGGTCTATTAAAGGAAATCCCGAAGCTTCGCTTCCAGCCTTCAAAGAATTTACAAATGCAGTGCAGCGTTATCTTGCCATCAAGACATCTGTAAGTGCAGCCACTGGACTTCTAGCAGCAAGTTGGGTGGCAGTTCTTGGTGTTGATTTTCCGTTATTGTGGGGGTTATTGGCCTTTCTACTTAACTACGTGCCTACTATCGGCTCAATACTCGCTACAATTCCAGTGGTACTATTAGCCCTTATTCAGTTAGGTCATGGAACTGCTTTACTGGTTGCTCTGGGTTATTTAGTAATAAACTTCATCTTCAGCAGTATTATAGAACCTCGGTTCGTGGGCCGAGGTTTAGGATTATCGACATTAGTGGTCTTTCTTTCGTTAGTTTTTTGGGGATGGGTTTTAGGACCAGTTGGAATGCTTCTTTCTGTCCCTTTAACCATGACAGTTAAAATAGCGCTGGATAGCAATGAAGAAACACGGTGGATTGCAATTCTACTTAGCTCTGAAAACCCAACTGCAACTTCTCCTTTGCCTTCAGTAGACCAAAATCCTCTAGTATTCTCTCCCCCAGACAGCACACTTCAGTCCAAAAAAGATTCTTCAGAAAGGGAATAGAGATTTTCTGATCCGCTTTCTGTTCTTGTTCGAAAATCACCTATTATTTACACTGTCAAGGGGTCATCTAGGAAGATATCTACTATATCTGTAGTATTTTAAATCACTCATTATAATGGACCTAATTTATTTTCAAAGGTTTCTACACTTTTATGAATCGGTTAACACTTACTTCCTCTATGGGAATTCTAGGTTTTTTATTGGAAACCAGATCTACGATTACTTTTGCAGTAGCTGGTGCCTGCATCATACCACTACTCGAATGTCCAGTAGCCCATAGATAACCGCCAGTTGTTCGGTAGTCTGGTCCAATGACGGGTAAACCGTCTTTGGTAGCGGGACGCAAACCTGACCAAATATCCAAGATTTTTCTATCACTTAACTCGGGTAATACTCTTTTCGTGATATCAGATAAAACCCTTAGTCCCATCGGTGTAATCATTTTTTGGAAGCCGATTTGTTCATGGGTAGCTCCAACTAAGGCTCGGCCGTCTACTCGGGGAGTTATGTACCCAGATTGGTTCCAACGACATAAGGTATGCCTTAGACCATTTACTGGACCTTTTAGAGCCATAATTTGTCCATGATCCGGGAAAATTGGCAGAACGAGTTTTGGATCTAATTCACCTCCCCATGCTCCAGCAGCATTTATAACCCAGTCCGCTATTAGACTGCTAAATCCAGATTTGACTCCTGCTATTCTTGATTTTTCCCATAGAAATTCTGTAACTGGCCATCCTTGTATCATCCGCACTCCTTTTATTTCTGCTGCCTTGGCTATGGTTAACGTATAGTTTCGAGCATCCAAGAATCGTCCATCAGGCCTTAACATTGCAGCAAGAAGATTTTCGGGTAAGGATGGTTCCCGTTGACGAGCTTCTACACCCATCAGAATTTCTGTGGGCACGTCATCTCCCTTTTGTTTTTTTACGTATTGTTGGATCCCATCAACCTCCTCTGCATTAAAGGCTAAAGTTAGAGTACCCTGTCCCCCGTATTCCACCAGTTGTCCTGTTTCTTCATGAAGTGCTTGATTGAGATCATCGTACAGTTTTTTTGACATCTTGGTTGCTGGCTTAAACCAAGAATTACCTCCCAGGAAGGTTCCGGGACCTACAATGCCTGCTGAGGCCCAAGATGCCTCAAAACCAATCGGACCCTTATCAACTAAGGCTACCTTAAACCCTTCTGACCGCAGGTAGTAGGCAATGGTACAACCAATAGCACCACCACCTACTACAATCACTTCAAATTTGGAATCTAATGACATCGGACCTCATTCTAAATAATGGGTTAAATCTTCTTACCTTTAGCGAGAGTTGAACAAATGAGCTACTTGCTGACATTGAAATTAAATTGGGAAAATTGACTACAGAGAATTACTATCAAAAGCAAATATACTAGCTTCATTCATTAGGTTCCAGTCGACTTCAAAACCCAATCCAGGTCCTTTTGGTGCACGAACCATTCCATCCGACTGAGTCCGAATCACATCTTTCATCCCATACTCGTAAGGCTCATAGGGCACAGCCTGTTCAAAATAGGTGGAATGATTTAAACCCAGCATCAGATGTAGATTAGCTGCTGAAACCAATGTGTTGCCCCAAGACATTATCTCGCATTTCATTCCCGCCGCATCAACTAATGCAAGAGCCTTACGAGTAGGAGTTAAACCACCACAAACTGTTATATCAGTCCGGGCAGCAGTCCAGGCAGACAGGTCCAAAGCTCGTTTAAATGATGGTAGATCCTGAATCCAGTTACCCGAGGGCAGGACAGGAATGTCAACAGAACTGGTCAATTTCTGATACCCTTCAAAGTCATAATCCATCAGTGGCGCTTCAAACCAGGTGAATTCAAGGTCTTCTAATTCTCGTGCCACTTTCAAAGCACTTTGCCAGTCATAGTTGTTCTCTACATCTAACATGAAGGCAACTTTAGAAGCGGAATATTTCTTACGAGCTGCAAAAGCTAGTTCCAAATCTTTTTCTGGTATGCACCAACAATGAAACTTTATCGCTTTAAATCCTTGATCCAGCATTTCATCAACAAAGTCTAGATAAGCTGGGACATCTTTGAAAAGTGGGGTGCTTGCATAGGAAGGAATGTAGTCTCGTGCCCCACCCAAAAGTTGATAGATTGGCAGATTAGATACCTTGCCTAAAAGATCCCAAAGGGCTGTATCCACAACTGCTAAGGCTCCTGGTGAAAGTGGAAATACCCTCGAGAATAGGCTTTTCCATAAAGTTTCACGCTGCAAGGGATTCTTACCAATAAGGGCTGGAATCATATGTTTGAGTGTCTCCGCTGTATATTTATCATAACTATAAGAAGTATAGTTAGAAACGCCAGCAAATCCCTCGATTCCTTCATCGGTAAAAATGCGAACAATGGTATTTGTCGTATATTGTTCTGGTAAATCGTGGGACCAGGTAAAGCGTTGAACTTGAGGTCCAATTACTTTAACCTCAATGCGGTCAATTTTCATTTCTGCTTACCCTCCATTACGTGAAATACTGATGCAGTTAGTGAAAGATAGAGTGAAAGAATCCTTTAATCATTTGAGCATAGCATACCAGAACTACTTCTATTGACCTGAAGATTTGGAAAATTAGGTCAGGGCTAATGGTCCACGTATCAGATCCAAGATAAATTAAGATAATTTAGTTCGGAAAACCAATTCTTTCCTGTATTTTTAGGGATATAATCATAGAACGATTTGAATAAAGATGTTTCTACTAAACACGATGCAATGATTCTAGTAGAATAGTAATTGACTATACTTAGCAATTATCTTAGTAAAGGCGAGATGAATTTATATTCATTCCCAATCAGGATTAATCTGGATTAAAAATATGGAAAACAAAGGCCAAAATCGTCGGCAGTTTTTAACAACAGGGATAGCAAGTTTAATTGGTTCAACTGCTGTAGTAAGACCTTGGAAAGCGGCACTCGCTGCTAAGAAAACCTCTGACTCGGTCAATGGCCCCCTCATAGTCACTGATGTGGAAAAACATAAAATCCATCCCAATTATGTTCCTTGGCAACAGCATCAGCTCAATCATTTTTATGGACCCAGACCACGAACTATTTATGTTGCACATACAAACAAAGGTTTTTACGGGCTAGGCGAAGGTCGAGATGAACCTCAGGATGTTTTAGATAAATATATAGGAACCAGTCCCTTTGACTGGGTCGGAGATGAATTATCGAAGCCAATGGCCAAGGCAATGTACGATCTGATGGGTAAGGCAGCCAGGATACCAGTCTATAAGCTTTTTGGACAAAGATACCGCCGCTGGGTGCCCATCAGTTCCTGGACGGTGTCAACCCGGCCTGATGCAATGGCCCAAGTAGTTGAAAAATACTCAGCTATGGGTTACACCTGGATGAAGTATCACCTCTCTCCTTTTGAAAATGTTTTTGATCAACTGGAAGCCATGGAACGTGTGGCCCCACGAGGGTTTAAACTTCATTTTGACCTCACGCATTTCGGCCATTACGGCCATAACCCTGACTTGGTGGAACGGATTTCCCACTCTCCTATCGCTGGGTGCTTTGAAGATCCTTTGGAGCAGATGAACGACATCGAGTCCTACATTGATTTAAAGAAAAGTATCCGGTTGCCAATTTTAAGACATGGCAGCAGAATACAACATACTTTTGATGTACTAAAACAATCGGCTGATGGGTATATTGTTGGGCATCTTAAGCTTGGTGTAGTTATACGACGAGCCGGGCTCTTTGCTTCGACAAATGTGCCATTTACTGTGCAATGGGCAGGAGGTGGAATTAGCCGAGCCATGGTTTCTCACATGCAGTCAGCTTTCAAAACTGCAAGCCTACCATTTGTTACGACCTCCGAAATATATGCTTCTGATGTAGTGAAGGAAAGACTGGAACCGGTTAATGGTTTCCTGCGTGTTTCAGAACGTCCTGGCCTAGGTGTGACCCTAGACCGGGAAGCTCTTGAAAAACTCAAGCAGAACCGTCCTCCTCAACAACCTCCTTACATTTTAAAGACCCGTTTTAAAAATGGAACAACCATGTACAACCTCATGCGTCCCCCTGAAACAAAAAACTTAATGGTTTTACCAAATATCTGGCGTTTAATTCCCATGAGTTTTGATAGTCCTCTTGCTACTGAGTATTGGGATGATGACGGATCTGTTCAGTACAAAGTCATGTTTAAACGGTTAGAAACTGAAACCATGGTATTGGAAAAAAAATAGTTCTTTTAGATTTTGGGATAAGTTAATTTTTAAGGAGTCATTGAACTCCTCAAAAACATTTAACCAAATTTTTCTACTAGAATATTAGCCTTCTTGGCTAATAAACATAAATTGTTGTAGACTAACCCATGTTTATAAAATTGACTGACCAGCTTACAAAAAGAAAGATCCGGTTATTAATGAACGCTTTTAGAAATTTATTCCTATTACTTTTACTTTTCGCAGGACATAGCACAATTCTTGGTGATAATCCCACAGATTACACTGAAAGATCTTACATTGATTTACTTCCCCTTGCTGAAGAAGGAGATCCCCTGGCGCAAGCTGCACTGGGAGTGATGTATTATCATGGCCAAGGCATTGGACAAGACTTCAAGGAAGCTGTTAAATGGCTTCAACTTGCGGCAAAACAGGGTAATGTTGAGGCCCAATATAATCTAGGTGCTGCCTATGGAAGGGGTCAAGGTGTTCAACAGGATTTCAAAAAAGCTCGTAAGTGGTTTCAATTAGCTGCAAAACAGAAGCATTCACAGGCACAGTTTATATTGGGCCTTATGTACGCAAAGGGGGATGGAGTTAAACAAAACGACAAGGAAGCTTCAAAGTGGTATCAACTAGCTGCAAACCAGGGATTTGCCGAGGCCCAATTCCTTTTAGGATTGAACTACCATGATGGACAAGGAGTGAAACAAAACTTTAAAGAGGCAGCAGATTGGTTTCGACTTGCTGCAGAACAGGGAATTGCTTCATCCCAGTTCCGTTTAGGCTTAATGTATGCAAAGGGGGCTGGCATACCACAAGATTCTGTTAAAGCACATAAATGGTTCAGCATTGCTGGTTCCCAAGGACACCAGGATGCCAATCAATTGAAAAGTCAGCTAGAAAGGCAAATGACCCCATCACAAATAGAAAAATCACAGCAGCTGATAAACCAATGGAAACCGTTAAAAAAGGGCTCTTAGGGAAACCCTCACCCACTTTAATTTCACTGCCATCGTGAGTCAAACTTCAATTTCCTGATTCAAGAAATTCATTCTTCAAGAGGATTCTTAAGAAGACCCCGACCCACATCTAACACCTTTTGAGGAGGGCTCTTAAGATCCCATACCACTCTGAGGCCAGCCAAAATACGGATAACATAATAAGAAATATCCAACTCCCACCAGAAGAACCCCTGACGAACAGAAGTTGAATAGTAGTGATGGTTGTTGTGCCAACCTTCACCCATTGTCAGTATTGCCAGAATTAAACTGTTACGACTCGTATCACCAGTTTTATAACGGACTTTTCCTAACATGTGGCAAAGAGAATTAATCACAAAGGTACTGTGATAGAGCAGAACAGTACTAATGAAAAACCCCCACACCAAACCCTGCCAATTACCCAGCCACAAACAAAGGGCAGCTAATAGAATACACGGAACTAAATAAAATCGATTTAACCATAAAAGTTCCGGATACATCGTCAAATCTTTGACAGAGTCATAATCAGTATGGTCATATTTGTCACACAAAATCCATCCTACATGAGACCACCAAAATCCCATGCGTTCTGGTGAATGAACATCTTCTTCTTGATCGGAATGCTGGTGATGTTTTCTATGATGGGACGCCCACCATAAGGGACCCTTTTGTACAGCAGAACACCCCAGCCAAGCCAAAACAAACTGGAAAGCTCGACTAGTTTTATAACTGCGGTGAGAAAAGTAACGGTGATATCCTGCTGTAATGCCAAACATTCGAAGGAAATAACAGCTTAGGCACAAACCTATTGCCTCCCATGAAACTCCAGTTAATATAGCGGTAAAACAAACTAAATGGACTAAAAAGAATGGGATGCTTTTGACACGATTGATTCGATCATCCCTTCTGTTTCCATCCTGAATCCCTGAAAAAATAGTTGACATAAGTCCTCGTTAATACCTGTCTAAATAATAACAGCAAACCATTAAAGACACTAATTCGCTACAACATAATAAGTTTCCCTCCGTACCTTAGGTATATTAGGCTGAAATCAGCTATTGACCAAACATGACCTTCAGGTTTTAAAGAATCTTAGTCAAAATAACTACTTCTAATCCTAACCAATCACTTCTTACCGAACAGCTCCTTGAAGTCTGCAACATTGTACTCTAAAAAGAGTTTATTGGGTCTATACAATAAATGGATTCTATTGATTGACCACTACATCTTAATTCTCTGCTAAAATAGTTCTTTTTTAAAGTTTCAGAAAAAAATTGGCTTGAGCAAAGTTTCAACTCGGGCAAATTCAGTCAGCTAATCACCCGGTACCAACCAGTAATAATTTTACTTAAGGAGAATAATCCATGCCTAAAGCAACCCGTCCACTTTCGAGTTTTTCACGCAGGAGGTTCCTGCGTACAACAGCCCTCGCTGGAACAGCCCTGAGTTTAAATCCAATTAACTCCCTTCCGAAAACAGCAACTGCCGCTGGTTTAGTACGAAGGGATAACCAAGGTACTTCTTTCTCAGGAAAACGTCCTGAAGATTATCGAGTTGTACTTCAAGACATTGGTGATCCTCTCCTTCGGATGGGCTGGCCTCCCAGTCCAGAAGGCCTAATTGAGGGATCAATTGGGCCTTTGAGAAATTCAGCTATTAGCATGTATGCATATGGAATTAACCATGCCGGTGGTACCACTCATTGCTCTGAAACCTATCCAATTATCGGTGACGATCAAGATGTAATAAGAAGTGGAAATACGCTACGCATGAATGAAGCAGTCAAACGTCTGTGTGCTTCAGGTCAGGATCCTTTGACCTTGATTTGTGAGGGAGGACATAAGGTCGGCATTGATGTTTTTCTTAGAATTCGCATGAATGACCATCATGACCGATGGGGAGATCGCTTAGGTCTTGATCGACCAAGCCCATTACCAAAAACCCATCCGGCTGAACCTTATTTCTATGTACCAAAATGGAAGCGGGAACATCCAGAATGGTTAATTGGTGACCGAGGAATTGCTCATCCTGATGAGAGTTTCCAGTATTTTCAAGCAAGTGCTGGAAATTATGCCATTGGACCTTATCGAGATCTTATTTTCAACTTGGCAGCTGAAACAGTTAATAAATATGATTTAGATGGTCTTGAGCTCGACTTTTTCCGATCCCCTTTCCTATTCCCAAGTTACGAAGCCTATGCACAACGTCATGTAATGACATCTTTTATTCGCAAAATTCGAAAGCTTGCTAATGAACAAGGCGCTCGACGAGGACGACCGATATTTATTTCTGCCCGAGTTCCCGCAACCGTTGACCTATGCCTTCGGATTGGGATAGATCTTCCAGTCTGGCTGGAAGAAGGTTTGCTGGATATGACCGTTATCAGTAATGGTCTCTCCCCTTTCAGTACCCCTTGGAATGAGATTGCTGAACTGGGGGAAAAACATGGCATTCCCTCACAAGCTTGTTTTACACATGCTCGACCTACCCGAGAGGGCCGCGAATCTCTCCGAGCTGCTACCTATAGAGCTTTTTCTTCTGGAATTTCTGGCATCCAGCTTTGGAACTATTTTTATCGGATGCCCCACTATCATCGCCCTGGAGAAAATCCACTAGATTTGAGTTTTACCCATGACATGGTTAATCCAGACTTACTTAAATATGGGGCCAAGAAATACCTCTTAGATGGCAGCCCTCATACCGGGGGAGTCCTAACAGGTACCTTTGGACACGCTGAATGGCCTGGCCAGACTCCCATGATGATTGGTTATTCCACTGACAATATCGGTCATAGGGTCGTATTTGATATCGCCGACGATCTAACAAAAGTTCGACCGACATCGTCACCAAGGGCTTGGGTCCGTTTGGTTGATCTGGGACCTGAGGATAAGTTAGCTTTTCTATGGAACGGGAAACCCGTTCAGCCAGATCCCAGCGCCTTCCCTGGATTAACCATTAAAGACACTCATGAATTTGAATTCAAACTTGACCCTATTACGATTCATCCAGGTCCAAATTATCTTGAAATTAGATTGGTCAAACGAGACAAACGATTAGAACCTTATATTACCCTAATAGATGGGCGCTTAAGCATTCCTGAATTAAAAAAGGTTTAAAAACAAAAAATGAATAACTAGAGATCTTTTAACTAGGGTTTATTCAAGTTCTTTAAAAACAGAATTTTTGGGAAATCCTTAACTACCCAATAAACAGGAATATCTTAAATGACATGCTGGAAGCCTCGATTGGTTTTGATATTGATTGGAGTGATAATTTTTTTCTGTAACCAGAGTTCTACCAGAAATGTTCCCCAATCGAATGACCTGCCAGTTCTTGTCCACGACCTCTACTCGATTTTCAAAGATGAGATTCATTCTGATGCTGTTGGCAATGTATATCAAGGAGTCCGAAATCAATTCCAGCTCGATGGAAATTTCTATGCTACCGTTTTAAAAGCACTAAATGCTTACGACATTTCTCAGAAAATATCCTCTTTTGAGGCATCCAAAAAGAATAGGCTTCTCTCAAAAAGTCTAAAAGTGACCCGAGACACATTTTCTTCTTTGCTGAAAGAGCTACCCTGGCCAAAAATACAAATTCAATTAGAACCAGAAGGATTTGAATTCAAAGATTTCCCAGAATTAGTTCTTTACCAAAAAATTTCTCAACCAATTCTTCTAAGGATCCACAATTCTACATCCCAGCTTCAGAAAATAACTCTTCCAGCCTCCGATTTCATTCCTAAGAAAAAAAGCTTTGAGATCCAGCCTGCAATGACCCGCTATTTTCTTTCTAGCCTTGCAGTCTCTGAAATGAGCCAAAGGGAAGCAATAATTAAAATCGAGTCCAAAATTCACCATGGTCAGAAAAAAGCTTCTCTTAAAGTTCATGAAACAGGTGTATTAGTAGGTAAGCTGGTAGAGAATTCCGATGGCACACCAGCCCTTGGAAGGGTTAGGGTCATTGATAAAGAGAATAATTATCGCTTTCCAGTAGATTCTTCCTATGGATTAATTCTTCGCCCACGGGCAAATGCCACCCGCTGGAACTATGTAAACGAAAACTTTCGAATCCGTGCTCCCTCTGGAAAACTAGCAATCTCAATTCGAAGAGGCCTCGAGTACACTCCCCTTGAGGAGGAAGTGTTTCTGCCTCCTAACAAAACTATTAAGAAAACCTTTCGACTGAAACGATGGGCGAACATGGAAAAAGAAGGGTGGTATTCTGGCGATACTCACATTCATATGTTGAACCCGACTAGTGCGTTATTCGAAATGAAGGCAGAGGATTTACGCGTTAGTAATGTTTTGATCTTTAGCCATCTTGGAGAAACTTATTCCCAACAATATTTTAAAGGAAAGGTAGATCCAATTTCAGATTCAAGACATTTAGTGTATTACAACGAAGAGTACCGTAATCAACAGCTGGGACATGTCAGTCTACTAAATTTAAAACAATTGATAACCCCACTCTCCACTGGTGGATTAGCACATCCTACTCCCAACATCTTACGCTATTCATTTTTAGATCCCAGTGGTCAGGGTCATCCAAAGCATGGCCAACCCGGATCACCAGATTTTCCTCTCCTCTTGGAGGTAATGAGAGAAACGCATCGTCAGCAAGGTCTAGTAAATTGGGCGCACTTACGCCCTGCACAACGGGAGTTTCCTATTGATATGGTTTTTGGAGCAATTGACACAGCAGATATTCTTACACACACACGCCTCCCAGAAGCATTGAAACTTTGGTATCATCTCTTAAACTGTGGTTTTCGATTGCCAGCTACTGCTGGAACAGACCGGATTGGACCGGAGGAAGCAATTGGTCATCAAAGAGTCTACGTTAAATTAACTGTGCCTTTTACTTATCAATCTTGGATCAATGGGCTAAGAAAAGGTCAATCTTTTGTTACTAATGGACCCATGATTAGCCTTAGTGTAAACGGCTTAGGTGCCGGAGATGAATTGAGTTTAAAAAAGGGGGAAGTAGTACAGATCAAAGCAACCGCTTTTTCTCATAGATCATTTGAACGTCTAGAACTTGTGGTAAACGGGCAACCCATGTACTCCACTTCATCTAGAAATGGTGGCAAGGAAGCAAGCCTACTCATTGACCATTTTGTCGATAAAAGCCTTTGGATCGCTGCCCGTTGTTCAGGAGGCTGGCCCGAAGAACGTTCGATTTGGACTCATCCTCTTTTTGCTCACACCAATCCTGTTTATGTCAGTTACCAAGGAAACCAACTTAAAAAGTCCCAAAGTGGTTGCTACTTATTAGAATTTCTCAAACCCTTGGAGCGTTGGGTTCAGGAAGATGCCTATTTTAGCACCCAACAGCAGAAAGAACATGTTCTCACCACAATCCAGCAGGGCATGGCTTTCTATGAAGAGTTGTGTAGCGCAAAAGCCAATCCTTAGGCAATAAATCCTACTCTCCTCACCCATTATCAAAAAACAGCTTCGCCTTTTTCCCTATTCAATTCAAAGATAGTCCACTTTTAGCCAGACATGGCGAAGAGTCGGAGTAATAAATTGTTTTCTACTTTTTTTCATCCAAACATGTAACTGATTATTGCCTTGTTTGATCGGCGCTGAACTAAGGTTATATAAGATCTTGATCAAAGAATTATTGTTATTTTTTTTCAAAATTTTTGTTGACTTAACTTCAAGCCGATGGTCATTAAGCTGTGCTTTGATTTGTTCATCCGATTGTAATCCCTCCAACTGCAACTCCAAAATAGCTTTATGAAATCTATTTGAACGTTTTGCAGCCATTACATCATCACCTACTGGAATAGTAACAGCCACTTTAGAATCTGGGTTACCAGTATTCAGTTTTATTGGAAGTTGTCCTGGATGACTAGCATTCTCATAAGGACCAATGTCTTGATGGTAATCAACTCCAAAAATTTTATTCTGAAATCTCAAGGCTGCTGCGGATTTCAGATCCTCCAGCAACCTGTATGAGGAAGGCTCTGGACGCCCGTATGCAAGCATAGGAACTTTACGGTATTGATAATTCCAAAGATAAATCCCATCGGCCCCAGCTGATAAAATATTTGAGGCGGCACCTCTCATGGCCTTATCTGAACCAAAAACCTTCAAGCCACAATTAATACAAGGATAAACTGGTACATCATGGAAATGTCCTAACTGTACCATCTCTTGGACTGGATTGGTAAAGACTGTATATCCTCCACCAACAAGAAGTCTGTCTACCAAATTTTCTTTAAGCCAAGTTTCAACATCTAAACCAGTTCTTTGGCATGTTTTTAAAGTGCCGGGAATTCTGACACCTAGCAGTATTGGCCTGCCCCGTGATTCTGAAACCTTATTGATTATGCAACGGGCATGTCGAATCAATTCATTCATTAATGCCATACCTGAATCTTCCTCTCCCTGTTTAAAATACCAAGGCATTCGGAAAAAATTAAGATCAATACCATCGACCAAATAATTTTCTACCGTATGTTTAATCCACCAAAGTCGGTCTTCTCGAACTTGTTTTATTGCATAATTTAGTCCAGACCACATTGCAGCATCCATAGTGGTAAAGGGCTTACCCTTCTGGCTCTTGTTGCCCAACAACCATTCTGGATGCTCTACTTTAACAGGATAAATTAGTTTTCCTTCCGGCATTCCAAAAGCATCATGTGTATCATTCATACGAATGGATCCAAAAATCTCCAGCTGATGTTTTTGAGCTGCCTGCACCATAACTGGGGTTGGATCACTAATACTTTCATTAAGTGGACAACCTCGTTGTTGTGTCTCCCAATAACGAGTTTGACCTTGCCCTTTGGCAATTCCCCACATAATGCACCACGCAATACTATCAACTGGAGTTCCCAAAACCGGGTTTAAACGTAGAGCCAGGAAAGCCCTTGCTCCTTTTTTTGCCTCGGGAGAATAAACTAAATCTCCATCGTCATCAAGAATGATGCGACGCTGTCGATGGGTGGCTTCCTTCCTTAAGTTTTCAATACTAGACCTACCTCTGATATAACCTGGAAATCCCAGCAAACTAGACGTTCCTAGAAAAGCACTTGTGCTTTTCAAAAAACGCCGTCTGTCAATACCAAGTAAACTGCTCCTTTTTCTGACGCCACAATGCTTCACAGCATCTCCAAAAAAATCAAACTTACTGACAAATTCTCCAGTAGGATAAGACCTACCTTTAAATAAAAATTATTTCTTAATCACCTTAATCACCGCTTCTCGAGTTAAAATCGTATCATAACAGTATAGGAATTGATTATTGGACCTAACTTTTGGATCAATCGAATTCTAAACAATGAAAAAGCTAGACCCCAACCAAAAGAATCGACCTTCAAAAATCACTAACCAACCACAGTTTCCAGGAAGGTTTTGGATACCTCTGATTCTCTTCGTTACAGTAATAGGAATATATTATCCCTCCATTGAAAATGGTTTTCTTTATGATGATTACGAAGTTATTCTGTCTCACCCCCCGATTCAGTCCTTTGAGGATGTTAGGCAAATTTTTTCAGAACGACATTTCCCTACCCTTCCTTATTATCGTCCCGTAGTTCGATTTTCTTTGTTACTACAAAGAGCTATACATGGTGATCAACCACAACCCTTTCATGCTTTTAACGTTTTCCTGATGGGAATAGCAGCTGTGCTGGCCTACGGATTGCTTCGTTTGCCTATTTTTAATCTAGAGCCTTTACCCGCTTTAATAGCTTCATTTCTGTTTGCTTTACATCCCGTGGCTTCATCCTGCGTTTACCCAATTGCTTCGGGTAGAGAAACTTTAATGCCAGGAGTATTTATTCTTTTAGCGAGTTATTGTTATCTAAGAAGTGGTCTTAAGTGGCGTTTAGGAGCAGTATTAGCTTTTGCTCTAGCACTTTTTAGTAAGGAACAGGCAGTTGTCACAGTTATTATTTTTGTTCTTGCAGATTTCTTCAGAATTTCTGCATCACCTTCACCTAAAAATATTATCCGTCGGATTGGGAACTATTTGCCAGAGGTCATCATTTGTAGTGTTTATTTTTTTATTCGTCATTCACTGTTTGGAGGTGAGGAATATAGTTTTGGAAATTTAACTAATTTTGTGCTTTCCTTCGTATATTCTCTACAAGTTTTAATCATTCCTTTTGCCAAGTTGATTTATGAACCTCCAGTTGAAATCTGGCTCACTCCGTGGCGTTTAGTCATTAGCTGTACAATTATTCTCTGGATTTTCATCCGCCTACTGAAGCTTCCATCTTCAATTCGTCCGATGCTCTACTTTTGGTTAACTTGGCATTTTTTCATGTTGCTACCTACCGCTAACCTGCTGCAGCAAGAGGCCCCTTTTGCCGAACGTTATGTTTTCTTAGCGGGGTTAGGCACAGCTTTTTTGATTGTCTCAGCTTTTAAAACCTATGATAACTCCAAATACCTTCTAAGTTACAAAGGTTGCCTCACTCTTGTTGTTTTGATATTTGCAACTCTGACGATCCATCGATCAACTTATTTTCAAAACTATGAAACTTTTTGTCGCAACTGGTTAACAACAAATCCCAAGGCTCCAAATGCACACAATAGTATGGCAGTTGTTTTAACAATGGAGGGAAAACTTGAAGAAGCAGCCTTTCATTACAAAGAGGCTATCAATCTCGTTCCAGATAGTTCTGAAGCTCATAGTAATCTGGCAAGCATCCGAATTCAACAAGGAAAGGAAATAGAGGCTTTTGAATTGCTAAAGAAAGCGATCAGTATAGATCCTAACTCCTCAAGTGCCCACAACAATTTGGCAACCCTTTTTCTAAGTCAAGGAAAAACTAAAGAAGCAATACCAGTTCTTGCCAAAGCCATTGACTTAAATCCAGATGACTTTCAAGCACATGCCAATTTAGCTAATGCTTTAGCACATCAAGGCAAAATCTCCCAATCCCTAAACCACTACCGAGAAGCCCTTCGAATCAATCCTTCATGGCCAGAAGTGGCTAATCGACTGGCTTGGATCTTAGCAACTCACACCAATCCCCAGTTTCGTCACGGGAAAGAATCCGTTGAACTCAGTGAACAAATTTGCCAAGAAACAAATTATTCAAACCCACTTTTTTTAGACACTTTAGGAGCAGCCTACGCTGAAGTAGAAAGATTCGAACAAGCCATAAAAATATCTCAACTAGCAAAAAAGATTGCCACTTCCAAAGGACTACTTGATCTCGCTGCGCAGATCCAAAACAGAATCCTAGCCTACCGAGGACACCAACCCATCCGCTACACAAATATTCAATGGCGTTCTGTCCAAACACCTGTGGCAACTTATTAGGCTAGTAATCCATACGAACCAAGTATAATTCATGATAGCCTTGACTTAAATAGATGGGTTGCACTTATTGATTAAAGACTCAAGTTAGTTTCGAAAGGAGAGTGATTAATTTGAAAAATGAGGTGGTACTTCTTCTGGATGTTGACAACACCTTGTTGGACAATGACCGTGTTCTCACTGATTTCACCCATTACATCGAGGATACAATTGGTTATGAAAACAATAAACGTTATTGGGATATTTTTATAAAACTTCGAGATGAGATTGGTTATGCTGATTACTTAGGAGCATTACAATTATACCGTGTAAAGTATCCCCATGACCCCCGCTTACTCAAGATTTCTTCCTACATTCTGAATTATCCTTTTGCCAACCGTCTTTTTCCCAAAGCATTAGAAATTATTGATCAACTCAAGACCTGGGGGTTAGTCGTTATCTTTTCAGATGGTGACATCATCTATCAACCCAGAAAAGTTGAAAGTGCTGGTCTGTTTAATGTTGCAAATTCAAATGTACTTATCTATGTTCATAAAGAGCTTGCGTTAGATGACGTAGAGAGACGGTATCCTGCAGAACACTATATTCTGGTAGATGATAAAATCAGGATTCTAAATTCTGTTAAACATTCATGGAGCAGACGTGTTACAACAATTTTTATTCGTCAGGGCCACTATGCTCTTGACCCTGAAGTACATGTAAAATATCCTCCTCCAGATCTAACCATTGAAGGACTTGACGAACTTACTACTTATGGTCTAGAAAAGTTAATTCAATTAGGAAAACTGATTAGATCCTAATTTATTAATCGATTGAAAACAATTGTTGCAGTGTCTCTAATCTTAAGTAGAAACAACACTTTAGATAAAAATTTTTATTGGAGGTAGCTGTTTAGAAATAATCAAAAGGACTGCTAGTTCTTTCTAGAAAGTGAAACAATGATTTTCGATGTAGGACTTTTCACTGGGCAATCGAAAAAAGGAGCCCCTGTTACGAATAATGGATGGTAATTATAAAATTCTAGCTAAAGCTCTGGAACCACATATTCCAAGAGAACAACTAATAGATGATGATTTAAGGACTCTTGCTTATGGAACAGATGCAAGCTTTTATCGCCTAGTTCCTCAACTTGTTATCAAAGTAAACTCTGAATCCGAAATAAAAATAGTTCTTCAGAAGTGTCGATCCCTTGCACTTCCCTGTACCTTTAGAGCTGGCGGAACCAGTCTGTCTGGCCAGGCGGTCACTGATTCTGTCCTGATCTTGCTAGGTCCAAGTTGGAGAAAAATTCAGATCCATGATTCTGGAGAAAGAATTACCCTTCAACCAGGAGTAGTTGGAGCCCATGCAAACATTGCTTTAGCTCCTTATAGTAGGAAAATTGGTCCTGATCCTGCTTCTATTAATGCAGCCATGATTGGGGGTATAGTGGCCAATAATGCTAGTGGCATGTGTTGTGGCACTAGTCAAAATAGTTATAAAACAATAGCAGGCTTAAAACTTATTTTTGCTGACGGTAGTATTCTTGATACTCGTGACTCATTAAGTCGAATCCAATTTCAAAAAACTCATTCATCATTATGCTCTCGTATCCAAAAACTCTCCAAGATCACCAAGCAGAATTCCATCTTAGCAAACAAAATCCGCCAAAAGTTTAGGATGAAAAATACAACTGGCTATAGTTTAAATGCCCTAATCGATTTTGATGATCCAATTGATATAATTGAACACCTCATTGTTGGCTCGGAAGGCACCTTGGGGTTTGCAGCCGAAGTAACTTACCGAACCGTTCCAGATTACCCTCACAAAGCAACGTCTCTGATGCTATTTCCCGACATTAAAACAGCCTGTGAAGCCACGACTCTATTAAAAGAGTGCCCAGTATCTGCTGTAGAAATTATGGATCGGGCTAGTCTACGCTCTGTAGAACAAAAGGCGGGAATGCCAGAATACCTGAAGCAATTGGATAAGTCCGTCGCAGCCCTTTTAGTAGAGACACGAGGAAAAACTCAAAATGAACTAGAAAAACATCTGACTCACATCAATAATACCTTGGCTACGTTAAATACCGTCCGACCCTTTTCCTTCACTCAGGATGTTGTTGAACAAACACAGTTGTGGAATATCCGCAAAGGCCTTTTCCCTTCTATTGGAAGCATTCGAGAAATTGGTACAACTGTTATCATTGAAGATGTCGCTTTCCCAATTGAACGTCTAGCAGAGGCTACTTTACAATTACAGGAGCTATTTCAAAAACACCATTATTCTGAAGCAATCATATTTGGACATGCATTGGAAGGGAATCTTCACTTCGTCTTTACTCAAGATTTCAACCTGCGTAAAGAAATTCATCGATATGAAAATTTTATCAACGACCTTACTAATTTAGTAGTCAACACTTACAATGGCTCCCTTAAAGCTGAACACGGGACTGGTCGAAACATGGCTCCTTTTGTAGAAATGGAGTGGGGTAGGGAAGCTTATGCGTTAATGAAACAGATCAAGGACATTTTTGACCCTGAAAACATCTTAAATCCTGGTGTACTCCTGAATAATGATCCCAAAATACACATCAAAAACCTAAAACCCCTTCCAAAAGCTCACTCGGTTGTGGATAAGTGCATTGAATGCGGTTTTTGTGAGATCAATTGTCCTTCTAGAGATCTGACATTGACACCAAGACAACGGATCGTGGTTTGGCGAGAAATTAACAGATTGCAGAGTAATGGACAACTACCCTCAAGGTTAAAAAATCTCTTAAATGAATATGCATACCAAGGTGAGGCTACATGTGCTACTGATGGTTTATGTGCAACTAGTTGTCCTGTAAATATTGATACAGGAAAACTTATAAAAGATTTAAGAAGCAAACAAGTGTCCAAATTTCAAAATTACCTTGCTTCTTTCTTTGCTAATCACCTAGGACTGGTTTCAAGTTCCCTAAGATTAATGTTGGACCTCGTAGATATGCTCCACCGATTACTAGGATCAGAGGCAATGAATTACACTACTGATTCGGCTCGAAAAATTCTGGGCCAAAACCTTCCCCAATGGAATCGATACATTCCAAAGGCAGCTGACACTATAATACCTCCTCCTGTTGATGAGAAGTCTCCTTTAAAGGTTGTGTACTTTCCAAGTTGTCTTAGTCGGACACTAGGGGTTTCTATAGATGGTTCAGATAATAGATCACAAAACTCCAAGATAGAACAACTCTTACTGAAGGCAGGATATCAAGTTATTTATCCTAAGAATCTCTCAGAACTATGTTGTGGAATGCCTTTTTCAAGTAAGGGATTTGATGAACAAGGTGAACAAAAACAAAAAGAACTAGCAAGAGCTCTTACTAAAGCCTCTCAACATGGAGAATATCCCATTCTGATCGATACCAGTCCTTGTCTCTTGCGAATGGAAGAGTCAAGTCTCATTGAAAATCTTTCAGCCTTCGAGCCAGCTGAATTTATCCTAAAATTTCTTAGATCTCGACTACGGTTTCGGAAAACTAGGCAGTCTGTTGCAGTACACAGCCCTTGTAGTTCTACAAAAATGGGTTTAGATTCAAAACTACGAGAGTTAGCTGAACTATGTTCTGAGGAAGTTATTGTGCCATCGAACATAGGGTGCTGTGGATTTGCTGGAGACCGTGGTTTCAATTATCCAGAACTTACCAATTCAGCTCTAAATAGCTTAAAGGAAAGCTTGCCGGGACCCTGCAAATCAGGATATTCTACTAGTAAAACTTGTGAAATAGGCTTATCACAACACAGCCAAGTCCCATATCAGTCAATTGCTTATCTGGTAGATCAAAGTACTGAGGAATTACTTGAAGACGGATCACCTAAGTCCGAACAAGGATAACTACTTTCCTTGTGTTCAGAAGTTAAGGATTGAGATTACCTATTGTTTCCCTTTCCCAGCATCAAGCGTTAGCGGTCTAACAATTTCAGCGGTGATAGGATCATCCTTAACAGAAGCAGGATCACTGCCTGCGCGACTGTCAATATAGCCTGACTTAATTTTAATGTAACTCTTACTTCGTAGCTTCGTCAAATACCTTTTAATAGCGGGTTGAGCTTTCTGTTCAATTAGTTTACTGGAAATTTCTTCCTTCACACTTTCCAAACTTTGGAGGCCTGCTTGGTGTTTCTCTGTAACCTTAAAAATTCGAAACCCATCTGTCCCTTCCAATATAGCGGTAATCTGGCCTCTTCGGAGAGCGAAGGCAACATCTTCAATTTCTTTTTTAAGTTGTCCTCTAGGGAAAAACCCTAAATCACCTCCTCGTCTTGCTGTTGGACCTTTTGAGAACTCCAAAACCAGCTCGTCAAACTTTTCTCCATTGCGGGCTTTTTCAAGAACCTCTTCAGCTCTTTTCTTTGAAAACTTAATTTCTTCCGAATTCTGACCCCCCGTTGGAATCAAGATTTCACTTATACGTACTTCCTCCTTGCGATGAAAGTCTTTCTCATTTGATTCATAATAGTCATTTATTTCTGAATTTGTTATCTGTATTCGGTAGTAGACTTCTCGACCTAGAACTTGTTCTCTTAGGCTTTGGTCTTTTAGCCGTTTCTTGAAATCAATGGGACTAATGCCCTGTTCTAACATTACTTTATCAAGGGCTTCAATAGTTGGTAGACCATTTTCTTTTCGTAGACGATCTAGAAATTTAATCACATCGCCATCTGCCGTCATCTTCATTTCTGTTGCTTTCTGGACAAGCAAACGATCTTCTATCATGTCACTCAATAAATTTTTTTCTCTCTCTTTCAATACCTCTGTTACTTTTCCACTGGAGTTAATTTCTTGATCCTGAGACAACTGTCTTTTTATCAGATTCGTTGCCTCCTCATAGTCAGAACTAGTAATAATTTCGTTGTTAACACGGCAGATAATCTCTTCGAAAATAGTATTGGCAAGAATAAACGATGTCGGAACTATAAAAGTCCAAGTTACTAATATGAAAAACAAGCGCAGTTTCATCACTCCTCCCACACAAAAATACCGGCTCAGAAAATATAAAACTTGTTCAGACTTTAAAAGCTTAACTAAATTACTCGAAGAAGTTAAGAGCTTTATTTAGATAGAGATTCCAACAAACCACTCTATTCGCACAAAAAGGTGGAAGAGATCCTTTGAATATTACCTATTCAATCAAAACCATAAGTTCTTTATTATTCTATTCAACCAGAATATTTTAAGAAATTAGGTCATTCAGAATTACTCTTACTGAATTCAACATATCTTCCTGAGTAATACTGTCAGAGTAAAGGGTCAAGTATCCCCTTGGGCTTAGAGATAAGCCAGGATAACTCGAAACTATTTCAACCAATTTCTGGGGCCTTATCGGCGTTTTATCATTAAATTTAATGATTATACCCTCTTTTGTTTTCTCAATAGACTGCACAAGGGCTTTTTCCGCTAGGTGACGTAATCTGGTGTAGTTAATTAGTTGTTCTAACTCATTGGGAACAGGACCAAATCGATCTTCCAATTCGTCACGTAGAGAATTAATTTCAGATTGCCCTACAATCGATGAAACACGTTTATATATGCTAAGCCTCTGATTTTCATCAGGAATATATCCTGGTGGGATCTTTATTCTTATTTTGAGGTTGATCTGAGTCTGAATCTCTGGCAGAAACTCTTCTCCTTGTGCCTCTTTAATCGCTCTTTCAAGCATTTGACAATACAGATCAAAGCCGACATTGTTAATATGACCGTGTTGTTGTCCACCAAGCAGATTACCTGCACCCCGAAATTCTAAATCCAGGGCTGCTATCTTAAATCCAGAACCTAATTCGCTAAATTCCTTTAAAGCAGATAAACGCTGTCTAGCAATACTTGAAACAACCTTATCTTTTGGAACCAGTAAATAAGCATAGGCGGGTCGGTTTGAGCGTCCTATCCTTCCTCTTAATTGATATAGCTGGGCTAGACCAAATTGATCTGCTTGGTTAACAATAAGAGTGTTTACAAGAGGAACATCTAGACCATTTTCTATAATTGTAGTTGACACCAAGATATCTGCTTTGTGTTCCACAAACTTTAACATAGTTAACTCTAGATCCTGCTCATTCATTTGGCCATGGGCGACCAAAATGCGGGAATCTGGACAAATTTCCTGGAGCATCCTACTTATTGAATAAATTGACTCAACTTTATTGTGGACAAAGTAAACCTGACCGTCCCTTTTTAATTCAGTACTAATAGCATTATGGATAATTTGTTTACTAAAAGGGATAACATTCGTTTGGATTGCCAGTCGATCACGAGGTGGAGTTTCAATTATCGACATGTCTCTAATACCCAACAACGACATATGTAGTGTTCTGGGAATTGGTGTTGCCGTCATGGCCAAAGTATCTACATTTTGTTTTAAGTTTTTTAGCTTTTCCTTATGAGAAACTCCAAAACGCTGCTCCTCATCTATAATTAAAAGACCCAAATCTCGGAACCCAGTCTTCTTAGATAAAATTAAATGAGTACCTATGAGAATATCAATTTTACCATTTGTAAGTCGTTCGAAAATTGCTGCTTGTTCTTTTGGACGCCGAAAGCGACTCAACATTTCGATGGTTATGGGGAAAGCATTAAACCTTTGTTTAAAAACAAGATAGTGTTGAAATACTAGTATCGTAGTGGGAGCCAGAACTGCCACTTGCTTCCCATCAAAAACAGCCTTAAAAGCTGCTCGCATAGCAACTTCAGTCTTACCAAAACCTACATCTCCGCATAGTAATCGATCCATTGGTGTTGATAGTTCCATATCTCGATTAATATCTTTTATTGCTGCTATTTGATCGGCTGTCTCGGAAAACTCAAATGCTTCATCAAACTCATTATGCCAGTGCCCAGAAATAGAAAAACTGTAGCCAGGAAGGATCTTTCTTTTCGCGTACAATTTAAGGAGGTCCTGAGCCATATCCCTCATGGCCTTTCTGGCTCTAGCTTTTATCTTTTTCCAACTAGAATTTCCTAGTTTGTCAAGTGACGGTTTATGCTTAACGTCACCACTATACTTTTGGATTAAATCCAATCGTTCTAAAGGAACATAAAGTTTAGATTCATTTTGATAATGTAGTACCATAAATTCCTGAGTTAGATTTCCTTGTTTGATCTCCTTTAATCCCATATAGCAACCAATACCATGATCTAGGTGCACCAAATAATCACCTGCTTTTAACTCACGAAAGTCTGAAACAAATGTTCCTGATCGCCATTTTGATTCTGATGACCGTTCAAGAAAATCAATTTCGTCATAAATATCTCTTTCCCCAATAACAACAAGGTTCCTGTCCACATAATGAAAACCCTCAATAATTTGACCTGTTTCTATTATGATTGAGGCCTGCTCTGGATTATTTCCAAATTCATTTAAACCCAACCCTGAACTGATTTGCAGATCATACTCCAGAAAGATTTCCTTGAGACGTTCTGCCTTTCCTGTAGTAGATTGGACAACAACGATTTGAGATCCAATGCTCAAAAATTGTTTTACATCCTTAATCAAGGATTTGATATTTCCATGGTATTTTCTAACTGGGGCAGTCTGAAAATTTATGTTGGACGTAACCCCGGAACTGTTTTCCCCTAGATTTTGCCTAGACAAAAGATCGCTTGTGGCTCCTAGGTCTTGAACACCTGGCACTAAAGCAGTCGAGGTATTCGCCCCCAATTGCTCCAACCTAATGCTTTTTCGAACTGCAAGCCTTTCCTTGATCTGGGGAAAATCTTCAAAAACTTCTAGCACCTCAAAGCTGGGGATGTCCTGATCATCTAATTGAACTCTATCCTCCTCCATTTTATTTTTCCAGCTAGCCCACCACTCATCAAGCTCTTCTGGCTCGTCTAACACAACCGTAAAATCACTAATAAAATCTAGAAAACTATTTCGACGGGGAATTACCAATGGAAGCAGATTGCCATTCCCCTGGAAAGTTCCACCATTATTTACTTGGAATGCTATATTCTCAAAAAATTCATCAAATCGGTCTGAGCCCCATCTTTCTTTAGCTTTTTTTATCCAGACTTTTAAATCCTCTGGTTTAAATAGCGTTTCCCTCATTGGAATTGGTAAAATCCTAGAAACTGAGCCGATGGATCTTTGTGAAGTCACGGAAAATTCTCTTAGCGACTCAATCTCATCACCAAAAAATTCAATTCGTGCTGGGTTCTCTCTTGCCGGAGAAAAAACGTCCAAAATTCCCCCCCGCCTAGAAAAACTTCCGACATTAGTTACAGGTTCCTCTTCAAAATATCCAGCATGTTTTAAATAAGAAGTCATTTCATCAGGATCAATTTTCTTCCCAACTTCGATTAAAGGTACCTGTCCGAAATACTGCCCAACATTTGAAATTCGGTTTACCAAGGCGCCAGGCGCACAAATCAAGATGTCAACTCTTCTATGGTAGATTTCCCACAACGTAACTGCTCGATTTCTCAGAGTTTCTGGATGCGTTGGGAGACCACTAAAGGGACTAGGTTCTATTGCTGGAAAACTTGCGACACCTTCTGACTTTCTACCAGAAATAACACGGTGATAAAAAGACGTCGAATTTCTTACTTGTTCCAGATCTAATTTGGAAGCACTAAGAAAACAAATAGGCTTTTTTAAGAGACTCTGCAGAATAGCTAAAAAGGCGGGTTTAGCAGCAACAGTAATCCCAGACAATTTAATTGCACAAGGACCAGAGTTAAAATATTGTTGGATACATTGAAAATTAGAATGTTCAAATAATTGAGAAGGTCGTTTTTCAAAAATCACGCTAACGTCAGACCTATTTAGTTGTAGCCCCTAAGTTCTCCAAGCTAAGTGACGATTAGGGCACTTTAAATTTAAGATTAATGACTATAACGGTTCAGAATGCGTTCAACAATTGCAGTAGAGGACAGTCCTTTTTGGTAAGGAAGGGGAATAACAGTTCCACCGGCAGCCTCTACTATTTCCTTGCCCACAATTTCTCTAACATCCCAGTCAGCCCCTTTTACAAGGACATCGGGAAGGATTGAGCTGATCAGCTGGAGAGGGGTGTCTTCCTCAAAAATTGTTATGTAATCTACACTTGCTAGTGCAGAGAGAACTAAGACCCGTTCATCTTGATTCATAATTGGCCGTAAGGCTCCTTTGAGCTTTTTAACTGAACGGTCACTATTTATCCCTATGATTAAGACATCACCTAGTTGGCGCGCACAATGTAGATAGTGGATGTGCCCTGGGTGTATTATGTCGAAACAGCCATTGGTAAAAACCATCTTTTGACTTTTCTCTCGCAAATGTTCTGCCTGTTTGACCATATCCTTTATACTTAGGACCTTTTGCAAATAGAATTTAGATGCTGAAGGAGAATCAAACATAAGCAAAGAAAAATATACCACTCGTCTTTAACTGAGCTCCTAGAAAGAAGAGCTTTTTTCATGATTAATTTAAAATTGTTTACCTAATGTTAAATCCCTATACACATCTGATTGACCTATTTCTTAATCAAATTGGTACCCTTCAACACTGAACCAAACTTTTTGATTCTCTCCTAGAATAAGTTGTTGCGTAGATTTGAATTGTTCCTTTTGAATTCTCCAATACCTTATTTAATTAATCCTTGATGTACTAATAGGCCTGAACTTCATTCCTAGTCGATCTAATAACTTTTGGTCTTCGTGAGTTTGGGGATTAGGAGTAGTTAATAGGCGTTCACCCATAAAAATTGAATTTGCACCTGCAAGGAAGCACAGAGTTTGAATTTCATCTGAAAGTGATGATCTGCCTGCACTCAGGCGCACCATAGATTTAGGCATCAAGATTCTAGCGGTAGCCATCGTTCGAACCATTTCAATAGTGTCGAACTCTTCTTGACTGAAAAGAGGAGTGCCCTCCACACGAACTAATAAGTTAATAGGAACACTCTCAGGATGAGGATTTTGAATGGCTAATTGCTCAAGTAAACGGCATCGATCCCAGCGACTTTCTCCCATTCCAATAATGCCCCCACAGCAAACACTGATCCCAACTGCTCGAACGTGAGCTAAAGTTTCAAGTCGATCCTGATAAGTGCGCGTGGTAATTATTTCCCCATAAAATTCAGGTGAAGTGTCGAGATTATGATTGTAAGCAGTTAGGCCAGCTGAAGCTAATGCCGCAGCCTGTTTTTCTGTCAACATACCTAAGGTGCAACAAGCCTCCATCCCAAGGCTTCTAACTCCTCGTATCATTTCTAGAACCCTGTCAAACTCCAGACCCTCAGGGGCCTGCCTCCAAGCAGCTCCCATACAAAACCGGGTAGCCCCCGCCTGACAGGCTTTTTCTGCTTCGACCAAGGTGTCCTCGAGGTTCATTAAACCGTGGTCGGATAAATCCGTATTGTAATGGGCTGACTGAGGGCAGTACCCACAATCCTCTGGGCAGCCGCCTGTCTTAATACTTAGCAGGGAACACCCTTGTACCTCCTCAGAGGAATGATAGGAACGATGGAAACACTGAGCACGAAAGATCAGCTCAGGTATGGGTAACAGATAAGTAGCTTCAATTTCTTCAATGTCCCAATCATGGCGGATTGAATTTAACTCAACTTTTTTCATTTTTTTTCTCTTTACATTTATTAAATAAAACACCGCTTTTGTATTTCAGAAAAAATCTTATGTTTTTTTTCTTCAGGGTTTTCATCTGTCAATCAAAAGTATATCTCGGAATATTTTGCTTTAAGATATTGAACAAAGGGTTCTGCACTGATAAATTCTCCAGTTTCTTTTTTAACAAGCTCTTCAGGCATAAATTTTCGTCCATGCTGATGAACGTGTTCTCTCAACCAAGCAAGCAAGCTTGAAAATTTTCCTTCCTCAATTTCAGCAACAATAGTCGGTACCGCCTTTTGAGCTTGCTGATAAAATTGAACTGACACTAAATTGCCTAAGGCATAGGTAGGAAAATAACCAATTAAACCATGAGACCAATGAACATCTTGTAGTACCCCAACTGCATCATCAGAAGGAATAACACCCAGATATCTGTTCATTTTGCTGTTCCAAGCATCTGGCAAGTCTTTAATCTGAAGATTACCTTCCAAAAGGTCTACTTCTAATTCATAACGGAGCATGATATGTAGATTATAGGTAACTTCATCAGCTTCTACACGAATCAGAGAAGGCTGAACACGATTAATAGAACGGTAAAAAGATTCCAATGAACATTTATCCAATGAATCATGGAAAAAAGTCTTTAGAATTGGATAAGCAAATTTCCAAAATTCTCGACTTCTACCAACTAAGTTTTCCCAGAGCCTCGATTGGGATTCATGAATCCCCAGTGAAGTACCTCCTCCAAGAAGAGTTCTCTCTAATTCTATGTTGATTCCTTGTTCATAAAGAGCATGACCACATTCATGCAATGTTCCAAAAAGGGCAGAGGATAGAAACTCTTCATCAAGGCGTGTAGTAATTCGAACATCATTAATTGAAAATGATGTACAAAAAGGATGAACCGATTGGTCTTGTCTTCCACGGCTCAGATCGTAACCAATTAGTTCAGCCATCTTGAGACCAAATTCCAATTGCTTCTCCGCAGGAAAATATTGATGCAGTACCTTGTCATCAACGGCATTTATCTTTTGGGATAAACCCTCAACCAAGGGAAGTAACCCCGATTTTAAGTCTGAAAACAATTTATTTAAGGTAGATGTTGTCATTCCAGGCTCGTATTGATCTAATAAAGCGTCATAGCGTTTATTCTCAAACCCTAAACAATCAGCTAATTCCCTCTGCAGTTCAATAATTCTCTGTAATGAACTCTGAAACGATCTAAAATTAGAGGTCTTACGAGCTTTTACCCAAACTTCCATGCCTAAGGAAGTCTGTCGAGCAATTTCTGCAATTAAGGAGGGTGGTATCTTTTGAGCCCTGTCATATTCTCTACGCACAAATCGTACTAAACTAGCCGCGTTTGAATCATAGGCTAAGGATTTTATCTCTCCAATTGCACCTTCAAGATGTTCCCCAATTTCCATAGAAGTGAACTGCGCATGAGCTAACTTTTCTAAAGTTGCCAACTGCTCTGCACGAGCAAAACTACTACCTGATGGCATATACGTTTGTTGATCCCAACTCAAAAGAGATGCTGCTCCCCTCAGATCAGATACCGTTCCAAGTAGTGTTTTAAGTTTATCTAGATGAAGCATTTACACTTCCTTCAACGAATAAATTCCAAAATGACCTAAAAATTACCCGAAATCAAAACCGTCTCTCAAATACTAGAATCGAATAAATTATTTTAATAGCCCCCTCCTTCTAATCATAAAGCTTCTTTATCTTGGCCAAAAACGACTCCAATTGTACTCTTAGCTGCTTGAGAAGTCACCTTTATCATGCTAGGGTGTCACCATCAAAACCTTGGATTGCCTTTAACAAAACTTGTTTAGCCCATTCCTTAGGTTGAAAATTGATCTAAGCGTTTATCCAATTTGGTTTAAATCAAAGGACACACCATTCTAATTCACTTTTATTCTCATAATTTTCAGGATTTTGTTTGTAAAAAATCGTATCTATAAGAATTAACCATGAAAAAATCATTTGCTTGGATAATTAGCCTTGGGTTGACATTGCTGGTGTTTATTCTGATTTATTTTAGCGTCCCTGACTGGAAAAAAGTTTGGGAGGTAATGCTCAATGGCAAGCCTTTATTCCTTTTAATTAGCCTAGTTTTTACGACGATTCACATGGCCCTACGTGCTTGGAGATGGGGAATTTTGCTCGTTCCTATCAAAAGCCAAATCTCTTATGAAAAATTATTTTCTTTTACCTTAATCAAATACACTATCAACTTAATTCCACCTAGAGCTGGAGAAATAGTTGCCTCTGTGCTCCTGGCAAAAAAAGAAAAAGTTTCATCTCTCTCGGTGATAGGAACATCCTTTTTAGAGCGGATGCTTGATATGATCACATTAATTGTAATCTTTGGATCGTGTTTGCTTTTATTTTCCCAAATTCATTCATCTAACTCAGATCGTAGTCAAGAAATTTTGCTTACCATCAAGTGGTCTTTTTTTGGTTTTCTAGCATTGTTGTCAGTGCTTGGCCTATTGATTTTTTTTCTCCGTCAAAAGAGTTGGCCAAAAATTATTCCCTCAAAACTAAAGGAGCTTTTTCTCTCCTTCTTGGAAGGGTTTAAGATTGTACAAAGGGGTGGAAATCTTTTAAAAGCATCTATCCTTTCTCTAGCCATCTGGAGTTGCATTGCTTTAAGAGATTGGTTTGTATTAATGGCTTATCTTGATGACTTTCCTCTTTGGGGAGCTTTTTTGATAGTCGTTATTACAGTCGTAGGTGTAGCCATTCCAACTCCAGGTGGAATGGGTGGCTTTCAATTATTTATGAGTTTGACTCTGGTTAATTTTTTCTCACAAAACCTATCTTCTCAGGATCCTCAGTCCCAAGCACATGCCATCAGTAATGTTGCCTACATTTTCTCAATGGCACCAATTATTCTGGTTGGATTAGTCCTGTTAAATCGGGAAGGGTTTTCATGGAAACAACTTTCTACTATTTCCCAAAGCCATTCAGACCCCAAAGAAGGTTCACCTGACCAGAAACTCAAATTCTAGTGATTTTTTTTCGCTTCTTTGCGATTGATGAAATTAAATTGTCAAATGAATTCAAAAAAAGTTTAACGCCGTCTTCCTGTAGCTTAAGAGTCACTGCATCGAGATCGATCCCCAAATCCTTAAGAAGAGAGAGAGTTCTGATGGCATCCTCTAAACCATTTTCCAAAGTAGAAGTCACCCTACCATGACTTCTAAAAGCTGCCATGGTATCAAGTGGCATGGTATTGATAGTATTCTCCCCTATTAGTTCCTCGACATACAAAACGTCCCGGTAATTTGGATTTTTAGTACTGGTACTAGCCCAAAGTGGTCTTTGAACATTGAACCCTTTTTCTTTAAAGTTAAGGAATGATTTCTCTGAAAAAATTTTCTTGAACTCTTGATAAACTAAACGGGTATTAGCAATGGCTGCCTTACCAAACAAATCTTCACAAGTATTTTTTACTATTTCTGTTGAAGCCTGTTCTTTCAACTGACAAAGCAATTTATCTACAACTGTATCCACTCGACTAACAAAAAAACTAGCAACTGAAGCAACTGGCAGAAAACTAGCAGTCCTATCTAGAGATTCTAGGCCTCTCATATAAGCTTTTGCTACCTGTCGGTAATGATTGATTGAGAACATTAATGTAACATTTACATTAATCCCTTCACTGATTAGCTGAGTAACGGCAGGAATGCCTGCTGGAGTTGCGGGAACCTTAATCATTAGATTGGGTCTTGCTACTAACCTCCATAAATGACGTCCTTCTTCAATTGTTTTTTGAGTGTTGTGGGCTAGATGAGGAGAAACTTCTAAGCTTACAAAACCATCTATTTTGTTCGATTTTTCAAACAACTTTCCAAACTGATCTGCTGTTTTCTGAATGTCGTGAACCACTAAAGACTCATAAATCCCGAAGGTCGACATTCCAGCTTGAGCCAACGATTGAATTTCTTTGTCATAATCCAAACTGCCATTGATAGCCTTCTCAAAAATTGTCGGATTAGATGTAATCCCACATAGACCATCTTTAGCAATTCTTTGAGGCAGTTCATTAATAAGGGATCGACTAATACTATCGCACCAAGGACTTTGGCCTACAGAACGCAGTTTGAGTAACGAATTAGTTACTTCTTCCTCAATTCCCATTTATAGCTCCTTCGTTGGAAGCATGTAACTTAAATATAATAAAATCTTCAACCCAAGAATTATCAGAAGGAGATTCTTAACGAAAAATAGTAGTCCAAGGCACCCTTTTTCAGAGTTTCATCCGAAAGATTATAAAAGCCAATCAAAATTAATTACCCAATATTAACTGATATAGTTGTTCTGTTTCTTCCATAGCCTTTAGATACTTGTCATGTTTTTCCAAGTTAGGGGTATAACTTGAACCCATAGGGATTTTAACATCCTCTATCCTTCCAATATACCCCAAAACTTCTAACGCTAACAGAGCAGCTCCCCTACTGGACGCTTCACTCACTCCTGAGGCAAAGATCGGCTTAGCCAGAACATCAGCCATAATCTGAAGCCAAGTTGGTGAATGCAAAATTCCTCCACCAGAAGCTATAATTTCTTCATTTTCCGGGACAACTGGGGTTAAAAGCTTTTCTATTTTAGCAAAACGGTAAGCTACTGATTCGAGGGAGGCTCGGAAAATATCAAGAGGCTTTGTATGTAAACTAAGCCCCTTAATCGTTGCCCTCGCACTTGAATGCCAACCAGGACTCCGTTCCCCTGCTAAAAATGGGAGTATAGTAAGACCATGTGAAGAGGGCTCCATTTCTGCAATTTGGCATTCAAGCATTTCTTTTTCTTGAGGTAAGTTTAAGGTCTCTCTCATCCAAGCAACAAGAAGGCCTCCATTGCTAAGGGCACCCCCCATAACCAACCGATGGCGATCCACACGGTAACACCATAAGCCCTGAGGAATATTGATCTTCTTCTTCCTAAATACAACCCTCATGGCTCCAGAAGTTCCTACCATGAGAGCTAAACTCTTTGGGCTAGAACATCCGCTGCCGATATTACTACAGGCTCCATCACCCATAGCAGGCAACCACGGGATTCGGTTTAGACTGGGCCAGCGACTAGAGAATGGCTTAATGAGTCCCCTGAATGGCTTATCCAAGTCAATTAGGGGTGACAGTTGATTTCTTTCAATTGGAAGAATTTCTAAAACTTCATTATCCCAATCCTGTAAATTTTGGTTAAATAAGCCTGTTCCAGAAGCCATTGAAAAGCTACAAGAAGCTATTCCAAAAAATTTTAAGTAACAATACTCTCCAAAAGACATCCAACGAGAAACTTTACGAAATATTTGAGGTTGAGCTTCTTTGATCCATATCAACTTCGAGGGCAAATAGCTGGGATGAATTACACATCCCGTCCTACCATGATAGTGAACCTCGTCGATCCTCTGTCGGAAACCTTCCGCTTCTTTGGAGCTGCGCGTATCAGCCCAGGAATAAATTGGAGTTATTGCTTGGCCAGCAACGTTTATCCCTACCAAATTATGCCAAAAAGTAGACATCGCCACTGCAACGATTCGGGAACACCTTTTTCCACAACGTTCTAATACCTCATCTATTACCTCTAAAACCAGTTTAAAAAGAACATCCGCATCAAATTCAACACCTCCGCCTGAAGTGGTTTCAAAATTATAATTCCTGCGACTCTGGAAATTATCTTTAACACTAGCTTCTTGGTCGTACAGGCTAGCACGCACTGAAGAGCTGCCTACATCAATGGTGAGGATCAATTGATCACTAAACTCAGGGTTGCTTTGAGTCATTTTTTAGTTCCTTAGCTAAAAATATATTGAGAATCAACTGTACTCTAAAAAAGCTTTTTTAATTAAGCATGGCCAAACAGCAATTAGATAAGTAACCTCATTTTCAGTTCAAAAAAGCCATCCTATTTTTCTAGGAGTCACCTAAAACCCTCTTGAACTTTTTCTTTTTTGGACCAGCTAAAATAAGATGTAACGCATCTTCTCCCGAATTCTTAAGAATTTCACAATGAACTCTATCTCGAAGTCTGATTGCTTCTTTCCAGTCCTTACCGCTTGGCCTTATGACTGGACTAACTATAATGTTAATCCTATGATAGGATGGAAAAAGAACACCATCACGGAGCACTTTTCGAGTTCCCTGCAGGGTAACAGGTAAAAGAGGAGAATTTGTATCTACAGCTGCTTTGAAAGCGCCCATTTGAAATGGTCGTAATCCATTAGCAGCTGTAAAAGTTCCTTCTGGGAAAATATGTATTGGCCTCCCACTCAACAACACGCTCCTGATTCGATTGCTGTCCTGAACTGCTTCACTAGCATTTTCACGATCAACAGTTAAATAATCAGACTTTTTTATAAAGGTGCCCACAAAAGGCCAAGATGCCGCTTCCCGTTTTGCAACAAAACAAAAATCAAAAGGTATGGAGGCAGCAAGGATGAGAATATCCAAATAGCTGGAATGGTTGGAAACTAATAATAGACCTTTTTCTGGATAGACAGACAAATTTAAAAAATTCTCAGCGCCCTTAATAATTGGCTGGAGTCCCGATAATTTTAGGGTCAACCGGGACAAAAATTTTAACAAAACTGTTGCTCTTTGAGGCTTTGATTTCGGTATGGCTAATATTAATAATAACCAGCATGGTATTGTCACCAGTCCCAAGATTAACCAAACATATCCCCCATAAATCCAAAAGACTACTTTCTTAAGAGCTAGCCAAATCATTCGGATTAATCCCTTCATAACTAGCCGACTTGTTTGGATCCAGATAACAGGAGTTTTTAAATTCAACCTATCCTGTAAATACATCTTCCTACAACTATCACGCCGAATTTTACCACTCGAGGTTTTTGGTACTGTGTGGGGAGAAACTAATAAAATTTCATCTGGGGAAATAGCTAATCTATTCCTAATGCAGTCTGCGACTTTTAAAATCAGTTTTTGCTGATCTTTTGTTTCAGAAAGTCGGGTTTCAGCCACAACGACTAGTCGCTCACCCGTCAGTTCAGGGCCCGCAACTCCAAAAGCTGCCACACAGCCTCTCCGAATTCCCTTTACACTAGCTGTTGCCTGCTCTACTTCCTGGGGAAAAATATTTCGTCCGCCTTTAATAATGAGGTCTTTGATCCGACCTGTAACGAATAATTCCCCATTTGCTAGATAACCCAAGTCTCCTGTGTTGATCCATTTATCTTGAAGAACGCCTGATGTAGCTGTATCGTTTTCAAAATAACCTTTCATTGCAGAGGGTCCTCGACACTGGATTTGTCCCTGTGACCGAGATGCGAGAACCTCTCCGTTCTCACTGACAATTCTGACATCATGTTTGACAAGAGGCCTACCAGTGGAAATAAAAATTAAGGGGGTTCCCTCTTTATTGTCAGCCAATTTTGCATAACCACTGTTTTCAAAAATTATTCTATTAACTTTCTCATAAAGAGGGGACCGATTTAACGGTGGAATGGTAACAGCTAATGAACACTCAGCCAAACCGTAGACAGGAAGGAAGGACTCTATCCTAAAGCCGTACTCCTTAAACTTCATTGAAAACCTTTCCAGGGTTTCCAATGAAACAAATTCTGCACCATTCAGTGCAGCTCTTAAGCAACTAAGATCTAGACCTTCTAGATCTTTAGCATTCAACCTGCTTAAACAAAGTTCGTAAGCAAAGTTTGGGGCAGCTGACAAAGTTGCTCGATAATGGTGAATTGCCCAAAGCCAACGTTCTGGTCGGTTCAAAAATGCCTGAGGGGACATAATGACAATGGGAATGCCCAGATAAAAACAAGAAAGCCATGCACCAATTAACCCCATATCATGGTAGAGTGGCAGCCAACTTACACCTATGTCCTTGGAGGTTATTTTAAGAGCCTGAGCTGATCCCCGGATATTAGAAATCAAGTTGGCATGCGTCAACACTACTCCTTTGGGATCTCCTGTGCTTCCTGAAGTATACTGAATCAACGAAATGTCTTGCGGAATAGACGGTCGAGTTTTTTTTGAGCATTTCTCTAGGCTTTCGACTGTAAAAACATTTTCTAGTCTTGGTAGGCCAACTTTCAATATACTCATTAATCGCTTAACTCTTTGGAAGGTAACCAGAAATCTTACTCCTGCATTTTCAAGGATTCCTGTTTGACGCTGGGCATATTCTTCCAAACGGTTAGCCTGCCAAGGGGGATATAGAGGTACCGGAATTCCTCCGGCCAAAATAATTCCAAAAAATGCATAAAAAAAATCAGGGCCTGTTGGGAGCATAACACCAACTCTGTCTCCAGGGTTGAGACCCCATTTCTCTATTAATCCCCCTGCAACACGAGAACTTTCCGCAAATAACTTTCCATAGGACATTACCTGCATTTGGCCGTCTTCTAGTCGTAAATGAATGTGAGGACGGTCCCTCCCTTGGTGAGCGTAATACGAAAGAGCTTCGTCAAGAGTTTCAGGCCAAGCACCATTTTTAGACCAGGCATCAATACCCGCCATACCATCTTGAACCTGTTTGGCCTTCTGCAACAAGTTAACCTTCCTAGTCTGATTATTTTTATTAGAATGGTCCTTTTCTTGTTCTTGTTCAAAAATCACACCAACAATATCTTCAACTGTCTTCACCTCAGACAACAAATGCTCTGGAAATTTCAGACCAAGTTCCATTTCTAATCGGAGCAATAATTCAACCCTTTCTAGACTCCCTAAACCGAGGTCTTCTTCAAGAGAAACCTTTAGGGACAATCTATGCAATGCTCTATAAGAACCTAATTCTGTCAGGAAGTTGCTCGCTACAGTAAGAATGATTTTCTCAACCTTTGACTTTCTTAGCTTCATTTTTCTGGTTTGCACTAAACTTGAACAAATCTGTTTTTGGTCCATCTGAATTCAACCTTTTTTGGTGTCTTAACCCAAAGGTAAATAATAACCTCAGTTCATATGTTCCAAACTTTTTAGGACCCCTATGCTGAATCTTAGCACACCTCATTGATCAATTTTTCTTGCAGACTTCTCAAAGAGGTTTCTAAAATCTTTACGGTATTATTAGGAATAATTCTCGGGGATTCTTAGATTCAAATCCTTGTTGGTCTACGTTGCAAAAGAATGCTGAATTTAAATAAGGGAAATGAAGATAAATACCTAAGACGATACTAAATTTTATTGGTCGGGGTATTGAAAATCTTTTAAATTCCTCTGAATCTAGTGCTTATATTAATAACAAACTAAAAGACAACATTTCTTCTGGGAAGTACCTAGCCAATAGTTAATATTCATTGCTACTCTAATCCGTATTGGGATGCTAGCATGCTTAGGTTTTTGACTTTGTCAGTCTTCTCCCAACTAAATGATCCATCATCACCAGCAGATCTTCCAAAATGACCGTAGGCAGCAGTACACTGAAAGATAGGTCGTTGCAAAGAAAGAGAATCGATAATACCCTTGGGTCGAAGATCGAAAACTTCTCGAATAATGTTAACCAACTCATCTTGTTTTAATCTTCCAGTACCGAAAGTGTCGACCAAAACAGACATGGGTTGGGCAACCCCAATCGCATAAGCTAATTGAACCTCACATTTCTTTGCCAGCCCAGCGGCAACAATGTTTTTTGCCACATAGCGGGCAGCATAAGCAGCGCTGCGATCCACTTTGCTTGGATCTTTTCCAGAAAAAGCACCACCTCCATGACGAGCCCAGCCTCCATATGTATCAACAATAATCTTACGACCTGTTAATCCTGTATCTCCACTAGGACCACCTACAACGAATTTTCCAGTTGGATTGACATAGTACTTTGTTCGGTTGTCTAGAAGTTTATTAGGAACAGTAGGCCTGATAACCTGTTCAAGGATATCTGCATAGATACTATCATGAGAAACATTCTCTTTATGCTGAGTAGAGATTACAATCGAGTCAGCTCTGGTAGGTATTCCTTCGACATATTCTATGGTGACTTGGCTTTTACTATCGGGCAGAATATAATCAAGTTGTTCACTTTTTCTAAGCTCTGCCATGTTCTCTACTAGTCTCTGAGCTAATACAATAGGGGTTGGCATTAATTCAGCGGTTTCATCACATGCATAGCCAAACATCATACCCTGATCTCCAGCGCCTTGCTCCTTGAAGAGGCCTTTCCCTTCTGTGACCCCCTGAGATATATCTGGGGACTGAGGATGAAGCCTAACATCTACCTTACAACTTTCAAAATCAAAACCTAGCCCTTTTTGAACATAACCAATTTTATGAATAGTGCTCCTGACGACTTTCTCAATATCAACCGTGGCTCTGGAGGTCACTTCTCCAGCAACAACACAATAGTCAGTAGTCACCAATGTCTCACAGGCTACCCGAGAATCTGGGTCTCCAGCTATATAAGAGTCTACGATAGCATCCGAAATTTGGTCAGCTACTTTATCAGGATGTCCCTCTGAAACAGATTCACTTGTGAATAGTGTTCTTTCTCCCTCTCCCATAATCAGTTACTCCCACGGCAGTTATTAACCCTTAACAGAAATCAGTACTGCCTTTTTATCAAAATCCCATCATATAATTTAGAAGGTCCACTATAACAACCTTTCTCACACTATACTAAAGCAATCAAACCAATGAACCATAGTCTGCCATCTTATAGTTTGTCAAGCGATTTACCTCAACCTAGTATAGTTAATATATCTTCTATTACTCGGAGAATAAGTAGGTTTACAACAAGATCTCCTTCTCTTATTTTAGATCTCTCATTTCTTTTACTGAGGCAAGTTAAATGAATTTAAAAATTGAAGAAATTCAGGAACAAATCAAAGCCATGGAGATTGACGGCTGGCTCCTTTACGATTTTCAAGGTCTGAACCCTTTAGCAAAAAAACTTTTGGGGATTCAAAAAACGATGTTAACAAGGAGGTGGTATTGCTGGATTCCAGCCAATGGATCTCCAACGCTGCTATGTCATCATATAGAACGACAGGGCTTCCAACATTTATCAGTTGAAATAGCTTGTTTTAGTAGTTGGAAAGAAATGGAAGCTGGATTAAGTAAGCTGCTCAACACAAGTCAACGTCTGGCTATGGAATACTCTCCCAATTGTTTTATCCCCTATGTTTCCAGAGTAGATGCTGGAACAGTAGAAATGGTAAGAAACCTTGGAAAAGAAATTGTTTCCTCAGCTGACCTAATCCAATATTTTGAAGCTCGATGGAGTAAGGACCAGCTTAGAACACACTTGTTAGCTAGTAAGAAACTGATGCAGTTATTTTTTGAAATTCTGGAACAGATTAGTCAGACAACTAGAAACAATCTATTTCTGACCGAATATCAAGTTCAACAGACTATTTTGGAAAAATATAAACATCAGGGGTTACAGTCTAGTTCTCCTCCAATTGTAGCAGTTAATCAAAATAGTAATAATCCACATTATGAACCTAGTTTGGAATCTTCTGCTGACATCAAGAGAGGGGACTTTCTTCTTATCGACTTCTGGGCTAAATTATTACAACCACACTCCGTCTATGCGGACTATACTTGGGTAGTTTTTCTTGGAGATGAAATACCTAACCAAATCCTCAACGTATGGGAAGTTGTGAAAAAAGCCCGGGATGATGCCATCCGATTTGTCGAACACAGGCACACTACAGGAACATCTACCAAGGGTTGGGAGGTAGACCAGGTTGCACGTCAAGTTATTTCCAAGGCTGGATTCGGTGATGCTTTTCTTCACCGAACTGGTCACAGCATCGGAGAAAATGATCATGGAAATGGTGCAAACATGGACAGTCTAGAAACAAAAGATGAACGGGTTCTGATTCCACACACCAGTTTTTCTATTGAACCAGGAATTTACTTGCCTGACTTTGGTATTCGGAGTGAGATTAATATTTATTTAGGCAATAATGATATACGGGTTACGGGAGAACCTATTCAGCAGGAAATTCTAAAAATATAAACATACTGGGAAGAACCACCTGCCCTGCTAAGAATCCTCTGATAAATATTTGTCCAAAGAAACGAGGTTTTCAATGAGTTTTTTCCGCTCGGAAGATACAAAGCGATTAAGTCGCTGAAGGTCTTGAAAAAGTTGGTCTGAATCACTCAAAACATCATTGAAATCCTGAAGCAAATGCGCTGGCCCAGGAGTTGACAAACAATCTGAGTCAATTTTAAGTTGAGCGAATCCTTTAGCTAGAAAGTGAAAGAGCGCTTGGGTTTTTGCCATTGCCTGATCATGTTCTATTGCTGAGGTTACAGTTACTTTAAAACAAAGTTTTTCCAAAAAAGCCTTTACCTTCTCAACACGGGCACACCGGCCCGGACAGAGCACAACTTCTAATCCAGAAACACCATTGTTCCCTGAATCAGGACCAAACAGTGGATGGCACCCCAAAATCTCAACAAACGATGGTAACAAATCAAGCATTAACTTTAGGGGTTGCTCCTTAACTGAGCAGGTATCTACTATTAGTTGGCCCGGGGATAGATGGGGCTTCAATTGACGACAAGCAACGTCCATTTCCGAAATCGGAACACATATTAGGAGAACATCCTTCTTTGCAACTTCTTCTAATGAAGCTAATTGAATATTTGTTTTCTGGGCAGTCACCTGGTGGTCATAGGCAGAGACTTTAAAATCTTTATTAAGAATATCTCCAGCAAACTGTCCAAATCGTCCAAAGCCAACTATTCCAATTTCCACGTTATCCTCATATTTTTATTGAATTGGTTCAGGACAAACTAACTTTTATACTGATAACTCCAAGCATTGGTGACCGAATAATTAAACCCTCCCTGAATATCGCTAGGTTCAGGTACTGATGATGGGCTATGAGCTATTAACCGTCTAAATAGGAAAACGGGCGAAAGATTTGTTGAGGAAAGCAGTAAGGAAACCATAGCAAGAATCACTGAGAATCTTGCTATGGTTCTTTCGGGGAACTAGTTACTTTAATTCCGAAGCAGCTGCTTTAATTCTGCGTTCTAGTCCGTCCAACGAGCCGTTGTTAGAAGCCTTGTAAAGAATCTCTAGTTTGCCCCTAGCAGGTTTGGCAAACCCACCATCAACTGTAACAGCCTTAGACAAATTCTTCATAGCCGTAACAATATCCTCTTGACCCCAGTTAGACATACCCATGTAGTAAAAAGCCATACCATTTCGAGGACTTAGCCTAAGGGTATTTTGAAATGACCTTATTCCTGCTCTATATCGTTTGCCATCGTAATGGTTTTTACCAATGATGTTGTTGTACGCAATTTTTATTTGAGACCACTTTTCAGGCGTAGTACCCGGAGGCACTTCAGAACCGGGATATGCACTTAGTACTCGTTGACAGTATCTATTTGCCCTGCCAAAACTCTTTCTTTTAACAAAGATCTCCGAAAGTTTATAATTGAGGAGAAAACCATCTTTAGCACTCTTTCCTTCCAGGGCCTTTTGAGCAAAATTAATAAACTTGCTTTGGTTATTGAGGTTGGAAAAAACCATAGCTAACATTTGAGCGGCAGCCTGATTAGGTTTCTTCGCATAATAAGCCTCTCCATATTTTGCAGCCTTTACATAATTTTTAGTTTGGGCAAAGGCTTCAAAGGCATATCCGGTTCCTACTTCATTACCAGGCATTAATTGTAGGAATTGTTCAGCCACTCGACCCAAAGTAGCCATATCTCTTTTCTGATAAAGTCCTTGAAGTACCGGTCCAAACTGTTCATTTGCGTAGGGAACCAACTTAGATTTCGGGTTAGCATCGACAAATTTTTTCAAAGCTGTTGCCTTTGCTCCTAAATCTGCAACCTCAACTGCCTTTTGGAACGCATCATACTCTGCTCGGGTATACCCAGGATTCTCCTGAGCAACATGAGGGTTAGTGGCTATAACGCACCCAACAATTAAAACTAGTGTCAAAAATAAACTTTTTTTCATAATGTGCTCCCAATACCGCTCCGATAATGAAACCGCCAAACAAAATTGAGTGAAAGTTGCAAAGCAACCTTACCTTTTTAAAATTATTTATCTGATTATCTGGAATTGCTATTATTCTGTCAATAGGCATCCGCTTTCAATTGACTAAGAAGACAAAATAAAGTCTTTATATAAAACCGCTTCTTAATTTAAAATTTCAGTGCTATAACACGACTAGACAATAAGTTTAGGGTTTTTAAAAACCTCTGGTGAATCCCATCAGTTGAGAAATTATTTACAACAAAAACAAGGAGTTTGCATTTGAATAGCAAGACTACTCACAAATCCAAAAATGTTCCGACACCTTCTCGCAGTGAATCAGGGAAGAAACTTGAAAGTTACAGCATGTTGGCACCCGAGATGAAGAAAATCTACTTTGAGTTTTATTCAGAAACCTACAAAAAATCCACTCTTAGTCGAAAGACGAAGGAGCTCATTGCCATTTCAGCGTCACTCACAGCTAAATGCCAAGGCTGCTTAGAAGGACACATTAAAAAGGCCCTTAAACTGGGTGCTACCAAAGCTGAAATAAGCGAGACCATTGCAGTTGCAATGGGGGTCAATGCTGCGGCTGTCGTCGATTTAACTGATATCGCTGCTGACAACCTTAATCTGAAACATTACTAACAAAACAAAGAACTATCTTCTAAGTTTCAGTGGATTAAAAACAATTTTAAAAATTACTCTAAAAAAAATATTTCCATGCATTTAATAAATTCATCCAACTGTAATCAGTCAAATCGGGAGTCCCTCCTTAGTGAATCTGAGTTGAGGACACAATCGTTTTACGATAAATGGATCGGGGGAAAAGGTTTTAGATCTTTTATTGGCCGCTTGGTCTTTAACTTAAGTGGTGTTGCCTATGCTGGAAGATTCATTAAAGCATCCAATCTTGATCCTCAAGACAGAGTCCTAGAAGTAGGTTCTGGCCTGGGACAGATACTGGCAACAAGCCACCGAAAAATTAAATCAAAAAAAACCTATATAGGCATTGATATTTCTTACCAAATGATCCAAAGGTCAACACAATTCAACGGATCTCTTAACCAGTCCAATCCACTTGAATCTATAGTAGCTAGTGGATTACAAATACCTTTTCAGAAAAATTGTTTTGACGTTGTCTTACTATCTCATGTTTTAAAATATCTGCCGGATTCTCAGGTAGCCCAAGTTCTAGAAGAGATCAAAACTGTCTTGTTACCTAAAGGCAGAATTGTTCTCTGGGAATTTAAACCCTATCCTTGGACTGCTATTAATCATTTAATTGTCCGAGGAAGTGGATCGCATCGACTAAGAACTCATCGAGAGGTTGAAACTCTTCTAGAAGAAAAAGGGTTTCAAAATATACAACCCTTTCATATTCATACTCCTTGGCCACCTTGGCGTAATCTAGCATATACGGCTTATGTTGAATAAACCTGCATGATTCCGTCATTTAATTAGAATTGGGTGTTGTTTCTAAATGAACAGGTGGTTATGATTCCTTTATGGAAATGATATTCGACTCACACCTTCATTTTTTTACACGTGAGGTCATTCGTTTTTATTCACAGCAATCACCTGAATTTAGTCAGCTTAAGGATCCTACTGACTGCGCTTCTGACAAACTCGGAATTTTTCCTCCTCCAGAAAATCCACAGGAACTAGCAAAGCTGTGGGTGAAGGAACTAGATCGAAATAAAGTCTCACGGGCTATTTTGTTTGGCAGCATTTTAGGTGAGCAGGCCTCCATAGAAAAAGCAATTAAACTATTTCCTAATAGGTTTGTAGGATTCCAATTAGTAGACCCCACAGACCCTGCTGCTTCAGATATTGTAGAAGATATAGTTTCTAAAAAACTTTCTGGCCTTCTTCTTTTTCCTGCCCTTCACCATTTTTTCCCAGACGATCCTGCCTGTGTGAGACTTTATGAATTGGCTAGGAAATTTAAACTGATAGTTTTTGTTCACATTGGCGAGTTAAAAATATTAATCCAAGAGAAACTGGGAAGTGCAAGTCCATGCATTCAGGAATTTGGCGATGGCCAAAGACTTGGTCGGATTTTGAGGAAATTTCCTGAAGTTTCTTTTATTGTGCCCCATTTCGGGTGTGGTCAACTAGATGGGTTAATAGAGCCTGCTCGAGAATTCAGGAATCTTTACCTAGACACCTCTAGTTCAAACAGTTGGCTTCAACACAACTCGAAATTCTCTAATTTAAAAGAACTCTTTGAAAATGTCCTCGAAGAGAAAGCTTTTGGTATCGAACGTCTTCTTTTTGGAACAGATTCAACAGTCTTTCCGCGAGGGTGGAGAAAAGATATTTATGAAATACAAAGAAAAGCACTCGACGATTTGGGAGTTACATCTACCGACGTAAGTCTTCTCCTTTATAAGAACCTAGAAAAACTTGTCACGCGTTTCTAGCTCGCCTGAAGGTTGTTCGCTTCAGGACGATTCTTTCCATCGGATCAGGAGGCCAACAGAATCCTTTTCCTATCTAAATTGAAAAAGAGGAACCAATAATGACTGATATTAAAGTTAACCGCCGCGAGTTTTTAAACCGTGTCGGTGTTGGGGTTGCTGCAGTGCCCGGCTGGACCGCCCGAAGCTATTCTTCCATCCCGGGGGCTAATGAAAAATTACTGGTAGGGATTATTGGATGTGGAAAAATGGGAAGTATTCACCTAGAGGCACTTCTTACACTTCAGGAAACAGATAATGTTCAAGTTGTCTCGGTCTGCGACATTTATAGTAAGCGGCTTACGGCCGCTGCAACAAAAAGTGGAGCGACTGCTTTTTCAGACTATCAAGACCTGCTTTCCCAAAAAAACCTCGACTATGCCGTAATCGCTACTCCAGAACACTGGCACCACAAAATGGCTCTAGATACGCTAGCTGCTGGAAAACATGTTTATTTAGAGAAACCAATGGCGCAAACCATTCCTCAAGTCCAAGAGATTGTTCGTGAGGTGAAGAAATCAGGATTAAAAATGCAAGTAGGAGTTCAGGGAATGTCGGATGAAACTTACCAAGTAGCCAATGACTATATACGTTCAGGAACTTTAGGAAAAGTGGTCATGGCTCAAATTGATTATTCTCGTAACTATGCAGATGACTTCTGGGCTTATGATATTGACCCTGAAGCCGATCCTAACACTAACTTAAATTGGTCAGCATGGTTGGGTCCTGCCTCCAAACAGCCCTGGGATCCACGACGTTTTTTTCAGTGGAGACGCTATTGGGATTACTCAGGCGGAATTGCAACCGATCTTTTCATTCACCGAGTAACCCGAATCATTAAATCCGTTGGGCTTACTTTCCCGGAACATGTAGTGGCTAGCGGGGGCACATGGCAATTCGGAAATAGCGAAGCAGAAATTCCTGACACCTTTAACATGTTATGTGATTATCCAGGGGGTCCAACTGTCTCCTTGATTTCCTCGATGGCTAATGATTTCCCAGTCGATCATGTAATTCGAGGACACAAGGCTACGCTTCGGTTTACCAAGGAAGGATTCATTATTACTCCGCAGGAACTTGTCATCGAGAATAAAGTTGCTCCTGAGGAATTCAGAGCTCAGAAACTTTGGTCAAAAGTTTATCGGAAGAAGGGAGCAGAAGACGTCATTCTTCATCACCAAAACCTACAAAATGCTATACGAAATGGCTCTCCATTAAACTGCGATGAAATGCTTGGTTATTATGGTTCTGTAGTTACTTCGATGGGAGTAGGTTCTTTTCGAAGGAAAAAATATTTGAGGTGGGATCCAAAAAACCAACAAGTCAAATTAGCTTAGTTCATTGTTTCTCCAGCCAAACAACGAGATTCTAGTACTGCTTTGCCCTTTTGGCTTTAATTAACTATCAAGCTTGATGGTTTTTCAGGTTATCAATGTATCGTGTTTGATTGACGGTCTTTTAGCTTCTGGGTTTGGTCGGTAACAACACATCCGTTTGCTATTTTGTCACCCTCATCTAGCTCCATTAGCCGGACTCCCTGAGTGCTTCTGCCAATTGCTCTTAATCTTCCTGCTTCTAGCTTAATCTGCTGGCCTTGGATAGATATAAAGACTACCTGTGATTCTTTGTCGACTTTCATAATATCCACTACTTGACCATTCCTGTCAGAAGTTTTGATATTAATGACACCTTTACCGCCTCTGGATTGGCTACGATACTGTCCAATTAAAGTTCGCTTCCCGTAACCGTTTTCGGTAACCGAAAGAATTTGTCCTTCCTCAGCGCTCACCGTCATTCCGACCAAACAATCTTTAGCTCCTAGCCTAATACCCTTGACACCTCGAGCTGTACGGCCCACAGCCCGTACATTTTTCTCATGGAAACGAATGCATTTACCTTCCCGAGTTCCCAAAAAGATTTGATTTTCTCCAGTAGTTAATTCCACTGCAAGTAGGTCATCACCAGGGTCTAAGTTGATTGCGTGAATCCCTCGGGACCTTGGATTACCAAAAGCCGTCAGCCGTGTCTTCTTGACTGTTCCCAGTCGGGTAGCAAACATTACAAACTGATCTTCAGCAAAATCAGTTACGGGTAGAACAGTTGCAACCTTCTCACCAGGAGCAAAAGTGACCAGCTGAACAATGGCTCTTCCCTTGCCTGTTGGTCCAACATCTGGAACGTCATAAACCTTTTTCCAGTGGACCTTTCCCTGATTGGTAAAAATTAAAAGATGGCTATGGGTTGAAGCTACTTTTTGCAGCTTGGGAAAGTCGGTTTCCCGAGTCTTTACGCCAATGCGACCTTTGCCACCACGGTGCTGACTTTTGAAAATATCTTGAGGAGTTCGCTTGAGATAATTATCGTTGGTTAGAGTAAGAATTACGTTTTCCATAGGAATCCTGTCTTCCAGCTTGATCTCCGCTTCTTCATCACGGATAGGTGTCCGACGTTCATCCCCGTATTTCTTTTGAACCTCTTTTAACTCCTTAACCAGAAGACGTCTAAGGGTTTTATCCTGAGAGAGAATTTCTTGCAATTCGGCAATTCGCTGACTCAAATTATCATATTCCTGAGTAAGCTTTTCTCGTTCCAACCCTGCCAGAGACCCCAGTTGCATTTCATCTATGCGTTTAGCTTGAATTGACGATAGGTCAAACTCCCGCATGAGTCCCTCACGAGCTTCTGGACGAGAACTCGAGGCTTTAATGAGTTTAATTACCTTATCAATATTTTCTATAGCCTTAAAAAGGCCCTCTATAATATGAGCTCTTTCCTGGGCTGCCCGTAATTGGTAGCTACTCCTCCGTTTAATTACCTCAATGCGGTGATCTACAAAACATTGCAGAGCTGACAACAGGTTAAGCACTTGTGGTTGACCATTGACAATGGCCACCATGTTCATGCCAAAACTAGTCTGCATTGGCGTCAGTTTATAAAGATTATTCAGAACAACGTCTGGGTGTACCCCTCGGCGTAGTTCAGCAACGATGCGCATTCCATCGCGATCACTCTCATCCCGAAGATTAACAAGACCATCAAGTTTTTTCTCTTGAACCAAGTCTGCAATCTTCTCGATCAGCCGTGCTTTATTCACTTGAAAGGGAATCTCAGTAATAATGATCGAGGCTTTATCACTGTTAGTTTGTTTTTCAATATCCGCCTTGGCCCGGATAGTAATTGAACCTCTCCCCGTTCTATAGGCTTGGGCAATTCCGCTCTTACCATAAATAAACCCACCGGTTGGAAAATCAGGACCGGGGATGAAATTAGCTACGTCTTCAACCTTCGATTTGGGCTTTTCAACCAATTGGATAACGCCATTAATAACTTCTTTAAGATTATGGGGAGGAATTTTAGTTGCCATCCCAACAGCTATGCCATCTGACCCGTTAATTAGTAGCGCTGGAACGCGGTTTGGCAGACAGGCTGGCTCTTTCAGACTGTCATCATAGTTAGCAACAAAATCAACTGTTTCCATCTGAATATCGGCTAACATTTCCCTTGCAACACTTGCTAATCTTGCCTCGGTATAGCGCATTGCCGCAGGTGGATCGCCATCAATCGAGCCAAAATTCCCCTGACCATCCACTAACGGACAACGCATGTTGAATTCCTGAGCCATTCGAACCAAGGCGTCATAAATGGCAGAATCCCCATGAGGGTGATAGTTCCCCATGACTTCTCCCACAATCTTTGCACACTTTCGGTATGGCCTATTTGACGCCAAGCCCATCTGCTCCATACTATAAAGCACTCTCCGATGGACAGGCTTTAGACCGTCTCTAGCATCGGGCAGAGCTCGACCAACAATTACGCTCAAAGAATACTCCAAAAACGAGCGCTTCATCTCCTCTTCGATACTAATTGGTGTTCCATCAAAAGGAAGCAGATTATCCATAAAATCTTCTTTGTTCGAAAATTGCTTTCTGGAGTTATTTAATCTAAATGTCTAAATTTTCAACACCAACACCCAGAGCGTTGTCTTCAATAAAGCGTCTTCTGGGCTCAACCGTATCTCCCATCAATATGGTGAATACTTCATCTGTCTCAACTCTGTCCTCAACACGAACCTGCAGTAGGGACCGTACTTCAGGATCCATGGTAGTTTCCCAAAGCTGATTGGGGTTCATTTCCCCCAAACCCTTATATCGTTGAATGTTAAACTCCTTTTTGCCCAGTTCAAAAACCCTGTCAAGTAACTCTTGACAAGTTTTTAATTCAGTTGTCGTTTGGTTCTTGGTAGTGATCAAAAATGGAGGTTGGTCAAGTTCGGCTAGTGATTGTTTTAGGGTCAGGATCTTCTTAAACTCTGGTAAAGAAATGAACTCTAGATTAATTGTCCTCTCTGAATTTCCATTGCTGGTTTTTGACTGGATTTCCAAACTATATAAACTGTGCTCCTCGTCACGAACAACCTGAGGAAGAAACCCCAGTTTCTTGACCTCACCAGCCAGCCCTTTGAGAAACGGTTTGTCGCCAAGCTGTTTTTTGTTTTCTAAGCCAGCATTAAGAATGGTCTCTACTAAATCACGGCTTCGTAAGCGTCTTCCTAGTTTGTCAAAGAACTTATTGTATTCAACAAGGTTTGTTAAAAAACCATTAAGCTGTCGAGATTCTATCAATTTACCTTCTTTGCCTATCTTGACTTCTAGGTCTTCAGTGGCACCCCGCATGAGCTGATGCATCATTGACTTATCGTCCTTAATGTACCATTCCTTTTTTCGCTTTTTCACCTTATACAGAGGCGGCTGGGCAATATAAACATGACCTCTTTCCACTAAATCCGCCATTTGTCTAAAAAAGAAGGTCAGCAACAAGGTTCTAATGTGGGAACCATCAACATCAGCATCGGTCATAATGATGATCTTATGGTAGCGAAGCTTGGAAACATTAAAATCGTCCTTTCCGATACCAGCACCTAGGGCAGTAATCATCGCCTTTATCTCGTCGTGCCCGAGAATTTTATCCGGTCTAGCTTTTTCCACATTAAGAATTTTTCCCTTGAGAGGCAAAACAGCTTGATATTTTCTGTCCCGCCCTTGTTTTGCAGAGCCACCAGCTGAATCTCCCTCAACAATGAAAATTTCACATAAGGCTGGATCTTTTTCCTGACAGTCAGCTAGCTTACCTGGAAGCGACGCAGAGTCGAGAGCACCTTTGCGTCGAGTAAGGTCTCTTGCCTTTCGTGCTGCTTCCCGAGCACGAGCAGCCTCGACAGCTTTAAGAATGATTTTTCTAGCAACACTAGGGGTCTTCTCAAAATAATCTGAAAGATACTCATTAATACACGTTTCCATCAATCCTTTAATATCGCTGTTGAGCTTGCCTTTTGTTTGTCCCTCGAATTGGGGTTGTGGAAGCTTAACACTGATAACGGCAGATAGACCTTCTCGAACATCGTCCCCGCTTAAATTATCCTTTAGGTCCTTAAACAAACCTGAAGCTTGACCATAACTGTTGATCGAGCGGGTAAGGGCTGAACGGAAACCAGACAGATGAGTCCCCCCATCAACCGTGTTGATATTATTTGCAAAAGAGAAAATGTTTTCAGCGTACCCATCATTGTATTGAATAGCTACTTCAACTGTAACTTTATCCGCACTAACACTTTTCTTAGTCGCTTCGAAATAAATCGGTGGTTGATGAAGGGCTGTCTTGTTGCGGTTGAGATGTTTCACAAACGCTGAAATTCCACCTGCATGCTTGAATTCATGTTTCTTTTCAACTCTTTCATCGGTGATGGTAATAGCCACCCCTTTATTGAGGAAAGAAAGCTCTCTTAACCGTTGAGAGAGTGTTTCAAAATGAAAATCCAGGGTGTCAAAAATAGATGAATCCGGTTTGAATGTAATCTTAGTACCCCTGCGATCAGTATGGCCTGTTTCTTGAAGAGCCTCTGCTGGCTGTCCTCGCCGATAGGATTGCTGGTAAACCTTGGAGTTCCTCCAAATCTCCAGCTCTAATTCCTCTGCCAAAGCATTAACACAGGAAACACCCACACCATGAAGTCCTCCTGATACCTTATAACTGTCCTCATCAAATTTTCCTCCAGAATGTAATTGAGTCATTACGACTTCCGCTGCAGATTTTCCCTGTTCGGCATGGTGGTCAACGGGAATTCCCCGTCCATTGTCAACAACAGTAACCGAATTATCTACGTGAATAGTTATGTCGACTTTATCACAGTATCCAGCCAAAGCTTCATCAATGGAGTTGTCTACGACCTCATAAACTAGATGATGAAGCCCTTCTTCTCGCGTCGAACCAATGTACATGGCAGGACGTTTGCGTACGGCTTCCAAGCCTTCTAAAACCTTAATACTGGAGGCAGTGTATTCAATATTCTTGTTACCTGTTATGTGCTTTGTATCACCCATAGGCATTTTTTCCTGTCGTTACTTTGTCAAAAAGTTATTTCCTTAATCTGACCCTGTTTAACCTCAAATGTTTTAACCAAACTATCCCCGAAACGCTTTTTTTTTATAAAGTCTGGTTTATTGGTGGTAATAAAAACTTGAGTTTTTGATTCTAAGACTTTCAAAATACTATTCATTCTTCCTTCATCCAATTCAGCATCAACATCATCCATTAAAAAAATTGGATACTCTCCCCTCACATCAAAATGGATTTCCATTTGGGCCAGTTGATAGGCAAGGAGGGAACTTCTTTGTTGACCTGCTGACCCAAATCTTTGCATTGATTTACCATTAACTAGCAATAAAATTTGGTCTAGATGTGGGCCGACCAAAGACCTTCGGGCGCGAAACTCATTTTGACTCTCCTGAGAGAGCTTTTTCAACATTTGATCATGAGTTTCTTCCAGCGTCAAATCTGTGTTGAATTCGAAGGAAGGAAGATACTTTACTGTTAGGGATTCAGGGGTAAACCAATTTTGTTGAATATTCAGTTTATCCTTGATTTTTTCAATATAACGCTGACGTGATTTAATAATCCTCGCTCCTAGATCGGCTATTTGAAGATTCCAACTCTCCAGCAAATCACGGTTCCTCTTATTATAACCCGAAGAGCCTTCTCTTAATAAGGAATTTTTCTGTTTTATTAATCTACCATAATCCAAAATCCTTCTGAGGTGGGTAGGATGGATTGGATAAAGTCCTCTGTCCACTGTACGCCGCCGGATTTCGGCATCAGATTTAAACTGTTCAACATGAATGGTTGAGAAAACCGCTACAGTTAGAAGACCTAAATATCTTATAAGATTTGCTTTAGAATCATTCACCAAAATTCTTCGGATGAGATGGGAGTATTCAACCGATAGGAGGAATTTGCCCTCTTTATTTTGTATTTCTCCTTTTATATGGTATTTAGAAGCTTTCCAGTTGATTAAGTCACGAGCCTGGTGGGTACGAAATGATTTAGTAAGAGATAAAACATGAATTGCCTCCAAAAGGTTAGTTTTCCCTTGACCGTTATCGCCTAAAATGACGTTCGCTTGAGGTGAAAAAAGGACCTCTGCATCTTGAATGTTTCGAAAAAAACTAACTAATAGCTTGGATAGGGTCATTCCGAGCTGGACTAAGGGCTGTGTATTTAAATTATTTTCGTTTAAATAGAGTTACTTGGTAGGTTTGACCGAACAAAAAACCACTCTAAAGTCAATACAAATACTTAAATTCTCATTGGCATAACAATATAACGATAACGATAATCTTCTTCTTCATTCGCTGGCCTTAATAGGCCAGAACTCTGACTATCCTTAAAGTCGAAACTAATCGAATGATCTTCAGTTGCTTTAAGAAATTCCAAGAGATACTTACAATTAAAACCAAGTTCAAGTTTTGCTCCTGCGTACTCTGTCTTAATCTGTTCGTTAGCTTCTCCCAAATTGGCATTACTCGAACTAATCTCAAGCTTATGGTCCTCTAAAACAACCCGAATCGAACGTGATTTATCATCTGCTAACAAAGCAATTCTTTCAATAGCGCTCTGGAAGTCTATCTTATCTAAACGAATACTCTCTTTATTATCTTTGGGAATAACCGCCTCATAATTAGGAAACTGTCCCGTCAACATTCTTGCGATCATAAGCCTTCCACCGATACTAAAAAATATATGAGTCTCATCCCTCCCAAAGCTAACCATCTCTTTCTCTTGGTCCTTCTCGTCAATTCCATCAAGGATTTTTTGAAGTTCAAATAATGCTTTTCTAGGAATCAAAGTACTAATTTCGGTATTAATATTATTAAATTCATGAGTTTTTTCAATATGTGCAAGTCGATGTCCATCAGTAGCAACCATAGTAATACTTAACGGCTTTAGTAATAACAAGGCTCCGTTCAAGGCAAACCGAGTCTCTTCTGGAGCAACTGAAAAAATAGTATTATTAATTAGTCTTAATAGAATCTTTGCTGGTATTTGAACCAAATCTGTTTCGCATGCCGGTAGAGTAGGAAAATTATCAGTTGGTAATCCGACAATTTTAAATGTTGCTGATCCGCACTTAATCTGTGCCCAACTATTTTCCAGTTTTTTTATCTTTATCTCCCTATCAGGTGGTAAAGATCTAATAATCTCCAGGAAATTTTTTGCCGGAGTAGTAATTGATCCTGTTTCTAGAATTTTTGCTGGGCAGGAGCTCTTTATCCCAAGATCGAGGTCAGTAGCAGCAAAGTTAATTTTGTCCTCTCCAGTTTCAATCAGTAGATTTGCTAAAATTGGGATTGTTGTTTTTCTTTCAACAACTCCTTGTGTCAGCAAAACTTCATTGACAATATCAGATTTTCTAACAGTAATTTCCATTTATATCCTAGGTATATTTTAAATATATTATTTATATAGTAATAGTAGTGCTGTTTAAAAGGTTAAAAATTAATATAAGTTCTTTAGAATCAGTTATAAATATTGTGAATAAAACTATGGAAAACCTATCTGATAAAACAAAGAAAACATTGTAAAAATAAATTTAACAGATTTTCCACAGTATTTAAAGAAATGGTTGTGGAAATTTTTAGCTATTACTTCAAAGAGTCAAAAAACATCTTTATGAGCTTATCATAATCTTTGTTGGATGATTTTTGATGCTCAACTTTTTTTATAGAATGAATAACCGTTGTATGATGTTTACCACCAAAGGATCTGCCGATTTCTGGTAGAGAAGCTTTAGTTAATTCTCTGCACAGGTACATGCCAATTTGTCTGGGAAGAGTAATTGATTTAGAGTTATTTTTGGCTTTTAGGGCAGAAACTTTTAGTTTAAAGTAATCAGCTACAATTTTTTGAATTTTTTCGATATTTACATGTTTTTCTTCTGATTTAAGTATAGCTTTCAAAGCTTTCTGAGCCATAGCTAGGGAGACAGGTTCATCAGTTAGAGAACTAAAAGCCATCAGTCTTACCAGAGATCCTTCTAATTCTCGAACGTTTGATTCTATTTTGCTGGCTATAAAAAAGGCGACGTCGTCCGGTAACTCGAAGCTCTCGAATGCAGCCTTTTTCTTTAATATTGCAACTTTAGTTTCAAGATCAGGAGGCTGGATATCTGCAATTAGTCCCCACTCGAATCGAGATTTAAGGCGCTCTTGGATATCTGGGATTTCCTTAGGAAGAGAATCACTGGAAACTACCAACTGTTTTTGCGCATCATAAAGGGTATTAAAAGTGTGAAAAAATTCTTGTTGGGTAGCTTGTTTTCCTGAAATAAACTGAATATCGTCTACTAGGAGGACATCAATATTACGATATTTTTCACGCAATGCCAAAGTTCTATCATAACGTATAGCGTTAACAACTTCATTTGTAAATCTTTCTGAAGAAACATAACTAAGGCGAGCATTACGGGCTCTTGATTTAATCTCATGTCCAACGGCTTGTATTAAGTGAGTTTTGCCTAAACCAACACCCCCGTAGATAAAGAGCGGGTTATAAATTCGACCTGGAGTCTCCGTTACAGCTAAAGCTGCAGCATGGGCAAATTGGTTGCAAGAGGCCACTACAAAGCGATCAAAGGTATATCTGGAATTCAGTAAGTTCTCCACAGAATTAAAATTAAGTTCCGTTTGATAGGGGGAATCTTTGGGTTTGGTAACAGAATAACCATTCTTGCTGCTAGATTTTGAGTGAAAATGAAATGTTAAATCTCCAAGTTGGGATTCGCGGACTGCCTCCTGTAACATGTCAGAGTAGTGTTCCTTTATCCAACTCTCAAAGGTGGGATTGGGCACGGTTATGTGAAGAGTGTTATCTTCTTGGAGGCTTTGAAATTGAGTTGGTTTGAACCAGGTTGAAAAAAGTTGTTTGTTCATCCTTGGTTCGACGTTTTTTAAAATTTTTTGCCAGACATTCATAGGGGAGTTTTTCTGGGAGCTTCGTCTAAAAATTGACAGAACTCGCAACATTGAAAAGTTCTATCTATCGTAGTACCAAGTCCAAAAAAAGATAAAATTACACAAAATATCTAGAATTTGCGAGGCTTTTCGCTGTCTTGATTGTGAAATTAAGATAGCATAGAGGTTAGAAGTTTACAATATGAAAGATCCTCACTAAAAACGAACAATAATGCCCAAGAAATGGTCCTGTCTAAGACGGAGTAGCATCAAGAATCAATTGGTTTGACAGTCAAATAAATCATGTGATATAAAGGGCTGTCTTGACTATAAATTCCTAAACTGTAAGAAGGGTACCCATGCAACCAACATTTCGTCCTAATAACCGAAAGAGGGCTAAGACACATGGTTTCCGTGTTAGAATGAGGACTAAAGCTGGCCGGTTGGTACTCAAACGTCGTCGGACAAAAGGCCGCAAACGTTTGGCACCGTAGAGACGTTAATTGTTAAATCAGGGTTTCCCAAAATGTGTACGACTTCTAGGGTCTAGACAATATCAAGTTGTCTATGAGAAAGGTAAAAGGATACAGGGGGCCAATCTTCAGCTTTTTTTTGCCCTCAATGATTTAAAGTCTCCACGTTTTGGAATATCAGTAGGTAGAAGGCTAGGCAATGCTGTTAGAAGAAATCTTTTGAAACGTCGTATCAGAGAGGCTTTAAGGCTTCTCAAGGCTTCGATTCCTTATGGAGTTGATGTTGTTGTCCATCCAAAGACTTCTGCAGGACGATTGGGGTCAAGGGCAACCTTTTTGGAAATTAACCGTCTTTTGGAACAGTTGACGAGGGCCCTTGGAACTCCTCAAGAAGGGCGTGTTACGCTGCCTCTACTTGTACAAGCAGTTTATCTCGCCGTTTCTACCTCCGGCCTGTAGGTTTTGGCCGTCCTGCTCAGAATATTCCCATCAAGCGATCAGTAAGTATGGTCTCCTAGGCGGGGTGCTGCGTGGATTAAAGCGGTTGATAAAGTGCCATCCTTTTCACCCAGGTGGATACGATCCTCTTGATTAATGGTTTTAAGACATAAAATCAATGGACAAAAATTTTATATTAGCCATAAGCCTTTCTCTTCTTGTTTTGGTTGGTTCGCAATATTTACTTCAACGCTTTGCACCCCCTCCAGAAGTCCCTGAAATTATAGAAACTGAAGGTAAAGAAATAGAGACTTCAAAAACGGCTCCTCGGGCTAATAATAAACCTTTAAATGCAGGGCCCCGAAGTGCCCCGGCAGGCTCCCGCCTTTTTCAATCCGGAGGTATTGAAACAATTTCAGCTAATTCCGAAAACTCGTATTTAGTTGAAACAGACCGGTTCCGGCTTTCCCTTTCCAATAGAGGAGCAATTGTAAAAGAATGGGTGCTAAAAGATTTTAGAGATGGTAACGGAGAGGCCTTGAATCTTCTGCCGCTCAATTGTGAAAAGGCTGATTCTCAAGTGAGGAGCAACTGCGAAGAGCAGGCAAAAAAAGCGGGATTCCCTCTTTCCCTAAGAATTGAGAAAGAAACGGAGATTACTGAAAAATTGAAGACTGCTCTTTTTCGCTTTGATGGGCCACCAATCCTTAATTTTTCAGGCTCCGGGTCTGTACCAAGAAAATTGAAGTTTGAATATTCTGACGGAATTGTCTCGGTAACAAAGCAATTGACCTTTCAGGCAGACTCTTACGAAATTCAGATTGACTCTAATGTCTCAATTAATGGAAGACCAGTGGACCACTCTCTTTTGTGGAGGGGTGGTTTTGGCGATCGCACTCTTAATAACGCATGGGCTAAAAAATACGTCATTCTTAAAAGCCAAGGAGATATTGAACGTCTTGATGAAAGCGACCTTGAGAGTAGGCGCTCGATGGAGGGGAACTTCCAAACTCTTGGTTTGGAAGATCATTATTTTGCCGCCGTCTTTTTACCAGCAGGTCCTAATCAAATCAGACGTATCTCTTTAGGAAGTCAGGGAGTTATAGATTATTTAGGTGAAGAACCTTTAGAGACTATCTTGCTTAATATCGGTGTTTATGGGTCGGGACAAGGTGTCAGGCTTTTTGTTGGACCTAAGGATACTAATGTGTTACCCGATGCACTAGATGGAGTGATTGACTATGGCTGGTTTGCTTTTCTTTGTAGGCCTTTGCTGTACGGGTTGAAATGGACTTATTCCGTCGTGGGCAACTATGGGGTTGCAATCATTCTATTGACTATTGTAATCAATGTAGCTTTATTCCCTCTTCGGATTAAATCCCTAAAATCCAGCAAGAAAATGCAACAGTTTGCACCGAAAATCAAAGAAATTCAGGCCAAGTATAAGAAGATGAAAGCCACTGATCCACGAAAACAACGGATGCAGGCTGAAGTCATGGCTTTTTATAAAGAGAAAGGGGTAAATCCCTTGGGAGGATGCTGGCCTATGTTGATCCAGATGCCTTTTTTCTTTGCTTTCTATAGATTGCTGAATGCCTCCATTGAGCTTCGACAGGCGCCGTTTATTTTCTGGATAAAGGATCTTTCAATTCCTGACCCCACATATATTCTGCCCATTTTAATGGGTCTCTCGATGTTTCAAATGCAAAGAATGACCCCTATGCCGATGGCTGGCAGCGATCCTCAGCAGGCTATGCAGGCTAAATTGATGAAATTTATGCCGTTGATGTTTGTATTTTTTATGATTGCTGCGTCCAGTGGGCTAGTATTATATTGGTTCACTGGTACCCTCATTAGTATTACTCTACAAGCAGGCTGGCAGGGCCATGCAGGCGGCAGCAGCTCTGGTGGAGTCAGCGGGTTTTTTGACTGGAGCTCTGGTAGTAGCGGTGGTAGTGACGATAAGAGTGACGATAAGTAAGGCATATCTAAAGATTATGTAGGTGCCAGACAAGAAGCAACTTTACTGGGGAGACAAACGATTATCCCCCCTGGGGCTTAGGGTATTAGAATAAGGCCACCCAGCCTCTCTAAATTTAGAAAGAATCAAATGAGTTCTACCTAAAGAAGGCAGCAATGACTTTAAGAGAATTCCTAAACTTGTTCATTCAATCAAGCCAGTTTCAGTTAGAAGTGGATATTATTGAAGATGAAACTCAGGTGAAAGTAAATTTTACTGGTGAAGACTCAGGCCTCCTTTTAGCCCGAATGGCTTCGCCCTTGTACGCTCTAGAGTATCTTTGCAATCGGTTATTTGAAGGACACAAGGAACAGATTATAGTGGACTGTAACAATTATCGGGGGGCGAGGGTGAAAGAATTGAAGCTAATGGCAGTAACAGCCGCCGAAACTGTGCAAAGAACAGGTGATCCTTTGAAATTAAGTCCTATGTCCCCGGAAGAACGTCGAATCGTTCATCTGACTGTATCGAATAGTGAAACCATTCGTACTGAAAGTGAAGGATACAACGAAAACAGAAGCGTTGTATTTTACCCAAGATAATGGTAAGACGGGGATTTAAAAAGTTTTATTTTTTGATTTAGCCCCGTATGCCAACTTTAATTGAAGACACAATTGCAGCTATTTCGACACCTATTGGTAAAAGTGCTGTAGGAGTTATTCGTCTCAGTGGTCAAGATTCCCGGAAGATAACCGAATCAATTTTTTATTTCGCTCAACACACTCTCCAAGACCGCACTCCAGTTTTAGGCAATATCCAACGTTCCCATTCAGAACCGATATTGGATGAAGCAGTAGTCACTTATTTTCAAAAGCCTAGGTCTTTCACTAGGGAGGATGTAGTCGAAATCAGCTGTCATGGGAGTCCTATAGTATTAAAAGCTGTTTTGAATCTCTTGCTTGAGAAAGGCGCCCGGATGGCCACTCCTGGGGAGTTTACGCTTCGTGCTTATCTTAGGGGCCGGATTGATCTAATGCAGGCAGAAGGAATTCGTGATTTAATTGAAGCAAAAACTCTTTTCCAGGCCCAAGTGGCACGTCAGCAAGCTTCGGGATCACTTTCTAAAAGAGTTAAGCCGATTAAAGAGTCGTTGGTTAATTTAATTGCCCTGCTTGAAGCAGGTATTGATTTTGCAGATGATGATGTCTCCATTTTGTCTGATTTAGAAATAGATCGCCGTTTAGATGATATCATTGTGAGCTTATCGGATCTTGACAATAGTTTCTCAGTTGGCAGACTGATAAACGAGGGATTAACCGTGGCGATAGTCGGTCGGCCTAATGTTGGTAAGTCTAGCCTTTTCAATAAGATACTTGATCAAAACCGAGCGATTGTAAGTGAAATTCCCGGGACCACGCGAGACATTATTTCTGAGACCAGCAATTTAGAAGGGATGCCAATTCGATGGTTAGATACTGCTGGCATTCGAGACTCTTCCAGCCGTTTAGAGAATATTGGGGTTGATAGATCAAAAGAAGTCTTAGGAGAAGTAGATAGAGTGCTTTTAGTGTTTGATGGTTCAGTTTCTTTGACCGAGGAAGATAAAGCCTTGCTTAGTACAATTAGAAAACAACCCTTTTTTCTTGTAATCAATAAAATTGATTTGGATCAAAAACTGACCCAGAAACAATTACCGCCACTTAAAGAGCCAATTGTCAGAGTTTCGTCCCTGACGGGAGATGGTATAGGTTCTTTAAAAGCCCTTTTGCTAGGCGAGCTGGCTGATCATTCGGCTCTTGAGCAAGACGGGGCCTTTCTTAGTAATTTTAGACAGAAGCAACAAGTGGAAGAAGCACTAAAGGCAACAAAGGGATCGTTACGGTCATTTAAGCAAGAAATGCCCCATGAGGTATTTTTAATTGATCTTCACCGAGCTTTAAAGTCTCTAAATGGTTTGACAGGGGAGACAACAATAGAAGATATTCTTGGAAATATCTTCTCAACATTCTGTATAGGGAAGTAAAAGTTTAAGTAATTTTTGGACAAATTTTTAAGGATGATCCATGAAGAGTAACAATTTTTTTGAAAGCTTTGATGTGGTGGTGGTTGGCGCTGGTCATGCAGGGGTAGAAGCTGCAGTTGCTTCATCTAGAATGGGGTTACAAACCGCTCTTTATACTATGAATATAGATCTCATTGCCCAGATGTCATGTAATCCTGCTATCGGAGGAATAGGCAAAGGCCATCTTGTCCGAGAAATTGATGCGTTGGGTGGAGTAATGGGAGAAGTGATTGATCGTACAGGGATTCAGTTTCGATTACTTAACCGAAGCCGTGGTCCTGCAGTTTGGTCACCTAGAGCTCAAGCTGATAAGCAAAATTATAGAATAGAGATGAAGTTTTTGTTAGAGAAAGAAAAGTTACTAAAGATCAAACAAGCTGAAGTAGCTGGTCTTTTAAGTGAGGGGAATCGAGTTAATGGAGTTGAATTAAGAGATGGACGGAAGATACAAGCTAAAGCTGTGATTCTAACAACTGGAACTTTCCTTAATGGGTTGATTCATGTAGGTAAGAAGCGTCATTCTGCAGGACGTGGAGGGGAAACCCCTTCAATTTCCTTGGCTGAATCAATTAAGTTACTTAAGTTCAAGTGGGGCCGGATGAAAACGGGCACGCCTCCTAGACTAGATAGTCGGACAATTGATTTTAGTTATACTGAAGAGCAAAAAGGAGACGAAATACCTACCCCTTTTTCTTTTCGGACCAAAAAGATCGATCAACCCCAAATCTCTTGTTTTATAGCCTATAGTAATGAGAAAACCCACAAAATTGTCCGTAATAACTTAATGAAATCTCCTCTTTATAGTGGGGAAATTCAATCCGTTGGACCAAGATACTGTCCTTCATTTGAGGATAAGGTGGTGAAGTTTTCTGACAAACCAAGACATCAGATTTTCCTGGAGCCTGAAGGGATCCGAACGAATGAAATATATGTTAATGGTTTGTCCACTAGTATGCCCCCAGAAATTCAGCAGGAAATGATTCATTCAATTAAAGGATTAGAAAAAGCTGAAATTATTCGTCCTGGTTACGCAATTGAGTATGACTATGTGATTCCAACAGAACTTTATTCCTCTCTAGAGACAAAACGTTTGTCTGGACTATTTCATGCTGGTCAAATCAACGGAACAACTGGATATGAAGAGGCAGCTTGCCAAGGCTTAATGGCAGGAATTAATGCAGCTCGTAAAGTGAAAGGGGAAAAAGCGATAACACTAGGCAGGGATGAGGCTTATATTGGCATCTTAATTGATGATCTTGTAACAAAAGGAATTGATGAACCCTATCGAATGTTTACGTCTCGGGCTGAATACAGACTTCAACTTCGAATAGATAATGCTGATTGTCGACTAACGCCGCTGGGCGCCCGCTTAGGTTTAATATCTAGTAGCGCTTTGGATGAATTTGACCTTAAACAAAAACGGTTAAATAACCTAAGAGACTTTCTAAAAAGCAAACGTATTCCAGTTGGCCAAGGGAAAATAGCTATTAGTCAAGCACTAAAGCGTACGGATCACAAAATCGAACAGTTTAGGTCGTCTTTCCCCAGAGAAATCAGAGACAATCTAAGTTCCGAAGAAATCAGAAGTGTTGAGACTGAAATCAAGTATCAAGGCTATTTAAAACAGCAATCATTAGAAATAGAGCAAATGAAACAGGCTGGTTCCAAGGTCATTCCCCACGACTTAGACTATACAGCTATAGCTGGCCTGTCTCTGGAAATAGTTGAAAAACTGTCCCATATTAAACCCTCTACGATTGGTCAGGCTAGTAGGATTCCCGGAATAACTCCAGCAGCATTATCCATTATTCATCTTCAACTAAAAATTAACCAAAAGAGAGAAAAAACAGTCTTTTAGAGACAGTAATTTCTATGGAACCCGCCTTAGATCATAGTTGGATCAACGAAGTATTAAAGAAATATGGAATAGCATGCTCAGGACACATGTCTATCCAGGTTAGCCTTTATTTAAAATTGCTAGAAAAATGGAATAATAAGATAAATCTAACAGGACTAAGAACTCCCAGAGAAATGCTGGTGGAGCTTTTTGCTGAATCATTTTTTGCTGGAAAGTTTCTAGAGGAAAGTGACAGTCCAATAGTTGATGTCGGCTCTGGAGCAGGATTCCCTGGAATGGTACTGAAGATTCTTAATCCTTATTGGAGAGTTTATCTTTTGGAGCCCCGCAAAAAAAGAGCTGCTTTCCTTACTTTTGTTAAACAAGAATTGGGCATTCTAAAGACAGCAGTCATCTGTAAAACCCTAGAAGACTGCAGTGCCATAGATTTTTGTGAAATCCCTAGAACATTTACATTTAGAGGACTAGGTCGTGTGGCCGAGAAACTGAAACAGTGCCCTAATCTTTGCGGTAAACAAGGCAAGATTGTACTATTTACCACTGAAAATGAGTGGAAAATGAAATTAGAATATGTAGAGAGAATTAAGTGGTTAAAGTTAGTTAAAATCCCTTGGAGTCATCAAAAAATAATAGTTACCGGCATCCAAACTTAGCAATGTTCCACGTGAAACATTTAATTAACATTGATTAATCTATTGAATTTTTCCAAATATTCTGCTAGAACTGAGTATTCCTTAACAGTATTAAAAGAAAAACTTTTTGAGTTAAGTCATTTAGAATAAATTGTATAAAGGAGACTCTTGGCGAAAATCATCGCCATTGCCAATCAAAAAGGTGGGGTTGGAAAAACCACTACCGCAGTTAATCTGTCAGCTTCGCTTGCAGCAGCTCATATGAAAACAGTTTTGGTAGATTGTGACCCGCAAGCTAATACTACTAGTGGTCTTGGATATTCCAAGCAGTTAGAAAGAAAAAGCCTTTATCACCTATTATCTGGAGAAGTTTCCTGGAGTCAGGTTTTTCTAGAGACGGAAGTAGAGAATCTAAGTCTTGTTTCAGCTGACAAGAACTTAACAGGAGCATTGTTAGAGCTGGTTAGTGTTGATCATCGAGAGTATCGATTAAAGGAAGTTTTAGAGCCAATCCACGAAAAGTATGATTTTATATTATTGGATTGCCCACCATCTCTGAACCTCCTGACTCTTAATGCGTTAGTAGCGGCCAACACTATTCTTATTCCAATGCAATGTGAGTATTTTTCTTTGGAAGGGGTCTCAGAAATGCTTGAAACAGTTGAACAAATTAAAAGTCGATGGAATCCAAAACTAGTCTTAGAAGGAATACTTTTGACTATGTTCGATGAACGTACTAATCTCAGCCACCAAGTAGCGGAAGACATAAGGGCCTTTTTCCAAGATAAGGTTTTTGAGACGGTAATTCCGAGAAATGTCCGACTGGCTGAATCACCTAGTTACGGTCAGCCTATCATCCAATATGATATCAAATCTAAGGGTGCTATGCGGTATATCCAGCTAGCTAAGGAGGTTATTAACAATGGCAAGAAAGGCCCTTGGCAGGGGAATTAGTGCATTGCTTGGTGAAGGAGAAAGTTACTCTGACCCTGGTTGGTATGAACTAAATGTTAGCTTAATAGATCCAAATCCAGAGCAGACACGAGAGACTTTCTCTAAGGAAAAACTGGATGAGCTCGCTCGTTCTATTGAAGTACATGGATTTGTTCAGCCTATTATAGTTAGAAAGCAAGGATCCCGATTTCAGATAATTGCAGGAGAAAGAAGGTGGCGAGCAGCTCAGTTGCTAGGGCTAACCAAGATTCCTGTTTTAGTAAGACCTATAGCTGATGAAAAGATCATGGAAGCTGCTCTGATTGAAAATGTTCAAAGGGAAAATCTAAATCCTTTGGAAGAGGCAAAAGCTTATGATCGTCTCGCCAATGAATTTGGTTTGACTCACGAGGAAGTTGCCAAACGCACAGGGAAGGATCGCTCCACAGTTTCCAACTTATTGAGATTACTAAACTTGTCATCATTTGTTCAAAATTTAGTAAGGGAACAGAGACTTTCCATGGGACACGCAAGAGCCCTCCTGGCCTTGCCAGACCCTGATTCCCAGGAGGAACTAGCTAGTAGGACTATAAAACAGGGTTTATCAGTAAGGCAAGTTGAGCATATAATCAATACTCAAAAAAGTAAAAGCTTTAAAGAATCCAAAGGTAAGCTCCCTCAAGACCCAAACATCAGTGCGGCTACAGAAAGATTAGAAAGTGTTCTTGGTACCAAGGTTCGTATTGTTACGAGGAAAGGCAACAGTGGAAGAATTGAAATTGACTTCTACTCACAGGCTGAACTTCAACGTCTTTACGACTACTTTCTTAAATGATAACTTTATCTGAATTTTTAGTTGATAATGTAATTCTTATTTAAGAGATTTTTCAGTAGCTTTAATCATCATTTTCCCCTGCTTAAACTCTATTTTTTAAAAGTAGTAAAATGACTCCTTTTTTGTTAAGACTCATTGAGTAGGTAGGATAGTATAATTTTCAACTTTTGAGGAGCGCTTGACACTAATTATTACAATTGTAGTTTTAAATGAATTAGTTTGGTGTATATGGGAGGCTCGCTTTTAAAATCAATAGATTCAAAACAAAAGGTGCTAGTTGAGGGTGGTTATTTAATAAAAAAAGCCTGCCCCACTCTAGAATTGTTGTGAAATGATGGAGCAGGCTTTTGGGGTTGGCGTGAAACCCTTACTTCTTCTTTGCAGCTTTTTTCTTCGGGGCCGCCTTCTTCTTTACAGCAGCCTTCTTCTTCGGAGCTGCTTTCTTCACAGCAGCTTTTTTCTTCGGAGCTGCCTTCTTCTTTACAGCAGCCTTTTTCTTCGGAGCTGCCTTCTTCACAGCAGCCTTCTTTTTCGGAGCTGCCTTCTTTTTAGTAGCCATATTAACCTCCTTTCTTGAGAGATATAATCAACAAAAATTTAAGATGCCAGGATAAAGCCTGCTAGCCTTTGTTTTGTTGTGATTCCTTCATCGCAGCGCGTTTTGCACGTCTTTTTTCTTCCTCATCCTTAAGATAATCCTTGATGAGTCGGGTAACAATTTTTTTTATCGAACTTCGACGACGGGCTGCATTTGTCTTAAGTTCAATATGATCCTTTTCATCAATTTCGAAGATTACTTTTGTCATAGCGTAATACGTACCAGCGGAATAAAAATAAGTTGATATATATATTCTTTTATACTTTCTTATAAAGCTGTTAATATGTCAAGTAATATTTACAATAAAATATTTAAATATATTTATTGATCTGAGGGTGATTGGGAAGCTTTAAGAAAAGTAAAACTCAAGAGAGCAGTCCAATTATAGCAAGCATTCGTCCAGTTCTTCCCTTGCCCCTGCGATAGGAAAAGAAAACTTTGTTGTGGCAAAATGTGCAAGGAGGGTCGCTAGAGACTTTGTCTGGCATCAATCCACATGATTGTAACTGAAATCTACAAGCAGCTGAAAGATTAAGGGTTCTAGTTTTTGGATTATAAATGGGGCGATTATATAATTCCATCGAATGTGGGAGAGAGTTGACTTTAGGATCAAAAATGCCACCTTGTTTTTTAAAAAGTTCTAGAAAAGCATTTGCAACCTCATCTCCTACTTGGTAGCAGCAGGAACCTATAGAAGGGCCTATCACTGCAATACAGTTTTTAGGATTGACGGAATAATTCGACTGCATTAAGGAAATTGTTTTTGGCACGACGCCTTTTAATAATCCACGCCAACCAGCGTGAATTGCTGCAATAACCCTGCTCGAAGGATCAGCAACAAGAATTGATAGGCAATCTGCTACTTGGATTCCTAGTAATATTTCAGGCAATCTTGTAATTAAAGCATCTGCTGTTTTAATTGAATCGTCAGGTATAAACCGATCCAAGCAATAAATTTTTTCCGAGTGAGTTTGGTTTAAAAGAACTAATGGCAAAGTTTTTCCGCTTAGGGTTTTAATAAGCTGATTTTGAGTGGATATCTGTTTTTTGTTGTGGATTTGATTATTAAAGTCTAGGGTAAGTTTTGCTTTGGAATTTATAGGATGACGAAGGGTGAACCCGTGGGTCAACCAAGGCAATAGGTTTAGGCCTCGGTGGTATAAGTAAAGTCCTGATGAAGATAGTAGAAAATCGTCTCCTTTATAATTAGGGAGTAATCTGGTGATTGTTGGATTAGGAATAGACATAATTGAAATCAAGAAACTACATGATGCTTTGGACCGCAATGGTAATCGTTTAAAGAATCGGACGTTCACTAAAACCGAAATCAGATATTGTGAAAAACATACGAACAAATTTCAACATTATGCTGCCCGGTTTGCAGCCAAGGAGGCTGTTTTCAAAGCTCTTGGAACTGGATGGAGTCAGGGTGTTGGTTGGCATGATGTGGAGGTCTGTAATCTCCCAACAGGCAACCCCCAACTTCTCCTTTCAGGAAAGGCATACAGTATTGCTACCAAGCTAGGGGCTACTAAGTTTTGGATTAGTCTCTCACACTCTGATCAATATGCTGTAGCCTGGGTTATCTTAGAGAGTTAAACCCATTTCAGTTTAGACTAGCCAAAACTGGCGTTGACAGGAATGGCTCTAACTCCAGTTTTATTAATACTCGTAACTTGAACATTCAAAAACTGGTTGGGCTGAACAGAAAGATCAGGGAGATTAACTCGCAGAAAATTGCTGCTCAGGGCCTTAGTTGTACCTTCGGATTTCTTCGTCTCTAGTGTGATTACTGATATAGAACGACCTATTTGGGATTTTCTAAAAGATCGATTTTTTTGTTCTCCTATTTTTCTTAGGTCTAAGCTCCGTTGATCACTAATTGTTTTTGGGATAGTGTCCTGTATATGGGCAGCTTGGGTGCCTGGTCGTGAAGAAAATGGAAAGACATGTAGGTAGGTCAAGGGAGAATTCAGAATTAAATCTCTAGTTAGAGCGTGGTCCTTTGTAGTCTCAGTAGGGAAGCCAACCATTAAGTCTGCTCCAATTGCAGCATTCGGAACATTTTTACGGATTCTCTCCACTAGACGAAAATATTCGTCTGGTTGATAGGGTCGCCTCATCAATCTCAAGACTCGTCCAGAACCACTTTGTAAGGGAACATGAAAATGCTTGGCCATTTTGGGAGATGTTGCTACAAGTTCTATTATCTCATCTGTCATTTCTAGAGGTTCAATGGAACTCAAGCGCAACCGTATCAAGGATTTTTCCTTGAGTAAACGTCGAATTAACCCTGCTAAATCTGTCTTATTTTTTAATTCTCTACCGTAACCACCCAGATGAATACCAGTCAAAACAATTTCCCTGTATCCTTGCCTTAACAGATTTCTAACTTGATAGAGGACCTCTTCTAATGGAAGACTCCGTGAGTGACCTCTTACAAAAGGAATGACGCAATAAGAACAGCGATAACTACATCCGTCTTGAACCTTAAGGAATGCCCGTGTTCTTCCACCTCCCGACATGTCTGCAATGGAACGGAGTTCGGTTGATTCAAATATGCTACTGCAGTAAACACTGGGTCCACCAGGGAGAATAGAAGAGTTTTCCTTATTAACCAGTGAGTCCTTAACTGAGAGATGATTGTTTACAATCAAACTGGCTAATTGGTCTTTGTGAGAGTTTCCTATAACAGATGTTACACCCCTTATTTGAATAATTTCCTCAGGGGCTCTCTGAGCGTAACAACCCGTAACTACAATTTTAGTGTCAGGATTTCTTCGATGAATACGGCGAATAGTCTGGCGTGCTTCTGCATCCGCAGTTTTGGTTACGGTGCATGTATTGATAATTACTAAATCGGACTTTCCCTCTATTTCTTCTTTTCTTAAATTCTTATTAAGAAGAGCTTCTTCGATAGCAGCTCCATCGGATTGAGTTGTACGACATCCGAAGTTAATGACAGAAAAAGTGGAAGTTTTCATTTTATTAAAGTTAAATATATCTTCTTTAGTTGCATTGAGCGAGGTTGTAATAGAAACCAGTTGCTTGAATCAAGCCCCAATTTTCTCCTATAATACCAGAAACCTGTTAGAAGATGGTTAAGAGTATAGAGATTAATTGAACTAACAAGGATATTTTTTCTAATGATTGACGAAGAAAAAGAAAAGGCTAAGACTGAAATGCTGGATTCTGAATCCGACAGTACCAAGGGGGGAAATCATAAAAGTAGCACTAGAGAATGGATAGAGAGTTTAGTTTTCAGTTTAATTTTTGTTTTTTTCTTTACAAAGTTTATTGCTCAAGCTACGCAAGTACCTACTGAATCAATGAAACCAACAATTTTAGTAGGGGACCATTTTTTTTTGGACAAGTTTGCTTTTCCCGCTAACTACCCAAAATTTTTGCTGAATTTTCTTCCAAAACGGGAGATCGATCGAGGTGACATTGTAGCTTTTAAACCTCCTCAAAGTCCTGAGATTCCCTTCATCAAGAGAGTTATTGCTCTTCCCGGCGAGACGATTGAGGTGAGAAACAAAACCGTTTACATAAACGGAAAGAAAATCGAAGAATCTTACAAACTTTTCGATGATGAAGATGACGAAAGAAAATACTCTTATGCCCCAAGAGGACACTATGGTCCCCTAGTGATTCCGGCAGACTCGTATTTCATGATGGGGGATAACCGGGATAATAGCAACGATAGTCGTTATTGGGGACCTGTTCCAGGCAAGAATATAATAGGCAAGCCACTTTTTATCTATTGGTCCTATGATGATGACCCTTATGATCCTAGCCCAAAATCCTTATTTGAGCATGCTAAGAACTATGGAACTAAGGCTGCTAATTTTTTTAATAAAACTCGGTGGTGGCGGACAGGAAAGTTCCTAGAGTAATAAGAAATATCAGAGCTCTAAATGGAATTGCTTGATTAGCTAGAATTTAGATTTTGTTTGAATATTTCATCTGCACAACCTTCTGCTCGATGGATGCAGTCGGGAATACCAACGCCTTGAAAGCCATTCCCTGCCAATTTTAAGTGAGGCCACTTTGACAATCCCGCATCAATTTCTTTAACTAAATCAAGATGTCCAACCCTGTATTGCGCCATAGCATTTGGATGACGCTCTACCCAGCTCATCCTAGGCTCTCTAGATATTTCTAATAATTCCCTTAAATGTATTCTGACTAAATTAATAAGTTCCCTGTCGTCATAATCTAGAATGGCTGGTTGGAGGGCTCCACCAAGAAAAATTCTTAGTAAGGCTCCAGATTTAGGCGCCCTGGAATCAAATTTCAGATGGCTGAAACTACAGGCTAGAAGGGGACGATTTTCGATTTCAGGAACCAAGAATCCAAAACCATTTAATGGAGCAGGAATATCCTTAACAGAGTATCCGAGGTTAACTGTTGCTGTAGAAGTATATTCTATTTTGAGTAGATTTTTAGCTAGGTTAGGGTTTATGTTTTTTAAAAGATTGCCTGATTGGTAAGCAGGCAAAGCGAGGCAGACTGCGTCAGCTTCAAAGGACTCGCCGTTTTGAAACTGAAGCATCCATTGTTTAGAGATATTATTTCTTTCTAGTGAAACTAGTTGGCGGTCCAGATGAATTGATTTGGAAGGTATTCTTTTTCTAAGGGCATCTACAAGTAATTCCATACCTCCATCCAGAGAGAGAAAAAGCCCATATCGAGGTCCTGCAGGCCGAGTATCTAGGAATGATGACTCTTTTTTTCGGGATTTCCACATGGCTATAAGAAGACTCCGGTGTTGTTGTTCCATTTCTAGAAATTTTGGGAAGGTCGCTTGTAAGCTAAGTTTTTTGGGGTCAGAAGTATATATTCCTCCAATTAGTGGTTGGGCGAGACGATCTAAAGTCTGTTTCCCTAGACGGCGACAGACAAAACTAGCTACACTTTCATCTATGCCTTTTATAGTTTGATTTTTCTTGGGTATTACAAGATCTGCTGCCATACGTAGTTTTCCTGACCAACTTAGGATGGGTGACCTGAAGAAAGACATGAACTCACTAGGGGCCATCAGGTAAAATCCTTTTGGAATTGGTTGTAATTTTCCTTGATGTACAATGGAACTATGTCGCAGAGATTCTTGTGTACCAATTAGTCTGGATTCAAGGCCAAGCCGTTTACAGAGGGCTACAGCCCATGGTTTTTCTGAGATAAATGAATCAGGCCCACCTTCTAACAAAAAGTCTCCGTCTTTAACTGTATGAATAGTTCCCCCTACTCGAGAATCAGCTTCAAATAGCTGAACATCAAAAGCTTGTTGAGAACCTTTAGCTCTTTCCAATAATCGATTGGTGGCAGCAAGGCCTGAGATGCCTCCGCCTACTACGGCCACGCGATAAACACGGGGGTTTTTTAGATTTTGCATAAGTCAGAGAGTTTGTGCTGGCTATTTTCAATGACCAAAATAAAGAGAGGACTACACTATAGAAGTCCAACGACATAGATGTCAAACTAGTTTATTGTATACATACTCTCTATTTGTTTTAGGCTCTAAATAATTAAACACTCCTTGTTTCTCGCCCCCTTGACTTTGTACTTATTCTCTTCATAATGGTTAACTTAAATTCTTGTTGAGAGGATATTCCTTTGATTGTCGATACGGTGTTAAAAAAGTTTTTTGGTAGCAAACATGATCGTGACATTAAGGAAATACAACCTTTTGTCGACAAAATTAATGAAATAGAGGCTTCGTTATCTGGTAGTTCTGACGAAGAATTGATGAATAAGACTAATGATTTTAAGCAAAGGGTATCCAATGGAGAAATGCCAGAGGAACTTCTTTGCGAAGCCTTTGCAGTTGTTAGGGAAGCGGCAAAGCGAGTTCTTAATATGAGACAGTTTGATGTTCAGCTCATGGGTGGTGTAGTTCTCCACCAAGGGAAGATTGCTGAAATGAAGACAGGGGAAGGTAAAACTTTGGTTGCAACAATGCCCGTATTTCTAAACTGTCTTTCTGGAAAAGGAGTTCATGTTATTACGGTAAACGATTACTTGGCTCGCCGTGATGCTGAATGGATGGGGAAGATTTATCGGTTTTTGGGATTATCAGTTGGAATTATTGAACATGACATGGATGATGAAGAACGTCGAAAAGCTTATTCCTGTGATGTAACGTATGGTACTAACAACGAATTTGGTTTTGATTACCTCCGTGACAATATGAAGTTTGAAGCCCATGATAGGGTTCAAAGGGGTCATCACTATGCAATTGTTGATGAAGTAGATTCTATACTTATTGATGAGGCCCGCACACCACTAATTATTTCAGGACCAGTTGAAAGTTCACAGCAGAAAACCTATACGTCAATGCGACCGTTAGCTGAACGTCTTCGTACACAGCAGACAAAATTTTTGACTCAAAACTTACGCAAGGTGATCAGTTCTATTGATTCAGGCGAAGAAGTGTCCGAGGAAATGTTAGAAACGCTTTTGTTGGTAAAACGAGGTGATCCCAAAAACCGGCAGTATCTTGATCTATTGGTTAAACAACGAGACTTGAAAAAGAAAATTGATCAGGTTGAAGGTCAGCTCATGACCAATAAACAACTATCTGAATTTGATAATAGGCTTTACTGTTTTGTTGACGAGAAATCACATAATGTAGAAATTACTGAGAAAGGTCGAGAATTTTTAGCAGCTGGGAAGATGGAAGACTATATCATTCCAAACCCTGAAGAGCCCGGATATAGTGAAGAACGATATGTTGAGGTAACAGAAAGACTTCACACCATTCAACAGCTAGTAAAGGCCTATTGGCTTTATGAAAGAGATGTTCATTATGTTGTCAAGGACAACAAGGTTATGATTGTCGATGAATTTACTGGAAGGCTTATGCCGGGTCGTCGTTGGAGTGATGGATTGCATGAGGCAGTCGAAGCAAAAGAAAGAGTGAAAATAGAACGGGAAAACCAAACATTAGCAACCATTACTTTTCAGAACTATTTTCGCATGTATGATAAGTTAGCTGGAATGACAGGCACAGCTGATACAGAGGCAGTTGAGTTCAATAAGATCTATAAGCTGGAAGTTGTAGTGATCCCTCCTAATAAACCAATGGTTCGTACTGACTATGCAGATGTAGTTTATCGGACTGAACCGGAAAAGTTTGTAGCCGTTGTAGAAGAAATTGATGAACTTCACCAAAAGGGCCAGCCTGTTCTGGTTGGAACTATCTCGATTGGAAAATCCGAACAGCTTAGTAAATTACTGAAAAAAGCTGGGGTTAAGCATGTGGTCCTCAACGCCAAATATCATCAGAAAGAAGCAGAAATTATTGCACAGGCTGGGCGTAAAGGAGCTGTTACCATTGCTACAAATATGGCTGGCCGTGGCACGGATATTTTGCTTGGAGGAAACCCTGAGTCTTTTGCAAGCGAATGGTTGAGAAAACAAAGTATAAACCCTACAACTGCAACTCCTCAACAATGGAAGGATGCCCAAGATGAAACAGACACAGAGATTCAAAGAGAACGTAACGATGTGCTCTCCTTAGGTGGCCTTCACATTTTAGGAACAGAACGTCATGAATCACGACGGATTGACAATCAATTGAGAGGCCGTTCTGGACGGCAGGGGGATCCTGGAACATCTCGTTTTTATCTTTCTCTGGAAGATGATCTCATGCGAATTTTTGCTTCCGAAAAGGTTTCGAGTATCATGCAACGATTGGGGATGGAAGAAGGAATTCCTATTGAATCACGAATAATTAGTAAAAGAATTGAATCAGCTCAAAAACAAGTAGAAGCACACAATTTTTCTATACGGAAGCATCTTCTGGAATATGATGATGTGATGAACCAACAACGTAAAACAATTTACGAACTGAGAGAAAAATTTTTACAGGAAGTAAGTCAAAAAGAATACTTGCTTGGATTAAGTGAAGACATAATTGCAGGCATGCTGGATGAATATTGCAATCTAGACACGGATCCAGATGACTGGGATGAAGAAGGACTGCGTTCTTCTGTAGCTCAGCAGTTTGGTTTAGACCTGCGCCGGGAGAATGTTGCAGTTAAGGATTTGAATCTGGAAGAATTGCAACAAGAAATTACAGTTAAAGCACAAAATAAATTTAATCAAAAAGAGGAAGCTATTGGTGCTGAATCGATGCGTTTACATGAACGCTTAATCTTGCTTAATGTTCTGGATGCTCATTGGAAAGAGCATCTATTGGCAATGGACCATTTGAAAGAAGGTATAGGGCTTAGAGGATATGGCCAAAGGGATCCACTGATAGAGTATAAGAAAGAATCTTTTGCTGCATTTGAACTAATGATGAATAGTATAGAAGAAGAAAGTTTGCGCTACCTTTATTTACTTCAGCCGGTTGAAGAACAAGAGAGGGTTCGTGAAATTGAGCGAAGTCAACGTAAACAGGAGATGGTGCTTGGAGGAGGGGATACTGATACCGAAAAACAAAGACCAGTCATTCGAGGGCAAAAAATTCGCCGTAATGATCCCTGTCCTTGTGGTAGTGGGAAAAAGTACAAGAAATGTTGTGCTTTAACGGCAGCGTAAATAAAGAGAAAGGGTAAGAAATTGTCAATGTCGACACAAAATTTAGTTGAAGGTTTAACTTTTGATGACGTCCTTCTAATCCCTAGAAAATCAGATGTCTTACCCTCGGAGGCATCTACCGAGACTAAATTAACCCGAAACCTCACGCTCAACGCTCCCATTGTTAGTGCAGCTATGGATACTGTGACAGAATCTAGACTGGCTATTGTCATGGCCCAACAGGGAGGAATTGGTTTTATTCACCGCAATCTGTCCAAGGAAAAGCAGGCCTCTGAAGTAGATAAGGTTAAACGTTCTGAAAGTGGCATGATCGTAGATCCAATTACAATGTCTCCAAATAAAAAGATTTATGAGGCCTTAGAAATAATGAAGCATTATAAGATTTCTGGGGTCCCTATTACTGAAGGTAAGAAACTAGTAGGAATACTGACAAATCGAGATTTACGATTTGAAACCCGGTTATCCATGCCAATAAGTAAGGTTATGACAAAATCCAATCTTGTCACAGTTCCTGTTGGTACTACTTTATCAGAAGCTAAAGAAATGCTGCATCTTCACAAAATAGAGAAACTGTTAGTAGTTGACAATAAATACGAGTTAAAAGGGCTAATTACCGTAAAAGATATCAAGAAAAAAATCCAATATCCTTTTTCAGCTAAAGATGCTCAAGGTCGATTGCTAGTTGGTGCAGCAGTAGGTGTAACAGGAGATTATCTAGAACGGACTGAATTGCTGGTTAAAGCCAATGTGGATGTTTTATCGGTTGACACGGCTCATGGTCATTCCCAGAGAGTGATGGATGTAGTCAAAGAGATAAAAACCAAATTTCCGGACACAGAAATTATTGCTGGCAATATTGCAACTAGTGAAGCTGCAGCTGATTTAATCCGTTGTGGAGCTGATGGTATTAAGGTTGGTATCGGACCTGGATCAATCTGTACTACACGTGTAGTGTCAGCTGCTGGTGTTCCCCAAATTACGGCTATTTCAGAATGCTCTCGTGTTACTAAAGAAGCTAATGTGCCCTTAATAGCTGATGGGGGTATCAAATTCTCAGGCGATATAACTAAGGCTCTTGCTGTCGGTGCAGATTCTGTAATGATTGGAAGCTTATTTGCTGGAACTGATGAAAGTCCGGGAGAAACTGTGATTTTCCAAGGTCGTAGTTTTAAGTCTTATCGTGGCATGGGTTCCTTTGGGGCTATGCAGTCTGGTAGCAGGGACCGATATCGTTTAGAGGAGGAGAATGACCAACAAAAACTAGTTCCGGAAGGTATTGAGGGTCGAGTTCCCTATAAGGGATCTTTAGCTGAGGTAGTTACTCAACTCATCGGTGGTATTAAGGCCGGGATGGGATATGTAGGATGTCGAAACATTGATGAGCTCCAAAAGAAGGCTAAGCTTATCCGTATTACGAATGCTGGTCTTAAGGAAAGCCACGTTCATGATGTTATTATTACAAAAGAAGCTCCTAATTATCGCCTTGACTGAAATCAATCCACTTTAATTTTTAAAAGGATCAGTAGTGGTGGGCTATTTTGATGGCCACCTCACTTGGTATTCCTAAGCAGAAAAAATTGATGCCTCATGAGCCATCGATTTTTATTTATCTGTTTTCTCACGCTGCTCCTGTAGGACAGCCTTACGGCTAAGCTTAATCTTTTGACCGTCAACACCTACTACCTTTACCATAATTTGGTCACCGGTTTTTAATTCATCCTTGACATCCCTTATACGATGTTCAGCTATCTCGCTAATATGAAGAAGACCATCTCTGCCAGGAAAAATTTCCACAAAAGCACCAAAATCAACTATTCGTACCACTTTGCCCAAATAGATTTTCCCTATTTCAGGTTCAGCTGTAAGATCTTTAACAATTTGAATGGCTTTCTGGGCTGAGTTTTCGTCAAGAGCAGCAATGTTGACAACACCATCATCATTTACATCGATTTTTACTCCAGTTTTTTCAACAATACCTCGAATCACCTTTCCTCCAGGTCCAATGACATCCCTAATTTTATTTTGGTTAATCCGAAGGCTATGAATTTTAGGAGCGTATTTAGAAGTGTCATTCCGAAAGGCCGGTATAGTTTCCAACATTTTTTCTAGAATAAAGAGCCTTCCTTGCCTTGCCTGTTCCAAGGCTTCACTCATTATTTCCATGGTGAGACCACCGATTTTAATGTCCATTTGAAGAGAGGTGATGCCAGATTCAGTTCCAGCAACCTTGAAATCCATATCTCCATAATGGTCTTCTGCACCAGCTATATCTGTTAATACAGCATACTTTTCCTTTTCCTTAACTAGGCCCATCGCAATTCCTGCCACTGGGGACTTGATGGGGACACCGGCATCCATAAGGGAGAGGGTGCCACCACAGACACTTGCCATGGATGAAGAACCATTAGACTCCAGAATGTCTGAAACAATGCGAACAGTATAAGGAAATTCTTCTGCAGAAGGTAAAACTGGGAGTAACGAGCGTTCAGCAAGCGCGCCATGTCCTATCTCCCTTCGTCCAGGTCCACGCATAAATCCCGTTTCTCCTACACTGAACGGGGGAAAGTTATAATGGAGGAGAAAGCGTTTAGAAGATTCTCCCTCCATCTGGTCAATTTTTTGGGTGTCATCTGAGGTCCCAAGTGTTGCTGTCACCAACGCCTGAGTTTCCCCTCTAGTAAATAGAGAGGATCCATGAGGCCGAGGCAAGTTACCAACTTCGCATGTGATCGACCTAATTTCATCAAACTGTCGCCCATCAGACCGTCTGCGTATGTTAAGGATATCATCTCGGAAAATCTGTTCCTTAAGATGATCGAAAATTGCTGCAACATCAAGTCTGATATTCTCAGGATCTTCAGGATAACTTTCCATTAAAGACTCTCTTAATGAATCAACTTTTTCATAACTTATTATCTTGCCATGTTTTTCTGTATTTAGAGCATCTCTGAGATCCTGGGTAATCTTTTCGGAGATCTCAGATAGTAGATCTTGGTCAAAGGAAGGGGGAATTACCTGACGCTTTGATATTCCTACCTTAGTAGCTAGGTCTGTCTGTAGAGGTATGATTTGTTTAATGTAATCATGTCCAAAAGATAAGGCTTCAAGCATAACCTTTTCGCTGATTTCCTGTGCTCCAGCTTCCACCATGACGATGGCTTCCATACTACCAGCGATAATCAAATTAAGTTCACTTGATTTGATCTCTTTATTGGTAGGGTTAATGATGAAACGGCCATCGATTAATCCTACTCGGACAGCAGCAATCGGTGTTTGAAAAGGAATATCGGAGATTGCCAAAGCAGTGCTAGCTCCAGTTATACTAAGAATGTCCGGATCGTTTTCTCCGTCTGCTGAAAGAACTAGTGCTATGATTTGAGTATCACAAAGATACCCTGGAGCAAACAATGGACGGATAGGCCGATCAATGAGTCGACAAGTCAAAACTTCTTTTTCAGTTGGTTTGCCCTCTCGTTTAAAGAACCCTCCTGGAATTCTTCCTGCAGCGTAGTAATTTTCTTTATAATCAACGGTGAGTGGAAAGAAATCTATGTTTTCCCTTGGTTTTTGTTTGGAACAGGCAGAGACTAAAACTACAGTTTCTCCATAACTAATCTGAACAGCGCCATTAGCCTGACGTGCAATTTTACCTGTTTCAATAATGAGGTCTTTATCCCCTATTTTTGTACTGACTTGATTTAACATAATTAATAAATCCTGGAGCGGCCTTTGGCCGAAACAAAAATAGCGGCTTCCTGCATCACCGGAAGATGCTAGGATCCGCTATGAAATTTTCTTAACAATTGATGTATTACTGAGTGTCCTATTTTCGTATTCCAAGTGTCTGGATCACCGTTCTGTATCTAGCCAAATCTTTAGTTTTAAGGTAATCCAGTAAACGACGACGGTGACCAACCATTCTTAACAAACCTCGACGTGAGGCATGATCCTTCTTGTGTTCCTTAAAATGTCCGGTGAGGTAACTGATCCGTTCACTCAAAAGGGCAATTTGAACTTCAGGTGAACCTGTGTCACTAGGATGAATTCGGAATTTTTCAATAACCGATGTCTTCAGATCTGATGTTAGTCCCATAAATTTAGAAACACTTTTTCTACAAAATAGCACCACAACTAAGAAAGGAAATTAGCATAAGGAATCCTTGAAAGTAAAGTAAATTATGAGGATTCTAAAAAGCTTTTGCTTCAAGGGGGCTATAACACAATCTTAGGTTGAAGAGGTACTATTAGTTGATTCTGTTCCCCAAGAGATTTTATTGGAGTGCCCTTTTCAGCAAGGCCTAAAAAGTCTCCAGAGTCAGAGAGGACACGGATTAAAATTGAGGAGGATTGAGGTAAGGAGGAAGCTGTAATCTCTAAGGACCTTCCATGGACAAAGGATGTTTCAAGTTGCTTTGATACAGATACTTCAGGAATTTCCTGTAGCATTGAATTAATTGAGAGTATATATTTTTGCCAATCCCCCAGTTTGGTCAAGCGATTAAGATCAGAAGCCATATTTAAAGAAAATTTTCCAGATACAATCCTGCGCAACCTAGAAAGATGACCACCACATCCCAGACTCTGTCCGAGTTCGTGGGCAATTGAACGTATGTATGTGCCCGGTGAGCAATGGATTTCAAATTCGATTGTCTGTGATTTTTCAGTCCATGCCTGGAATTTATAAACAAAAATCTTTTGAGGAGGGAGTATAACTTTCAATCCTTTTCTTGCCAGTTTATAAGCCCTCTGTCCAGAAATTTTTTTTGCCGAAAAAGGAGGTGGAGACTGGAGTTGATTTCCCTTCATACTATCGATTACTTGATGAAACTGGTCTTGTGAAAAAGAAGATTTTAGAAATTTAGAACTTGGTTTTCCCAATCGGTCATACGTGTCAGTCGAAAATCCTAACTTAATCGTTCCCTGATATACTTTTCTCCCACCCATCAAAAATTTTATCAGTCTGGTGGCCCCACCAATTGCAAGAGGCAATACTCCAGTTGCCATTGGATCAAGAGTTCCGAGATGCCCTGCTTTTCTGATTTTTAATTGGTGGCGAATTGTTTGGACGACTTGGTGAGAGGAAATACCCTCAGGTTTATCAATAACCAAGAATCCGTTGAAATGTCTGTCCATGTGGTACTGAAGCGTCCTTATTTGGTAAGGATTATCGCCAAAAATTATGGGTCGTTTTAGGTTCCCTCAAAGCCAAGAGTCAGTTCCGAGAAAAAACGGTAACCTATTCCACATCCTCATCAATATTTGGTTTTTTTCGAGTTTGTTGAATAAGTTCGTCTATTCTTGTTCCATAATCTAATGAGGAATCATACTCAAACATCAAATCGGGGACCATTCTCAATTTGAGCAAGGAACTGATTTCATGACGAATATGGGCTCTAGCATGGTTAAGTTGTTGTACGGTAACTTTTTGTTGTTCTGAATTTCCTAAAACACTCACAAAAACTCTGGCTAGCTTCAAATCAGGACTCATTTTTACTTCTGTGATAGTGGCTAAACCAATTCTTGGATCTCTTAATCCCTGCAAAACGACTTGGCTAATGGCCATTCTAACCATTTCTCCAACTCGATCTGTCCGCCTAGATAAAGCTTTCATAGATATTCTACCTGAGTATGGATTAGGTCTCCGTTAAGAGTGTTCTCGATCTCATTTTCAATAGATTGAAGAGTTTTTTTTAGAATTAAGTGGCTTGACGATATAGCTACAATACCAAGCGTCGATCGTTGCCAAAGATTTTGGTGACCACATTCCGCAAATGAAATATTGAATTTTTTTAGGCGGCCCCGAAGGCTTTGAATTACCTGGCGTTTGTCTTTTAGTGATTGAGCATGTGGGATGACAATTTGGAAGGTAAGTAAACCAATGTTCATGGGGCTTTAATCTAGTCTAAGCCAACCCTTATTTAGTCTATCTGGGGTGCAACCTTCTCAAGGAAAAAGGCTTCAATGACATCATTATCTTTGACATCATTGAACTTTTCTAATCCAATACCGCATTCCAGCCCGGAGCGAACCTCAGATGCATCGTCTTTAAAACGTCTTAAAGAAGCAATTTTCCCTTCATAGATAACAACATTATCACGAAGTAGCCGAACTTGGGAGGTTCGAACAATCTTTCCATCTGAGATATAGCAGCCAGCCACAGTACCCGCCTTAGGAACCTTAAAGGTATCTCTAACTTCAGCAGTGCCTTGCCAAATTTCTTTGAAAGTAGGTTCTAGTAAGCCTAACATAGCATTCTTTATCTCATTACTGATGTTATAAATTATAGTATGGAGTCTTATATCAACTCCTTCCTGATTAGCAAGAGAAATGGCTTTTTTTTCAGGTCTAACATTAAAACCAACTATAATTGCATTAGAAGCTGCAGCTAGTAATATATCGGTTTCAGTAATTGCTCCAGGACCTCCGTGGATAATCTTGACTTTAACTTTTTCATTGCTGAGCTTAGATAAGGTTTCTGAAACAACTTCAACTGATCCCTGAAAATCTGCTTTTAGTATCAAGGGAAGTTCTTTAATAACACCTACGCTCAACTGTTCGTGTAGGTGTTCTAGAGTAAGGCGGGCTGTTTTAGCAAGTTTTCGTTCTCGAACTTGTCTTTGTCGAAGATTGCCAATTTGTTTTATTCTGTTAACATCAGCCAGAACTTGAAATAAATCTCCAGCCTCAGGGACCTCTTGAATTCCCAGTACCTCAACGGGCATTGCTGGCCCAGCACTGAGCACTGGTTGTCCGTTGTGATTGAACAATGCTCGTACCTTTCCAGTAATTGCTCCAACAATGAAGGAATCTCCCACTCTTAAGGTTCCATTTTGGATCAATACTGTTGCTACTGCCCCTCTTCCCCTGTCTAGCTTAGCTTCTACAATTGTACCTACTGCTGTCCGATGAGGGTTGGCTTTGAATCCTTGTAGATCTGTTACCAAGAGAATCATTTCAAGTAACAATCCAAGATTGGTTTTCTCTGTAGCTGAAACTTCAACCGTTACGGTGTCACCACCCCAGTCTTCGGGAGTAAGCCCATTGTCAGACAATGCTTTTTTTACTTTATCAACTTGGGCATTCGGACGATCTATTTTATTAATAGCAACAATAATAGGAGCCTTAGCAGCTCGGGAATGATTAATGGCTTCTAGTGTTTGTGGCATTACTCCATCATCAGCAGCTACGACTAGAACAACAATATCTGTTACTTTAGCACCTCGAGCACGCATTAATGTAAATGCCTCATGGCCAGGGGTATCAATAAAAGTTATTAGACGCTGATCCTTTTCAACTTGGTAGGCACCAATATGTTGAGTAATCCCTCCTGCTTCCTTAGAGAGAACATCCGTCTCACGGAGAGCATCCAGCAAAGAGGTTTTTCCATGATCAACGTGTCCCATGATGGTCACAACGGGTGATCGAGGAGTAATATTTTCCGATTTTTCTTCGGCAATTGCCTCATATTCAGCATCCTCTTCGAAACTAATTATTGACACTTCAGCTCCAAAATCTGCGCTTATGTCTTTTGCTAAAGTCTCATCTAGCGTTTGATTCATGGTTGCGAAGATTCCTTTATCTAAGAGTCGCTTAATTACATCTTTAGCCTTTATCTCCAGTTTTTCAGCTAGTTCCTTGATGGTAACTCCTTCCGTCAGAGTTACCGAGCGGTTGATTGGAATAGGTTGGAAAGGCTCAGGGGCTTCGATAGCCGGTCCTCTCGTTTCGCGAGTAGTTCTTTCCTCTATTTTTTGACGGTCAGTAGTTGGGGTATGGTGGGGTCCAGACTTGGTTCGCCGATTATTTTTCCCTAGAGGGCCAGGTGGAGCAGTTGGTGGTCGAGGAGAGGGAAGAGTAGCTTTCCTCGAGTCAGACAAATTAGTTTGTGCCTTATTAGCAGATCCTATACCTGGAGGGCGGCTGGTTGAGGTTTGTCTAGAGCGAAACTGGAAAGGTCGGGGACGAATCTGTCCAGACCTAGAAAGGTGTTGGCGGATAGTTTCACTTGAAGTCGTTTGTTCTGTATTCGCTACCTTACTGGCTAACGGAGAGCTAGAGATCTCAAGGTCAGGCCCTATTTTAGATTTTTGAGGAGCCTTTGATTCAGGCCCTTTTTCCGTTTCTTTTTCTAATTGCGTTGAAGAAGTTTTGGAGGCCATCACCTCATTGGTGGTAGAGTCTTCGGTTGGTTGGGTAGTTAAGTCTTGGATGGAATCAATTGCTGGAGATGCTGGTTCAGATTCCACTGTTTTTTTAGAAGTAGCCTTGGCAGATTTTTCTAAAGAGGGTCGACTTTTCTTTCCTGGCTTTGATTCAGAAGATACCAAATTTTCAGTTTCAGGAGTGTTTTTTGAACTTGACACATCAGGCTTTTCAATACCTGGGCTGGATGTTTTAGGTCTAGTTGTTTTTTTAGGTTTTTGTTTTTTGCCGGAAAAATGATCTTTAATGTCCTGTACAGTTTCAGAGTCAACAGAACTAGCAGCAGAAACACGCCCTGATTTTTGAGTTTTGAGGTAGGCGATAATGTCTTGAGCCTCTATTTTAATCTCTTCTGCTAACTTAAAAATCCTTTTCTTTTCTGCCACAGTTCCTCCGGATAAATAATTGAGTTATACACTTAACCCCACTAAATATTCCTCCCTATCTTAATCCCCTTCAACTTTTTCTTCTGTATTTTCTTCGACAATCACATCAACAGATCCATCAGAAGGTTTTGAACCAGAATCTTCTTCAGCAAGAGATACAGTTTCTTCCTGAGTTACCTCATCTTTTACAGAACCATCCTGTTTGTTTTCCTGTTCTGCCTCCGCAACTCTTTTAGCCTCGGCTGCTTGGGCATATTGAATATAATATTCCTTGACGGAGGCAATAATTTTCTCAGCACTCTTGGGGCCAAGTCCTTCGATTTTTGTTAGGTCATCAATAGGAGTGTCAGCTAGTTCTTCAATGGTTTTAATAGAGTTTTCAGTTAGCTTTTCTAAAATCCCTTTTGAAAGACCAGGAAGCTCAGACAAAGGTGTCTTAGCTTCGAGTAGAGCCATTTGGTCTTCAATCTCAGCTCGTTTTTCTTCGTCACTCTTGATGTCAATCTTCCAGCCCGTAAGTTTAGCTGCTAATCGAACATTCTGCCCCTTTTTTCCTATTGCCAAGGAAAGCTGATCCATCTCAACAATAACTTCCAGATGTTTTTCCATAGGGTCTATTATTGAAGCGCGATCTATTTTGGCAGGACTCAATGCGTTTGTAACAAAGGTAATAGGATCTTCGGAATAGGGAATGATATCAATTTTTTCTCCATGGAGTTCTCGGATAACACCTTGTACTCTGGATCCTTTCATTCCAACACAGGCCCCTACAGGATCCACATCACTATCCCGAGACACGACTGCAATTTTAGAACGTTCGCCAGTATCTCTAGCAGCTTCCCTAATCATCACAGTTCCATCGTAGATTTCAGGCACTTCCATTTCAAATAACTTGGTTAGTAATGCGGGATCTATTCGAGAAACTATCACTTGCGGCCCTCGAGTAGTTTTCTCAACTTTAACAATGACAACCCTAATCCTATCTCCCATAACAAAATTTTCCAAGCGCGATTGTTCTCTTCTGGGGAGTCTCCCTTCTGCTGTTCCTAGGTCGACGATTACATCAGATCCTTCTATCCGTTTTACCAGGGATGTTACTACTTCTCCTATACGCTGAGTATACTCTTCAAAGATGCTTTCCCTTTCTGCTTCCCGGACTCTCTGCAGAATAACTTGTTTGGCAGTTTGAGCGGCTATCCGACCCAAAACATCTGTTGGCTTTTGAATTTTTATTTCAGCATCGATCCCAGCACTTGGGTCAATTATTAAAGCTTCAGTCAGAGAAATTTCAAATGAAGGGTTGGTAACTGTCTCCATAACTCTTTTGATAGCGTAGACCTCTACTTGTCCAGTATCCTTATTAAATGATGCGGTTAAATTTTCTATTGAATTATAGTATTTCCGAGTAGCCACTAAAATAGCGTCTTCTACTGCACCTATCACAACTTGGGGGTCGATCCCCTTCTCTTTGCTGAGCAATTCGATTTGCTGGTATAACAAGTTGCTCATATATACACTCCACTTTTAATTCTGAAATTCAATATTTAATTGGGCTTTAGCAATAAGTTTTAAAGGAATAACTATAGAGGATGAATTTTCTAAACAAAGCTTAATGGTATCTCCCTTTGTGGAAATTAATTTCCCTAAAAAGTTTTTTGATCCACCCAAATCTACAGTTGTTCTAACCTTGATACGACGGCCTTTGAAATGTTCGAATTCTTCCTTGGTTTGCAATCTCCTAGTTAAGCCTGGTGAAGATATTTCCAAAGTGTAGCGACCTTGCATGGCATCTTCTACATCTAATAAAGGTCCAAGTCGATTGGAAATCAGGACACAATCGTCATGGTTAATTTCACCCTCTCTATCAATAAAGACCCTAAGAATATGTTGATTGGGAGATCCCTTGAGTTCGACATCAACTAATTCTATGCCCTCAGCTTTTACCACCTTTTCAATCATTGCTTTGATTTTATCAAGTGGTAACAAGCAGTTTTTCCTTTAATTAATCAAAGGCAACAAAAAAGTGGGCTTTCGCCCACTTGAGGCTCATGAGTCTATACTGAGGATATAATAAAATCAACACAATAGTGAACCAAACAGAAGATTTGCTAGAACTAAACTCTTTTTTTCTAAAAGAAAATCAGTGGTCTGTTTATTGTTATTTTATTGAGATATGGCATCGTCTAGTTAAGGTAAGTAAAAAGCCAAAAGTTCCTCAACACTATTTAGTTTTAGTTTAAAAAAGTAGAATTAACCAAAAGAGGGTTAATAAATGCTAGAGTTAACATCCAACCAGAATGAACGAATCGGCTAGTTTTAGTAAAATACTCTGTTTCTAAAAGATTTATCGCCTTAGACTACTTCTCTTTGTTCGATGTGATAATGAAGGTCTTTGCTACTAGAGAGAATATGATCTCTCATTGTTTTGCGGGCTTTTTCAGGTTTATGAATTATGATAGCTTCAAGTATTTTCTGATGTTCTTGGATTGAAGAATCAGCTCTAATGCGTGCCTTGGCTGTGGAAGGATCGTCAAGGCTTTCCTTAATCCACTCCTGTAAATAACTCCGAGTCATAGTTACTAAATTATAAAGGATACTGTTTTGAGTTGACTCTGCCACCAGTAAATGAAACTCTAGGTCAAATTTTAGATACTGGCTGGGTTTTTCAACACACATTTTCATTCCTAGAATCGTCTTCTGCATAGATTTAAGATTAATTTGCCTGGCTTTTTGAGCTGCAGAAAAGGCAGTCTGGGTTTCTAACATTAACCGTATCTCAATCAGATCCTCCACCTTTTTCCGATCTAATAAAAGACCCCACTGCAGGTTTCGTTCAAAATATCTTTGATTGTTCTTAGATACAAAAGTTCCTTCACCAACCCTGCCATCAAGAATTCCCATGACTGCCAAAGATCGAAGAGCTTCCCTGATTGAAGTTCGTCCAACCCCAAATCGTTTACATAAATCTTTTTCGGAAGGAAGTCGCTGACCTGGCTTGAGAACTTTCCTTGAGATTAAGTCAATAATCTGTTCGATGATTTTATCGCTTAGGGATGTTCTTCTGATAGGGCTTACTTCATCTAAAGATTCATTGTTTTGGTCTCTTTGGTTTATTAATCCCTTTGTTAAGTGTTTTGAATTCCCAGAATCCATTAGTCCATCCCTCTTTAGTAATATGGATCTATGCCTGCGGAAAAAGCTTTACATACAGGGAGAAATTGATTTAACCTGTTAATATGGTTGTCTGACAAACAGTCAATTATGCCAGTATCTATTAGCTGGCTATTTATGTCAATAAAGTTTGAAGATTTGTTTCCCGATGAATTTCCATACAAGAGAGGGTTTTTGAAAAAGAATGATAGTGATGTTACGTAATTATTTAAGATTAATTTGGGAGATGTCATGGGATTGACTATTAATCTGGGTAGAAGAATTGAATTGGTTTCAATGGATCCCCACTTTTACAATGTTTCTATTAGTCTATATCGTAGGAATAGTTGCCCTGGGTTAGAGCTGATAATTCATAGTTATAGTCATAAACCGGGTATAAATGAACGCATAGAATTCATTGCCGAAGCTATGGCTGTACTAGGGGGAATGGAAAAAGTTCCTGGAGAATATCAATCTTTACGTTTTCCCAAAAGCCTAGATCTGGAATTTGCGGCTAAAAGGGTCTTTTTGGAAGCTTGTAAATGCCCGATGAATACAGAAATTAAGATTCGCCCTCTTAATGTTTTTGACAAAAAGTGTCAAAGCCAGGTTAATGTGGTTAGTTTAGGTAAAGGTATCTACAAGGTAAGAACAGACGAAAAAAATGATCGAACCGCTAGACGTATTTCAGCCATTGCTGCTGGGTTAGTTAAACTTAGTGGTGCTAGCATATTTAATGGCCACCCTGATTCGGTGGTGTTCCCCCAAGAACAATCAAATGATGCTCTTGTGGGATTACTACTAATAAGGGCCCTGAATGTTAGGGCGGTTATCCGGGCTGAAGAAGATGCTAGTACTCGGGGGGTGTTATCTGCTCCTAGTGCTCAGAATAACTAGTACTGAATTAATCTAATAGGAAAGGACCTTTGATGATGGTGTTTCAATCGGTTGACCCCATGAATGGTAAAGAACGAGTTCTTGCTGCACTAAATCGCGAGCCTGTTGACCGGACTCCCGTCTGTAATCCAACATCAGTTGCTACCGTAGAATTAATGGATTTGGTGGATGCTCCCTTTCCTGAAGCTAACCAGCAGCCGGAACTTATGGCTCGACTTGCAGCCACAGGATATACCGAACTAGGTTTTGATTCGATAATGCCAGTTTTCTCGATCATTCAAGATTCCTCTGCATTAGGTTGTAAAATTCAGTGGGAACAAAAAGATAACTGGCCCACAGTCAAAATGCGAGAACCAATTTGGGAACAACCTGACGACATCCAGGTTCCACCTGATTTTTTGACACATCGGGATACCCGATGTGTCTTGGAAGCTATTAAGATTCTAAAGCGAGAATATGGTGATGAGGTAGCAATAATTGGTAAAACGATGGGCCCTTGGTCACTGGGTTACCACTGTTTTGGGGTTGAACCCTTTCTACTAATGTCGTTGGATGATCCTGGTAAAACCAAGCTCTGTTTAGACCGAATGAAGGAGGCCACCATCCAATTTGGAATTGCACAAGTAGAAGCTGGTGCTGATGCTATAACCCTACCTGATCATGCTACAGGGGATTTAGTCAGTGGTGAGTACTACCATAGATATTTGCGTGACCTTCACATTGAATTTGCTGAAAGAATCCGTATTCCCATTATTCTTCACATTTGTGGGAAAACGGAAGACCGGATGGAATACATTGCCCAAACAGGTATGGCTGCATTTCATTACGATTCAAAGAATGATCCCAGTGAGTCAATGGCTATCATGCAAAATCGGATTTCCTTAGTTGGAAACATTAATAATCCGGAAACTCTTTTTGCCAAAGGTCCAGAAGTGGTGCGACAAGAAGTAAATAAGAACATGGATGCAAGTGTTCATCTAGTTGGCCCAGAATGTGCCATTCCATTGCAAACTTCGATCGAGAATTTAAAAGAGATCCCTTTGGCAGTAAAAGAATGGCATCAGGATCATAAGACTAATTAGTAAGCATTTGCTAAAGGAATTGAGAGGAAAACATGGCTAACATAGCAGATATTCATAATGATTTTATTCGTCAAGAAATTGAGGAATTTCTTGATAGGCCTGAGGAAATAGAACGAACGATTAACATTTTTTCCAATGCTAAACCAAACATGCAAAAAATTGCTGCTGCTCTGATTGAGGGAGAAAATGAAACTGTTGACCAGCTAACCAAAAAAGCGCTGGATGAGGGTATTGGTGCTTTGGAAATCATGGATGACGGGTTGATTGCTGGAATGGGAATCGTTGGAATTAAGTTTAGAGAAAATTTTATTTTTGTTCCGGAAGTTCTAGCCTGTGCTAGAGCCATGAAAGCAGGGATGGCTTACATTGAACCAATACTTTCTGCTTCCGGGGTAGAGCCTATTGGAAAGGTCATAATGGGTACCGTTAAAGGTGATCTCCATGATATTGGAAAGAATCTTTGCATCATGATGTTAAGAGGTTCTGGGTTTGTAGTTATTGACCTTGGTGTAGATACCTCTCCAGATGAATTTATTGATGCATTTGAAGATAATGAGGCGTCTATTTTGGGAATGTCAGCTCTTTTAACAACGACGATGCCAAATATGGGGAAAACGATAGAAGCTTTTATTGATGCCGATCTTCGAGATGATATTAAGATTATGGTTGGTGGGGCTCCTGTAACTCAGGAATTTTCAGATGATATGGGAGCTGACGGGTACGGTAAAGATGCTTTAGCCTGTGTCCAATTAGCCAAAACACTTTTAGAGGTGGAGGTTAACTCCTGAGTGACTAGGCCTATTCAAAAAATTGATAAAGCTGAATACCAAAAGCGGTTAAAAAAAATTACTGAATTGTTTTCAGGTATGGTTGTGCATGCCGATCATCTTTCTACTTATAGATGTCCCTACAAGAACCGTTTGGATGAATGCACCGCAAAATTTGGCTGTCAGAACCAACGGAAACCTCAAAAGGTGGGGGATCCTCTATTGTGTGCAGGAGATGACAAACTAGATTATCGTAGTGCTTGGGAAACAGAGGAGGAGAATAATACCTCCTGTTGAGATTAATAGACGAAGTCTAGTTATGATTGTTTCTTGTACTATTTTGTTTGAATAGGTAACCCAAACAGGCTTCGATGAGTACTATAAGTTGGGATGGCCACAAACTTAAACTTGAAGCCGGCAAAACTCTCTTTGACTATGCCGATGAATTTCAAGTACGACTCCCTACTTCCTGTGGTCGAACGGGCTCATGTCATGAGTGCATCGTCGAGGTTAAGGCAGGGATGGATTCAATTACTCCGTTGAATTCCAATGAGTCTTTCCTTAGTGAAAATTATCGTTTAGCCTGTCAGGCTACCGTCTGCAATAATTCTGAAAGTATTTCTTTTGCGCCCCTTCGTCGTCGCCCCCAGATACTTACTGAGGCAATCCCCTTGCAGTCGATGGCTCTAGATCCTTTAGTGATCAAGGCTGGAGAAAAGGTCTTATATGAGGGTCAGGTTCTAGACAAATATCGAGGTCGATTATTAGGTCTGGCTATAGATCTGGGTACAACTACTGTAGTTATTGAGTTGGTGGATTTAGAGCAAGGAAATACCTTAGCAATAGCGTCTTTTGAAAATCCCCAGCGATTTGGTGGAAGCGACATAATGCATCGAATTTCCTATGATGGTGGACCGTTTCAAGGAGAATTGCACCAAGCTATTATTAAAGGTCTTAACCATGAAGTAAGAGAAATTTGTAAGAAGTTAGGGTTTCGTCGCCAGGAAATCTATGAGGTAGTCGTTGCCGGGAATTCGACGATGCGTGATCTTTTTTTCAATATAGATGTCCAAAGCATTGGTCAGAAACCATATAAATCCTTGATTGAAAATGAAATGTTAGAAGGAAAACGAGAGTCAACGTCGCTCATTGTAGAAGCAAAGGAGCTAGGAGTTCATGTTCATCCGCAGGCCAGAATTTTTGGAATGCCTTTGATTGCTAGTCATGTAGGAGCAGATACACTTGCTGACCTTATAGCTATTAATATGGAACAAAAGAATGAAGTGATTATGCTGGTTGATGTAGGTACAAACACCGAGGTTTTAGTAGGTCATGCTGGGCGTATGATGACAGCCTCCTGTCCTGCGGGTCCTGCTTTTGAGGGAGGGCTCATCAAACATGGAATGCCAGGTTGTGAAGGAGCTATTGAATCCGTCAGAACTGTAGATGGCAGGATTGAATACCAGACTATTGGCGATGTTACACCCCAGGGAATTTGTGGGTCTGGACTTATAGATTTACTGGCAGAACTCCGTCGTGAAAACAGGATGACTCCAAAGGGAGTCTTCGATAACAAAGCCTATGAGCTTAGTGTGGTTCCCGAACATGGGATTACTTTTTCTCGTGAGGATGCTAGTAATTTAGCTCAAGCTAAAGCAGCCAATTACTGTGGTCAATTTATCGTCATGCGAAAATTTGGGATTGATGCTAGCAAAATAAATACACTTTATTTGGCAGGTGGTTTTGCTAACTATGTGGATGTTACTAACGCTATTGAAATTGGGTTTCTCGCACCTGTTGCTGAAGAAAAAATTATTAAAGTTGGTAATGCTTCTATCCAAGGCGCGAAGGCTGTATTGTTATCTAAAGAGAGACGGAATTCCATTGAACAATTGGTGAGAAACATTGAACATGTGGAGCTAGAAACAACACCAGATTTCTTTGAGATTTTTGTAGAAGGTTGCCAATTCAAACCGATGCCTCGGGCAACTTTTGAACTTTAAGGTAAGAAAGAAATGGAGTCAGCATCAATTTATCGTACTGATGTTTGGAACAAAAAACCTCTTCGTTTTTTGTTGGAGCAAACGGATACCTTCGTTAACTGTGTTGAATTAGTTACTTCTCGAGGACTCATTACTGAACGCAGTGGACGTCGAGTGTTAGATCTTGCTCGGAATCTGGCTGATGATTCCCAAATTCACGCTTTGAGTATTACAGACAACCCCGGGGGGAATGCCATGTTAAGTCCGGAGACTTTGGGGACTGACATGATAGCTAGAGGCCAAGAGGTAATTATTCATCTTTCTTGTAAAGATTGGAACCGAAATGCTCTTCAAAGCCGGGCTTGGAAACTAGCCAGTGAGGGATTTAAAAATATTCTTGCGCTGTCTGGTGATTGTCCTACAGGGGGTTACCAGGGGCAGGCAGGAAGTGTTTTTGACATTGATTCAGTTGGCTTGTTGGATATGTATTCGAAAATGAATGAGGGACTTCTATCAGATGATAAAGTTGGTACAGCTATGGAACCGACTCAATTTTTACTAGGGGCGGTAGTCACAAATTTTAAGCAGCTTGAGAGTGAAGTAATGCCCCAGTATTTTAAACTTGCCCTTAAAGTTAAATCTGGAGCCCGATTTATCATTAATCAGATCGGTTATGATTCCCGCAAACAGGATGAACTGTTGAAGGTGATGGATCATTACCAACTTCAGGTCCCGGTTTTGGCTAACGTTTATGTTTTGAGTCGGCCAGCTGCCCGTTATTTTCACAGTGGTGCAATACCGGGGGTAGTTGTAACGGATGAACTCCTTACTATAGTTGAACAGCAGGCCAATTCTCCAGATAAGGGAAAGGCTTTCTTTCTGGAATTGGCTGCTAAGCAGTGTGCCATTGCAAAGGGACTAGGCTATAGAGGCGTCTACATAGGTGGGCATCTAAAGGCAGACGACTATCTGAAAGTTTTATCTATTACCAAAAGTTATGGTACAGAAGATTGGAGAGAGTTTGCTAAGGAGATTCAGTTTTCTCAACCAAGTGAATTTTATTTCTTTGAAGCAAACCGAGAAACGACTCTTAGTTCCAACGAATTAAATCACAAATATCTTGCATCCAAAAGTCCCGAGGTGTTGGAAGAATCTAGAAAAAGAGTTCCTCTTAGCTACAAAATAAATAGAATGGCCCATGATAAGGTTTTTGAAAAAAAACGTTTAGGATTTCAGATTGCGCAGAAATTTTATGAGCGAGTGGAACGTTCTAAAAATAGTGTTCAGAAAGTCCTACACCAGGTAGAGCATGGGTTTAAGATATTGGGATTTGATTGTCGGGATTGTGGGGATTGCTCTCTTCCCGATATAGCTTTTCTGTGTCCAGAGTCCCAATGTGCTAAGAATCAGCGGAACGGACCTTGTGGTGGAACCCGACAAGGCAAATGTGAGGTTGGCCAGAAAGAGTGTATTTGGTCTTTGGCTTACGAAAGACTTAAAGCCTACGGTGAAGAGGAAAATATGTTAGAAAGAGGGGTTATCTTTCGTAACGGTGCTCTGAAGGGCACCAGTGCTTGGGCCAATAACTTTTTAGGACGCGATCATCATGCTAAGGTTGATGGCAATAATGGGAGAATCAGCTCTGATTTGAAAGGACGAACAAATAATTCATGAAAGAAGACAAGCAAAATCCTGAATTTACGGTGATTGGTGAAAATATTCATACCACAAGAGTTTTACTGAGAAAAGGCAAGCGTATAGTGGCACGTCCGGATGGTACTGAGGCAGTTTGTTATCCTGGGGAAAAGGGAGAAACCTGGTATTTATCAATTCCAGAGGAAGTGAAGGCGACCCAAGATTATGAGGAAGGGCGTGTTAAGCATGTAATGGTTGCTATTCGATCCGCTATGGCAGGCAATTCAGATTCAAAAGAAGGCCATGATTATCTCCGTCACCTTGTAGAAAGACAACAGAGTGCAGGAGTCCATTTTCTTGATTTGAATGTTGATGAAGTATCATTAAAATTAGAGGAGCAAAAGGCAGCGATGCGGTGGTTAGTTGAGACTATCCAGCGTATGAGCTCAGTTCCAGTCTCTATAGATTCTTCTAATATAGAAATTATTGAAACTGGACTGGAGGCTTGTCGAGGCGACGCTGGTCGGAACCTTCTCAATTCTGCATCTTTAGAGCGTCTAGATGCTTTAGATCTAGCAAAACGCTACGATACTAAAGTGATTATTACTGCAGCTGGTGAAAAAGGAATGCCGCAAAATGAAGAAGAAAGGCTTGAGAATACTTCCCGAATGATAGAAGCTTCTTTGGCCAGGGGCATTGCCTTAAAGGACATCTTCGTAGACATTTTGGTATTTCCCATTTCGGTGGACGGTCAGTTTGGTAACCATTCTTTGGAAACCATCCGTCAGCTTCGAACTAGGTATGGTTCAGATATTCATATAACTGGGGGGCTGAGCAATGTATCCTTTGGACTACCGTGCCGTCGATTAATTAACAATGTTTTTATACTTTTGGCTCTGGAAGCAGGTGCAGACAGTGGCATTATTGACCCGGTAGCGAGTAATCTGGAGAAGATCATTGTGATGGATCGCAGTTCAAAGCCAGTAGAGTTGGCGGAACAACTTCTTTTAGGTAACGATCTCCACTGCAAAAACTTTTTAAGAGCCTTTCGTAAAGGGGAGTTACAAACAGAAACCTGATTAATTTAGATTAAGAAAGGATTATGTTTTATGGTGCAATATCAGATTCTGTATTGGAAAGATATACCAGCCCAAATTAAGGTTTATGAAGGCCGTCGGGCTGTATCAAGACAGTTACCTGAGCGTTTTCAAATTGAAATTGATCGCATCGCTATGAAAGAGGGGTTAGCTGGCACGGATGATTATTTGGATCAGTGGCAGTGGTCACCTAAGAAAGACCGTCTCGGAACTGCTGAGGAAATTTTAGATAGTTTGGAAGTCGAACTTCAGGAAGATTTTGATTCCCGAGGCGAAAGCAATTAATTTTGGCAACTCTGATTTAGGAAGGAGCAAAAAGTGTGGCACAAGAAAAAAGACTTGAAAATAAAGTTGCTTTAATTACTGGAGCTTCTCGTGGAATTGGGAAAGCGATAGCACTATGCTTTGCTAAAGAGGGAGCTTTTGTTGCTATTAATTATGCTCAAAGTCAAAATTTAGCTGAGGAAGTTTGTCAAACAATTAGGACAAACGGTGGTCGTTGTATGGATGTGCAGGCTGATTTAGGAGACTCTAGACAAGTTGATCGAATGATTGAAAAGGTGTTACTTGAAAATGATAAAATCGATATTCTTGTAAATAATGCTGGAGTACTTAAATTGATGCCTACCCTGGATACATTAGGGAGCGATTTTGATCGTATGATTGACGTAAATCTAAAGGGTATTTTGCATTGTTCCAGAGTAGTTTCAGATAATATGAAGGGTTTAGATACAGGAAGAATAATCAATGTATCATCAATTGCTGCTTTAGGAACATCTATGAATGGATGTACAGGATATGCTATTACTAAGAGTGCTGTGAACATGCTCACTCGTCGTTTGGCATTGGAGCTTGGTCCTGAGAACATTACCGTTAATGCTATTGCTCCAGGTTTTGTCGCAACTGATATGTCTTTAGAAGGAGCTAGAGCAACGGGTACGGAACTCAGTAGCATTGCAAGTCGCACAATGTTGAATCGGATAGGTCAACCAGTGGATATTGCACGAGTGGCTCTTTTTTTGGCTTCTGAAGATTCATCTTTTATGACTGGACAAGTCATTACAGTTGACGGGGGAAGGGTTGATTACCTGACACGCTCAGTGTAATTTTTTGTCCGAGATAATTTACAGAATTTTTTTGGATGCTGACGCCAGAAAGAGTGGAGTTTATAATGAATGATCAACGTATTGTATCAACAGCGCCGATTGATAAAATTGCAATTGATATTTTGGAGAAAGTCGCCCCCGTAGAAGTTTCCCCGTCTTCTGATGAAGCGACTCTCCTAACTTTACTAGATAATACCGTAGGAATTGTTGCCCGAGGCACGGAGGGGAGTATAACTCAACGGATTATTGAAGAATGTGAGAGCTTGAAAGTAATTGGAAGACCTGGGGTTGGCTATGATACCGTCGATGTTGAGTTTGCTACCAAATGTGGGATTCCAGTTATTTATGCCCCTGTAGGAGGTTTTGCTGTAGCAGAAGGAGCTTTAGCTCTTCTGATGGCAATTGTAAAAAAAATTGCTCTTACTGACTCAATTCTAAAATCAGGGGAATGGCAACGGCGGTATGAGTTTAATACCGGTGACCTTACTGGGCATACTCTTGGCATTATAGGACTAGGCCGCATTGGAGCTCGATTAGCAAAACTAGTCCAGAACTTTGAGATGACAGTTCTTGGTTATGATCCTTTTCTGGATAAGAACAGTTTAGAGGAGGTAACCATAGAATTGGTAGAGCTTGAAGAATTATTGCAGCAATCTGATTTTGTTTCGGTTCACGTACCTCTCAGTGAACACACACGTGGATTAATTGATAAAAAGAGAATTGAGCAAATGAAGCCTGGAGCAATTTTTATTAATACTGCTCGAGGGGGAGTAGTAGAAAATCTTGATATTTTGGCTGATGGTTTAGAGAGTGGACATTTAGGGGCAGTTGGTCTAGATGTTTTTCCAACCGAACCTCCTGATTGTACCCATCGTTTATTTCAAAATTCTCAGTTTTTTGGTGCTCCACATTTACTAGGTGTAAGTGAATTAGCCATGGAGCGAATCTATCGTTCGATGGCCAGTGATATGGTAGCAGTCTTGCAAGGGCAGCTTCCAAAATATTGTGTAAATCCAGAGGTTATAAGCACAATTCAATAGTCTGATTCTGAAAAAGGGAAGGAAGGTCACTATGAAAATTGTTGTATTGGATGGCTATACCTTAAACCCGGGAGATCTTTCCTGGGAAGGGTTGGAACAAATTGGAACAACTGTGGTTTATGATAGGACTGATAAGTCGCTTACTTTAGAACGAGCGGAGGGAGCTGAGGTAATTTTAACTAATAAAACCGCACTTGATTCTGATTTGTTGCACCAACTTAAGAACAAAGGTCTTCGTCTCGTTGGCGTTCTTGCAACTGGGTACAATGTTGTAGATGTTAAGGCCGCTAGGGAACTAGGTATTGCTGTGACCAATGTTCCAACATACGGAACCGCCTCTGTAGCACAGTTTGCTTTTGCATTGTTACTGGAACTTTGCCACCACGTTCAGTTACACAGTGATGCTGTCCGTGGAGGAGAGTGGTCCAATAATATCGATTGGTGTTTCTGGAAAACCCCACTTATTGAACTTGCTGGGAGAACTATGGGAATCGTTGGGTTTGGGCGAATTGGCCGTCAAACAGGGGAAATTGCAAACGCAATGGGTATGAAAGTTATTGCTCATGATGCTATAACGACAACCCCCCCTGATTATGAAGGTTTTCGGTGGACTGAAGTGGAAGAATTGTTAAGGGAGTCGGATGTGGTTAGTCTCCACTGCCCTCTGTTTCCAGAGACTGAAGGGATGATCAATTCTGATAGACTAGCTTTAATGAAGCCAACGGCTTTTTTACTCAATAATTCTCGGGGCCCCTTGATTGTTGATCAAGATTTGGCAGACGCTTTAAATTCAGATCAAATTGCTGGCGCAGGTTTGGATGTGTTATCAGTTGAACCTCCATTGGAAAATAATCCCCTCTTAAAAGCGAAAAATTGTTTGGTGACACCTCATATCTCTTGGGCAACCCGGGAAGCAAGATCCCGACTAATGAACACAGTAGTTGAAAATGTTAAAGGTTTTCTTAGGAATAGCCCGCAGAATGTTGTCAACCCTTAATTATTAATTTAATCCGTAACTAGGTTTACAGGAAGTAAGCTAAGTTTCTAAGTTTATCAATCTAAAAAAGGGGAACTCCAGTCATGACTCTTTCGAAGTTGAATCCAGGAAACAATCTCTCACGCGAATTTCTTGAAGTTGTTGAGCAGTCTGCCATTGCGGCAGCCCGCACTATGGGTGTTGGTGATCGTAATTTATCTGATCAGGCAGCCGTCGAAGTAATGCGTGAGGTCATGGATAATGTTTCTATGAAAGGCACCGTTGTCATTGGAGAAGGGGAACGTGACAAAGCTCCAATGCTTTATATTGGTGAAGAAGTGGGTAAAGGTGAGGAAATAGGCCAGACAGTTCCTGAGGTCGATATTGCAGTTGACCCTCTAGAAGGAACAAATCTTTGTGCAATGGGTGCTGCTGGGGCAATTACGGTTTTAGCTAGTTCCGAAAAAGGAGGATTACTCAATGCTCCCGATTGCTACATGGAAAAAATCATCGTTGGGCCTTCTGCCAAAGGAGCTATTGATATCGAAGCATCGGTTGAAGACAATCTCTCTGCGATTGCCAAAAGGCTTGACCGTGAAGTTGAAAACTTGGTGGTGGTTGTTCTTGACCGACCCCGACATGCTCGATTAATTCAGGATATAAGGGCTGCAGGTGCTCGGATACGCCTCATCTCTGATGGCGACCTGTCAGCCGGGATAAGTGTGGCTCTTCGGGGTACAGGTGTTCATGTTGTTATGGGAATTGGTGGAGCTCCAGAGGGTGTTATCACAGCTGCAGCTCTTAAATGTCTAAATGGAGAAATTTTGGCAAAGTTAGTTATCAAAGATGAGGATCAGGCACAAAGAATGAGAAATATGGGCATTCGAGATCTAAATAAGGCCTACTCAACCAATGATCTAGCCTCAGGAAGTAAAATTATTTTTGCTGCAACTGGAGTTACGGATGGAACTCTACTAAAGGGAGTAAGAATCGAGCGAGATGGCGTTCGAACACAGTCTCTCTTAATGAACTTAGATAACCGACACGTGCGGTTTGTGGAAACAATCCATCTTGCCGACCGAGCAGATGTTACACTTAGGCTCTAAACTGAGTTAGTGAAAATCCTAGTTTAAAATGCCTATAAGGAATCCATGTAATTTTGTTAGAGCCTCCTTTTATAATGTTTTCTCTCGTTAAAATCCAGGGTGGATTGTACTAGGGGTACCACTCTCATTTCGCAGCATTGATTCTTGATGGAGAATCTTTCTATACTGAATTGTTTGTACAACTATTGCGATTGGTTTAACTCTGCGTCGTCGATGTAAAGTAGGCCGTCAGGCAAATTTAGTCATAGGATAATCAGTGCAGTGAGAAAGGGGATGATGAAAGTTAATTTCATCGTTTAGATGGGGCAAATTAGAGGATGGCTATTTGTCTCTTGACAGGCCTACACTACTCTGTTTAACTACCTTTAAAGAGTAATGTGACTCCTATAAAAAATCATCTTATAATTCCCAGTTGTTATTTTGATTTGATCTATAATATCAAATCACTTTAAGTGTATCTTTTGTTTGACAATAGTGGATTGAAAGCTAGGTTTCTCCGAATGAATTTTTCTAGAATTGTTTTTTTTGGATTTTTACTGGCAAGTTTTATCCCTTCGTTTGCGGCTGAATCTGGGAAAGGTCCTACAGAACCTGAACTGCATTCATTGGGGCCTCTTGGTGGTGCTGTTGGATCCGAGGTAGAAGTTGAAATCAAAGGGAAATATCTTGCAGGAACTTATGCTGCTTGGTTTGGAAGCGAAATGCTGCAGGCAACAGTAAAATCTGTAGTGGCAGTAGAACCTCCTTCAAAGGATGTTCCAGTGGATGATGAACCAAAAAAACAGACAAAAGATGATCGTGAATACAAAGTTAAACTTCGAATCTCTGTTGGCTCCGATGTAACACCAGGGGCTCATTTTATTCGGTTGGTTTCTCCAACCGGAGTTTCCAACAAACTCTATTTTCAGGTTCATGAACACCCCGTCTTAACCGAAGTAGATAAGGTACATAATAAGCCCGAACTTTCTCAAGCAATCCAGAATCCAGTTGTAGTTAACGGGAAAATTGGTCGGCAAGGGGAACTTGACTATTACAGCATTGAGGTAGCAAAGAATGAGGAATTAGCTTTTGAAGTCATTACGACCCACCAAACTCTTGCTGGTTTTCGTCCACAACTGAGGTTGTATGAATCGTTTGATAGCTGGCTAGGAGCCCAGAAGTATAAAAGGTTAGCTTTTCACACTGAAATAGAGGGAGAAATCCCTAATAGTCCGGGTTTAGCATCCCCCCCTTATGGGTCCACTCCTATAAATTCTGGGTTAACTTATCGCTTTCCCAAAAAAGGTCGATATTTTATAGAGGTAGGCTCTGAGCGATACGTGGGGAAAAGCGAATATGCTTACCAGCTGAGAGTTGTTCCAACCGGTTCGGAATATGCTCGACTCCTGAAGGGACTCCAGGGTTCTATTTGGGGAAGAAACTTTACTAGGAGCATAGGCGTCGATCGACTATCTGTTCTTTGGTCTCGCACGGTGACTGTCAATCGTCCTAGCTATATAGTTTCTGAAGGAGAACCTCCAACAAGACTCAGCAATGCAGGGACATTGTATAACGGGAAAAAAGATAATAATGCGGGAGCTGCTGAACAGGTAAAACGTTTTTCTGAAAAAGAGCCTAATGAAAAGATTATTGACGCTGTGGATGTCACTCTGCCTGCTCTTGTTTCTGGGACAATTGATCGCCCGGATGATGTTGATGTATACAGATTCAAGGTGACATCACCTATTCGGCTGGCCTTTGAGTTAGAAACTCCTCAAGTAACTCTCCCGTACTTTACTCCTAGGTTAGAGATTAGAGATGCATTAGGCCGTTCAATGCTGACTAATCTTCACAAAGTGAAACCACGATCAGCTGCAGACAACGCAACTGATCGGTGGGAACTCAAAGATATAGAACCCAAAGTGATTGAAATCTTTGACCAACCTGGTGAATATACTGTGGAAATTCGCGATGTAACCTCTAGAAGTGGGGGGCAAGATTGCAGCTATAAATTGCTGATTCGACCCCAAGTGCCCCACGTCGGTGAAATCACTGTGGAAACCTTGAAAAGAGGCCCTGAGGATAAGCGAATTGATCCTTTGAGGCTAAATTTAAGACCCGGTGAAGTGAAGACGTTGACCATCACAACAAAAGTTGAAGAGATCGATGCAGAAATTGCAGATGGTGGAGGACAACGGGCTTTTAAAAATGGCACAGGGGAAATGGGCTTATTAGTAGTAGGTCTTCCAGAAGGGGTTCGAGCTCTTCCTGGAACTGGTATTACGGATATTCAGGGTAGACCTCGTAACGAAACAATTAAAAAGTACAATTTTCTTCCAGATGTATTAAAGTCAATTCTAGTTATTCAGGCAGCTCCGGATGCTCCCTTAACGACTCTTCCAAGTGAAATAAGTGTGATGTTACAGCCATTGATAGGCACTAAGGCAGGTAAGCCTCTGCTAGCAGCCAAGCTTCCGGTAATGGTCATTTCTGGAACTAACTCAGGGAATTAAACAGAAGCCAACTGACAAAGTTTAATAATAGATTAAAGGGATAAGTTGTTATGAAAAAAGAAAAAGTCGGTACAAAGTTTAAGAACCTTCGATTCCTTTTAGGGAGTTTAGCCCTAATTGGTGTTTTGGGGACAACAGTCTCTCTGGAGCTAAGTGAAGTGTCCATGGACACTTTGCAAGCAGCTACAAGATCTGAGAAGGTGGAAAAAAGTAGAATTGCTTCTCTGAGAGTTGTACCAAGCAATCCACACCTTTGGGGAAAAGCTGCAACCCAACGGTTTCTAGTTTTGGCTAGATATACAGATGGTTTGGAAAGAGATGTTACAGACCAGAGTCAGTTAACCCTTTCAAACCCTAGCATGGCCAAATTAGCACCCCACGGGAAGCTAATCGCTCTGGCTGATGGGGAATTCGAAATAATAGCTACCTTACAAGGTCAGAAAGGTAAAACAAAAGTAAAAATCGAAGGGATTTCAGAAGCTCGACCCTTTAGTTTTGCTAGGGATATTGGAGCAGTTTTTACCAAAAGTGGCTGTAACAATAGTGAATGCCATGGTGGCGTGAAAGGTCAAGGCGGATTGAAGCTTTCAGTGAATGCTTTGTTTCCTAAGGACGATTATCGCTGGGTTGTCAAAGGCGGTATCTATCAGGTAATGTCAGCTGAAGCAGCAGGAACCAAGACTCCTCGGATCAATTTGGAGGATCCTGAACAAAGCCTTTTACTGTTAAAGCCGATTTTGGCAGTTCCTCATGGAGGCGGTCAGAGGTTAAATGTTGACTCTTCCAGTTATCAGACCATTTTACAATGGGTTCAGGCAGGAGCTCCTTATGGTGAGGAACAGAGTGAAGCGGGGGCTCATATTGAAAAGTTGGAAGTCTTTCCAAAGGAAGTTGTCTTGGATAGCAAGGGACGACATCGCTTGTTGGTAACAGCACATCTTTCAAATGGTCGTAAAGAAGATGTTAGTGAACAGGTTCTCTATGAAGCGAATGACCATGAAATTGTTGAAGTCGATGAAGATGGCTTGGTAAAAGCTCGGCAAATAGGTGAAACAGCTGTGATGATTAGGGCAGCTGGACAGGCTTCAAGTGCTCGGTTTGGCGTCATTGCTAAAGCTTTGGATGATTATCCTAAAACAGATCCCCGTAATTTTATTGATGAGGCAGTTTTTGGCAAGTTGCAGAGGTTTAACATCATCCCTTCAGATCTCTCGGATGATTCAGAATTTTTGCGACGTATTTGCCTAGATTTAACAGGAGCCCTCCCTCCCTCAAATCGGGTCCGGGAGTTTATTTCTAGCCAAGACCCAGCTAAGAGGGACAAGTTAATTGAAATTCTATTAAATTCGACAGAATACAACGATTTCTGGACTTATTACTTCAGTGAGCTTTTTAGGGTTTATTCAGGAGCGACACTTAATACAGAGCATGCTCTCCGATATGAGGATTGGATAAGAACTAGGATTACTCAAAATGTACCTTATGATCGAATTGCCCGGCAGAGAATAGGAGCCCAGGGATTTGAGCCCCCGGCTTCACATTACTGGGTATTCCGAGATATTACCCCCGTTCCGGAGATTGCAACAGAACAAATTAGAGTATTTCTTGGTCGGCGACTTGGTTGTGCCCAATGTCACAACCACCCGTTTGAAAAATGGAGTCAAAACCAATTTTGGGGATTGGCTGCATTTTTTGGCAACCTCACACAAATCATGGAAGTGGAGAAAATAAGGGGGCCTTATTTTGTAATTGATGACCTATCTGGACACGGTCGTCGCAAGGATCGCAGCCCAGCAAAGATTTTGCACCCTAGAACCAAACAACCAGTAGAACCTAGCTTCCCCGATGGGAAAATGCTTCCTGACGAGGATCACGTGGACATGAGGATGAGATTGGCAGAGTGGATGACCTCACCCGACAACCCCTACTTTGCCGAAGCTATTGTGAATCGGATTTGGTCTCATTTTTTTGGGAGAGGGTTTGTTGAACCTGTGGACGATTTTCGGACCACAAATCCCGCGACTCATCCAGAGCTACTGAAAGCTTTAGCTGGGGATTTTGTCCAACATGGTTATGATCTAAAACATTTGTTCCGTCAAATTCTCCAATCCCGAACCTACCAATTGTCAGGACTTGCTAACGATACCAATAGGAAAGATAAGGTTAACTATTCTCGAGCACTCCCACGACTCTTGGAGGCTCCTGTTCTTCTGGATGCGATAAGTGATGTAACCGGAGTTGATTCAGAATTAATTGCTTCTGCCACTGAGGAAGATGCCTCCAGCGGCGCACCCTCAGGAACCCGGGCAATCAATTTGCTTCCTGGTCTAGCCACGTCCTCATTCTTTGAGGTCTATAATCGTAATGATCGTCGGGGAGTCCCTGAGAATAAACCTCAATTGACCCTGTTACAGAGCTTACATCGACTTTCAGGTCAAACTTTTACTGGCAAACTAGGACAAAAAGGAAATATAATAGACAAGTTGCTGGGTAAGGGGTATTCTAACTCCCAAGTAATTGAAGATCTTTATCTGGCAGCCCTGACCCGCTTTCCAACGTCAGGAGAGTCTTCGGCATTAGAAAAGATGATATTAAAGCAGCCATCTCGACGGGATGGCTTTATTTCATTTTTATGGGGATTAGTTAGTTCCAGAGAATTTGTTCATAATCATTGAGATTTAAATTAGTTTTATTTGAAAGTTGAGGAAAAGAAAAATGAGACGACTAGCTGATAGGAAACCAACATGGGGGCACCCCGTTTTAGGGAGGAGAGGATTCCTAAAGGTCGGTTCTCTTGGGTACCTAGGACTGACGTTGAGTGATTATTTTAAATTATCAAATGTCATGGCCTCAGGAATAAAATCAGAGCCAAAAGCTAAATCGTGTATTCTTCTCTGGATGCATGGAGGACAAAGCCATCTAGACACCTGGGATGTTAAAGGTAATAGTAGTTTTAAGCCAATTTCAACTAACGTTTCCGGAATTCAAATTTCTGAGTTGTTACCAAAAGTTTCTCAACACATGGACAAACTGTCCATTATTCGCTCAATGAAAAATGAATCCAATGCGCACTCGGAAGGAACCTACTATGCGATGACAGGCCACCTTCCTACAACAACAACACGATTTCCCAGTTTGGGCTCGGTAGTCTCCAATGAAATGGGAATGCTCAATAACATTCCATCATATGTTACTACTGGTCGTGGACGATTAAACTCTCGCAGTGCAGGGTTTATGGCTGCTGATTATGAACCCTTTATAGTTCCCCAACCCCAGGAAGAGGATTTTAAAGTAGCGGAGTTAACACTGCCTGAAAATATTTCGGTTGAGGCTTTAGAAGCGAGGCACTCATTTTTGAAGCTTATAGACCAACGATATCGCCAACTGGAGGAAAACGCTAGCTTTGGTACAGTGGATACTTTTGATGAACGTGCCTTAAATCTAATTACCTCTCCCCCGGTTCGGGCAGCATTTGATCTATCCAAAGAGCCAACCAAGATTAAGGAAGCATATGGTCCTGGCAGGGTAGGTCAGGGAGCGCTGCTGGCTCGCAGGCTGGTTGAGGCAGGGTGCCGATTTGTAACCATGGACGGTTTTCCTGAGACTATGGGCGATTGGGATACTTGCCATTATAAAAATGACTATTACATGAAGAAACTAGCTCCTCCGTTGGACCAAGCACTTTCGGCTTTGCTGGGAGATTTATCAGCACGAGGTTTGCTTGAATCCACAATTGTATTGGTAATGGGTGAGTTTGGTCGGACGCCTAATATTAATCCTGGTAGAGGCCGTGACCACTGGGGCCACTGTTGGTCATTAGTTGTGGGCGGTGGTGGTATCAAAGGCGGTCAGGTGATCGGTGCCAGCGATGAAAGAGGAGCTTATGTGGCTGACCGGTTGGTAACGATTGGCGACCTCTTTGCCACCGTATATAAAGCTATGGGAATTGACTGGACAAAAACTTACCTTGGTCCAGGAAAAAGACCTATATATATTGCCAATTCTATTGGTGATAAACAGGGCGAACCAGTTCACGAGCTGGTTTAGTATCAAAAAAATAAAGGCTGTTCTGAACTCTTAATCAAGAAAACTAGCCCCCCTAAAACCATCCATCTTTTTTAACAACAAAAAATACGATCTCGTGGGAGTGTTTCTAAGCACAGTTCAAAGATTGTTAATTCCCACTTTTTGCAGTAAAAGCAGATTAGGAAGAAAACCTTCTATTAAGATCGAGTACCTGGTTTTGTTGGAGTAAAATTTTCTGCAGTTGCTTAATGTCTACATTGCGAGGTTGAATTTTTTGTTCTAGTGCAAGGTGTGCTGCTACCCCTGCAGCTTGGCCTAGGGCCATCCAGGTTGGTTCCATACGAATTGAGGAAAAGGCTACGTGGGTAGTTGAAGCAGCCACCGGAACTATCAATCCGTCAACTTTAACTGGAATCATAATTCGATAAGGAATTTGATACGACTGTGTGTTTTCCAGCATGTACAAATACCCTTCCAGCACTGCACTATCACTAGGTTGACGCTTGCGCACAGGAAAGCTATCAATTGGAAATTCCCCAAGCGCTACAGCATCATTAAAGTGTCCCGCATTTGTTCTTTTGCTATTTCGTGTAACGTCATGTTCCGTTAGGGTATATAACCCTACTAGTCTACGAGCCTCTCGAATATATAATTGGTGGGGAAAATGGTTTGTCCCAGTAAACTCATCTTTTGGGAGGTGATAAGCTCTAGCAATTTTTCGATGTTTTTCGCTTACAGTAGACTCTTGTTGCAAGAACCATAATAAACCCAGTGTAAGGTTACGAATATTTGTTGCAATTTTTTCACGTGCCTCCCAGCTACCTTCGACATAACCCTCATTTTCTTCAGCAAAAGGAAATCCCAGGGGCCTGGGGTTCATGTTCACATCCGTTTTTTGGTTAGGAATATCCGTTACGGACAAAGCCCGAACAAGAGTGTTAAAGTGTTCTGGATAATATCCTCGTCCAGGTTTGAACGATTTTGGTCCAGCTAGCCTACCCTGTTTGAGGTCTTCAAAGTACCCAATATAATGTGATGGATCATAATTAGCTGGTGGCTCTGTCAAAGGGTAAGCGTTTGAGGCTGACGTGGTTAGACAGAGGCGGTAGGTATAGGCTGGTAATCGATTATCCCCTTTGCCGGTTGAACCTGGAAGAAAGATTCCTTTGCGGTAATCAAAGTAGATAGTGCCAGCGTGGGGTTCACCAAATTCGTCGCGAGACTCTCGGCCCAAACGGTATTTTGCTCCTGCTCCAGCATACACGTCTCCCTCATAAGTTGCGTCGATTAATATTGGGGCTAAAAGCTTTCGGCGGATTCCAAGTTTCCTATCAATAACTACTACACCTGTGGCTTTTTGGTTTCTTTTCAAAGTTGATTCAAACTGATGATTATTCAGTACGGTAATTAAACCCTGTTCGTTAATTAGTTGGTTGAAGATGGATTCTGCAACTGAAGGTTCATAATAGTAACCATCGTGACACAAACGCACATTTTCGGAGTTGATCCCATACCGCTTGATATAGTACTTCCGCACTCTGTCAGTAAATTCAGAGAATAGCCCACAGATTAAGCTGCGATTTTCGATGTCACTTTTACCAAGACCACTAGCCGACATTCCACCTAAAGTTGAATGATATTCAACTAGAACAACTGATCGCCCTAACCGAGCTGCTGTCACAGCTGCTGCAATGCCACCAGGAGTGCCTCCTACGACAACACAATCAAAATGAGAGGTTACTATTGACTTTGGCTTATTCATTGATCCCCTAGCTGTAATTGGTTTGTTAACATAGAATCCAGCACCAGCTAACGAGGCTGCACACAAAAATGATCTGCGTGTAACTGCTTCATAGGTTAGAGGCATGGACTAAATATTTTTGTTAATGGTCAGGCTGAATTTGTACAAATTGGTTAATAACAGCTGCGACTTCCTGAGCCTTTTCCAAAGGTAGGGAATGGGAAGCCCCTGTGACCCAATGAAGATGAATATTGTCTTTGTTCGGAATTCTCATCTTTTTGTGGCTTGGGCGGGGTTTATTGCGATCACCCCAGACCTCGAGAAGTCTTACCTGAGTATTGTTAAGAATATGTTCCCCGTTCCATTGCTTCCAGATTTTTCTAAATTCACTGCATTCCTTATGGGTTAGCCGAGATAAAGTTCTAGCAGAGTCTTTTAGTCTCTGCTTTTCTTGTACAGGTGTAAGTGTATTGTATAACTGTCCGGCAAAGGCATCATTTAAAACCAGATGGTGAGACCATCCTTCGATAGAAATTACACCTTTAATTTCATTGGGGCGTTTAGATGCCAGTTCAATTGCAACCATACCTCCAATACTGTGACCACCCACATACCAGGATTTCCACTTTAGGGTATCAGTTACTTGTAGCACATTGTTGGCAAAATTTTCAATTGATCCTTTCAAAGCTGGAGGCCAGCTATTACCATGTCCCGGCAGTTCAACAATTACCAGATCAATGTGTTCTTTAAGGTAGTTTCGAATCGCATCGAATTGCCTATATTCGCTCCAACTTCCTGGAATAAGCAACAAGGAAGGTCCTTTAGACGGCCAGTGGTAATAGGTAAGCTTTCCGCCGTCAGGACGTTTTAAGCTTATAGATTTGGGTAAATGTCTTTTAGGCTTTTTAATCCAGCTGGACTGAAGAGCTATCCAACCGAATAAACAGACCCAATGGACTAAGCTAAATAATTCCATAACTGTTACTATACTGAATTTTTTTGGACTTTACATTTATTGGGTCATTCCTTCTTTTCGGAGTACAGTTGTCAATTAGAATAAAAGTTGTAAAGTAGATATAGATCGATTGGAAAGAATCAATAAAAAGTAGGGGAATATTTCTAGGCAGGAGGCCTTGATATTTCCTGAGATGCAATGATAAGAAACGCTAATTGTCTATGAATAAATTTTCCATTATAGATTATGTCGTCATTGGAAGTTATCTGACCTTGATGATCAGTTTAGGGCTCTTCTTTTCCCGGCGACAGAAAAGTCTTAAGGAGTACTTTCATGCCAGCGGAAATCTGCCTTGGTGGGCTGTGGGCATTTCCCTATTTGCAACTGGCATAAGTCCAATTACCTATCTAGCAATGCCTGGATGGATCTTCGAACGAGATAGTCGGAATTCTTTTGCTGGTGGCTTAATCCAATTCTTGATGGTTTTTCTAGAAGCTGTGGTCTGGATTCCTATTTGGTCAAAAATAAGGGTGATGTCAATTTATGAGTATCTTGAACGACGATACAACCCGAGTATTCGATCTTTTGGAGCCATTTTATTTTTGGTCTATACAATTTTCTGGTTGGCTACCGCACTGATTACGGCCTCGAAAGGATTTGAGGCTGTAAGTGGATTTAATGGGCAAGTCTGCCTGATAGTTATTGCTGTGCTAGGAACGACATATACTGTTTTGGGAGGGATCCGGGCAGTTATTTGGACGGATGTGATTCAATATGTGGTCTTTATGGGTGGTTATTTTATTATTGGGTTTGTTCTGTTAGGTTATTTTAGTCCGAGTGAGATTTGGACGATTGCTTCTTCTCAGATTTCCGAACGCACAGGTCATCCACATACGAAGTTAATATCTACTGAATTCAGTATGGCGGTAGAAGGCACGATTTGGGTCTTATTTTTTGGCTGTCTGACACGCGCTTTACAATTTGGAGCCAATCAAATGACTGTGCAACGAATGCATGCAACTCCTGACAAACGCAGTATGTTTAAGGCTATTTTTGTTAGTGCCGCTTTCGGTTATATTTTTGTTTTTATAGTAGCACCTGTGGCGTGGGGCTTTGTAGCCTACTATTCTCAGCATCCAGAACTTGCCCAAGCGATTACGAACCCTGACATGGTTCTTCCTCATTTTGTATTACTTAATCTCCCATTGGTTTTAAGGAGCTTAGTCATGGGGGGTGTCTTAGCAGCTCTTATGTCCTCGTTTGACTCAGCATTGAACTCGATGAGCAACGTGACCAACCACGATTTTTATCAACGCTACCTGAACCCAGATGCTTCAGAGGGTCATTACGTTAAAGTGGTAAAACGGTTAACGGTTTTTTTTGGAATACTTCTACTAGGATTTTCTCTCTCTCAATATAATCAACAGACGAGTACTGCTGCGGAACACTTTACTCGCTTGGTCAGTCTTGTTTTAGCCCCTATAGGATCTTTTTTCTTGTTGGGGATTTTGTCCAAACGGATCAATACCCCCGGAGTTTTATGTGGAGCTTTAGCTGCGATTTTTCTATCTCTTGGATTTAATGGTTTGCCCCCATTTATTCAGCCTTTTTTTAACAGAGTCGAATTGTTCCAAGTGGGGTCAGTGGGCAAGTCTTTCCTGGACAAAGGTCAGATTTCCACTGATCTAAGGAAGAGTTTTTTGAGTCATGGTATCCCTCTTTCAGTAGACGCAATGGTGGAAGTCAAAAGTAGTGAAACTCTTTGGCAGATTAGGAATGGGGAACGATTTTATTTAATTGAGAAGGAACAAGGCCAGCTTAAGGTTTCTCACGAACCCATTAACTGGATGTGGATCCCTATACTTAGCATGGCGGTTAATCTTTTGATTGGCTACCTAGCCAGTCTGTTATTCAGGCCACCACCTCAACATCGATTGGAAGGATTAACACTGGTAGAATAAACCATTTGATTAAGGGGATTAGGTGAACTAATAAAAGTTTTCTGAAGAGGGAAACCCACTACTAAAAATTACGTAAAAAGAAACGGAGTTTATAATGGTTTCAACCAAGCATCTTTTTCTAGATAATTTTGTTATCGAAGAGACAAACCAAGTGTCTTCTACCCTTCACCAGCCAATTAAGTATTCAGGTAACCCACTATTTTTCCCCCTCTATCCCTGGGAAGGAAGGCTTGAGCTTTATGGCACAGTTTGGATGGATCCTGAAGTAGGGCATTTCCGCATGTGGTACTTGGGCTTGTCCGGAATGGGTATTACTTCAATGAGTGCCAATAATGAAAGTAAATGGTCGAAGATGGGGTTTGATCCTAATAACCTGCAGTACAACATTTGCTACGCAACATCTAATGATGGTATTTTTTGGGAACGATCTAACTTAGGATTAATTGAATTTGAAGGTTCTAGAGATAATAATGTTGTGGTCCCAAATGCCGGTGCTGGTAATGTTATTAAAGATGATCGAACTTCGAATTCTGAACGGCTGTATAAATCCCTATTTTATGAATCAATTGATCCGAATGGAACTTCTAACGAAGGGGATGGTGTTTCAGTCGCTTTTTCACCCGATGGTTTACACTGGACGAAATACGAAGGTAATCCAGTTATTAAACGAGCCAGTGATTCTCATACTTTGCTGGGGTGGGATGATTTACACAATCAATATGTTGCCTATTGTCGACCATCGGTTCATGAAGGAGACTCTACTCGCAGGATTGGTAGGTCTGTAAGTGATGACTTTATACACTGGAATGATCCTGTAGAGGTTCTAGTTCCAGATGAACAGGATCCTCCGGGGTTGCAGTTTTACTGTATGCAGGTGTTTAAATATGAGGATCTCTATATAGGGCAGCTTCTGGCTTATCACACCCGTCCAGAAGAGCCCCACATTCGGTTTTATGGTACCGTTGATGTTCAGCTTGCCGTTAGTCGAGATGGTATCAAATGGGAAAGAATAGGAAATCGTCAACCCTTTATCCCTAATGGTCCTCCTGGAAGTCTCGATTCTGGAGAGGTGTATGTTGCCAATGCTCCGGTTAAGGTGAATGATGAACTCTGGTTCTACTACTCTCCCTGTTCCGTGGAACATGGGCCCACGGGTCGAAGTGGACCCATTTGTTTAGCTAAGCTCCGTTTAGATGGTTTTATTTCAATAGATGCAGGGCAAGAATGGGGAACATTGATTACTAAACCATTTCAATGTGTTGGAGGGTCTTTGCGGATTAATGCCTTTGCCCGCGGTGGAGCTGTACAAGTGGCTGTTCTGGATGAGCAAGGAATTCAGTATCACGGTTTCGGTAAGATTGACTGTGCAGTATTTGATAGTGATGCAGTTTGTCATAAGATGACCTGGCAGGATAATGTATTTTCCACTTTAAAGGGTAAAATAATCCGCCTAAAATTTTATTTGAGAAATGCACAGTTGTACTCTTTTCAACAGAAGCAAACTAGCGAGTCATGAAGACAGAAGAGTTCATAATCGAATCAGGAACTAATCAGGTTCGCTGTACCCTAGCTTTACCCGAAAGATCTAGTCGTAGCAAAGATTCGGGGTTACTGGTGAACATCAGTGCTACTGCAAATTATGCGCTGCACGATCCAACCCAAAATCATCCCACTGGGCCATTTTTGGAAGCGGGTCATTATGTATTGAGTTTTGATTTGCCTCACCATGGTGAGCGCGTCGATAAATTTGGAGAAGGTCTCAAAGGTTTTGGGAAAGCCTTTCTAGCAGGTGATGATCCATTTCAGCAATTTATTGCTGATGGTAAAGCCGCCATAGACAGGTGCCTTGAAAAGGGGATAGCCAATGCAGGTAATATTGTATCCTATGGAGTTTCTCGTGCAGGATATTGTCTTCTCCGACTTGCAGCAGTTGATTCTAGGGTTCGCGCCGTAGCTGGATTGTCACCGGTAACAGATTGGGGGATTCTAGAAGCCCAATTTGTTTCCCCAAAAAGGCTAACATGGCCCCTTCAAATCAGCAGGTGGGTTGACCCTCTTGCTGATAAGGCAATTTATCTGAGTGTGGGAAGTCAGGATGACATTGTTGGAACTCAAGAGTGTGTCCAGTTCGCCATGAAATTATTTAAAAAACAACGAAAGGCCCTTCCAAAAGACATCTTGTTGAATGAGCTCCACGTAGTTAATTCTCCAAGCCATTCTCCAGGGAAATATTGGAGGCTTGATGCTACCCGGTTTTTGTTAGATTTTTGTCATAAATTGACAGAATCGTCAGGTACGAAGTCATAAAAAAGCTATTGCTTCTACTGCTTCAAGAACTCTCTCATGAAAGTTAGGTTATTTGTTTGAGCGAAGGAGAAGAACACAATTAATATAAATACTTGTGGCATCTATTTTTCACTCGGAACATTTTGTGCTAGAGTGGTACTAAGAATTGTTCCTAGTGACATAATCTAAAATTTTTTCTGGACCTAGCAGTGTATCTTGCGTTTAGAAAAGAAACCAAATGATAAGGTAAAAAGACACTTATACTGACTTTAAGGGAGTAGCTGCTATGAAACTACCAAGGGATAATAAAGAAGTGTGGTCCCACCATTTTTTGGGACGTAGAGATTTGTTGAAGGTGGGTGCTCTTGGTTATCTGGGACTGAACTTGCGTGATTATTTTCAGTTATCAAACGTCATGGCCTCAGGACTGAATTCTGAGCCAAAGGCAAAATCCTGTATTATGATTTGGCTTTTTGGAGGACCAAGTCATTTGGATACCTGGGATGTTAAAGGCAATAGCGGGTTTAAACCAATTTCAACCAATGTTCCTGGGATTCAAATTTCTGAGCTATTACCAAACGTTGCTAAAAACATGGACAAGCTTTCCATCATCCGCTCAATGAAAAGTGAGTCTAATGAGCATTCGGAAGGTTCCTACTACGCAATGACAGGGCATCTTCCTACAACAACGACACGATTTCCCAGTGTAGGTTCGATAGTTGCCAAAGAGCTGGGAATGCTCAATGAAGTTCCAGCTTACGTAACGACCAGTCGTGGCCGATTAAACTGCCGAAGTGCCGGTTTCATTTCTCCCCAGTACGAGCCGTTATCGTTAACTTCTTCAGATCGGATTAGTTCCGACCAGGAGTTTAAAGTAGCTGACCTAACTTTGCCTGGAGATATTTCAATTGATGCTCTGGAATCCAGACAGTCTTTTTTGAAGTTAATAGACCAGCGATATCGCCAACTAGAAAAAAATGCCGAGTTTGCTGCGGTTGATGCTTATGATGAACGTGCCTTAAACTTGATCATTTCGCCATCCGTAAAAAAGGCTTTTGATTTTTCTCAGGAATCTAACAAGACCAAGGAGGCCTATGGTCGTGACAAGTTTGGTCAAGGGACCCTACTGGCCCGTCGGTTGGTTGAAGCTGGATGTCGGTTTGTGACTGTAGACGGTTTTGACCCAGGTGGAGGCGGAGGATGGGATTCCCATGTTAACAACGATAAACAATTAAAAGAAAATCTGGTTCCACCATTGGATAAAGCACTTTCAGCTTTGTTAGAAGATTTAGAATCACGGGGTCTTTTGGAATCAACAATTGTTATGGTAATGGGTGAGTTTGGTCGTACACCAAACATTAATCCCGGCAGAGGGCGCGATCACTGGGGACATTGCTGGTCAATGGCTCTGGGAGGTGGTGGAATTAAAGGAGGTCAGATAGTCGGAGCTAGCGATGAACGGGGAGCTTACGTAGCTGAACGTCTGGTGACGGTTGGTGATGTTTTTGCAACCGTGTACAAGGCTATGGGAATTGACTGGACCAAAACCTATTTAGGTCCAGGAAGACGACCTATTTACATTGCTAACTCGATTGGAGATAAACAAGGCGAACCGTTGCATGAACTGGTTTAATTTACAAGACCTTAATTAAATACCACCAAAGAACCTTTAATTTTCTAGGTTCCGAAATAGGTTTCTCCATCCATTAAATATTTTCGAGTCTCTTCTTCATCTAACTCAACACCTAGACCAGGTCCTTCTGGAACTTCAATGTGACCATTGCTGATTTTAGGCCGGTAACCTTTGAGAATTCTGTCCCATCCTGGCATAGCATGAAATTCTAAGGCCAGGAAGTTGGGCATGGCTGCACAAGCATGAGCAGCAGCAGCGATACCAATCGCACTCGAGGCATTATGAGGGCACGTTAAGAGATGGTGGATGTCAGCCAGCTCTGCAATTTTCTTTGCTTCAGAAAGGCCCCCGCAAATCTGAAAATCAGGCGCTACAAACCGGACGGCAGATCGTCGAAAAAATTCTAGGAATTCATGTCGCAGATGCAGTCCTTCTCCAATTAGAGTGGGTGTATGGGAGGAAGCTGTCAAAGTAGCCCATGCCTCTACATCGGTGGGTGGGATTGGATCCTCAACCCAAGCTAAGTCAAAAGGTTCTACTGCCTTTAAGTAACGCATAGCATTAGAGAGGGTTCCACAACGGGCTTCTACAGAGATTTCGATGTCTTTGTTAACTTTTTGGCGAATTTCTTCAAGCGAAGCAACTAGAAGGTTTAATCCTTTACGTGTTAGGTGGCTCTCCATCATCGCGTCCGGAATATCCATAACATTAGGAGGCGTTACATCGAATTTCACGCAGGTTATACCCATCTGTTGATAATCACTCAAACGTTTTAAATAGTCTTGTAAGGAACCCACACAACAATAAAGACGGACCTTGTCCCGATATTTTCCTCCAAGAAGCTTGTAAACAGGGACTCCAATGGCTTTACCTGTGAGATCCCATAGTGCAGTTTCCAAACCACTGACAGCATGAACCTGAACTCCACTATCAAAATGGGCTCCTCCAAAGCTTATATAAGCACGGGACATCATTTCCCGAAAAAGTTTTTCGACGTTAGTTGGGTCTTTCCCTAATAATAACTTACGGTAACTAAGTACGTGGGCTCTTGCTTGATCACTGGCCCAGGTATCACCGTAACCACTGATACCCTGGTCGGTGTCGATTCGAATGAGCATCCAGTTCCGTTGCCATCCCCAGTCTACTTTTAACATGGTAGTTTTTATGTCGGTAATGCGAAGTTTTGGATAGGAATGAGAATCTCCGAAACTAGGTTCGCCACTCGCCCCAATAGAGCCTGCCAGTGTTGCACCGGCGACTCCTGTTAAGGATGTCATAAACTTTCTGCGATCAAAGAATGGCATGGATTCCTCCTCTATAGATTTTTATTGCCTTGATGAACAAGTTTGTTCTGACCGTATTTTTTGAGCTTTAGTATTTTTAATGTAACTTTTTTAGGGGTTGCTGGTAACTATGTTCCTAGAATAGAGAACCCACCGTCCACTGGGATGGAAGCTCCAGTCACAAAGTCTGACGCTGGTGATGCCAGAAACATTGCTGTTCCGCCACAATCAACCTCAGACCCCCACCGCCCGGCTGGAGTGCGTCGCAGAACATTCTCATGGAGCGGGGGAATATCTAAGCGGGCTTGTCTCGTCATGTCGGTGTCAATCCACCCTGGAAGTAAGGCATTGACTTGAATATTATCGGAGGCCCAGGCAGCAGCAAGTGATTTTGTCAGTTGAACAATTCCACCTTTACTAGCACAATAAGCTGGTGCTAGGGGCGCTCCAAAAATGGACATCATCGATCCTATATTGATGATTTTTCCACCACCATTAGCTTTCATTGTCAGGTAAGCTGCTTTTGAGCAGAGAAAGGCGCCAGTTAGGTTAATTTCCAGCACTCTTGACCAATCGTCCAAGCTTAAATCTTGGGCCATCTTTCGAACATTGATTCCCGCGTTATTAACTAAGATGTCAAGTCGTCCAAACTGATTAACTGTCGATTCAACTAAAGTTTCCACTGAGTCCTTATTTGCGACATCTACATTAATTGAGATAGCATCGGCACCAGTTTTTCTTAATTCCTGGAGTGCTTGTTGAGATTTGTCTTTATTTCTAGCCGCAATGACTATCCGTGCACCAGCTTGGGAAAGAGTCCGGCTAATGCCGAGTCCAATTCCGCCATTACCACCAGTAACCACTGCAACTTTTCCGTTTAAGTTAAAAAGATTCATATTCATGAGTAAGATTGCTCCTTAGAAAAATACTACTGTGATGGCAGATGAAGTTTTTCAAAGACTCTATATGACCCAGTATGCTAAAACAACGACACCGTAGGTATCATAGAAATGAAATACTTGTCAAAGTTAAATGTTTGGAAGATCAACTTTTCAACCTAGATCCGTTATCTATTTTTATAATGGATCTAGGTTAAAGATCTCATAAATAAATTACCGCTGACAATCTAAAGTTTAATTGTATGTTTGCCAATCCTTGTTTTTTTGACTGGATTGAGGATTGTGCTATTATCATGTCATATTTGCGGGCGTTGCACACACTTCTTAAGAGTTTAGAAGTTGCCCTATTTAAATATCTGAGGTTAGAGAATGAAAATTATCATTCTTAATTCAGATAAGTTATTAACTTCCTTTGCCAACTATTAAAAGAGTTGCCGAGATGGACGACCTTAAAGCCCTTATTCGCAATGTACCAGACTTTCCTAAAAAGGGTATTCTCTTTTACGACATCACGACTTTACTAAAAAAAGATTGGGCTTTTAAATGTGTTGTAGAAAAAATGGCAGAGCACTATCAAGACCAAGAGATTGACTTAGTAATTGGTGTTGAATCACGTGGTTTTATTTTTGCTCCGACCTTGGCTTATTTACTAGGGGCTGGATTTGTACCTGTGCGTAAACCAGGAAGATTACCTGCCGAATCCATTCAAGCTAGCTACGAGCTAGAATATGGGAAAGACAGTTTGGAAATCCATCAGGACGCTATTCAAAAGGGACAAAGTGTTCTCCTTGTAGACGATCTACTTGCCACCGGAGGAACTGCAGCAGCAGTAGTTGAATTAATAAGACAGTTGGGTGGGCAATTAGCAGGCGCAGCATTTTTGGTCGAACTAGAATTTCTTAATGGCCGTCAAAAAATTAATGACGTTGATATTTTTTCACTACTACAGTATCAGGTTTAAATTCCGCAATTGAAATAGTACACATCAGCATTTAAAAGCTCCGAGTTTCTCTTCTGACAGTTTTTTTTAGATTAACAGGTTAAGGATTTTTTACGGGGATCATTGAAATTTCCTGTTGAAGTTGATTAGCAATTGGTTCATTTGGGTGATGAATCAAAAACTGATTTAGATAATACTGAGCTTGCTCTGTATCTTTATTCAAGATTTGGATCTTTACCAGTAGACCGAAAGCTGGTTTAGACCTGACTGGTGCTAATCGAGTAGCTGTTTCTAGAAATTGTTCCGCCATATAGAATTGATTTTTTTGAAAATAAGCCTCCCCTAAAGATTGATATGCTTCTGCAAAGCTAGCATCATAGTCTAAAGCTTTTTGATACCTTTCTATAGCCTGGTCTAACTTTCCTTGTTCATGAAGGATAACTCCAAGATTGAAATTAGGCTTAGCAGTTTTTTCACGGAGTTCTATTGCCTTAAGATAGGCTTGGATGGAATTTTCCCACTGTTTAAGGGCTTGATATTGAACGCCTAGGTTATAGTAGGCCTCAAAGAAATCAGGTTTAGCTTTGATAGCGTATTTTAAATACTCGATTGCTTTTTCTCTGTTTCCTTTTGCAATCTCTTTGGATGAATTAAGAAAAGCTACTCCAGCAGGTCTGCTGATCTTTCCTGACGGTTTTTCTTTTCTTCTGGTTGAAGCATTAGCGCCATAATCCTTTACTGTTTCTCTAATCGAAGCACCTTCATTACCCTTGAGACGAATATCCAAAATGATGGTTTTTGGTTTAGGATAACTTCTAATTTCAATGGGGCGACCAATACTAGCGAAATTTTCCCTCTCGATGGTTAGGAGATACTTCCCAGGAACTAGCAAGTCGAAGTTAAAAGTGCCGTCATAATCAAGGATTTGCTTTCCAACAGTAGAACCCTCCTGTTTAACAAGAGTAACCTTAACATGTTTAGTAGGCTGACCGTCCTGAGTCATGACACGCCCTGCGACCGCGTGTCTATTAGCCGTTCCATCACTGAAAAGTTGTACATTTAAAAAAAAGATTGTTAACAAGAAACAGATTGGAATTGTTGGAAAATTCAGGCTTATTTTACTTATCCAGCAGTTTTTCATAACGATGGTTATTATATTGCACTTTGAGAGGGTGCTAAAAGTATCAATCTACTCATTCTGGATTGGATTGTAGCTACTTAATAGATAAGAGTCTACTATTGAGAAGAGTCTAAATATAATAATGGGATTTAAAGTGATTAACTCTAACATAGTCTTTTTTATGTATAGGTGCAATACTCAGAATTTATGTTTTGTAGTCAGGTATTATTGAGGTTAGCAAATTATCAAATGCAGATTGTAAATCTGGATCTGATTGTCAAGTGAACGGACAATTATAAATTAGTCTGAATACTTCTGCCATCGTTCAGATAATTTCATATATCTTGGCAAGTTTTTTAGTTCTAAGTCTATGATCCTTTGTTTGGGGTCGCATTACGGAAGTGAGTAATGGGTCTAGAAACAATCAATATTAGAGGTGCCCGCCAGCACAACCTAAAAAATATTACGCTCGAGATTCCCCGGAATAGCTTTGTTGTAATTACTGGGTTAAGTGGATCTGGAAAATCAAGTTTGGCTTTTGACACTATCTATGCAGAAGGTCAGCGACGCTATGTGGAATCTCTGTCAGCATATGCCCGTCAATTTTTAGACCAGATGGAAAGGCCTGATGTAGATTCAATTGAGGGACTCAGTCCTGCTATATCAATTGAACAAAAGACTACTATCCGCAGTACTCGATCGACTGTTGGAACCATCACTGAAATTTATGACTATCTTCGATTACTCTACTCATCTATTGGGATACCTCACTGCCATAAGTGTGGACAACTAATTGCTACACAATCCGTCACACAAATATTAGACAGGATTAAAGATTTGTCTCAAGGTGAAAGAATCATGATCCTAGCCCCTGTGATTAGTGGTCGAAAAGGTGAGTACCGTCAACTTTTGGATAATTTAGGGCAACAAGGTTTTATAAGAGTTCGAATTGATGGACAGTTATTCTCTCTGGATGAGGAGATTACACTAGATAAAAGGAAGAAGCACACAATTGAGGTTGTGGTAGACAGGCTTCTGATTAAACCAGGAATTGAAACTAGGGTCGAAAAATCGATACAAACAGCAATCAAGTTAACTAAAGGTATTGTTTTAGTTGCTGTAGTTAATGGCAAAGAAATTCTGTACTCAGAACGACTAGCTTGTATTAATTGTGGTATCTCAATTCCAGCAGTTGAACCTAGGACCTTTTCCTTTAACAGTCGGTATGGAGCCTGCCAGGCTTGTTCGGGGTTGGGTACTCGTTTTGAACTGGACACCGAAAAAATTATTAGTGACCCTTCAAAATCTCTTTTTAATGGTTGTTTGGCTATTTGGAATGGTTATTTACCAAAGAAGGTTCAGAAATTCTTAAAAGAAATTGCTGTCCATTTTAAAGTTGATTTAAAACTTCCCTTCCAAGATTTAGCAGATAACGTTCAATCAGCAATTTGGAATGGTGTCAGCAGTTCTTCATCTTTAAAAGTTGGAATTCTGGAACAGATAACAGAGTGGGGTTATAACGAATTTATCCCGACTAATATTGAAACTTTTCTAACTCCCAAGCCTTGCTCAGTTTGCAAAGGAAAACGTCTTAGAAAAGAAAGTTTAGCAATAAAGATTTCTGATTTATCAATTTCTGAGCTGACGGCTTATCCGTTGAATGAGACACTAAGAATTCTAAAAAAGATGCGATTAAATTCCCGTGAAAATCAAATTGCTGGAAGAATTGTGCAGGAAATTATCAACCGTCTTGAGTTTCTGATTGCTATTGGTTTGAATTATTTAAGCCTGGGCCGTAGTGCTTCCAGTCTTTCCGGAGGAGAGGGTCAGAGGATCAGGTTAGCTACTCAAATTGGTTGCCAACTCCGGGGCGTTCTCTACGTTTTAGATGAACCCTCTGTTGGTTTGCATCATCGGGATAACCAGCAGTTACTAGCGATGTTGCGACAATTAAGGGATCTAGGTAATACTGTTTTAGTAGTTGAACACGACGAAGAAACTATTCGGCAAGCAGACTTTGTTGTGGATTTAGGACCAGGTGCCGGTAAATCAGGAGGCTACCTTATTGCTAAGGGAACGGCCAAGGAAATTTCAAAAAATCATCAGTCATTAACAGGTCGTTACATTTCAGGAGACTTGGTTATTTCTACTCCTCAAAAACGTCGAGGAAATGGTGGAAAGACTGTCATTGTAAAAAGAGCAATGCAGAATAATCTCAAGGGAATAGATGTGAGTTTTCCTTTGGGTTTATTGACAGTTGTATCGGGTGTTTCAGGATCAGGTAAGTCTTCTCTTGTTAATGACATTCTTTATCGTGCTCTGGCTAAGCATTGCTATGGATCGATTGAAAAACCTGGACTTCATCAGGAGATCACAGGGGCAGAATTTGTCGACAAGGTGATTAAGATTGATCAATCACCCATTGGAAGATCTCCTCGCTCTAATCCAGCTACTTATACTGGATTGTTTACCGCAATTAGGAATCTTTATGCATCACTTCCAGAATCTAGAGAACGTGGCTATAAACCGGGTCGTTTCAGTTTCAATGTTAAAGGAGGACGGTGTGAATCTTGCCGTGGTGATGGGTTACGCCGCATTGAAATGAATTTTCTTCCCGATGTTTTTATTAAGTGTGAAACCTGTTTTGGTCACAGATACAATCAAGAGACTTTGACGGTTCAATATAAAGGTTACTCTATCGCTGATTTGTTAGAAACTCCGGTTGACGAGTGCCTAAAAATTCTTGAAAATATTCCTGCAATACAAATGAAATTAAAAACCCTTTGTGAGGTTGGCTTAGGTTATATTCAGCTTGGTCAGTCATCAAATACTTTGTCTGGGGGTGAAGCTCAAAGGATAAAGTTAGCTAAAGAACTAAGCCGAAAGGCAACTGGTAAAACGATCTATATTTTAGATGAACCTACAACAGGGCTTCATTTTGAGGACATTAAGAATCTACTGAAAGTTTTAGAAGATCTTATCAACTTAGGAAATACAGTCATTGTGATTGAACACCAGATTGATGTAATTAATTCTGCTGACTGGGTCATTGATTTGGGTCCAGAAGGTGGTGAACTAGGAGGCTACATTATTGCAGAGGGAACTCCAGAGGAAGTTTCTTTAGTCCCTGGTTCTTATACAGGTCAGGCTTTATCATATTTCTCAAGTAAACAAAAAATAGGGTAGCTGGAGACCTGCCGTCTTCTCTAAAAGAAGTTACCCTAATTAGCTCACCATTTAAGTTACAAGATGGAGATGGTTCTCCAGTTCCTGCCGTTGCTCTGATTGAGTAATCTTTTTACTAATTGNCTCTTGTTTAGAAAGGAAGAACGAAATGATTTACGAATTGAGAATATACCGTTTTCACCAAGGTCATAAGAATGTATTCCTGAAAACTTTTAAAATTGCTCGGACCTTCATGAAGAAATATGGTGTTACTTTTGTAGCTGGATGGGAAAGTCTTGAGCGTGAAGATGAGTTTGTCTGGATTCGGAAATTTCCATCTTCCAAGCATCGACAAAAAGCTATTGATGCTTATTACAGCAGTCCAGAGTGGAATAAAATAGTTGGTCGTATCCGACCTACGATCAAGCGCAGGGAAGTCCGCCTGATGAAAGTTCTTCCTGGTTCAAAGTTGAAGAAGTAAGTGGAATTCAAAGAGTCAGTGATCTAAATACTGCAATAATTTTATGGAGGAAACAGATTAGGAGATGATATTTCTTAAAGGAATTATCAGTCTAATTAAGTGGTTTCTTTATTGGCTATTCCGTTTTGGAGCAGCAGTTGCACCTATCTTGACAGCTAAGATAGGAGTAGGAATTTTTACTAGGCCAAGCAAGTCTAAAGATTCTTTAGAGGATTTAAAGATTAAGCGAGAGGCTCGACGTTCTTTTTTGAACTTCGAGAACGGCCAATTGGCTATGATGGAATGGGGGGAAGGACCAATTATATTAGGTGTTCATGGTTGGAATAGCAGCGGAAAAAGGTTTAGGAATTTTGTAAAGCCAATATCAGATTCTGGTTTTCGTTTGCTTGTTTTCGATGGACCTGCACATGGGTGCTCTTCTGGCAGTCATCTTGACCTCATGCAGTACGCTCGGTCGATTGTTTCAGTAGCTAGGGAAATGGGAACTATACATGCACTAATAGCGCATTCATTTGGCTCGATAGCCAGTCTACTTGCAGTTGAAAAGGGTCTCAAGGTTGAAAAGATGGTTATCTTTTCTCCGCTTAATGGTATTAAAGGTCCGATTGATTATTTGACCAGAAATTCCCGTATGCCGGCATGGTTTGCCCATCGGGTTCAGGATGTGTTTGAAAAAAGATTTCAGAGGGATCTAAATAGTCTAGAGGCACTTTCATTAGCTTCAAAGCTTGATCTTCCTCCGAGTTTAATTTTTCATGATGCAGATGATCCGATACTTCCCGTTCAGAATGCTAGGGATTTATCCTGTGCTTGGAAGAATTCTCAGTTACTTGTAACTAGGGGATTAGGGCACCAGGGTTGTCTCGATGATGACCAAGTCATAAGAAAAGTGGTTTCATTTGTTGCTAGTCTTGAAGAATCAAGACTAGCATGAGTATTAAGAGTATGCTCGAGGTTAAAATTAAGAGGTAATTGATTCTTGTTTTTCATGACCTATGTTGTTTTATACCCCTTGCTGCAAACTAAAGTGTCTCTGTGGTAGTATTCCTATTAAAATAACATTTTAGGAGGTTTTGATTGATGAAACTAGGAACTTTTATGATGCCACTGCATCCTCCGGAGAAATCTCGGACGGAGTGCTTCGAGGAAGACATCGAATATGTTCTTCGATGTGAGGAGCTTGGTTTTACTGAAGCTTGGGTTGGACAGCACCACACTTTAGCTTGGGAGCCTATACCTGCCAATGATCTTTTCATTTCAAACGTTCTTCCACGTACAAAAAAAATTCGTTTGGGGACTGGCGTCTCAATTGTGCCTCAACACCATCCTGCTAACATCGCTATCCGACTTGCCATGCTGGATCACTTGTCGCGTGGACGGCTCAATTGTGGTTTTGGTCAAGGTGGGGTGCCGACTGATTGGGAGCTTCTTGATCTACCAGATCCCAAAACTCAAGGGTTGATGACGCTCGAGGGGATTGAAATGATACTAAAGCTCTGGCAAGCAAAAGCCCCTTTTGATTTTAAAGGTAAGCACTGGCACATTAAAATTCAAAACCCCATTCCTCGGCTGGGAGTCGGCAGTATACTACACCCTTATCAGAAACCTCACCCACCTATTGCAATGAGTGTTATAAAGGGTGATTCCCGTGCGGCTACCATGGCTGGTCAGAGAAATTGGTTACCTCTTAGCACTAACCTAGTGCCAGTCTCCACGGTCGCTCAGCATTGGCAAACATACTGTCAAGGAGCAGAGCAAAGTGGGCTTCCAACTCCTAACCGTGATATCTGGCGAGTTTCTCGAAGTATTTATGTGGGTGAATCCAAGGATGAGGCTTGGGATCATTTAATGGAAGGTAATGTAGCCCGTTCTTTTGAATACCTGTTTGCTTTACTAAGATCTGCTAAGATGATTCATCTGGCAAAACATGATCCCAATATACCTGATGAAGACGTAACCCCAGAATATGCAATAAAACACCTTTGTATTTTTGGAAATGTAAGGGAGTGTAAGAGCCAGTTGGAAGATGTTTGGGACGCTACTGGTGGTTTTGGAACATTGCTGATGGTTTCAAAGGACTGGGATGACAGAGAAAAGTGGAGGCGTTCAATGAAACTTCTAGCAGAAGAGGTTGTTCCTTCTTTACCATGCCTCTAACCATCTAAGTATATAGGTAGGATATATAAAATCCTTAAGGTATTGGAATTTGAAGTGGAGACTGTTGTGTCTCAATCATTCCAAAAACTGTTACCGTTTCTCTAAATAATTGGGGAAATTTGTATAATCCTTAACTCTTAGTTGCCTTTCTGAAAATACTCAGAATTTTATTTATTCTTTCCAATTGCTGGTTTATTTAAAATTATAAACAAATTCGAAGTTAAATTAATTTGATCTGTAAACAAAGATAGTTTTTCTGGATTCGTTGAAAAGAAAAGTTATAGGATCGAAAGAAGGTAATATCTGATGACACTCCGTTCCAAACCGCTGGCTACTTGGGTTATTAGGTATCTTCGGTCCTTGAGACGTTATTTTTTTGGACGTCAAGATTATTCAAGTAAGATGTCTAAGGAACTCAACTTCTATCGAGCCTGTGAGAATGTTCACGATTTACCAGAGATTTTTCATTACTGGTCCAATAAGTATCTAGTTCCAAAATTCAAGCCGTTTGGATTCTCCAATCCTCAAGAATTTTTTTGTCTATACATGAAAAAAGCATGTGTAGAAGATAAAAATTCGGTATGTAGATTTGTAAGTATAGGATCGGGAAATTGTGATAATGAGGTTGATTTAGTCAAACGTCTGCTTACCTCTAAGATGGACAACTTCACACTTGAATGTTTGGATATCAATGCAGAAATGCTAGAAAGAGGTAAGGTATTAGCCCAAAAACACAAGGTTTTGAATCATATGAGGTTTTCCTTATCCGATATTAATTATTGGAAACCTAATCAAAAATATAAGGTTGTCATCGTCAACCAAGCATTGCACCATTTCCTGGAGTTAGAGCTACTTTTCAAAAAAATCTACCAAGTACTGGATACTAGGGGATATTTTATAGCCGATGATATTATTGGTAGAAATGGGCATATGAGATGGCCCGAAGCATATGGAGTGCTTAGTGAACTTTGGAAAGAACTACCTGAAACATATAAATACAACCACCAATTAAAGAGGCTTGAGATTGAATATGAAAACTGGGATTGTTCCACGGAAGGATTTGAGGGAATTCGTTCACAAGATATTCTTCCGCTTTTAATAGAAACTTTTCATTTTGATTTCTTTATTGCTTTCGCCAACGTAATAGATGTTTTTGTTGATAGATGTTTTGGGCACAACTTTAATCCTAATCATAAATGGGACTGTAATTTTATTGATAAGGTTCATGCGATTGATGAAAAGTATATTGAAAGTGGGATTTTAAAACCTACTCATATGATGGCGGCAATGACAAAAACTCAGTTTCAACCCATGAAAATCTATAAGCATTTGTCTCCAAAATATTGTGTCCGGTCCTGATAGTGAATTGGGAGGATTGCAGAAGTAAACGGGTTAAAAAGTTTATGCCGACTATCAAGATTTTACCTGATCAATTAACAGTCCAAGTAAAACCGTATACTACTCTACTTAAGGCTGTATTCATGGCTGGTATCAATCTGCCTCAATTTTGTGGCCGGAATAGCTCTTGTACGACGTGTCGTGTCCGACTCAGAGAGGGGAAACAGAATCTTTCACTACCTCTTTTACAGGAACAGGAAGTGCTTACTGAGTCTGGCATTTATCAGACACATCGACTAGCCTGTCAGGCTAAGATTGTAGGAGATGTTGTTGTAGAACGACCCACTTAAAAGTTTTTTGGAAACCATGAAATAATATTTTTCAAATGGGGTTTAAAGTGTCTAGTGCTAGGGAAAAGTTAGAGGTTGATATTCTTTTTGTTGGAGCAGGGCCAGCTTGTCTAAGTGGAGCCTTACACCTTAAGAATCTCCTTGAGAACCACAATCAAAGAGTTCCTTCGGCAGAAAAATTGGAAGTTAGTATCGCTATCATTGAAAAGGGTAAAGACATTGGTGCACATATTCTTTCGGGAGCTGTTCTAGACCCAATTGCCCTTCGAGAGTTGATCCCAGACTACGAACAAACAGACGTTCCCTTGGACGTTCCGGTTAGTGAGGATATGATTTATTACCTGACGGGTCAGAAACACTTTCGATTGCCTTTTATACCTCCTTCTATTAGTAATTATGGAAACTTCATTATTTCTCTTAATCGATTTGTTCAATGGTTAGGAAAACGGGTCGAGGCCAATGGAATTGATCTCTTCCCTGGTTTCTCTGGAACCAAGTTATTGTTTGAAGGAAATCATTTGATTGGAGTGAGAACTGGAGATAAGGGGATTGGTAGGAATAAAAAACCCGGATCATCTTATGAACCTGGTGTAGATATTCTGGCTAAAGCTGTTGTTTTGGGAGAAGGAGTCCATGGTTCACTTACCAAACAAGCTATAAAGCATTTTAATCTAGACCAGGGGAAATTCCCCCAAATTTATTCAATTGGAGTCAAAGAAGTATGGGATCTGCCGAGCACATCTGATATCCCTGGTCAGGTTATTCATACTTTAGGATACCCCTTGAAGCATGAGGAATACGGAGGCGGTTTTATCTATAACATGGGGCGAAGACTCTCTCTGGGTTTAGTAGTTGGATTGAACTATAAAGATCCCTTTTTAGATCCTCACAAGGAGTTACAACGCCTTAAGACTCATCCTTTAATAGCTTCACGTTTAAAAGGTGCAACATTAGCTCATTATGGAGCTAAAGCTCTTCCAGAAGGAGGCTACTATTCCTTACCTAAAAGTTATTTTGACGGAGGTTTAATAATTGGAGATTCTGGGGGCCTGGTTAATTCAATGCGACTTAAAGGAATCCACTTAGCTATGAAGTCAGGCATGCTGGCAGCAGAAACCCTTCTTCATGGATTACTGGAACAAGATTTTTCAGAAAGAACTCTTGGAATATATTCATCTTTATTTAAGGATAGTTGGGCGTGCCATGAACTTTATAAGGTGCGTAATTTTCATCAGGGCTTTGAGAATGGTTTACTAATGGGTATGTTGAACACAGGGATCCAAATGTTAACTGGGGGAAGAGGTTGGAAAGATCCACTGGGTCATTGTCAGGGTCATCTTAAAATGCGTAAACTTTCTGAGTACTCTACTGATAGGAGTGTTCGTCATAATTCGATAAAGAATGATGAGGCAAAATCTTTCGACAAAGTGACTAGTGTTTATTTTTCTGGAACAAAGCACGAAGAAGATCAACCATCACATTTGTTAATTGCTGACCCTGGAATTTGCCAAGAACGTTGTGCTCAAGAATTTGGTAACCCTTGTGAATCTTTTTGTCCTGCAAAAGTTTATGAAATTATCTCTGATCAAAACGATCAGAAAAAGGTACTTCATTTAAACCCTTCAAATTGTTTGCACTGTAAAACTTGTGAGATTATGGATCCTTATCAAATTATCACTTGGATTCCTCCTGAAGGTGGAGGTGGTCCTAACTACATAAATTTGTAAATAAAGTGTAGTTAGATAATTATCTCCGGCAATGACCCTCTATAATAGACCCTTTACTCAATTAACATACAATCACCGTAGCTATAAAATCGGTAACCCTTATCGATAGCTTCTTGGTAGGCCTGGAAGATGAAATCTCTTCCGGCAAAAGCACATGCCAACATTAGTAGTGTTGAATTGGGTAAGTGGAAATTAGTGATTAAGACGTCAACGCAATTAAATGAAAATCCAGGGAAAATGAATAAATCCGTTTCTCCTTTAAGGGAAGGTAAGAACCCTTGTTTACTAAAAGCTGATTCCAAAGTTCGAGTTACTGTAGTACCGACGGCAATAATTCGTTGATGTTTGTTACGTGCTGTTCTTATCGAGTGGTAGACTGGAGGTGTAATTTCAAAGGACTCTTTTTCTAAACGGTGATTCTCAAGTTTTTGACTAGATATTGGACGAAAAGTTCCTTGGCCAATGTGAAGTGTTACCGTACAAGAAGTAATTTTTTTTTCCTTGAGACGAAAGAAAATTTCTGGGGTAAAGTGCAATCCTGCAGTTGGTGCGGCTACTGAACCTCGTTTTTTGGCATAAATAGTTTGATATCGTGACCAATCAAGATCCTCAGTGGGGCGATTAATATAGGGAGGTAATGGAACTTGACCCACTTGGTCAATGATCGAGTGAAAGTCTCCTTGACATTTAAATTGTATTTTTCGAAGTCCTTTTTCCCCTTGTTCCAAGACCTTGCCCTCTAGTCTGCCTTCACCAAAAAGCAAACGATCTCCAATACGTATTTTTTTTCCTGGCTTGACAAGGGTTTCCCAGCAGTTGTCTTTAATGGGTTTTATTAAAAGTACCTCAATTGGAGCCTGGCTATAGGCTGTTGGGTTTTCTTGACCACGATTTTTACTAATACGTTTTCCAATTAAACGGGCGGGAAATACTTTTGTGTCATTTAGAACTACTAAATCTTTAGGTAACAGAAGATCGGGTAGATCTGAGAATTGATGATGAGAAATTTGACCTGTCGCTCTAACGAGCCGAAGTAAACGTGCTTGATCTCTTTGCCTTGGTGGATAAAAAGCAATTCTGTTTTTTGGGAGGTGAAAATAATAATCGGAAACTTGCACGCTATTTGTCCCAGACAATCAAGCATAGATAATTAGAGGAGTAATTTATCATAGGAAGTATTCATCTACAGTAGACATTCATTTAAGGGGGGGGAAGTTGGAGATTTTTTAGTGGAATAAGGCTTAGATGAAGTCTGGTTCTCTGTTGAACCTTTGGAGATAACGGATATAAGTTGGTTGGTAGATCCGTTAAAATAGCATTCAATTAAATCTCTGACTGCTTGCTGACGAGATGTTTCAAAAGAATAGTTAGGGTGATAGACATGAGCCCTACCCTGTTTGTGTCGACCAACAAAACCTTTCTGTGCAAGACGGTCCATAATGGTCAGTATAGTTGTATAAGCCAAGGGATTAGTCGGTCTAAGGATTCCCTGAATTTCACGGATGGTCTTCGCCCTTTTAAACCACAATGCTTTCATACATTTCAATTCAAGAGCAGTAAGCCGTTTCGGACGAGTTCCAAGATTTAAATTGGAAGAAGGAGGAATTGGATTCTCTTCAAATTTAGTTTTGAAAGAAGGTTTAGTCATTTGAGTTGTGAACTTTTAAATAAAGGTCTTCCAAACATTGGATTGTAGGGTGTCCAATTTTCATCGATGCCATCATCATTCCCAATAAGGGCAAGCATTGAGGCTAATTTGCTATCCAAGTTATCTAAACAATGAAGTAACAAAGCCTCAGGAAACATTGGTAGTTTCGGGCTACCAAATTCATACTCTCCGTGATGAGAAACAATAAGGTGTTGGATAAGAGTCTTGAGTTGAAGAGGGAACTCTTCAATCTCACTAATCTTCTGGTTTACAAGATCCAATTCTATAATCATGTGACCAAGTAGTTGGCCCTTGGTAGAGTAGTTAAAATTCCGATTATATTCTAATTCTTCTATCTTACCGATGTCGTGAATGATGGCTCCAGTCATTAAAAGATCGAGGTTAACTTCTGGATAGTGTTGAGCTGTTATTTTGCAAAGTTTACAGAGTGAGAGTGTGTGTTCAAGAAGACCTCCTAACCATGCATGATGAAGGGATTTTGCAGCAGGCGCTTCCTTAAATTTAACTGCAAATTCTGAATCGTTTAGAAGGTTTACTAGGAGTTGATTCAAGTAGCTATTTTCTACACTCTTAGCGAGATCATACAACTCACTAAACATAGAATCTATATTTTTAGAAGTTTTAGGGAAATAGTCACCGAATTCTACCTCGGTCTCCTCGCATCGTCGTAGACGGTGAATAGTCAGCTGCTTTTTATTGCGGTATACCTGAACCAAGCCTTTAATCTTGACAAAATCGTCCTTAGAAAATGTAGATTCAACGGCTTCCACATTTTCCCACATCTTAGCATCTAAGTTTCCGCTCTTATCACCTAGAATCAATGAGAGATAGGGTTCTCCGCTCTTTTTAGAACGTACTTCCTTAACTTTGACTAGAAAAGTTGTAGTAACTAACTGATTGGCTTCAAGACCACTTGCGTAGAAATCTTTCATGAATTTTCTCAAGAGAGGTCCTAATTTAATATTACCTCAAAAGAAGACTACTCTAATCATAAGAAAATAACTCAAGGAGTGCAAGTTAAGTGGGTCTGTAGTTTTTTCAAGTGTGGAGCCTGAACTAATAGAATTTTAGAGATTAATCATTCTTCCTTTTACATCTCCAAGAAAAAAATCTAAGGTAAATTGAAACGTTTTGGGACATCACCATCAGGATTAAAATAAAGAATATAGTTGATCTTTTTTAGGAAAGACACGTGACTATTGCCAAACACAACTATCTGAGGGTTGTTTTCACTGATATTTTTCAAAAGATCTTTCGATACACTATGGGCGTTACCTAAAATATGAATCAGTAAAATAATTGTATTAAATAATTGGGTGTGCCTTTGTGGTAGCAACTTTCTTAGCGATCTGTCTCTTTCAACATTACCCCTCATTGCAATGACGGGAGCTATAATTTCTAATTTACCTATTCCCTCTAGGGTTCCAAAGTCACCTACATGTAAAATGTGGTCAACTGGAGAGAATAATTTGGGTATTTTGGGATCGAACTAACCGTGAGTGTAAGCAATAGTCCCAACAGTAGATGAATTACACATTAACTGAAACTAGAAGTTACTATGGTATACTTGTAGAGTTTAATTTTCTAGCTACGTTCCCACTTTTCAAACAATATAACTAATTTGGCGCATGAAGACAGAAAAAATTTCTGAACTAACGATCAAGCGTCTTTCCATTTACCTGAGGTGTCTAAAGGAACTAGCTGACTCTAAGATTGTCACCACCTCATCCCAAACACTAGCTGAACAGTTTCAATTAAATTCTGCCCAAATACGAAAGGATTTAACCTATTTCGGACAGTTTGGGGAAAGAGGTGTTGGCTATAATGTTGAAGAACTTCAAACTCACTTAACCAAAATATTAGGCTTAGAAACTCAGCACAGAATTGGCATTGTAGGTGCTGGTCGCCTTGGCATGGCTTTGGCTAGTTATATAGGATTCGATCCCAAGTGTTTCAAAGTTGTTGCACTATTTGACAAAGATAATGCTTGTTTAGGCATGGATCTTAGAAGTGGGGTTTATGTCTATCACATAAAGGATCTTAGAGAGATTATCATTCAAAAGAAAATAGTTATTGGAGTAGTTGCAGTACCAGAATCTGATGCCCAAGAAGTAGTTGATCAATTAACCGAGGCTGGGATTACCGCAATTCTTAACTTTGCTCCGGTACGTCTCAATACAGAGAATGGAATTAAGTTAAAGACGATGGATTTGGCAAAATCTTTTGAAAGCCTTTCTTACTATCTTTCCAATGAATCAACTGGCGATAAAGAATCTACGGTTACAATTTCAGAATTTGAAGAAAAATAGCATTACTGCTCTGACGAAAGTGATCCTGATTAGCGATTCTTAAATCGTTTCTTTTGGTCAAGTGAGTTTATAGTTAAGGTTTCCTTAGGAAGTGCTGAATAAAAGCTCATTGATGCGTTTAGCAAAAGTTGTTAAGATTTAATTTCCTTCCAATCAGGTTAAATCAAAAAAGTTGGGTTACACCTTAGGTGTTTATGGCCAAAACAGTAAACCAACATCGAAAAGATATTGTTGAAATTGGAAAACGAATTTACCAATTGGGTTACGTTGCAGCATTCGATGGCAACATCAGTGTGCGGCTGGAAAACGGAAATATATTGTGTACCCCAACAGCTATGAGTAAGGGGTTTATGACTGAAGACGATCTGGTAATTGTTGATTCTCAGGGTAAGGCGATCGAAGGGAAACGAAAAGTTTCTTCAGAAATTGATATGCATCTTTTGATATACCAGTTGCGACGAGATGTTAATGGAATTGTGCATGCTCATCCGCCGTGTTCAACTGGTTATGCTGCGGCTGGAGTACCCTTGCAGAAAGCTATTCTCGCTGAAGTTGTTTTAGTATTAGGTTGTGTTCCGTTAACGCGGTATGGCACGACTGGAACGTCTGAGCTTACGGATGCTATTCGAGAATACGTTCCTAATCATGATGCACTACTTTTAGCTAATCATGGAGTAGTTACATATGGAAGTGACCTTTTTCTTGCCCATGCTAAAATGGAAACGGTTGAACACTTTGCCCGCATTAGTTTAACAACAAAAATTCTTGGACGTGAGAAAATTCTAAGTAATGATGATGTTGATAAGTTGATAATAGCTAGAGAAAAGTATGGCATTAAAGGACCCTTGAGTGTCGATGAGGGGTGTCCAACCACTAAGGATGTAGAGACTGATTCTAGGATAACGTTGACCAAAAAGGAGCTGGTCGATATGATCCACTTAGCAGTTTCTGAATTAAGAAGTAAAGCTTGATACGCCTAAGACTAATAGGGCTGATGATAATTTGTTTGTAGGAAGGAATGTTTCGGTTCATTACTATGGAAAGGACAGGAAGATGGGTGAAGCTTTAGGAATGATTGAGACAAAGGGACTAGTATCAATGATAGAGGCCTCTGATGCTATGGTAAAAGCAGCTAAAGTGACACTAGTAGGATGGGAGAAAATAGGTTCTGGTTATGTGACTTCCATCGTACGAGGTGATGTAGCTGCTGTTAAAGCTGCTACGGACGCTGGTGCAGCAGCAGCACGCCGTGTTGGCGAGTTGGTTAGTGTTCATGTCATCCCAAGACCTCATACTAATCTAGAAGATGTCCTCCCGATTGGTAAGGCTGGGAATTGACTTGATTGATGAGAGGATCGGATTAGAGTCTTAGTTAGAGAATTTAAACTGGGAGTTTGATGCCGAGGAATATTTATGCTCTTAGGTAGGGTTGTTGGAACAGTAGTTGCTACACGCAAGGATCCCCGATTAGAGGGTAAAAAGTTGCTTGTTGTGCGGATTATTGATCCTGAAGGTCGTGATCAAGGTGGGTACGCTATTGCAGTAGATACTGTTAGTGCAGGTTTCAAAGAAAAGGTACTGTTAGTTTCAGGAAGTTCTGCTCGTATGGCAGGTGAATGTAAAGATTGCCCAGTGGACACAGCAATTATAGGTATCATTGATAGTGTTGAAATGAATTCTTAAGCCAAATGAGGAAGATATGCAATTAGGACGTGTTGTTGGCCAGGTGGTTGCTACTCAAAAGGATGATGCTCTCCAGGGAAAAACAATGTTGGTGATTCAGCCGTTAGATAAAAGTGGAGGTGATCATGGCAGGACAGTAGTTGCTGTCGATGGTGTAGGGGCCGGTGTTGGAGAGCGAGTGTACTGGTGCCGAGGCAAGGAAGCTTCTTTAGTTTGGTACCCTGACCAAGTTGTTCCTACAGAATGTTCTATTGTCGGTATTGTTGATAAAGTCTATGTCGAATAATTATGTTGATAGGAAAGGTAGTAGGAGAGGTGGTAGCCTCTCAAAAACATTTATCTCATAAGGGTCAAAAGATTCTTTATGTCCAGATTCTTAATTTGGATGGTACAGAGCGAGGAGTCCCTTATCTGGTTGTAGATGCAGTAGACGCAGGAGTGGGTGACCAAGTACTCGTAACGCAGGAAGGTTGGTCAGCGATGACATCTATAGGAAAACCATACTCTCCGATAGATATGGCTGCAATTGGAGTTATCGACCAGATAACAATGACGTAGTAGAGATCTATTTTTCACAATCCTATGATCGCGCAACTGTCGGGCAAGCTCATTCACAAACAGCCCAATCGGGTCGTTGTCGACGTTAATGGTGTAGGCTACGAAGTAAATGTGCCTCTATCTACCTTTTACCAACTTGGAGAGGTAGATTCTGAACTCCAGTTAAGTATACATACACATGTCCGTGAAGATGCTATCCTTCTTTTTGGATTTAAAACTCTAAAAGAAAAATCAATTTTTGAATATCTCACCTCTGTTTCTGGTGTTGGCCCAAAACTTGCGATTACGATTCTTTCTGGTATGACTGTTGATGAGTTAGTTCCTGCAATCCGCGAAAGCAATCTTGCGCGTTTATCTTCAATTCCTGGAGTAGGGAAAAAAACCGCTGAACGTTTGGTGGTGGAGCTTAGAGATAAATTGGCCAAGATTGAAGTTGATTCTGGAAAATCCAAAAGTTTTGCTCTGGCTCCTCACCAGGAGGATGTTGTCTCAGCCCTTATTAATTTAGGGTATTCTAAGTCATCTGCTGAGAGAGCTGTTCAAAAAGCTGATAAAGATTTTAATGGTGAGATTGTTTTTGAGGACCTTTTGAAAAAATCCTTGCAAGGGCTTTCTCGGTAAGTAGCTTAAACGGTAAGTTTTTAATCTTGTCACTGTAAAAATGGGTGTTTGCCCATTTTTACTCTACTAGCAATCTTTTTATCAATAAAAAGTCAGATATTAAAATTCCCCTAAATAATACTTTTCTACCGAGTCTTGAAATAGATTAGAGATCCCCAAAATATAGTTTTTGAATTGGTAACCTTGGTTGGATACTTTCTAATCTTTATGCTAACGTGACTTCTAGTTTTAGTATAGATAAGATGATTCATGGAATTTATGGATAAAGAGCGCATTATTTCAGGTCTTCCCCACGAGGAAGAACAAAATATTGAACTGAACTTACGTCCTAAACGGTTACAGGAGTACATTGGACAAAGTCAAGTTAAACAGAATCTTGAAATTGCTGTAGAGGCAGCCCGATCACGTGGAGATGCCTTAGATCATGTATTACTTTTTGGGCCACCAGGTTTAGGAAAAACTACACTAGCTGGTGTCATCGCTAATGAGTTAGGTTCTAATTTTAAGACTACATCAGGGCCTATAGTTCAAATAAAAGGGGACTTGACTGCAATACTGACGAATTTGCAAGAAAATGATGTTTTATTTATTGATGAAATCCATCGTCTCTTGCCCCACATTGAAGAAATTCTTTATCCTGCCTTGGAAGACTTTAAATTAGACTTGATGATTGGGCAGGGTCCTAGTGCTCGAAGTGTAGCTCTTTCTCTGCCCAAATTTACTTTGGTTGGAGCGACTACTCGTGCTGGCTTAATTTCCTCTCCATTACGATCTCGGTTTGGCCTTGTTCACCGACTGGATTATTATACAGAACAAGAAATAGGTGTAATTTTAAAGCGCTCGGCCGAGATTCTTGATATTCAAATTGATCAAGATGGAACTGAGGAAATTGCACGGCGGTCAAGGGGAACACCGCGTGTAGCCAATCGACTACTAAGACGGGTGAGGGACTATGCACAGGTAAAGGCTAATGGTGTGATTAATCAGGAAGTGGCTTGTAAAAGCTTGGCTATGTTAGCTATTGATGAGATCGGTTTTGATGAGAATGATAAGAAACTGATAAAAACCATTATTGAGAAATTTTCTGGGGGTCCTGTTGGTGTTGCAACTCTAGCAGCAGCTATCAGTGAAGAAGTTGATGCGATTGAAGATATTTATGAGCCTTATTTGATTCAGCGAGGATTCCTTCACCGTACTCCTCGAGGTAGGGTTGCCACAAAATTAGCCTATGAACATTTTGGTCTGAGTCCAGGACCTGGTCAACTTAACTTACTGTGATGAAAATTTTTAATGTTTGATTCTAACCCTCTCAATAAAAAAGGGTTATCACAATCGGTCCTATGTCTTGGATCTAACCTAGGTGATAAACGGTTTCAGTTAAAACAAGCTATCAAATTATTAGAATCGGATAAAGTAAGAGTCATTCAATCTTCTTCGATTTATTTAACAGAACCTGTTGATTACCCAAATCAAGATTGGTTTTTTAATCAGGTATTAGTTGTTGAAACTCAACTTTTGCCTCATTGTCTTCTGACTCATTGTTTACAAGTTGAGAAAAGCCTTAGTAGTAAACATAGATTACCTAAAGGGCCTCGTGTTATTGATGTAGACATTTTACTTTATGAAAATCAGATAGTAACTGATCAAAAATTAACTATCCCCCATCCTAAATTTCATCTAAGAAGATTTGCCTTAACTCCAGCTGCTGAGATAGTTGGGGGAATACTTCACCCTGTGCTTGGCAAGTCGATCAGCAACCTGTTAACTCATTGTAAAGACAGGGCTGAGGTTGTCCAAGTTGTCTAGATCTGGTAGGCTATAATTTACGCTTGGATCCCATATTGGACCAAGACGTTAACAATAAGTGTAAGCACTAATTACTGTAACTGGAATATTTCAAATTATTAGGAGCGTATCAAATGAGCGCTACCCCCCGAAGTCAGTTTAATAAAATAACCATTCCTTATATTCTAAGTCGAAAAAATAAAAATAAGACTGACAATATAGTTTGCCTTACAGCCTACGATTACCCCATCGCTCAAATTCTTGATGAAGCAGGGGTAGATGTAGTTCTCGTGGGAGATTCTGTAGCTACAACCCGTTTGGGTTATAACTCAACAATCCCTTTGACTATCGATGAAACCTTAATTCATCTTAGAGCTGTTCGTCGAGGCATTCGGAGAGCCCTGCTGGTAACTGATTTGCCCTACGGTTCTTATCATCTCAATAACCAAACAGCGGTAAAGACAGCTCTGGTATTTATTAAAGAAGGAGCTGAGGCAATAAAAATAGAAGGTGGGCAGAAAAGAAAAAGTTTGGTCAAGCGTTTAGTCAAAGCAGAAATTCCAGTGATGGGACATGTTGGTTTAACTCCGCAATCCTATAATGTAATGGGTGGTTACCGGGTTCAAGGTAAGAATCTTGAATCGGCGGAAGCCGTTAGAACAGACGCTTTGACTTTGCAGGATGCTGGGGTTTTTTCTGTTGTTCTTGAAGGAATTCCAGAGAATTTGGCCTCTGCCATTACGGAGGAGCTAGATATCCCCACCATTGGAATTGGAGCTGGAAGGTACTGTGATGGACAAATACTTGTTTCCGACGACATATTTGGTTTGACGCCCAACCACAAACCAAAATTTGTGCGTCAGTATCTAGATCTCAGGCAGCTTCTTTCCCAAGCCACACGCCAATTTATTTCAGATTGCAACAATGGAAACTTTCCAAATCAAAATGAAACTTATTTTCCAACTGAGTTTGGCCGTTTAGAAGAGGTCATTAAACATTAGAGATGGAAATCATTCGGTCAATCGAAGCCTTTAAGTCTTTTAGAACAGGCTGGCCATCAAGTAACACTGCAGATTTGTGTTTTGTCCCAACCATGGGAGCTCTCCACTCTGGTCACCTTAGCCTGGTTGAGGAGGCAAGAAAATTCTCCCAATATGTGGTGGTCTCTATTTTTGTTAATCCCACCCAGTTTGGCCAGGGTGAAGATTATGAAGAGTATCCTCGCCAGATGAAAAAAGACATAGATCAGCTTAAAAATTTAGGAGTTGGCGCAGTTTTTATCCCCTGTGATAACCAGATGTATCCTTTAGGATATCGGACAAATGTGTTGGTAGAAAAATGGGAACGAAGGCTTTGTGGTCATAGTCGTCCAAATCATTTTAGAGGTGTGACAACAGTGGTTCTAAAGCTCTTTAACATAGTGCGGCCAACCGTAGCATTTTTTGGACAGAAGGATGCTCAACAGGCAATTCTGATTAACCGGATGACTGAGGACTTGAATCTTGACGTTGAAATTTTTGTGTGTCCAATCATTAGAGAAAAAGATGGCCTAGCTATCAGTTCCCGAAACCGATATCTATCAGCCCAAGAAAGACAAGCAGCTGTTGTTTTATTTAGAACTTTGAATTGGGCTATCCAGCAAGTAGATCGAGGGGAAAGGAAAGTTAAAGTTCTTGTTAACGAAATGAAAAAAAAAATTAAAGCTGAGCCTCTTGCCCATCTTGATTATGTATCTATTGTAGATCCAAATGATCTCAAACCTATTTTGAGGTTAAATCGAACTGCCTTGTTAGCTTTGGCAGTTTTTATTGGAAAAACACGTCTGATTGATAATACGATTCTGCTCCCAGAAAAAAGTTCTTCAGTTTCTAAGGAATCCGTTTTGTGAGTGGTTATATTCTATGGAAAAAATTGTCCTTGAAAAACCTGGATCCTTAGTACTGGGAACTGGTCCTAAACCAGAGCTTAGTGCCGGACATGCGCTAGTTCGTATTCACAGAGTGGGAGTTTGTGGTACCGATTTACATGCCTTTTTGGGGAAACAGCCTTATTTTAGATATCCAAGGGTATTGGGTCATGAACTAGGTGTTGAAATTATTGCAATTTCTGATAATGAAAAAAATCTTTGGCCTGGAATGTTATGTGCTGTAGAGCCATATATAAACTGTAACAGTTGCATTGCCTGTCGTCACGGTCGAACCAACTGTTGTGCAGACCTCCAAGTATTAGGTGTTCACACTGATGGTGGGATGTGTGAACAATTAAAGGTCCCAGTTGATAAACTCCATTGTTCTGAACAGTTGTCACTAGATCAACTAGCAATGGTAGAACCGCTCAGTATAGGAGCACATGCAGTAAAAAGGGCTCAGCTCATACCTGATGAGACTGCTTTAGTAATTGGACTAGGGCCTATCGGTCTTGCTGTAGTGCAATTTGCCAAGTTGGCAGGTTCAAAGGTAATAGCTGTTGATATCAGACCAGACAGGTTAGAATTCGCTGATAAATTCCTTGGAGTAGACTTAACAATTTCAGGGGAAACTACTTTTGAGACGAAGATGAAGACCATTAACAGGGGAGAAGGGCCCAATGTAGTTTTTGATGCAACGGGCAATCCATCTTCAATGAATAAGTCAATAGAGTTGGTTGCCCCAGGAGGGCGATTGATTTTTGTTGGACTCCATCAAGAAGAAGTATGTTTCAAGGATGATGAATTCCACCGAAGAGAATTAACAATCCTAGCAAGTCGAAATTCTACCGCCTCTGATTTTATTAATGTTATTTCTCTAATGGAAAAAGGGTGTATCCAAATTAATCCTTGGATTACTTATAAAGTTCCCTATGAAAAGGTAATCGATAAGTTTTCTTCCTGGGTGTCCCGAAGGAAAGGGTTTCTTAAAGCAATGATACAATGGTGATCATTCCAAATACTTATCGATTTTATTTGGATAGCTAAATTAATTTTTTGTTTGTAAGAATCAGTTTTTCAGTTAAAACCCCGCAATTTCCGATAGTTTTGGCCATAACTAATTTTTCCTAAAACGACTGGATGAGTGGCGCCGGTTGCAGATGGAACATTATTAGCGTTTATCTCAAATGTTTCATTGGCCAAAATGGCAAATCCTATAGCTTCCTTAGCATCTGACGGAATTTTAAAGTCATCAGTAGTCATAATTTCAAGATGTGGTAAGAGATTTTTTAGACGTTGAATCAGATAAGTGTTATGGACACCTCCTCCTGATACAATGAGTTGATTTAGTTCAAAAGTATTGTCTGAATTGGTAAAAATAGCATCGGCTATAGTACGGACGGTAAGTTCAGTAGCAGTGCAAATTATGTCTTTTTCTTGAGCCAGTTCTGCCATTGCAAGAATTCTTTTAGTATAACATTGACCAAATTGTTCGCGGCCAGCAGATTTGGGTGGCTTTTTCTTAAAAAATGGATCAGAAAGTAAGTTTTCAAGGACAGGCACAATAATCTTTCCTGAAGAGGCTTGTTGCCCTTGAGCATCAAATTGTTTTTCCCCTTGGCTAAAGTGACGAGTCAGATCGTCAATCAACATGTTTCCAGGACCAGTGTCAAAAGCTCTAATCTGATTGGACTGACACTTAGGTGGTAAAATAGTAAGATTTGCAATACCTCCAAGATTGAGTAGAACTCTTCCTAAGATGGGATCTCGGAAGAGTACAAAATCAACATAAGGAATTAGGGGAGCACCAGTGCCTCCTGCAGCTAAATCTCGCGGACGAAAATCAGAAACTACTGTTACCCCAGTCTGTTCTACCAAGATAGCTGCTTCCCCAATTTGTAAGCTGGATGCAACAGTGTGGCCCCAAAGTTTTCGAGGTTCTGATTGATGAAAAATTGTCTGACCATGAGATCCAATTAGATCAATTTGATTAACGGTCAGGTGACACTCCGAACAAAGTTTCAGCACTGCTTGCGAAAAAATCTGGCCCAACAAAACATTAAGATTACTAATTATTCCAGAAGAAACAGGCTCGCCAGATGAAACTTTTAGGAGGATCTTACGAATTTCATCAGGGAAAGGATTGGAAGTGAAATGCTTAAAATTGACAATGGCTTGGCTCCCAAATCCTGAAATCTCTACAAGTGCGGCATCTACTCCATCTAGGGAGGTTCCCGACATTAGACCGATGACAAGCTTGGAGTTTTTCATATCGCTGAATTGCTAGCTCTTAATTAATTGGATGGATTATATTTTTTTTTAAGTTGGTCAAGAAATTCAAGTGCTTTTAATGGAGTTAGTTGATCCAGGTTTACCTCTTGAATTTCTTTTAAGATTTTTTGATTGCTATCATTTGATGAATTGTGTTCCTGAGAATCATTTGTTTCTTGTTGATTGCTAGAATTTGCATGTTTGATAACTTCACGGTCTGAATTTTCTTGTTCAAACAAAATTTCACGGGCCCTCTGTATCACAAGTTGGGGTAAACCAGCTAGCCTAGCTACCTCTATACCATAACTTTTGTTAGCACTGCCTGGTTCGACACGTTTTAGGAATACAATTTCCTTTCCTACTTCTTGAACACTGACATGATAGTTTTTCACACCTGACAGAAGTTTTGTAAGGCCAGTTAGTTCATGATAATGAGTGGCGAAAAGGGTTTTAGTTTTGTTCCGTCTATGTAAATGCTCCACTACTGACCAAGCAATAGATAGTCCATCAAAGGTGGCAGTTCCTCTACCAATTTCATCTAAGATGACTAGGCTTTTTGGGGTGGCTGAATTAAGAATCACGGCTGTTTCTATCATTTCTACCATGAATGTTGATCTTCCTCTTGCAAGGTTGTCACTGGCCCCAATTCGAGTGAATATTCGATCTACAATAGGTAGTTTAGCAGTTTGAGCTGGGACAAAGGATCCCATTTGAGCCATGATTGAGAAAAGTGCGATTTGTCTTAGGTAGGTTGATTTCCCTCCCATATTGGGACCAGTGATAATAAGAATTTGGTCAGTTGTGTTATTTAAGTATAGATCATTAGCAATAAATCCTCCTGTAGGCATCTGATCCCTCTGCTGTTCTATAACCGGATGTCGACCGTCCTTAATGACTAGTTCCTCACCCTTATGTAAAATTGGTTGAACATAATCAAATTCGTGTGCGACTTCGGCTAATGCAATGAGGCAATCCAGTTGGGCTAATGCTTTTGCCGTTTTACGAATACGTTGGCATTCTTGACCAAGGATAGATCTTAATTCGCAGAAGAGGTTGTATTCTAGTTCTAATATTTTTTCTTCTGAACCCAACACCCGATGTTCAAGTTCTTTTAGTTCTGGAGTGGTAAAACGCTCTGATCCTACTAGTGTTTGCTTACGTTCGTAATCATTAGGGACAAACTTTAAATTGGATTTTGATACTTCCAAATAATAGCCAAAAATGTGATTAAATTTTATTTTTAGATTAGAAATTCCTGTTCTGGATCGTTCCGTTGCTTCTAATTCAACAATGATTTTTTTTCCAGAGTGACTGTCAGACCGTAAGGTGTCCAATTCTGAATTAAACCCTTCACGAATTAGTTTTCCCTCTGTTAAAAGAACCGGGGGGCTTTCGACCAATGCTTTCTTAATTTGATCCGTAACATCAGTGAGTGGGTCACAGTTTTGATTTAACTGGCTTAAACGACTTCCTACTAAAGGGTTTAAAAAAGATTTAATGGAAGGAACTTGATCAAGGGAATTACTCAGGGCTATTAAATCTCGGGCATTTGCACTTGATATGCTCACTTTGGTAGCGAGTCGTTCTACATCGTAGACTGACTTGAGCAGGTCTTGCAATTTTTTTCTGAGGATAAGGTCCTTTTTAAGGCTTGCAACTCCTTCTAATCGACAATTAATTTCCTCCAAGTCAGTTTCCGGTCTTAGAAGCCAGTCTTTCAGCAGTCGACTGCCCATACCTGTTGAGGTTTGATCCAGACATTTCAAAAGAGTGGCTTGGGAAGAACCTTCAAAAAGTGATTCCACCAGCTCTAAGTTTCTAACAGTTGACTGATCAAGCATGAGTGAATTTTCAACTTCGTAATAGCGTAGACGATCAAGGTGCTGAAGAGCCCCACCTTGGGTTTCCTTAAGGTAATGCAAAGCTCCTCCAGCTGCAGAAATAGCCAATTCTCGTCCTTGACAGCCAAATCCATCTAAGCTAAATACTTGTAAATGATTTGTTAAAAGTCGTTCTGCATAATCTGATTCGAAAATCCATTTATCTACGATGGTTTTAACCACAGGAAGATTTTCTGCCCAGTAGGGTTTTTCTTTACTTGTGGTTGAGTCCCAAATTAATTCCTTAGGACGCAATCGTTCCAACTCCGTCTGTAGCATTTCATACCTAGATTTGTTCCTAAACTCAGTTAACCGAAAATCGCCAGTAGAAACATCGACAGAGGCTAACCCAATACCTTGTTGGTTTAGATAGACGGCTGTCAAAAAATTATTTTCTCTAGGTTCCAGTAGACTTCCATCAGTCAGAGTACCTGGTGTCACAACACGTGTAACTTCTCTCTTGACCAATTTTTTTGTTGTTTTAGGATTTTCAACTTGGTCACAAATTGCAACTCGATAACCCTTTCGAATTAATTTTGAAATATAAGTATCAGCGGTGTGATGAGGGATTCCACACATCGGAATTGAGACTCCCTTTTCTTTGTTACGAGAAGTTAGGGTTATCTCTAGTTCTCGGGCGGCTAAAACAGCATCTTCGAAGAACATTTCATAGAAATCACCTAGTCGAAAGAACAAGATGGCTTTTGGAAATGACTTTTTGATTTGATGATACTGTGCCATCATCGGGGTGGAGGGTTGCATTGAGGGGTCCCTTGATGTGCATCCAAAAATAAAGCCATAAGGCAGGAGAATCAAGAAGAAAAATTACCAATTAAGTTAAATTGGCTTCTTAATAAAAAAATTTTTTTAATCAGGCCGAGAAATTATATAACCTGGCTGCAGGAGTGTCAATTAACCGTATAGCTCGTCAAAATTCTATTGTATTTTGAACCCTTTTTAAAATTTTAAAATAGAGCCAACTTATGAAAGTTTTATGTGTTGATACTTCAAGTAGTGCTGGTAGTGTTGTGTTAACAGAAGATTCAAAGATTTTAGGAGAAGTTAACTTAGATTCTTCTCTAACCCACACATCTCGATTGCTGACCAGTATCCAGCATATTCTCAATCATGTTGGTCTGACACTCAACTCTATTGATGCGTTTAGTGTGATTTGTGGACCAGGTTCTTTTACAGGAGTTCGGATAGGGTTAGCAACAGTGAAAGCGTTGGCTGAGGTATTATCCAAGCCGATATTAGCTGTTACAACTTTTGAGGCTTGGGCGGAGAAAGCTCCTAGGTGGCAGGGTGCTCTGGTTCCTTTAATTGATGCGCGTCGTAATGAAGTCTACGCAAGGGTTTTTGAACGTAATGGTAATTGTTTGATTCAACGCAAGCCAGATTGGGTTGGCAAGCCCGAAAAGTTTCTGCAAACTCTAGATTCAAAAAGTATACTTTTTTTGGGTGATGGAGCAGAAAAGTATGATGAACTTATTCGTGCTGAAGGCCCGTCTAGTTGGGAAATTGCAAAAACAGATTTTTATCTTGGCCGATCGTTGGTATCTATTGTTAATTCAAAAGAGTATTCTCAGAAATGGTCTCAACCTGAAGAAATATTTCCTTATTATTTGCGGAAATCTGATGCCGAACTGAAATGGAGTGAGTAGTGAAGGTTAATGTTCGTTTGATGTTGAAGTCTGACATACCTCAGGTTATAGCAATTGAAAATTACTGGGATTACTTGAGCAAGTGGGGAAAAGAAGGATATACCAAGGTCCTACAAAACTCCTATATTTATTATTCATTAGTTGCAGAAACTAAATATCATTCTAAATTTCCAAGCTCAGTATCAGATACTAAAATCATTGGTTTAGCCGTTTTGGCTTTTTTATTTGACCATGGAGACCTTTGTAATCTAGTTGTATCCCCACAATATCTAGGAAAGGGAATAGGGCAGCAACTTCTAAGTAAGTGCCTAGAGGTTGCTAAACAAGGCTACTTGAACCGAATCCTTTTAGAAGTTCGCCATTCTAACCATCGTGCGGTTCGATTTTACCAACGCAATGATTTTAGAATTACTGCTAATAGAAAAAACTACTACTCTCACCCTCCTGAAGATGCTTGGGTGATGGAGAGATTAATCCTAAGCCCAGGGTGCAGAGATAGTGGAGAAGTTTAAAATAGATGTTTAAATGGATAATTCAGTTTTCCCCCAGAAATTCAATTTCAGCTGGAGCCCTAAAATCAGGATCACTAAAAAAGCAGAAAGCAAGCAATAATCACAAAAAGCTTTTAGAATAAATATTTGGATGTAAAGCAAATAAAGTGTTATCAAAAAAGCTAATGTAGAGGCAGCTAGGGTTATCTTAAAAGCTTGCCTAAAGCCTGATAAGCCAAAGATACTATTTGAGGCGACCAAAAGGTAGAACAATAACCCTATCCAACTAATGGAAACATTTCCTAGGTGAGAATATGGACTACTTAAGACTTTATCACAACCAAGAGTTAGTCCACATGGAATGAGAGTGTCAGTGAGACTGATAAAGCCAATATAGGCTGAATCAATCATTCCTATGAACGAAGCAACCACTAAGAGCCAGTGAATGGTTGTTTCCTTGTTCATTGTATGGACTGGATTCCTTCTAGGATGAGGTTTTCAAATTCAGCGTCATCGCGGGCATTACGGAGAGGTTTTCCGTTAAGGAAAAAAGCAGGCACTGACTGAACTTGGGCAATTTGGCCTTCCATTACATCACGGTAGATTTTTTCCTTAGTTTTAGAATCCCATATATCACGTTTAAATCGGGCTAGGTCAAGTCCAAGCTCACTAGCATACTTTAAAAAAATAGTATGAGCATCCGGTACTTGAGCCCAACGATTTTGTCGTTCAAACAGTAGGTCGTGCATTTCCCAAAACTTGAATTGTTGCCCTGCTGCTTCTGCAGCTTGAGCAGCGATCATAGCATTTCGATGAATTCTCTGCATGGGGTACTGTTTAAAGACTACCTTTAATTGAGAACCATATTGCTCAATTATTTTTGAAATTCTTAGTCGAGCTGCTGCACAAGCACCACATTGGAAATCACCAAATTCAACTAAGACTGCCTTGGCCGCTCCATTTCCCTTTGTCCAACCATTGGTACTAAGAACTGAAGCAATGGTTGAGGAATTATTTATAGACGAAGTTTGGTTTCTAACTCCTTCAGTGCTGCTTAATTTTAGATACAATGCAACACCAACAGCTGCCACCACAAAGAATATTATAAGAAGAACTGGGGTTAGTATAGACGGTGATTGCTTTTTTAATCTCTTACGATCCTTTGACCGATTTCCTGTAGGAGAGGTTTTTTTTGGCATGGCCGTTTATCCTTAATCGAAGAGATTCTTGAAAAAGTGAAACAAAAAGTTTAGCCGAGTGAATCCTTTTTAAAAAGATTTGAACCCATGATATCTAATCAGCATTCTTAAGAAATTTGGAATTAGATCGTAAGAAAAATATCATCTTCTGTGCCGAGCACCATGTCGGGACCAGTAGATATAATCCTAATGTCACCTATATTTTTTATTTGAACGATAAATTCTCGCCCCCAACCGTCATATCGAATTAACGTGCTTAGGTACCGAGGGAACAGAATATCTGTCAAGGTAACAATACTAATGGTCTTTTTTATTTTGGGATAGAATCCGTTTATATTTTTAAAAGTTTTAATACCTACAACCAATCGACGTAAATCCTTCCGAGTTTGTTCACCTCTAGTCATATCAAGTGCATGAAGGAAGGTTTTGACATTGATCCAGTTTCTATGTCCAAGTCGGATTGCCTCTATTTCCCACTGATTTGACGAGCTTTTTGACAGCTGAAAGGCCATTTTTAAATTGACTTCAGCTACTGCTTTCTTACTTCCAATCTGTGAAATGTTTTGAATGTCTAATTCTTTGTCGTTAAACTCAACTAGTCCCAATTCCTGAATTTTTTTTCGAGCGATTTTGTTGCTTAGCTTATGAGAAGATCCACAAGCAACTAGAATAAAAATCAGAACCATCAAAAAAAATCTTAAAGTATTCATTCTAAGGTTCATCCTAAGACCCTACTAGCTGCGGTGTCAAGTACCTTGAGGCATTAGCTATAATTGTTTTTATTTATGTCCAATTGATTTGAGTTGGATAGCCAACTCAAATCAATTAAACCAATTACTCAAACCAGTTTTCACTAAAAATTTTCCGCTCTTAGGAGTTGAACTTCAACTGCACCATTTATTCTTTGACAAACATCGAGGGCTGATTGAACCAGGGGTCGGCAGTCCTGTGGAATTTTCTCGAGTTTCGTAAGCAAGGAAAAACTAATGTCATCAGTTGCCTTCAGAAGCTTTTCCAATAGTTTCTTGGAATTTTTAGAATTAGCGTCTTCTTTGGAAACCAGTATATCTGCTTGGTTAAGGGCCAAATGGTAACCTTTTAGATACTTGGTTGCTGGGTCCTCATCACATTTTTTAGCAAGAGTTTCAAATTTCTTGAGCCGATTGGAAACAATGTTTAGATATATCTTGAGTTTTTTACTAGGTTTGGTGGCTTTAATTAGCGCACTCTTTTCCTCATTGGAAAACTTGTCAGGGGAAAAGCTTTTTTGGGAATACAGAGGAAAGTTGAAGCAGTGGGTTACTAAGATTGAGAGCCCGAGAACTCTGCAAAAACAATTTTGCCATAGGGGTGATTTCGAAGAGGCTATTTTTATCAAGGGAATTACCTTTCATTCATCTCGATATAGGGGTCTGGATGGGTTGGTCCAGTGTATTCGGATCTAGGGCGTATCAGGCGATTGTTATTTAACTGTTCTAAGATATGAGCTGTCCAACCCGACATTCTGCTAACAGCAAAGATTGGTGTAAATAAATCCACTTCGATCTTTAGGTTGTGGTATACGGTAGCAGAGTAAAAATCAACATTTGCATTAAGATTTTTCTCTTCGTTTACAAGTTGTTCGATTACTCGAGACATTTCATACCATTTAGTATTTCCTGAGCTTGCGCAAAGGTCTCCAGACATTCGTCTAAGATGAGTGGCTCGGGGATCTTCGGTTCGATAAACTCTATGGCCAAATCCACTAATCTTTATTTTTCTAGCTAGAGCATCCTTAATATATGGAGTTGCCTTTTCTATTTCTCCTATTTCGTTCAACATGCGCATGACTTCTTGATTAGCGCCACCATGAAGAGGTCCTTTTAAAGTACCTATAGCTGAAGTAATAGCAGAGTGTATATCAGTCAAGGTTGCAATTGTTACTCTTGCTGCAAAGGTTGATGCGTTAAATTCATGATCAGCGTGAAGAATTAGAGCAACATCAAGGGCTTTTTCTGCTGTTTCGTCGGGCTTATCTCCTGTAAGCATATAGACAAAATTAGCTGCATGAGAAAGAGTTGGATCCGGGTTAATTGGATCTAACCCTTTCCGGGCACGGTCGGCTGTGGCTACAATGGAAGCAACCTGGCCTGTTAAACGATAAGTCTTTCTCAAATTAGCCTCAAGGTCATTGGCAGCTGAATCAGGATCATATAGGGAAAGGGCTGATACAGCAGTTCTGAGTACTTCCATGGGTGGTGAATCACTAGGAAAACTCTTTATCAGGTCAATGACAGGCTCTGGCAAAGACCTGCTGAGAGCCATTTTCTCTCTTATGTCGGCTAGTTCTTGCTCTTTGGGTAAGGTTCCAAACCATAATAAGTAACATACCTCTTCAAAATTTGATTTTTCAGCCAGATCGTGGATGTCAATGCCACGATAGGACAAAATGCCCTTTTTACCATCGATATAACAAATTGAAGAAGATGCTACAACGACATCTTCTAATCCTGCTTTAGAACTAACCATTACTTACTCCTTCTATATCAAGAATGATATCTTTAGTTAGGAAATTCGTAGATATCCTATTTATTTTTACGAAACAACTGGGAAAAGAAGCACCTATTCTAAACTAAAGGTACTTTTTGAGGAAAGAGGATTTATTTTATGGATCCGGGAAAAAACAGAAATATTTATTATTTTTGAAAAAAATAATTTTAAAATGTGTTTGATTTTTCTTCAAGAAAGGTTTCCAAAGTTAAGCGTATCTAATTCTTAAAATAGGAATGATTGGTATCTCCAAAGTATACTTTGTGTAGATTTCATCATTAGTTGATACTGAACAATTTTCAAGCTGTAACAGCAAAATATTGATTATTATATTTTCAAAATAAGTAATCCAAATGAAATAATAAATCCTAGAATCACTTTATACTCTTTATTCTTAAAGTATTTTTCAAGTTGAAAGGTACCAATAATTTTATTAGATGGCCATTTACTAGGGATAAAAAATGGTACACTTTTTTTATAGTTTTCATATTCTTGGTTAAATAATCTTTTTAGGTGTTTCTCCTCTGCCTTCATAACTGGAACATACAAACAGAAAAAAAATGTGAAAAAAAATATCAGGATCAAGAGATTTGAACCTGCTAAACAAAATCCTAAGCCAATTACAAAGGTTCCAAGGTAAAGAGGGTGCCGGCTTAGGGTATAAGGACCGACAATCGCTAAATGGTTATCTTTGTGAATGTTACCAGTTGCCCAAGCTCTAAAAAGTACCCCAAAGAAAGCAAGTGCAAGACCAAAAGGTAGTGTAGGCCAGGCAGGTTCTGCCATGTAGAAATAAAGACCTGCTAGACAAAATCCCATTGGGATGCGCATTCGAGAAAGAATAGATACCATTTATAATTTCCTTAATGGGTTTTTAAGTGTTCTGTTGTTCGATTTTAAGACGTTTCACAACCGCTTCAAATACTTCATCTACAGTGATTAGTGTCATACACTGAGATTGGTATTTATCACAAGTTCTTTTATAACACGGTCCACAAGGAACTGACTGAAAAACGCTTATGTCAGATGGATTAAAAGGTCCATTTCTAAAGGGATCAGTTGGCCCGTAGATTCCCACTATGGGGGTTTCGCAAGCTGCAGCTAAGTGTAACGGACCCGTATCACCACCTATGAATAAACGGGAACGTTTCACAAGGGCTATAAACTGTGGGATGGTGGTAGGAAAACACAGGAGGGGTTCCCCGTTAGAAGCTGATTGAACTTCTTGAATAAGTTTTTCTTCTCCAGGTCCCCATGTAAAAACGGTTGGAATACCTATCAAGTTCTTGATTTTGCTGTGCAGTAGCCCATAGTTTTTAGCTTCCCATTTTTTAGTTGTCCATCCTCCTCCTGGATTTAGAATGATGAAATCTTTTAGCTGATATTGTTCTAGTAGTTTATCAACATAGACCTTTTCTTTTTCTAAGACCTTCAACTCAACTGGCTTAGATAAAGAAATTGTAGCTCCTTGGCTGCGAACTAGTTCCTCATTAATTTCAATTATGTGAAGAAGCTTTTTTTCTGGTAGTACCTTATTAGTATAGAAAATACGACAACTAGGTTCTTTTAAATAATTTTTGTTAAAGCCAACTAGGTTTCGTGTTCCGGAAAGAAATCCAAAGAAAGCAGATTTCCATAATCCTTGAAAGTCGAAAGCCACATCGTATTTCCTGTCTCTGAGTTTTGTCAAACAACTCCAAAATTCCTTGTATGATTTCCAGTACCAAAGGGAACGTCGCCATTTTTGGGTATCGATTTCAATTACCTGGTTTAAGTATGGGTAGCACTTTAGAACTGCACTAGACTTTTTCTCAACTAACCAATCGATTTCAGCCTTGGGGAAAGATTGTCTTAGGGTTGCTACTGAAGAAAGTGTGTGGACAACGTCTCCAATAGAACCGAGTTTAATGATCAAGATACGATTCATTGAACCTCTGGGTTATTTATTTTAATCTGATGGGGTATTCTTGTCCATTTCCATTGATCGTTGCAAGAGGTTATGAGTTGAATGGTCTTTAGGGTCGCCTACAATAGCCACCCTCCCACCGTAGCTTTTAACAATTTCTCTTTCAGGAACAGTATGCTCGGTGTAATCGGTTCCTTTACAATGGATTTGTGGTTGAAGTGATCGTAATACTTGTTCCACATTAAGTTCGTTAAAAACAACTACGTAGTCTATACAACTTAAGGCAGCAAGAATTTCTGCACGTTCGTTGGCAGGCATCAATGGTCGTGAAACCCCCTTAAGCTTTTTTACCGAAGCATCTCCATTAACCGCGACCACAAGGCAGTCACCAAGATCTCGAGCACCTTTAAGATAACGAATATGACCAACATGAAGCCAATCAAAACAACCATTTGCTAGGACAACAGTCTGTCCATTCTGTTGAAAGTTTTGGACTAGAGTCTTTAGATTTTCTAATGTTTTGATCTTGAGGTTAACCATAATTAAAACTTGCCCCGATCAATGGCATCCGTCAATTCTTGATGGCTAACCGTAGCCGTTCCATGTTTCATTACCACTAAACCACCTGCATAATTTGAAAGATAAGCAGCTTCTTCAAAACTAGCTCCCACTGCTAGGGCAAGTGTAAAAACAGCTATGACGGTGTCTCCTGCTCCAGTGACGTCAGCAACCTCGTCTGATCCGAAGATGGGGATATTTACAGAAGGGTTTTTTCTCGTAAACAGGACCATTCCGTCACGACCTCGAGTAATCAGTACAGCCTCAGATTTCAAACGCTTCAAGAGAGTTTTTCCTGCCTTTTGAAGATGTTCCAAGTCATTACCAATTTTGTATCCAAGCAATTCCTCTACCTCAGGTTCATTAGGGGTGGAAGCTGTTAGGCCGGAAAACTTTAAGAGGTTATGTCTGGAGTCTATGGTAATTGGAAATCCTTTTAGAAGTTTAGAAATCCTTGTTACCATTGCTGGGTCTACATAACCAAACCCATAATCAGAAATAATCATTGCTTTAGACTTTTTCGAAAGAGAATGCAGTTTATCCCAAAGTTTATTTTTTGATTCTCCTGTATGTCTAAAAGGTTTAGATCTATCCAAACGCAGTACTTGCTGTCGTGATGAATGAACTGAACCAGTGACGAAACGAGTCTTGGTTGGAGTACAATAATCATTGACCAATATTGTGGAAGACAGGGGAAGTTTAAGGCCACGAAATTGTTGTTTTATTTCTTTTCCTGCCGCATCATTTCCTAGTGCTCCAATAGGGATAGGGGATGCACCTAGCTTTCGTAAGTTATTGACAGTGTTTGCTGCACCTCCAGGGAGAATTTGTGATTCTTTATACTCGAGAATGAGAACTGGCGCTTCTCGAGAGACTCTAGAAAATTCTCCAAAAATATATTCATCAGCCAAGAAATCGCCGTAAACAGCTATGGGGCAATTTAAGAAAAGGTCAATGATATTTTTTAATCGATTTTTGGTGATGGGTTGGGAGGACATAAATATTAAGTGTCAGAAGATTTTTCTGTTTCGAGATACTAGCTCTTTTAATAAAACTTTTGTAAGGAATAGGAGATTTTCCACAATCCATTCTGGCTTTATTTTTCAATTGTTTCGAAGATCTTTATATTCTTCATGACAATAGCTGGACAATACAAAAATTGACTGAGCTCCAGATTCATATACCACTTGAAATCACTATAACGATCTCCGATTATGAAAGATTTTGCAATACCAAGTTCATTGATTCTTCGTAACATTATTTTTGGTCTTGGCTTACGGCAGTTAGAACTTTTACTATACGGTGCTTGACCAATTGAGAGATAGTGCGGTCAATAATAAATAGCCTCAAAATGATCTCTGACTTCTTCTATTTACCTTTGAGCCTGGCGTGTATTTGAATAACCAAATCTTTGAAAAATTAATCTTGGCTACTCCAACTTGATTGATTATCAAAATAACTTCTTACCCTTATAGTATGACTATTCCTAATTCTTTTGGGTATCCACGGATAAATTTAAAATCGAGAAAGTTAATTAACATATCCTACTTGATTGTTAATTATGCCATCTAGATCGCCAAAAGCTGTAATTTGGGCACTAGGTTTTTCCAGCAAAATCTAAAGTTAGAATTATACGTGAAGAGACCAAGCTGAACTGACTTCTGATTTCTAGAGTTTCAAGTTTAATTAAACTCGAACTTGTGGTGATCCAAATTTTTAAACAAAGAGCTGTTTTATTTTAATTGGTTTTTTGAAGTATCTTAATTGCTTTTTGGTAAACTTCTTCAATAGTAATTTCTGTCATACAATGGTGATCAATAGGACATTCTCGCAGGAGGCAGGGACTGCATTCAACTTTTTTATTCAAAACGACTGATAAAGGATTAAGAGGTCCAGTGGTTATTTCATTAGTTGAACCAAAAAGGGCTAGTGTTGGGACTTGAAGCGCTGATGCCAGATGCATTGGGCCCGAATCATTGGTTATCAAAAGTTGACAAAAAGATATCAGTGCCATTAAGTGGCTAAGGCTGGTTCTCCCTGACAAAATCACTGGACGGTATTTCATAAACTGGCAGATTTCATTCGCAATGGTCAATTCAGAGCTAGAACCAAAAATCACTATTTCTGCATTTTGTTCTTTAATTAGTCGGTCGAGAACTTCGGCATACCGGTTAGTTAACCACCGTTTAGCTGATCCAAAAGAAGCACCGGGATTGATTCCTACTAATTTCCCATTAAAAGAAATTCCTTCGTTATGTAGTATCTGGTGTCCTGTTTTTAGCAAATCATTTTTAAGGGGAAGACTATTATTGTAGATTTTTTGAATCTTGACTGGATTTTTTGATATTTCTAGTCCAATTCTTTTTTTTCTAAAGAGTTGATCAACTAGGTCCCAGTAGTAGAAAATTTGGTGTAGTTTGGTAATACTTTGATCTACTAGAACGCCGTGGGTGAGCAACCATCCTCGGCCATCTCTCTTGTAACCAGCTCTGATAGGAATTCTAGCCAATCGAGCTAATAATGCTGCTTCAAAAGCATTTTGTAAAAGGAGAGCTGCATCAAACTTTCTTTTAGCGATCGTTCTGACTAGGCGAAGACGTCCTGAAATTCCAGCATGTTTTCCATCTCGGTCGTAAATTAGAACCTCATCTACCCAAGGACTAATCTTGTAGATGTCACTAACCCATGGTAAAACCAGTGCAGTAATTATTGTGGTTGGAAAAACTTTTCGAATCTCTCTGAGCGCAGGAATAACCATTACCGAATCTCCAACCCAGTTGGGCCCTCGGATCAGCAACCGTCGAATATTTTTCTCTTTAAAACCTATAGTCATTTAAGATTTGCTTTCATTGTTCGAGAGAGCATTTGTGATAAGCCAGAACCATTAAATTGAAAATTGACCTTGACGGTCACCACACGCAAGCCATTTAGAGCGTTTGCTGGAAGATTTTCAGCATCCTTTTCTGTTGTAATTACGGTATTAATTTTCAGTTCCTGACATTGTTTCTGAATTTTGGCTAGGTCTCGAGGAGTATAGCGATGGTGATCACGGAAGCAAATTGTCTTAGTTATATCAACTTGATATTTTCTTAATAATTCAAAAAATTGATTTGGATTTGCTATTCCAGCAAAGGCCAAGGCGCGAAGTCCAGTTAAAGGAAAACTTAATAATGTTCCTTGGCTACTTTGCTCTGATGCGGACTGCAAAGACTGTGTCGCTAAGAAACAAGGGATATCGGATTTTAGAAAATGAAGCTGATCAATTAGTGGTTGGTAATTAACATTGTTTTGGGTTCTAGTTAAAATTACTGCATCTGCACGTCTCAATTCCTTTAAAGGTTCCCGCAAGAAACCAGCGGGGAAAAGATATTCACTACCAAAAGGATTAGTTACATCGATCAGCAACAAATTTAGGCTTCGATATAATTTTCGATGCTGAAAACCGTCGTCCAGTAAATGAATATTAGCTGAACTCCATTGTTCTACCCATTTTCCTGCTTTGACTCGGTCTTTACTTACAGTAACTAGAGCACCCGGCAGGTTTTTTGCTATAACAAGAGCCTCATCTCCTGCAACTAAAGAGGTAGTTTTCAGGTCCTTTCCGTCTGACACTAAAAGAGGATTCCCCCCATAATTCCCTTTGTATCCCCGAAGCAACACTGAAACAGTGTATCCTGATCGCTGGAGGATTTTTCCGATTTCAATGACAGCAGGTGTTTTTCCTGTTCCTCCTAAGGTAAGGTTACCTATACTGATGACTGGATTCCGAAGTCGGTGAATCTTTAACCAACCCTTATCAAATAACCTGTTTCGGATACTAACTGCTACTGTGTATCCTTTTGAAATTACTAGTAAGAATTTTCTTATTAATGGAGACATTTTCATAGAATTCCGTCGATCTTTGACTGATTCACTTTGTTTTTAAACAAGTTTAGAATGATTTGTATGCCTAATGAAAAAAGTATTTTCAATATAATCTAAGAGTTTGTTACTACTACCTTGATGAGTTTGAATAATGTTATAACCATTCTCACCTAATTTTTTTCGATGAGTTGGATTATGGTACAAGTTAATTAATTGTTCCTGTAACTCAACTTGATTGCGGACCATCAAACCCGCTTTGGCCTCGATAAAATGGCGGGACATGTCACGAAAGTTATTCATATATGGACCAAAAAGAACTGGTTTTTTGAAAATGGCAGGTTCTAGGAGATTGTGCCCTCCCCAGGGGACTAAACTGCCACCGACAAAAACTAAATCAGCGAGAGCATATAGAACAGGGAGTTCTCCTAACGTATCGAGAAGAATCACTTCGACTGGTATTTCTAGATCAGTTGAATGCATTGGTGACAGACTAGACCGTTTTCGATAATGAAATGAAAGTTTTTTCAGTAATTGTTCAATTTCTTCACAGCGGTTAGGATGCCGAGGTGCTAAAAGTAGTTTGACCGTTGGACACTGTTTTTGTAGCGACCTGAAGGCCTCTAAGATGAAGATTTCTTCATTTTTTCGAGTACTACCAGCTACAACTAAGAATGAATTTGAACCGGGATTTATCAAGGACTGAAAATGATCTATTTTTTCAGTCAGTTGATTGGGTAGTGCTATATCATATTTAAGATTTCCAGACACTTTGACTTTATTAGGAGGGGCTCCAAGAAGTATGAGTCGTCTTCGGTCAAGATCATCCTGTACAAAACAAAAGTCAAAATGAACTAGAGCCCAACGAAACAACCAGCGAAATTTCCAATATCGCTGAAAGGATCTGTCAGAAATACGACCGTTGGCTAAGCAAACTGCAACTTTTTGGCGGTGACATTCATGTAAGAAGTTTGGCCAAATTTCTGTTTCCAGAATGAGGACAAGACTAGGACGTACCTGTTTAAGTGTTTGACGAACTGAAAATTTCCAGTCCAAGGGAAAATAAAAAATATCATCCAAATCAGTACAGTTTTGGCGGGCAAGAAGTTGGCCACTCGAAGAGGTAGTGGATAAAAAGACTGGCCGAGTTGGCCATCTCTGACGAATCTTTTTTATTAGAGGCAAAGCAGATAGCACTTCTCCTGCAGAGACTGCATGTATCCAAATTCCTCCAGGTGATCGTAACCGTATTTGGTTTGGTAGGATGCCTAGGCGTTCAATAAAACTTGAAGAATATTTCCTATGGCACAGGACCTGAAACAAAAAATAAGGCAGTGCAATAAAAAAAGCCAGAGTGAAGCCTAAGCTGTAAAATCGTTGCATCAAAGCTTTTGAACTTGAACTCCGGATAAAATAAACTAAGAAATGTTATAAGATGGGACAATTTTATTCAGACATGATACCTAAATAATATGCAACGGTACTATTAATTATTCCCAAACAGTATTTGAATTATAGGTATCGCTTCAATGGTTTCCAAGGTAAAAAAGTATGGCAGCTTCAACTTATCACGTATAAACTCCTTGTGTTCGGGAATATAAAATGACTGCTTAGAATGAGGATCTGTAAAGAGACAAAAATAGTAATGAAAAAACTGTCAATTCGTGATCTTGATCTTGAAGGAAAAAGAATTTTTGTTCGCGTGGATTTTAATGTTCCACTCAATGAAGATGGGAAAATTCAAAATGATGCCCGGATTAAGTTGAGTCTACCAACTATTCAATACGCTTTATCTAGAGGAGCTAAAGTAATTCTGGCTTCTCATCTAGGGAGACCTGGTGGAAAAATCAATCCTAACATGAGTTTAAGGCCGGTAGCTGTTGCCATTAAATCAGCTCTTGGATGTCCGGTTAAAATGGCCGATAGTTGTATAGGATCAGAGGTCGTTTCTCAGAGTCAATTAATAAAAAGTGGAGAAATTTTGTTGTTAGAAAACCTACGATTCCACCCTGGAGAGGAGGCTAATGAAATAAAGTTTGCTCAACAGTTAGCTACTCTTTGTGATCTTTATGTAAATGATGCTTTTGGTACTGTCCATCGAGCTCATGCCTCAACCACTGGAATAATTCCTTTTGTTGGTCAGAGTGCTGTGGGTTTTCTAATGGAAAAGGAACTATTAAATTTGGGTTGTGCTATTACCAATCCAAAGCGCCCCTATGTCGCTATTATTGGTGGTGCTAAAATTTCTGGGAAAATTGAGATCGTTGAAAAATTAATAAAATTAGTTGATGTTATTTTAATTGGTGGCGGTATGGCATATACCTTTTTAAAAGCAAAGGGCGTGGAAGTTGGTAGGTCGTTGGTTGAATCTGACAAAATTATTCTTGCTCAGGACCTTTTGAAGAAAAGCAAAAAACAGGGTAGTCTTATAGTGTTACCGGTTGACCATTTAGTAGTAGAAAACCTAAGACCGGGTGCAAGCATTCGGTCAACTCTTGTTGACAAAACACCAGAAGAATCGATCGGAGTTGACATTGGTCCAGCTACTTGCAAAATTTTTGAAGAGAAGATTTCCACTGCAAAAACCATTTTTTGGAATGGTCCGTTGGGAATTTTTGAAATGGCTGATTTTTCTCAGGGTACTTTAAATATTGCTAAGGCAGTTTCCGAAAGTCAGGCAATGACCATTGTGGGTGGGGGTGACTCTATTAGTGCTTTGAGCAAGGCTGGAGTGACTGAAAAGATCAACCATGTTTCGACGGGTGGCGGTGCATCTCTTGAATTCTTGAGTGGTAAGAATCTCCCTGGTTTAGAAGCACTAAGCTCTCAATAATTGAAAAGTTATTTCAGTTTTAAATTCATGGACGCAGATTAATGAGACAACCCGTTATTGTAGGCAACTGGAAAATGCACAAAACAATCAGGGAGAGTATACATTTTGTTGAACAACTCAAGCCATTAATTCAATCTGCTAGTTGCGACATAATCGTTTCTCCTCCTTTTACTTCATTGTCAGCTGCTTCAAAGGCAACTTTGGATACACAAATCAAAATTGGAGCGCAGGATCTATATTGGGAAAATAGCGGAGCTTTTACTGGGGAAATTTCCCCCCAGATGGCTTTGGAAGCTGGATGTCGATATGTTATTCTGGGGCATTCCGAAAGACGAATTATTTTTGGTGAAACCAGTCAATCTGTCAGTAAAAAAGCTGCTGCTGCTATAGCAGCAGGACTTATACCTATAATTTGTTTAGGTGAAAAAGAAAAAGAAAGACAGTCTGGAAAGACTCATGATGTTATTGGAATGCAGTTCCGTCAATCCTTGGCTAGCTTGACACCTGAAATAGTTTCTCATATTATTTTGGCATATGAACCTGTGTGGGCTATAGGTACTGGAATGACGGCGACTCCTCAGATCGCCCAAGAAGTTCATTCCTACTTGCGTCAACTGACTATAGAGATGTTCAACAGGTCTGCTTCTGATAATGTCCGTTTATTGTATGGTGGCAGTGTTAAGCCAGAGAACATTAGTAGTTTGATGGTGGAAAAGGATATTGACGGGGTACTTGTTGGTGGAGCTAGTTTAAAAGTAGAATCTTTTGCTAAGATTATAAATTTTGAAATACGATGATTCTTTTCTTGGAAATTATTCATGTAGTTGTCTGTTTATTACTTATTCTGATTGTACTTTTACAGTCTGGAAAAAGTGCTGATTTAGCAGGTGCTTTTGGTGGGGGAGGTTCTCAAACTGCTTTTGGAGCCAGAGGAACAGCCACTTTTCTTTCAAAGCTAACCACTGGGGCCGCGGTTATTTTCATGATTACTTCCTTTACTCTGTCACTCCTTATTTCTCAAGACAAAGGGCGGTCAATTATGCAGGATGCTGAAGCTCTTTCTACAGAAACGAACAGCTCTACTGAGGGTTCAGAAAACAAGACTGATTTGTCCGGTAGTAAGAAAACTCCAGTTCAAGAGGAGGCATCAGGCTCCTCTCAAAACAAGTAATCGTACTCCTCTTTAATAAATTAAGATTTTAAATAATGCGGAAGTGGTGGAATTGGAATACACACCATCTTGAGGGGGTGGCGGCGCAAGCCATGCGGGTTCAAGTCCCGCCTTCCGCACCATTTATTGTGTGCTTTCTAAATGCAAGGTTAATTCTGTTTTTGATCGATTTATTTTAGATAATCAGTTTGGTTTTTAATGTAAATTCTTCGAATCTAAGAGTTATTAATTCGAATTATAGTAGTTAACAATTTTAAATTAAGGAGCTCAATAATAGTGAGGTTCTTAAAAAGATTAGTAAGAGGATTTCACACTTTTTCTAACTTTTAAAAAGATCGTCGAAAGCCTGACGGGCTGTTTTTGGTTTTGGAGTTGCTGGTCTTATAGAAGTCGTCATTCGTTCAATCGTTTTCTTAGCAACAAACAAATTACAATTGTTACCAATATCTTTTTTGTTGACACGCTCGGAAAGCTCTTGAGTGCATTCGTACCGAGCTGAAGTGTCAAAAAAAACACAGTGTCGACAACTATGAAGGTGTGTTTTACACTGAGAACACTGTGTTTCAGTTTGGATATCATGTGGGGCTTTAGCTCCACACATTGTACAGCGGGCAATTTCCTGAAAACCTGGCATTTGTTTAGAGTGTAACTCTGGAGGTGTTGATGATCTTTTTCTTTTCGGACGTTTTTCGGGTTGTTCATCTTGATACCCAGGTTGCCGATATTTTCGGGTCATTCTAATTCCCTGCTTTCCCTAAAGAAATTAAGAGTAGTACCTTCGGTTGTTGGATGGTTTTTAAACCAGAGGTGAAGTGCTTATGAAAGAATAGTATCAGTTCACTACCAATACGTCCATTATACTTTGAACAGAAAGATCATTATCAATCAAAAAGTTCTAGAAATAATTTATTAAGAACCCTAAACTTCAAATCATTAGTTTAAAATTTCATTGGTCATTATCAGAATGGTTTAGTATCTTATTTTTTTTTTGCGTTCAAGGTTATAATTACTTTTGAAGGAATTAAGTTATATTTTGAAGATAGTATTTCATATTATTTTTAGCCGTAAGGTAAGGTTTTTATAAATTCTATCCTCTTAAAATAACTCTTTCGATTTCCTTGATAAATAATTTATTCTTTTAAATATTTTTGTTTGTTTTAACAATACATTAGATCATATTTGATTATCGACTATTGACAAAAGCTATTTTTGAAATAAAATTTCGTCGCCTTTATATTATTTTTTGTATTAGTTAATACTCCCAGAATTACTTAAAAGATGATGTAACACAAGAGAGACTTAAATCAATTATTTTTCAGATTCAATTTGGAGATACGAATGTCAAGCTCTGAAGGCAGCCGTCGAGAGAAAAGAAGTTCTAGCGACCAGTCTGCTAAAGTAACTTCTGAAGAGAAAATTAAGGGAGGGACTATTTCAAAAGTTCTTAAGTTTTTTGGAAAGGGCGGACTTGTTAGTCCAATCGTTCGTCGACGCAGGATGGTAACAGCTTTAGTTTTAGGATTTCTAGGAACAAATTTTTTTATGTTTCTGCGTTTCTTTTTTCCTCGGACTCTATTTGAACCAAAAACCGTTTTTCGAATTGGTTATCCTTCTGATTTTGGATACGGGATAGACACTAAATTCCAAAAAGATCACAGGATCTGGGTTGTTCGTAATTCTGAGGGAATTTTTGTAATCTACGCAACATGCACTCACTTGGGTTGTACTCCAGACTGGAAGCCAAGTGAAAACAAATTTAAATGTCCTTGCCACGGAAGTGGGTACGATACTGAAGGGGTAAACTTTGAAGGTCCGGCTCCTCGTCCCTTAGACCGTGCCAAGGTAGAACTCGATGCTGAAGGTCAGATTGTTGTGGACACCGGAGTTTTATTTACCTGGCCGAAAGGTATGCGGTCGGAATTTCAAGATCCTGGTGCTTTCCTTCGTTTGTAGGTTATTAACTAGTTTATAATTGCGGGTCACTTAGTTAGCTGAATTTAGCTCAGAGGTTGCTTGATGGAAGATGATCAAAAAAAACAAAGTGAAGAAAATAGAAAGACAAATACGTTTTTCGGGGGAGTTCGTGATGAAATTAAGGTTCTAAAGGACAAAGCTCTTAATGAGGTCGAGTCCCTCAAAAAACCCGAAAAAACACAGTTGTACAAATCAATTTTTCGGGTTAAGCATGATGATAAACCCCGTAGTCGAGCGTTAGGTATTCTTTCTAATGTGTTTTTACATCTACACCCCTCTAAGGTTAACCGTGATGCTGTAGCCTATAATTATACTTGGGGTATGGGAGGCATTACCTTTTACTTATTCATTGTACTAACTTTTACCGGCGTCTTGTTGATGTTCTATTATCATCCTAGTAAAGTACAGGCCTTCCGAGATATTCTTTATTTAGAACATGATGTCCCCTTTGGAAAACTTTTGAGGAATATGCATCGCTGGGCAGCCCACTTGATGATCATTGCTGTTTGGTTGCACATGTTTAGAGTTTTTCTCACTGGTTCCTATAAAAAACCACGAGAATTTAACTGGATGGTCGGGGTCATTTTGATGCTGCTCACTATGTTACTGTCATTTACAGGTTATTTATTGCCCGATGATCAATTGGGATTTTGGGCAGTTACAGTTGGTACCAATATGGCTCGTGCTACTCCACTGTTAGGTTCTGAAGGCCCTTTAGGGCCTGAAATGGGAATGACTGCATACAACGACGTACGATTTGCTCTTCTGGGAGGGTCGATTGTAGATTCTAATGCTCTCCTCAGGGCCTATATCTGGCACTGTATTGCCATTCCCTTAATAGCTGGAATTTTTATGGCCGTGCATTTTTGGAGAGTCCGTAAAGATGGTGGGATTTCTGGGCCAGCTCCTGTAGTGCTTGCTTCAGAGATAAAAGAAGAGAGAAGGTTTTAGATTTAGGTTTGTCAACCTTGCAGCTTTGAAGGATAAATATAAAGACTTTGGTAATTATTTAACAAAAGTATTGATATATAGGAGGCAATGAGTGGATTGGGCTCAACTCTGGCAAATAGCAACTTTGCCTGATAATGTACCTATTACGTTGTTAATAGTAGTTGTACCTTTTTATGCTTGGTATGGATTGAGGCAATCCTTCAAAAATGATCGGCTGATTGATCAATTAGATGCTGATCCGGAACTAGCTAAAACCCACCACCGCAAAACTCAGCCTTGGAAAGAAGGTTGGGATCGAGAAGTTTTTGTTTGGCCCTACCTCCTTCGTATAGAGTTCTTAGTAACCATCATTGTTACCTTTATCCTGATGGTATGGTCAATTACTTTGGATGCCCCGTTAGAAGCACCTGCTAATCCTTCTCTGACAATGAATCCATCAAAAGCACCATGGTATTTCTTAGGATTACAGGAAATGCTTGTTTACTTTGATCCATGGATGGCTGGGGTTGTACTACCCACTTTGATTCTTGTCGGTCTTATGGTAATTCCCTATATGGATGCAAATCCTTTAGGGAACGGATATTACACTTTTAAACAGCGAAAGTTTGCCATCTTGGCCTTCCTCTTTGGTTTTGTTGTCTTGTGGCTATCGATGGTTGTCATTGGAACCTTTATACGCGGCCCAGGTTGGATTTGGTTTTGGCCTGGTCAAACTTGGGACCACAACAAGGTGATTTTTGAAGTTAATCGAGATTTACCCGATATGTTTGGAATAACAACCATGATGGGTAAGAGTCTCTTTGGTGGTGCTGTATTTGGTTTATATACCTTATTGATGGTGTTTGTAGTTCATAAATTGTTTACTATGAACGAATTTAATCGAAAGATTTATGAACGTATGACATTGATTCAATATGTCACCCTGCAAATTTTCTTGGTATCGATGATGCTTTTGCCTGCCAAGATCTTGGCTCGACTGCTGTTTCGTATTAAGTATGTTTGGATAACACCTTGGTTTAATATTTAGATTTTTATTTTTAGGAGAAATCGTTGGCAGAACAACTCCCTACCGAAAAAGATCCAGTTGTCAGCAAATCCTTGGGCGGTATTCTCTTAGTTTCATCCGTCTTAATGGTCTTGTCTCTTTTGTGGTCTGTTTACGACGAGGCATACACCCTTAGACCCTGGAAGAGCTATCAGAAACGCTTTGTGGCCCTCTACAGCCGTCATTTAGCAAGCATCAAACCAGCTCAGGCAAAGGAAGAAAAAAAAGTTTTACAAGACACTGGGTATGAAGAGTTAAACAGGGCTATAAAAAAAGCTGAAGAATCAATTAGCCCACAACTGTCTGAAATTGATCGCGAGACAAATTCAATAATAGGAAGACGTTTAGCAATTATAACGGAGCCTTTTGCTATTGTTCGAAGTGAAATTGCTGCTCTAGTTTACCTTTCAGAGACAGCGTCTAGTCAGAAAGAAAAGGACCGTTTAAACGAAGAAATAGAATCTATCAAGACTAGAAAAATTAGCCTAACTCTCCCATCCGATGGGTCTTCAAACAAGCAAGTTATGAAGATCGAGAAATTCAACTTTTCTGAATTGGAAGAGGAATTCAACCATCTTCAAAAACGAAAAGGGGATCTGGGAAGGGAAAGAGCTGAATTAATTAGACCCACCAGTGAACTGAGAGAGAAGAGGGATACCTTTTTTAAAGATCAGTTGTCAGGCTTAAGTCCTTCTCAAATTGAAGGACTACAAAGCAAGATGAAAACCTTTGTGTCGGAGATTAAACAGATTCATATTGCTGAGGTTGATTTAGTAGATCGTTGCGAATCCTGTCACCTAGGAATCAGAGAACCATTAACCTTAACTAAGGCGGATATGGGTGGTGAGGCTGCTTTTACCAGCCATCCTAATAGAGATCTTCTCAAGATCCATAATCCAGAACGTTTTGGGTGTTCAACCTGTCACAATGGTAATGGTCGTGCTACTACTGGTGTTAATAAAGGGCATGGACGATATAAGCACTGGTTGTGGCCATTATTTCACCGAGAAAATAGTGAAGCAGGTTGCCATCAGTGCCACAGCAAAGATTTGGTTCTAGAACACGCTGATATTTTAAATCAAGGAAAGGATATTTTTTATAACCAGGGTTGTCGGGGATGCCATAGATTTGAAGGTTTTGACACAGAATCGGAGGCTTTGACACAAGTCCAGTCAACTATCCATCAGCTTGAAATTGACCGCAAAGAAATGGAAAAAAATATTATTCGAGATGACGAAGCGGGAGACAATGCTGAGAGTAATGATGAAGCTAACCGTCTTTATGCCCAGGCAAATGCCCTTAGACAAAAAATTACTAATTTGGATCATGAAGTGGAGCAGTTAAATTTTCAGTCAAAGCATTTATTTCAGGAACGGAAGAAGGTTGGACCGAGTTTAAAAGAAGTGAAAGTTAAGATCCGTAAAGAGTGGCTTCCAGTTTGGTTAGATAACCCACATGCCTACAGGCCAGGCACCAAAATGCCTGCATTTCGTTTAAGTGAGCAGCAAAACAATGCTATTTCTGCTTTTATTTGGCAGTCCGGAGTTAATGGAAAATTACCAAAGCAACCATCTGGAAATTCTGTTCGAGGACAGGAATTATTAGAAACTCGTGGTTGTCTCGGGTGTCATGCTATAGGTGAAGGAGACCTGGAACAAGGTGGTGTTTTTGCAGCTAATTTATCTAGGGTTGGGGAAAAGGATCACTATAATTACTTGGTTCGGTGGATTCACAATCCTCGTAAACGAACCCGTCCCTATTGTGCTTTTGAAAAACGTGACTTAGGCCCTGAAGATTATGCGAAACATGGATTACCTTTTGTTTTTGACTTAGAAAATAGTGTTTGTCCTAACGATGGTCACGAACTTCAAGTGCAACAGATGACAGTTATGCCAAACTTAAGGCTGACTCTACAAGAGGCCCGAGATGTTGCTAGTTATCTAATGAGTCTCAAAAGAGAACCGGGAATTCTAAAAGAAGCTTACCCTAAGGTTGACTATTTAGATGATCCTCAGCTAAAGGAAGAGGGTCGAGCTTTGGTTCAACATTTTGGTTGTGCCGGTTGTCATGAGATTGCTGGGTTTGAGGAGGAGCAACGAATCGGGACTGAATTAACGAAGGAAGGTAGTAAGCCAATAGAACGACTTGACTTTGCCCTGTTAACTCACGATGCTGAACATGAAGGATGGTATAACCATAAAGGGTTTTTTGAGCGCAAGTTAGAAAATCCTGCTATTTTTGACCAAGGTAAAATTAAGGCTCCAATGGAAAAGCTTAGAATGCCAGATTTTAAGTTAGAACCAGAAGAAATCACGGCAGTTACTACTTTTCTACTGGGTAGCGTTGACTCAACGTTGCCGTCACATTTCTTTTTTGAACCTGACACTCGTAGTCAAGACATTCGGGATGGCTGGTGGCTAGTGAAAAAATACAACTGCATGGGTTGTCACCAGATTCAACCTGGTCAAGATTCAATTCTGTCTGGAATGGAACGATATCAGGGTGATGGGAAAGAAAAACTACCCCCAACCTTAGTCGGTGAAGGAGCAAGAGTGAGTCCTGAATGGTTAGCAGGCTTTTTAAAAAATCCTGCGATGCACCCGACTAATAATGCCCGTAATGGAGTTCGAGAATATCTCCAGATACGTATGCCAACGTTCTATTTATCTGATGGTGAGATTCGAAAGATTGTTCGATTTTTTGAATCGCTGGCTTCCCAGAATAGACCATATATCCCGACTGAGATGGAGCCTCTGAGTAAGCAAGAACGAGAAATGGCACGAGGGTTGTTTACTTCCAAAGCAGCACCTTGCCTCAGATGCCATGCAACAGGGAATCCAAGTCATGATCGCAATGCCACTGCACCAAATTTCTTGCTTGCCAAAGAAAGGTTAAAGCCTGGGTGGACGGAGCGTTGGATGGTCATGCCTGAAATGATGGCTCCGGGTACTTCCATGCCTTCCGGACTATTTCGGCGAGAAGGAGACCGGTGGGTATTTGCAGGGCCTCTGCCAGCTGCCTTTAGAAATTATCCAAAGGATCATGCTGAACTGTTAGTTCGCTATATGTTTCAGCTAACGTCTGCAGAACAGCGTCGTCTAATCTCTAGATTGCCAGCTGGTGCTACTAAAGTAGCTGGTCGTTGATAGTATCTTCTTTCTCGTATTTCAGAAATAGAAATGCTATGTTACTAGCCCTGTTAGATAGAAACCCTTTTTGTTTTTTGGAATTCCTACCTTAGAGTTTAATTAGTATTATTTTTGGATATTTAGAGAGGTTTTACCATGGGTACAAAGAAATATTTATTATGTCTGGTAAGCACATTGTTTATGTTATCAATTGCTGGTTGTGGAGGTGGAGAAGTAGACCTTGCCGAAAAGGCTGAAGAAGCTGCTCCTGCTAAAGAGGTTACTACAATTGACCCTACTACAGCCGCTACTGTTAAAGGTAAAGTTTCATTCGAGGGTGATCTGCCTAGGGCTAGGAGACTGAATATGAATGCCGAACCAAGTTGTGCAGCCCTTCACAACAAGCCAGTTTATTCAAATGTTGTAGTTCCTAATGAGAACAAGACCCTCAGGCATGTTTTTGTTTATGTGGAAAAGGGCTTAGAAGATAAAGTTTTTGAGACACCTAAAGAACCTGCGGTGATTGACCAAAAGGGTTGTATATATATTCCACATATGATCGGTGTTCAGGCCAATCAACCTATTCAAATTCTCAATAGTGACCCGACAACTCACAATATTCATCCCCTTCCTAAAAATAATAGGGAATGGAATGAATCTATGGCACCAGGAATACCTCCAAAGGTAAAAAAGTTTCCTCGCGAAGAAGTAATGATCGCGGTTAAGTGTAATGTCCATCCTTGGATGAAAAGTTATATTGGGGTTCTCAAGCATCCATTTTTTGCCGTAACTGGTGAAGATGGTTCTTTTGAGATAAAAGGGCTACCCCCTGGTGAATATACCATCAGTGCATGGCACGAACTTCTTAAGAAAGGTACCACTAGTCATAAAGTTACATTATCTGCTAGTGATACTAAGGAACTTGATTTTACGCTGAAACAAGCTTCCTAAAAATTGAAGATTACTAAATGGTTCTCCCTTTCAGGGTTAGACTGTCACTTTCACTATCTGGTCTCACTGATTAGGAAGTAGAGCTTTGTTTAATTTCTGATGATTCATTCATTTCAAGCGAGTAGTGATGTTAATATGGGGTATCACTACTTTGCTATTATTACCGCTAGTTTTACGTTTCTATTGATTGTTGTAGGGGCTTTGGTAACTGGAAATGATGCAGGTCTTTCTGTACCGGATTGGCCGCTTTCCTATGGCTCTTTAAACCCGCCATGGGTAGGCAACATCCGTTATGAGCATGGGCATCGTTTGGTTGCTGCCTTTGTGGGTTTCTTAACCGTTGTTTTAGCTGTGTGGATTTGGAAAAAAGATTCTCGTCAAGTTGTTCGAAGATTGGGAATTCTCTCATTGGGTGTTGTTATTACTCAAGGTATCTTAGGTGGAGTCACAGTACTTTGGTATTTGCCAGCGTCAATTTCAATTCTTCATGCTTGTTTAGCCCAGACTTTTTTTTGTTTGATCGTAAGTTTGGCTTGGCTTTCTGCACCCGAAAGAAAATCTAGTCGCCTTAAAAAAATCGAACAAAGTGGACAAAACCGACAGCCATTGATTTTATCGATTTTAATAACAGGAACGATTTATATACAGTTGATAGTAGGGGCTATTTTCAGACACACTCAGTCAGGAATAATGTTCCATGTTTTTGGTGCCTTAGTTGCTGTAACTTTGATGGCTTGGTTATTTAATGTCGTTTTCAAAGGAAAATATTTAAATTTAATTCGTCCAGTCAAATTAATGGGTGTCCTGATTTTGGTGCAGGTTTTTCTAGGAATTGGTTCTTTAGTACTTCGGTTAATAAACACTAATGCTGTACAACCTGAGTTTTCGTTGGTGGTTATTTCCACTGCCCATGTTGCTTTAGGTGCCCTTGTTTTAGCAAATGGTGTAATAATCATTTTTGAATCTTTTAGGATTATTCCAATCCATTATCAAGTTTCTCCTCAGTTAGGGGTTAAAACGGTCTAAAAGAATGAAAATGAGTAGTAAAGTTTTTAGAGCGAGTGGAATTGTTAATGCTGAAGCCTCTTCGGTTCCAGTACTTCTTGGACTCAAATCAAACCATGGCCAAACGAAGGATGATTTAATGCTTCTAAGGAAGAAAAGATCAAGGATGTACCTTTACCTAGAATTGGCTAAACCTGAGGTAACTTTCTTGGTTTTGGTTGCAACTGCTTTAGGGTTTGTGATGGGTTCTCCTTCCTTTAGTACCCTAGGGCTAATCCATGTTTTACTTGGGGTTTTTTTGTTGTCGGCTGGTACTGCCGCACTAAATCATTGCCTAGAAAGAGTTGAAGATTCTAAAATGCGCCGAACCGCTCAAAGACCTTTGCCAGCTGGACTTTTGTCACCGATAGAGGGACAGAGCCTCGGTGTATTGTTTGTGTTGGCTGGAGTAACCTATTTGATGTTAAAAGTTAATTTGTTGTGTAGTTTTTTTGGATTCGCTTCCTGCATAGTTTACTTATTGATTTATACCCCTTTAAAAACAAGATCTAGCTGGTGTACTTTTATTGGAGCTTTTCCTGGAGCGGCACCTGTTTTAATTGGTTGGACAGCTTCAACGGCTTCTATTTCGATAGAGGCAGTGTTACTTTATTCCTTTTTATTTCTTTGGCAGTTTCCACATTTTTTAGCTATTGCGTGGATGTATCAGGAAGATTACGCTAGAGCCGGTATGCGAATGCTTCCTGTTAATGACGCTCATGGAAATGTAATGTTCCGGCGGATCCTAGTTTATTCATTTGCCTTGGTTTTAGTGAGCTTAGTGCCTTACTGGTTCAAAATGACCGGGAGCTTGTATCTATTTGTTTCACTGATTCTTGGAACTACTTTTCTTTATTTTGCTTATAAAGCATATTCCCAACGTACCAAGGAGCAGGCTAGAATTTTACTGCATGTTACCGTGGTCTACCTTCCGGTGCTTTATGCGGTAATGGTTTTTGATAGGAATGCTGTTTAAATTCAGATAATTTAGTTTTGTTTAGTTAGGGGACAGGTATTTAAGGAGATCAGTTTATGGCGATTAGTTTTGCAGTTACTATTTGGCTTATTGTGCTGGCGACTATCTACTTATTTTCAGGACAAATGGGTTGGTTTCCACCCCAAGTTTCTGAGCATGGTGGTGCGATTGACGATCAATTTTTCTATACTCTGATTGTTGTGGGTGTCGCATTTACCTTAGCCCAGGTTATACTTGGCTACTATGTTTGGCGATATCGAAGTTCGGCACATAAAGAAGTAACTTATACCCATGGCAATACCAAAGTAGAAATTGTAGCCACAGTGGTAACCGCAGTGGTTTTTGTTACTCTAGCAATCATGGGTCAAAAGGTTTGGGCCCAGCTGCATTTGCAGGGGATACCGGAAGGAGCCATCAAGGTTGAAGTAACGGCACAGCAGTTTGCCTGGAATATTCGCTATCCCGGAGCTGATGGTCAGTTTGGAAGAACAATTCCCCAATTGATTAATGACCAACTAAATCCGGTTGGAGTTGATCCAAAGGACCCTGCTTCGGAAGATGATATAGTAACTCTCAATCGAATGGCAATTCCAGTTAACCGAGATATTCAAATTACTTTACGTTCCAAAGATGTAACCCACAGTTTTTTTGTTCCAGCCCTCCGTTTTAAACAAGATACAACTCCAGGAATGGCAATTTCAAGTCACTTTAAAGCTCTCAAAATTGGGGAGTATGAAATTGCTTGTGCAGAGTTATGTGGAATACAACATTATAAGATGAGAGGCTTTCTCATGGTTATGTCTGGTGAGGATTTTGCGGGTTGGCTGAAAGAACAGTCTGAGTACTGAGTCTCAATTGTATAAATTCTTAGGGCTTTTTTGAATTCATGGAGCAGGAATAGGGAGAAAGTTTATGTCTGATTCAGGAAATCCAGAGGTTCATGCCGAACCTACCACTTTTCTTCGAAAGTGGATATTTAGCATTGATCATAAGATCATTGGTATCCAATATTATTTTCTAGCACTAATAGCTGTGTTTATAGGTCTTGCGCTATCAGTTCTTATGCGATTGCGGCTTGCTTGGCCTAATGAGTCATGGCCTCTTTTAGAGAAGATTTTTCCTATAGGTTTTGATGGTGGACCAATGACACCAGAGTTCTATTTAGCCTTAATGACTATGCATGGAACAATAATGGTGTTTTTTGTTTTAACAACTGCTCCACAGGGTGGATTTGGTAATTATTTTCTTCCAATCCAAATTGGTGCCCATGATATGGCTTTCCCTGTATTGAATATGCTCTCATTTTGGGTGACTTTTGTTAGCATGGGGGTGATGGTAGCGGCGTTTTTTGTTGTTGGAGGTGCTCCTATTTCAGGTTGGACCGCTTACGCGCCCTTGAGTGCCCTCGGTGAAGTAGCAGGACCTGGATTGGGAGCGGGCCAAAACCTCTGGATCATAAGTATTGCCCTATTCTGCCTAGCATCTTTACTGGGAGCGCTCAATTTTATAACAACGGTTCTCAATATGCGTGCTAAAGGAATGACATTAATGAAAATGCCTCTTACGGTGTGGACTTGGTTTACTACTGCTATTCTAGCCCTGTTGTCATTTCCAGTTCTCCTAGCTGGTGGAATTTTATTACTTTTGGATCGTTTAGGAGGTACGAGTTTCTTTATCCCAGGGGGCTTAGTGGTGAGTGATACCGTAATTGAGCACTCTGGAGGATCCCCAATTCTCTGGCAACATCTTTTTTGGTTTTTTGGACATCCAGAGGTCTATATCGCCATCCTTCCTGGAATGGGGGTAGCTTCTCAGCTATTATCCACTTTTGCTCGTAAGCCTATATTTGGTTATCGTGCTATGGTTGTGGCTATTTTTGCGATAGGTTTATTAGGGTTCTTTGTATGGGGTCATCATATGTTTGTAAGTGGATTGAGCCCACTTTCGGCCTTGATTTTTTCTGTTATTACCCTAACGATTGGAGTTCCTTCAGCCATCAAGACTTTTAACTGGCTGGGTACTCTTTGGGGAGGTAAAATTCGATTCACAACAGCCATGCTTTATGCTATCGGGTTTGTTTCCCTTTTTGTTTCTGGAGGAATTACAGGACTTTTTCTAGGTCAGACTTCAATTGATGTTCAGTTGCATGACACTTATTTTCCAGTGGCGCATTTCCATATGATTATGGGAGTTGCAGCTTTATTTGGAATTTTTGGGGGAACCTATTATTGGTTTCCTAAAATGTTTGGTCGCATGCTTAACGAATGGTGGGGCAAATTCCACTTTTGGATAACCTTCATTGGAGTTAATGCAATTTTTATACCAATGCATCTTATGGGTATTATGGGTGGGCTGAGGCGCTACGCTCAATCGACAGAGTTTAAGTTTCTAGAACCACTTCAGTCCTATCAGGAATTTGTTTCAATTGCTGCTTTCATCACAGCAGCGGCACAGGTAATTTTTCTGGTGAACTTGTTCTGGAGTATATTCAAAGGAAAGAAAGCTTCTGAAAACCCTTGGGAGAGTACTACGTTGGAATGGACTATTCCTTCACCTCCTCCTCATGATAATTTTGCTGGTAAAATTCCCATAGTTCATCATGACCCTTATGAGTATGGAGTGCCTGGCTCTCCAAGAGACTTTGTGATGCAAACAGACCCACCAATTGAAAAGAATAAGTAGTGCCATTCTTAATGGGGGATAGTCTGGATAATTTAAAGATTTGTTTGTTAGCCTATATTTAGTAAAAGTTAATAACTAAAACGACTAAGAAAGGTCATTTTAAGGATGGGAAGCAGTCTGGTTAGTAGCAAAGAAGGTGATCAAGCTAGTTACTACTCTAATGAGGGAGGTGTGACTCAGTCCCGCAAGAGGAACTATAGGATTGGGATGTGGTTAGCCTTAGCTTCAATCTCGATGATGTTTACTGGTTTTACAAGTGCTTATATCTTGGGGCGAGGAACGAATCATTTATGGCAACCAATTAACCCTCCAAACTTTCTTTGGATTAATACTCTTGTCTTATTAGCTAGTAGTCTGACTGTAGAACTAGGGCGTCGTGCCACTAAGGCAAGTGAATTAAAGTACTGGATAACAGTCACATGTTTACTAGGAATAACTTTTCTTGCAGGGCAACTCTGGACTTGGAAGCTATTGGTGAATCAGGGTATTTACCTTGCAGGAAATCCTCACAGTTCTTTTTTTTATCTTTTGACTGGTGTTCATGGTTTACATTTGTTTGGAGGAATTTTAGCATTACTTTACTTGACGGTTAGGTCTTGGCTATTTTCTTCGACTCTAACTCAGGAGGATGCAGTTTTAAGTAGCACTGCCCTTTATTGGCATTTTATGGATGGGTTATGGATTTATCTTTTGATCTTATTATTTTTTTGGAGGTAAGTTTGGATGTCAGACTCCAGTATGAAAGAAGCTAGATTACAGGAATGGGGTGGAGGAACTCTTCCCTACTCAATCCCCCATATAAAGTTGGGGATGTGGTTGTTTATAGTTTCCGATGCACTTACATTTTCAGGGCTTCTTATTGCCTATGCCTATTTAAGGGTAGCAACTCCGGAATGGCCTACGCCTTTTCACTTGTGGCCAACCATAGCTATGGCTTCTTTGATGACTTTTGTCCTTCTTTCCAGCAGTTTGACTATGGTGCTTGGGGTAAATGCAGCTCAAAGGGATGACCGAAAATGGACAGTGCTGTGGACACTGTTTACAGCTTTAGGTGGCATAATATTTATGATTTTGCATGGTCAAGAATGGGCTGGCTTAGTTCATGAAGGAGTTACATTGACTAAAAACCCTTGGGGCACCCCTTTATTTGGGGCGACTTTTTTTGGACTAACCGGGTTGCATATGTTCCATGTATTCACAGGAGTGGTTTATCTTCTTGTTATTGCTTGGGGTTTTTCAAAGAAGAAATTCAACTCAGATCATGTTGAGGTTTGTGGTTTGTATTGGCATTTTGTGGACTTGGTGTGGATGTTTGTTTTTCCCTTAGTTTATTTGTTATCAGTAAAGATGGATTAACAACAGTGAATACTATTTTTGGAGGGATCCTTGAGCAACGATAACATTCATAGTACACATGGCCCAATGTCTAACCGTTTAGTACTAACGGTTTGGACTTGGTTACTTGTCTTGACTGCCGTTGAGGTTTTTCTAGCCTATGTTCAAGTTGGACTCGTATTAATGCTTACACTCTTGATGGGCTTCTCTATTGTAAAGGCAGCCTTGATTATCGCCTATTTCATGCATCTAAGGTTTGAAAAGCGGAGTTTGGTTCTAACATTGATGCCTGCAATGATAATAACGATATCCCTAATGGCCGTATTTTTTGCAGATAGTCTTCGAATATTGGATTTAGGTCTTTAAAGAACAATGGAAAATTTCTTGACAGTTGTGACCACTAAGTTTTTTTGCTGGTTGTCCTGTACAATAACTTTTCTTTTTCTCTTCTGGCCAATGGAATCTTTTGCCCAGGCATGCTCAATGTGTCAGAGTGCTGCTGCTGCTCAATCTGAGTTAGGAATCCAGGCACTAAACCGAGCAATTATTTTTTTACTAGCACCCCCAGTGGGAATAATGAGTACTATCTTGATTTATGCATTCCGACGTTCGGCAAGCCAGAAGAATTAGTCAATAGCACAATGATGAAATCTTGCTTTTGGGGTTTAGGAGAATGGAGAGACTGATTTATTCTTTTAACATTCTGGGTTTGATGAGGAGATAAAGAGATGGTAGAAATAGTAGTCTCACTAATTATGAATTTTCTATTAGGTGGGGGTTGCTTAGCAGCGGTAGGTTGGTTGGTCATCAATCAGGACTTAATGTCCCTTGATGGTTTGTTTGTAGCTATTACCTGTCTGGTTTTATCTTTAATCTTTTTTCTTAACTGCTACTGGAATTTACGTAGTGAAGAATTCAGCAGATTTATTCAAAGGGATAATGAAGGTATTGAAAAATAGATATTACTAAGAGTTCTAAACTTGAAATAAATGCGGGCTACAGACTAGTAATTAACCCATTAATCCTAAAAAGGTTTTAGTTTCAAAAGTTTTTTCTTTAATTCATACTCCACTGTTCGTTCTTTATGGATTTTCCTACCGTTAATGCCACACTAAATGCCACCAGTGCCTTCTTTTTAGTTCTAGGATACTATTTTATTAGGAGAAAACGCATAGCTGCACATAAAAAATGCATGCTAGCGGCTTTTAGTTTTTCTACTCTTTTTCTTATTTCCTACCTGGTTTACCATTTTCAAGTCGGATCGGTTCCATATACAGGTTCTGGATGGGTTCGGAAACTCTATTTTATTATTTTGGTCAGTCATATTGTATTAGCTATTGTGATCTTACCTTTGGCGATTAGGACCCTATACTTAGGATGGAAAAAGAGATTTGAGCAGCACAAAGATATAGCGCGCTGGACATTACCAATTTGGGTTTATGTTTCAATCACAGGTGTGATTGTGTACTGCATGCTTTATTTGTGAATAGTACCTTATATTATAAGAACTAGAAAATATGGTGGATAAATCAAGTCGTTATAACCTTAGATTGGGTACCACTCTATTGGCGGTGTTGGTTGTCTTTCTGACTATTTTAGTCCCATTTCTTTTTTGGCAGCAGACGTGGTTTGGTCGTGTGATGGATGATAAGGAGCTAAAAAAGAGTTTGGAGATAAGTGCTAAGCCCCGAAAAATTCAACATGCCCTAACCCAACTTTCAGAGAAGATAGCCGCTTCTGGTTTATCTTCAACTGCAGTTTGGTTTCCTGCAGTTAAACAATTGGTTGACCATCCAATACCAGAAGTTCGGATGACAGTTGCTTGGCTAATGGGTCAGGGAGATGGGCGTTATAATTTCCAGAAATATTTATTAAACCTTCTTAAAGATACTTACCCTTTAGTTCGTCGCAATGCTGCTCTGTCACTAGTTCGATTTCAGGATTCGAGAGGACGCAAAGAAATCCGTGGGATGTTACTTAATCATGAAATTTCTACACCATCTGATGGAAGAATTAAGTTCCGTCTGGATAAAGAAGACCCAGTTCGTTCAGGTGCCATGGTAGCTCGCATTGAAACAGATGGTAAGGAGTGGATAACAGTACGCGGCATTGTTCCTGGTTATGTAAAGGAGAGGATGATTCAGGATGGGGAAGTCGTTTCAGCAGGTCAGCCTATACTTTTAATTGCTCCTACTGAAGAACAAGTTTGGGAAGCTTTGAGAGCTATGTATTTTATTGGTGAAAAAAAGGACTTGGAAGTTATAAAACGATTTCTCACACCGAATTCCCAATTGTCAAGGCGAGTGCAAGAGCAAGCTTTCTTAAGCATCAATTCCATCAAAAGTAAAATTGCTTACTAATTTGGTACCTCGAATTCTCCTACCACAGCTTCAACCTCTTCAGAAGGCCTCATCTCAATAGCATCCCAGGGGCAGCCATCTAAGAACGTATCATCGGGGCCTGTGGTCGTACATTTCTTGCAACCAATGCAAAGAAAAGGGTCAACTTCAATATGTCCAAAAGGAGGATGGTCTTCATCAGGAACCCAAAACATACAATCAGGCACTGGGCAGTAAGGCACACATGCAGGAGAACCTGCACAACCCGTGCAGCATTCAGTTATAATTGCTATTTCTCGAGGCTTTTTCTTCCGTGGACGGGGTTTTCCTTTTGACTTTGGTTCGAGCTTAGGAAGAGTTGAAATTGTGTCTAATGGTAGCATCTAGTCTCTTTGTGGGTTTTTATAACCCTTTAAGTTATAACCTTAAGAATGAATTTTAACACATTTGTTTTTAGAGTCCAAAAAGTAAACTTTCTTCTTAAAAAATTATAGATTGAAGAATGTCATTGATTTAATTATGACAATTTAATTCTTGTTGTGGAAATGATCGTACACATTTTTTGCAATTTTTTGTGGAACTACTTGGGTTAATTGATCTAGGGAAGCAGATGAGATTCTCCGGACACTACCCAGTCTTTGGAGAAGCAGTTTAGCAGTTTGGTCCCCGACTCCTGTAATTTTGATAAGGCGTGATGAGAGCATCCTTGTTGAACGCCGCTGTCGATGAAAAGATAAAGCAAACCGATGACTTTCATCCCGAATTTTTTGGATCAATCGTAAGACTGGAGAATGTTTTTCTAATCGGATAGGTTCTTTTTGATGCCCTCTAACATAAATTAGTTCCTCTTTTTTGGCAATGCTGGCTAATGGTTGAGTTGTTAAATCAAGTGCATCTAGAGTTGAAGCAGCTGCATTAAGTTGACCTAAACCCCCATCTACTAGAATTAAATCTGGTAAAGAGTGGTTTTCTTTTATTAACCGACTGTATCGACGAGTTATAACTTCAACCATACTTTTAAAGTCATCAATGCCTGATACTGTTTTTATAATAAATTTCCGATATTCGTTCTTTTTCATCTGGCCGTCCTTCCATACAACCATGGATGCTACAGAGTCAGTTCCTTGGATGTTTGAAATATCAAATGCCTCAATTTTTCGGGGCAAAGTTGCCAGATCCATTAACTCAGCGAGCGCTTGTTTAATCATTTGGGCAGGAGGATTAATGGTTCGAAATCGTTGATCAAAGCTTAATTTTGAATTTTTTTGGACAAGGTTAATGAGTTTTTTTTTGTGGCCACGTAAGGGAACTTTCACTTTCACTTTATGTTTTTTTTGAGTTGAAAGGAAATGTTCTAGGGTTTCTTGATCTTCAAAACTGGAAGTTACCAAGACTTGATCAGGGATGAATCTAGAATTAAGATAGTATTGTTTTAAGAGTGAAGAAAATATATCACTGGAAGTTGTACCTATCCTAAGGTCATCCCAAAAATATTCTTGTCGGTCAACGATACGGCCTTTTCTCAAATGAAACAACTGGACTGCTGCTTTAGTTTCTTCTTGGTGTAGTGCAAATAGATCGATATTGATAGATTGGCTTGAGGAAATTCGTTGGGGTTTAGATAATTGGTTGATTGTTTGAATGGTGTCCCGCAGATGGGCAGCCATCTCAAATCGTTCTTCTTTAGAAGCTTGAATCATTTTTTTACGAAGGCTCTGCAATAGATCGGACTGCTTTCCTTCCATAAATAATTTTAAGTCTTGAACACGACTTTCATATTCCTGCTGACTACAAGTTGATGAAACACAAGGACCCATGCAACGTTTTATGTGATAGTCAAGGCAGACTCTTGGTCTTTTACCATCTATATTTATAGAGCATGTACGAATCTGAAAATGGCGACTAATCAATTTAAATGTTCGTGAGGCCAAATTAGAAGGAGAAAAAGGACCAAAGTACAGTGCTCCGTCCTGTTTAATTTTTCGTGTTACATATATTCTTGGGAAAGTCTCATTGATTGTTAACTTAATGCAAGGGTAGGTTTTGTCATCTCTTAAAAGAATATTGTATTTAGGTTTATACTGTTTGATTAGATTATTCTCTAGGGCAAGTGCTTCCATCTCATTATCAACCACAACGAACTCAAAATTAGCTATATCTAACTTTAATTGATCTAACTTAATGTCAGTATTTTTTGATCTTTGGAAATAGCTCTTCATCCGATTACGAAGAGAATTAGCTTTACCGACATAAATTACTTTTCCTCGGGAGTTTTTATAGAGGTAAACACCAGGTTCTTGGGGTACATCTATAATTTTCTGTCTAAAGTTTTGCATTAAATTTCTTTGCTCAATCATGTCATTTTAGGAACGGTTCTAGTGAATGATTTGGGTCTTTGGTAAATTCAAGAGATTGAATGTAAAGTAATGAGTACCTTAGCAAAATCGATTAATTTGATTATGTATCAGAACCTCATTTCAGGTTTGGAGACATTTGGTCTTTATATTGGAGTTGATATAGTTTGAAGTAAAGTCCTTTTTTAGCTAGTAATTTTTGGTGGTTTTCCATTTCTCGGATTTGGTTCTTGCCCATTACATTAATCCTATCAACAGAATCAAAGGTCTTAAATGATAGTGTTACTATTTCTAAGTGTTTTTCTTGGGAAATTATAACTATTCTTAGTGGTTAATCTGGTATCTTAAATAGGGGACTTACCATTATGGATAAAATTGTTCTTAATGATATTCATTTTGAGATGAAGGTTGGTACCACGTTGGAAGAACGTCGAAAAATTCAGCGTTGTCGCTTGCACTTAACCTTGTTTGTATCATTGGAAAAAACTGTTAATGGTCAATTGGGAAAGACTGTCGACTATAAAAGAGTTTATGAATTTGTCAAGGACCTATGCCAGTGTCAAAGCTTTGTCCTGCTTGAGGAGGTTGCACTCTTCATTTGTCGAGAAGTTTTAAGAAAATTTAAGGTAAAAAAAGTTAAGGTTAAGATTGGTAAAGTCCGTACTTTTAGCAAAAATGTTGGGTTTGTGGGAGTTGAAGTGAAACGAGATCGTTCTTGGTTAGCCTAGATGAGGAATGCTTATGAAAGCAGTTATATTAGCTGGGGGACAGGGGACTCGGCTTAGACCCTTGACCCTTAAAGTTCCTAAACCTGTAGTGCCTATTGTTAATGTGCCGTTCCTCTGCTACCAACTGGAGTTGCTTAAGAAATATAACGTTGATGAAACTATTCTTAGTGTTGGCTATCAACCAGAAAAGATCGAATCAGTACTCGGACAGTCCAACAAACTCCACTACATAGTGGAAAATGTTCCTTTAGGAACTGCTGGAGCCTATAAAAATTCTGAGTCTTTCTTAGATGGGACTACTTTGGTTTTTAACGGAGATATTCTCTGTAATTTCGATCTAAATAAGATCATTCGTTTTCATCAGGCAAACTCTGCAATAGCTACTATAGTGCTTACTCAAGTTGGAAATCCATCCTCCTATGGATTAGTGGAAACTACCGAGGATGGGCGAGTAACCCGCTTTCTTGAAAAGCCAGGCCTTGAAGACATTACTTGCAATACAATCAACGCAGGTTGTTATGTTCTTGAACCAGAAGTTTTGGAGATGATTCCTCTTGGAAAAAATTATTCTTTCGAAAAATCTGTTTTCCCTGATCTGCTTGCCAGTGGAAGAGCTGTTTATGGTTATGTTGCTCCAGGTTATTGGATTGATATTGGTACGCCAGAAAAATATCTAAATGCCCATTTAGATATACTCCAACGCCGGTTTGTACCTTCGGTAATTCTGCCTTGGGAAGATTCTATGCCAAAGTTAAAACCTGGAGCTAACTTTCTTAATTCGTTTATCTCTTCTTCATGTGCCATTGGTGAAAAATCTCAAATCTTTTCTTCATCGATTAATGAAGGTTGTCGAATAGGTAAAAGGGTTATTATAGACCGCTCAGTGATTTGGAGCGGAGTGGAGATTGGCGATGATACAAAAATAGAAGGTTGTGTTGTAGGAAATTCCTGTCAAATTGGAAAGAATGCTGTTTTATCGAAAACGATTCTTGGAGACAATACGGTGGTCTTAGACAATTCTCAGTTAGAAATGTCTTCGAAGTAAATTATGACGTCTTGTTGGTTTGAAGAATTGATTCGACACCAAATATAGAGATCATTCATCCATGCAATTTTTAGGACTTTTTGATTGGAACTTGCTCCACTATGCTAATTCCATAGCCTTCTAAACCAACTATTTTGCGAGGATGGTTGGTCAGTAATCGAATTTTTTTAAGATTTAGCTTAGAAAGAATTTGGGCCCCAGTACCGTAATGCTTTTGGATTTTATGGCTGTTAAAATCCTCGGCCATGCTGTTTTCTGAGCCGTGATATCTTACGCGGTTTCCAGACTCTGATTTTTGAATTTCAAAACCCCGTCCAGTTTGGTGTAAATAAAGTAACACCCCGCTGCCCTTTTGTGAGATAAGTTCCATACATTTTTCAATTTGAGTATGACAATCGCATTGAATGGAATGTAAAACATCTCCGGTTAAACAATGAGAATGCACTCTTACAAGTTCAGGCTGATTCGATTGGATATTCCCAAATACTAAAGCAACATGAGTTTCTTGCTCAATTTCACTTTTGAAAACCAGCATTTTGAAAAGACCGAACTTGGTAGGTAGATTTTCCTCAGCAATTAGTTTGACAAAAGATTCAGTTCTCAATCGATATTTGATTAAATCAGCTACGGTAATCATCTTTAAATCATGATTTTTACAGAACTTTTGTAGTTCTGTAGATCTTGACATGCTTCCATCGTCATTCATGATCTCACAAATAACTCCTGCTGGGGTGAGACCTGCAATACGAGCCAGATCGACTGATGCTTCCGTTTGACCTGCCCGCAGCAGAACTCCTCCTTTGCGAGCTCTCAAAGGGAAAACATGACCCGGTTTTGCTAAATCATTTTCTTGAGTTTCAGGATGGATGGCGGTTAGTATTGTCTGAGCACGATCTGCTGCTGAAATTCCTGTAGAGACTTTTTGTCTGGCTTCGATTGAAACACAAAAAGCAGTTCCGTATCTAGAATTATTTTCATTAACCATAAGTGGAATTCTAAGTTTATCTAGATGTTCTTCTGTCATCGAAAGACAAATCAATCCCCGTCCAAATTTTGCCATAAAATTAATTGCATGAGGTGTTACTTTCTCTGCGGCAATTGTTAAATCACCTTCGTTTTCTCGATCCTCATCATCTACCACGACAAGCATTTTCCCTTGCTTGAGGTCGTTGATAGCTTCTTCAATACTCGAAAACAAAATTTCCAACTAAAACTCCTTTTTTAAATTAATCCTAATCGCAGTGTGTAGGGCTACTAACGTCCTTAATTGACTAAATTCTGATTGATCAGTTTGGATTCATTCGATTTTCCCTGATGTGGTCCTAAACATTTTTGGACATACTTTGCAAGTACATCACATTCAATATTTACTTGATCACCTCTGAGTCTATGACCAAGATTAGTATGTTCTAAGGTGTGCGGGACAATAGCAACTTCAAAGAAATCTTTTTGGATTTTTGAAACTGTAAGGCTAATTCCGTCAATTGCAATAGAGCCTTTTTCCACCACATATGGCCTAATCAGATCTGGTAGTAGAAACTGAAATGTAGCAAATTCTTGAGATTTTTTAATTCTATAAACTTCGGTTGTTGTATCAACATGGCCTTGAACAAAATGTCCACCTAATCGTGTTGTAGGTAGTAATGGAAGTTCAAGATTAACTGGGTCACCTGGCTTTACTTTTCCTAAATTAGATCGGTTTAGTGTCTCCATGGATAAATCAGTCTTGATACTGTCATGATTTTGGTCTCTAACGGTAAGACAAACCCCATTTATCGCTATGCTGCTACCTGGCTGGAGTTCAGAAATTAATTCATTGACAGTTAGGTGAAGAACAGCTGTTTGTTCTCTGTACTTAACTGAAGAAATAAATCCGATTTTTTGAATTATGCCAGTAAACATTATTATCTAAAACTTCTAGTCTTAAAATTGTTATTGTAATTGTTTCGATTGTGTATCAACACAATAGGCCTCAATCATCAAATCCTGACCAAGCTTTTGAGTTTTAGAGAAAAACAATAAAGGGGCCTCTTCTAGTGTGGAAAAGCCCTGACCTCCAAACAATCTGATACCAGCTGGCCCTCCTAAAATTTTAGGGGCCACCAAGCAAATAAGCTTATCAATAATTTTTGATTGCAGGGCACTAAAATTAACCTCGGACCCCCCTTCAATCAAAAGGCTTGTTATTTCCCGTTTTCCCAATTCATTCAACACTATTTTGAGGGGAATACCTTGGGCAATTTTAGCTACTGGAATGATCTGAATGCCTTTGTCTTCTATTTTCTTATGCCGATCCAAATCTCTATCCTCTGCACAAAAAACGATTATATCACCGTCTTCTACACTATTAACTAGGTTACTATTAAGTGGAAGACGTAGCGTAGAATCTAAAATGACTCGAATTAAAGGTCGGTTCCGTTCCTGACCACTACGATCAGTTAGTCGTGGGTTGTCTTGGAGTATTGTTCCAATTCCAACCAAAATTGAATCGGACTCAAGACGTAATTGGTGAGCCCAATGTCTTGATTCTAAACCAGTAATCCATCTCTGTGAGCCTTTTTCGGGAGCAATCTTTCCATCTATAGTTACCCCTGCTTTGACAGTGACAAAAGGCTGTCTGAGGACAATGTATTTACTATAAGCTTCGTTAAGCTTTTGAGCTTCCTTTTCCCTTATTCCTACTGTAACTTTAATACCTGCTTCCATCAGTTTTTCCAATCCTTTACCCCCTACAATTGGATTAGGGTCTTTCATTGCTGCTACCACATGTACGATTCCTGACTTAATTATTTGGTCACAGCAGGGTGCAGTGCGTCCTTGGTGACAACAGGGCTCCAAATTGACATATAAGGTTGCTCCATTTGTTTTTTCTTTGGCATTTTCTATAGCCCATACTTCAGCATGTTTACGTAAGTCATAGCGATGGAATCCACGACCAACAATTTTACCGTCATTAACTAAGATTGCTCCAACCATAGGGTTTGGACTGGTTAAGCCTTTTCCAAGAAGGGCCTGTTCTATAGTCTCTGACATGAAGTCATGGTCTGTTTTTAACATGTTATTTGTAAAATTCTGCTGAACTAAGTCTAAAAAGAAAAACAGTTAAGAATAAATAATCATTTTAAAGCATGACCTTTTTCAATACAAAAAGGTCTAACGATAGATTTTTTAAAATAATTAAATGACTCATCATGTAGTTTGCTGAGATCCTTTTAATCTAGGTAAATAATGAATTAACAAAATCTTCAGGAGAAAAGGGAATCAAATCATCAAGTTGTTCACCAATACCGACATATTTAATTGGAGTATTAAGATCACGTGCGATTCCAATAACAACTCCACCCTTAGCTGTACCATCTAGCTTACTTAAAATAATTCCACTAATACCGGAAATTCGAGAAAATTCCTGAGCTTGGATCAAACCGTTTTGTCCTGTGGTTGCATCGATGACAAGTAAAATCTCATGGGGCGCTCCTTGAACTTCTCGACCAGCAATCCGTCTCATTTTTTCTAGTTCAGCCATAAGGTTGTTTTTAGTATGAAGACGGCCAGCTGTATCAATGATAAGAATGTCAACATTCCTTGATTTAGCTGCATTAATGGCATCAAATAGGATCGCTGAAGGGTCAGTTCCTGCATTTTGACGAATTACCTTTACCTTGGCCTCAGTTCCTAACTGTTCCATTTGCTCTACTGCAGCTGCCCTAAAGGTATCAGCAGCACACACCAACACATTCTTATTTTGTTGGGTAAATCGTTTAGCTAGTTTGCCAGTAGTAGTGGTTTTCCCTACACCGTTAACTCCAACGACTAAGATCACCATTAATTTTGAATCAATGTTGTTAGAAGAACAGCTGGATGCTGATTTTAAAATGCGGAGCAATTCTGATTTAATACATGCTTTTAATTCATCTCCATTTTTGATTTGTTTTCGATCAACTTGGTTTTTAACAACCTCTAAAATTTCTGTAGTAGTTTTAATCCCAATATCAGCACTAATGAGAATACTCTCAAGTTCTTCAAGAAGATTTGAATCAATCTCCTTTTTCCCTTGGAATGCATCCTCTATGCATTCCACTAGATTCTTTCGGGTAAAAGTCATTGCAGTCTTCAGTCGGCTTAAAAAACCGTCTGAGGAGTTACTTTTCATAAGGTCCTCGAATGTGAAATTCTTTGCTGTCGGAATAAAGTTTTTGAGTAAAAATAAGAAAGTTTCATTTTACACATTGAGATAACAACAATTAGATATAGTTATCTTTTTGTAGTAGTTTTTTGGTTATTGTTTCAAAGCCGGGTTTTGTAGTACAAAGCATTACAGTTTTTCTTTATTATCTTTTAAAGAATTATTTTATTCCTTAGCGATGGATTAGGTGTAGTTTTTATTTTGGATTAGGTTTTTCTATTTTTTACAGTTAACACTTTTGGGGGCAGTTTGAGTGCAGGCAATACTATCTGTCATGCCTGAAGAGATCTGGGCACAAGCAGTATCAAGGGCTGTTCTTATGGCCTCTTCTTCGGTATTACCAAGAGCTGTACGACAATCACTTTTCCCTCGGAACTCAATGCAAACCTCACAGCTAAATCGGTCTAATTGTGTTGAAGAGTATACGATGTAGCCACACACCATAATGACAATAAGTGCAATAGAACATTTTGTTTTCTTGGACATAAGGTGTTAATTATACGCTAGTTTGGATTTTCTTGTCGTAATAAAGTATCTAGTGTTAGTCCCTTTTTTGAGCAAGCGGTTTGAAGGTGACAAATAGGAATGGAGTAATGATTTTTTATTATGAATGTATAAATGAGTGATTGGTTCTGGATTAAACTTGAGTAAATTTTATGCAAGAAGTACAGGCGGTAGTTAAAGTATAAAATAAATTTATTAAATTTATAAAAAATATAAATTTATATTGATCGGTTCTTTCTTTTAAAATTATATAACTCGGATTTCATATTAATCCTCGTGCCTATTTTCCCCAGCGGTGCCTAGATGAAGCTGTGGTGTCATGAAAAGGCAAAGAATATTTAACTTACCTTTTTAAGATCAATGGCTAGATAATGTCTAGGAAGCAGGTGCCAGTTTACTAGCTTTTCCTATTCAAGAAAATATAGGGAGTTGAGATTGGCGAGTTAAAGTCCTTGGGTTTCTCTTGTGAGGAATCTAAGAAAAAGACTTTTTGCACTATTGTCTCTATGTGAAATGAGAGAGAACCTTTTTAAATAATGAGGTAATAAATGAGTAAGGAAGGACTACCAGTAAAGCAAGGCCTCTATGACCCTGAGTTTGAACATGATAGTTGCGGAGTAGGTTTTGTCGTTAACCTTAATGGAGTTAAGAGCCATTTAATTATTAATCAGGGGTTAGAGGTGCTATCCAACTTAGCCCATAGAGGAGCATGTGGGTGTGACCCAGAAACAGGGGATGGAGCAGGAATACTGGTTCAGATTCCAGATGAGTTCTTTAGGAGAAAATGTGGAGATGTTGGTTTTAAACTTCCCCCTTTTGGAGAGTATGGGGTTGGTATGGTCTTTTTGCCTCAGGATGCTGACAATCGCAAATCTCTGGAAAATCTTTTGGAAAAGGTGGTTATTAAAGAGGGACTATCCTTTTTGGGGTGGAGAACAGTTCCTGTAAACAATAAGGCCATTGGTAGGCTAGCGCAAGAATCGGAGCCAATAATTCGTCAATTATTTGTAGGGATCGGTGGTTCAGCTTGTAGAAATAATAAGGCTCTCGATCGAAAATTGTATGTAATTCAAAAGCTTGCTGAGAGCGAGTCAGAGAATCAAAAACTTTCTGGAATCCAAAATTTTTATATCGCTAGTTTTTCAACAGGTACTGTTGTTTATAAGGGCCTTCTAACGGCAGAGCAAATTCCAGCTTACTACGTGGATCTTGTGAACCCTCTTTTTAAAAGTGCATTAGCTCTAGTCCACTCTCGGTTTAGCACAAACACTTTTCCTTCTTGGGAACTTGCCCATCCTTATAGGTATTTGGCCCATAATGGAGAAATTAACACTCTTCGTGGAAATAGAAATTGGATGCGTGCCCGATCAGGGACTTTATCTTCCGATATTTTTGGGAATGACCTTAATAAACTCTTTCCGCTGGTATCTGAAACTGGCAGTGATAGTGAGACTATTGACAATGCGTTGGAATTTCTGGTTCAGGGGGGACGCTCTCTTCCTCATGCCATGATGATGTTAATTCCTGAGGCTTGGCACAAAGATTCTCAGATGAGTCCTGAAAAGCGAGGATTTTATGAATACCACTCTTTTTTGATGGAACCATGGGATGGTCCTGCCTCAATCGCTTTTACTGATGGTATTCGAATTGGGGCTGTTCTTGATCGCAATGGGTTAAGACCATCGCGTTTTATAGTGACTAAAGATAATTTGGTTGTTATGTCTTCTGAGGTTGGAGTTTTGGAAGTTCCCCAAGAAGATATTTTACAAAAAGGACGTCTCCAACCAGGTAAGATGTTTCTAGTAGATACCCACCAGGGACGTATTATTGACGATACTGAAATTAAGCGTACAACAAGTACTCAGCAACCTTATCGAGTATGGGTAGAAAATAACCGAGTTAAACTTTCCGATCTACCATTAGTGACCTCAGGTAATAAAAAAATAAAGAACCTTCTTCAGCAACAGCAGGCTTTTGGTTATACGATCGAAGACCTTCGCATTTTGATGACTCCTATGGGTAAAGAAGGTGAAGAAGCAGTAGGATCTATGGGAACTGATACACCTTTAGCCGTACTATCAAATAAATCGCCGTTACTGTTCAATTATTTTAAGCAGTTATTTGCACAGGTCACCAATCCTCCTATCGACTCAATTCGTGAAAATATGGTGATGTCTGTGGAAATTCATGTTGGTAGTGAAGCAAATCTCTTGGCAGAGACACCACACCATGCCAGGTTACTTAGTTTACCTTGTCCTATTTTAACTAATGTAGAGTTAGAGAGGATTAGAAAATNTGAATCATCGATATTCAAAACTAAGACATTAAGCATGCATTTTACTAATAATGAAGGGAATTCTGGACTAGAGTCGGCTGTCGAGGCACTTTGTTTAAGAGCTTCTCAGGCGGTGAAGCAGGGCTACAATATTTTAATTCTCTCTGATAGAGGAGTAAATTCCAAAAAGATTCCAATACCAAGCTTACTTGCAACATCTGGCGTTCATCATCACCTTACCCGTGAAGGAACTCGTACTAGGGTTGGGTTAATTGTTGAATCTGGTGAAGCTCGAGAAGTTATGCACTTTGCATTGTTGATAGGCTATGGGGCAGCGGCAGTTAATCCCTACTTAGCTTTTGAAACCTTAACTGATATGGTCAATCAAAAAGTGTTTTCACCTGAAGTTGCTATGGAGAGTGCTTTCAAGGATTCTGTTGCAAAGGCTCACTTTAATTATATTAAGTCTATAAATAAAGCCCTGCTTAAGATCATTGCTAAAATGGGTATTTCTACAATTCAAAGTTACAGAGGTGCTCAGATTTTTGAAGCTATTGGTTTAAATTCAGAATTAATTGAACGTTACTTTACAGGTACTGCTTCTAGGATTGGTGGAATAGGAGTAGAGACGCTTGGATATGAAGCTATTAAACGACATCAGTATGGTTTTCAAAGGGAAGTAACTCTTAAGCCCCTCTTGAATGTTGGGGGTCAATATCAATGGAGAAAAGAGGGTGAATTTCATCTTTTCAATCCTGAATCTGTTGCCAAGTTACAATTGGCTACCCGGCATGGCAACTATAAATTATTTAAAGAGTACTCGACCTTAATTAATAATCAGAGCAAGAATCTATGTACTCTTAGAGGGCTATTTAAATTTCAAAAAGGGGCTCCAATTCCTTTGGAGGAAGTCGAACCAGCTAATGAAATTGTGAAGCGTTTTGCAACCGGAGCAATGTCCTTTGGTTCCATTAGTAAAGAGGCTCACGAAAATCTAGCAATAGCCATGAATCGTGTTGGAGGTAAGAGTAACACTGGAGAAGGTGGAGAAGACCCAGAACGCTTTATACGAGATCCAAATGGGGATTGGAGGAGAAGTGCTATCAAACAAGTAGCTTCAGGTCGCTTTGGAGTCACAGCTGAATATCTGGTTAATTCAGAAGAATTACAAATTAAGATGGCTCAAGGAGCTAAGCCAGGAGAAGGAGGGCAGTTGCCTGGACATAAAGTAGATAAAGTCATTGCTCGTGTTCGTCATTCAACTCCTGGAGTTTCATTGATATCACCACCACCCCACCATGACATCTATTCCATCGAGGATCTTGCTCAACTGATTCATGATCTTAAAAACGCTAATCCAAAAGCAAGAATTTCTGTAAAACTAGTATCGGAGGTAGGAGTAGGGACTGTTGCAGCTGGAGTTTCTAAAGCACATGCTGATGTTGTACTGATTAGTGGACATGATGGAGGTACAGGGGCTTCACCCCAGACTTCAATCAAACATGCTGGTGTTCCTTGGGAATTAGGTTTAGCTGAAACACAACAAACCCTGGTGCTTAATGATTTGAGGGGACGGATTATTGTTCAGACAGATGGTCAGTTAAAAACGGGTCGAGACATTGCGATAGCAGTTTTGCTTGGAGCTGAAGAATTTGGTTGTGCTTCAGCTCCATTAGTTGCATCAGGTTGTATTATGATGCGGAAATGTCATCTTAATACATGCCCAGTGGGTATAGCTACTCAAGATCCAGTGCTACGGAGAAAATTTTCTGGGAAACCTGAGTATGTCATCAATTTTTTCTATTTTGTAATAGAAGAACTTAGGGAGATTATGGCAAAACTTGGATTTAGAACCGTTGAGGAAATGGTCGGTCGTGCAGATATGCTTGACGTAACAGATGCTATTGACCATTGGAAAACTAGAGGACTAGATTTTTCTCAGATCTTTTTCCGGCCAGATGTTCCTAAAAACTTTGCAACTCACAAAATTCAACCTCAAGACCATGGGTTAAAAGAGGCTCTGGATTACCAGTTAATTGAAGATTTTAAAAATGCTTTAAATAATGAGAAACCCATCAAGGGAAAGTACATAATTCGTAATTCTAACCGTACGGTAGGAACGATGCTTAGCTCTGAGATTGCACAGCGATATGGTGATAAAGGGCTCCCAGAAGATACAATTCAAGTTCATTTCTGTGGCTCAGCTGGTCAAAGCTTTGGAGCATTTTTAGCTAGTGGCATAACATTTACGTTGGAGGGAGATGCAAACGACTATATTGGCAAAGGATTATCTGGAGGCAAACTTATTGTCTACCCTCCACTTGAATCAACCTTTTCTGCAGAAAAGAATATTCTGATAGGTAATGTGGTGTTATATGGAGCTACTGGAGGAGAAGCTTATTTTCGAGGAGTGGCAGGAGAGCGTTTTGCAGTAAGAAATAGTGGAGCTATTACGGTTGTAGAGGGTGTAGGAGATCATGGCTGTGAATATATGACTGGAGGTATTACTGTTGTTCTAGGTAGTACAGGTCGTAATTTTGCTGCTGGAATGAGTGGTGGGATTGCTTATATTCTGGATGAAGAAAAACTTTTCAGTCAATATTGTAATCAAAGCATGGTGGATCTAGAATCAGTTACTGAGACCAACGATCTTGAAACATTAAAGAGTTTAATTATTCGGCACCACCAATTCACTGGTAGTGCTGTGGCAGAAAGAGTGTTAAAGGATTGGGATAACATAATAGAAACATTTGTAAAGGTTATACCAGTAGACTACCGTCGTTCTATGCTACAACTGGAACAAGAAAAGGCAGAAGCCACACCTATTAATTCTATTTAATCACCTATTGTGTGGATAAATTAAAAGCGGCACTAATTTTTTTGAGAGACTTGACTAGGGAATATTAGATTTTTTTCAGAAGAAACTGGGGAAGTGATATTTGACTTTTCCAAAGTAGAGGTTCAATGGGAAGAGATACTGGATTTATGGAGATAGGGCGCCAAATGGCCGCTCGAAGATCAGTGGATGAACGCGTTAAAGACTGGTTTCAGGTATATAAGGAACCAAGTGATTCATTGGTACAGGGCCAAGGAGAGCGCTGTATGGATTGTGGTATTCCTTTTTGCCACACTGGATGTCCCTTAGGCAACATAATTCCAGATTGGAATGACTTGGTTTATCGAAACCGATGGAAGGAAGCAATCAAAGTTTTACATAAAACTAACAATTTTCCTGAATTTACAGGTTGGGTTTGCCCAGCACCCTGCGAAGCTGCCTGTGTTTTAGGGATCAATGACGATCCAGTTACTATTAAACAGATCGAACTTCGTACTATAGATCATGCCTTTCAAGAAGGATGGATTAAAGCTGAGCCTCCTAAGGTAAGAACTAATAAGAAGGTAGCCATTGTGGGATCAGGGCCTTCCGGGCTAGCTTGTGCAGCGCAACTTAATCGAGCTGGACATTGGGTAACAGTATTTGAAAGGGCGGATAGGATTGGAGGCCTTTTGACTTATGGTATTCCGGACTTCAAACTAGAGAAATGGGTAGTGAAGCGGCGTTTAGATTTAATGGAAGAGGAAGGAGTTTTATTTAAAACCAATGCCAATGTTGGTTTTAATGTTCCAATTGACGAGCTCCGTCAAGAGTTCGATGCCTTGGTTTTAGCTGGTGGAGCAACGCAGCCTAGAGATCTTTCCATTCCTGGAAGGGATCTTGCCGGCATCCATTTCGCAATGGAATTTTTGCCTCAACAAAATAGACGAATTGCAGGTGATCAACAAAGTGTAGATAGTCTAATTTCTGCAGAAGGAAAACGGGTTATTATCTTGGGTGGTGGGGATACTGGTTCGGATTGCCATGGAACGGCTTTGAGGCAAGGTGCACTCTCTGTAGCTTCTTGGGAGCTATTGCCTAAGCCTCCAACTCAAAGAAATTCTTCAATGCCTTGGCCTTACTGGCCTACGATTTTAAGAACATCATCGTCACACGAAGAAGGTGGCTCGAGAGAATGGAGTGTGAGTACCAAGCGTTTCATTGGGTCTAATGGTTCATTGCAGAGGTTAGAGGTGGTTCGCGTTGAATTCGGGCAACCCGATGCTAATGGTCGCCGACCCATGAAGGAAGTGGCAGGAAGTGAATTTGAGGTCGAAACTGAATTAGTTTTGCTTGCCATGGGATTTTTAGGGCCGGAACGAGCGGGAATGTTAGAAAAGTTAGAGGTAAAGCTAGATGAACGGGGTAATGTCTTGTCAGATAATAATTATATGAGTAGTGTTGAGGGAGTATTTGCAGCGGGTGATATAAGACGTGGTCAAAGCCTAGTTGTTTGGGCTATTGCTGAGGGTCGCCAGGCTGCCCGTGGAGTCGACCAGTATCTAATGGGATCTACAGATCTCCCGTCTTAAAGAAATTCATCATTAAAATTTCCAATGGTCCAATGAATTTTAGTAGATAAATAATCACAACTGATTTTCATGAAAAGTTTTTTTCCGCTGTAGGGCCATGGTAATGATTTTGGTCTGTTTTCTATTCTAGGCTTCCCATTTCTATGGCCAATAGTAATAAAATTAAACGTCTGGAGGTTCCTGGATTAAACCAAATTCTGGGGATTTCTTTCAAGGTCTTGGACGATGGGTTTGTCCGGCTCATTGACTATATGGGTTCGGACGAATCGGTTGTTCAAGCAGCGAGAGTGTCTTATGGGAAGGGTACGAAGAAGATTCATCAGGATCGTGGCTTAATTCGTTATTTGATGAGGCACCGACATACAACTCCTTTTGAGATGTGTGAAATAAAATTTCACGTTCGCGTGCCAATGGACTGTTGGAGGCAATGGATTCGCCACCGTACTGCAAGTGTTAATGAATATTCCACCCGATACTCGGAAGCAATTGATGGGGTCCAGTTAACTGAGAAGAATCAGTGGCGTGAGCAGTCTCAAGGTAATCGACAGGGTAGTACCGGATTTATTACTGGTAAGGTTGGAACAGAACTTACAAAAAAAGAAAATGAGTTTTTGAATCAAAGTAGAAAAATTTATCAAGAAAGACTAAACGCTGGCGTTGCTCGTGAGCAAGCTCGTAAAGACCTCTCTCTTTCTACCTACACAGAAGCTTATTGGAAAATTAATCTTCATAATCTCCTTCACTTTTTAGCTCTTAGGATGGATGATCATGCCCAATTTGAAATACGGAGCTATGCCAATGTAATTGGTCAGGAAATTTTAAGTAGGTGGTGCCCTCTCACTTGGGAAGCTTTTTTGGACTACCGACTGCATTCAGTTAATTTATCCCAGCTGGAGCAAGAAATTATTAAAGCAGTAGCAGAAAATGAGCTTAAAACAGCCGAATCATTGGCAGAAAAATTTGGGCTTCTTTCCTACGACGGAATTAAACTAAAACGCAACCGAGAACGTCAGGAACTTGAGGAGAAGCTTCGGTTTTTGAACCTTAAAGTGCCTTGGTCAAAAGATTGAAATAGCAACCTTGAAAGAACAATAGGTTAGTAGTTAGTTAGAAATCCTGTAGACTTTAGCCGTTTGTACAAGTGGGAAACTGGTAATCCCATAACGTTGAAATAACAACCTTTAATGTCTGTGATAAACCTTGATCCGTAACCTTGAATTCCATAGGCTCCAGCCTTATCTAAAGATTCACCAGTGATAAGATAGTCTTCAATTTCTTTTTTTGTAAGAGTGGAAAAAGAAACGGTAGTGCGAACATAAGTTAGATCACAATTCTGCAAGTATTGAATACAAATTCCAGTTAATACTTCATGAGACTGACCGCTCAGTTTTGTAAGCATTGCAGCAGCCTCAGTCATCGATCTAGGTTTACCCAGAATTTCGGAATTACAGACCACAATGGTGTCTGCACCAATTACCCATGAAGTTTGTCTTTTATTTTGGACAATCTGAGCCTTTGTTTTTGCCAGTCGTTTCACTAGTTTGGTTGGAGATTCATTACTTTTAGCAGTTTCTACTGCTTGGCTAGCAATGACTTCAAAGTCAATTTGCAGTAATTTCATCAATGCCTGTCTTCGAGGTGATTCTGATGCTAAGACCAAATGTGGTTGGTGTGGTATCATTTTATTATTCTTTCAAAAAGAAACGGCACTATTGTTTTTATATGAAATAGGAGTTGTCAGTTCAAGCTTGTTTAATGCAGCTGTTTACAAAGATCTTAGCAGTATGATAGAACAGGATTATCAGATTGAGCTAGTCTAGTTGTTTGAAATATGAATTTTGAGAGGGGGAGAAAAATTGTTGAAGCGTATTTGGATTGCCATTGGATTAATCTTTTTTCTAATCACAGTATTAAAAAACTCCCAGTTTGCACTCCAACGGAATAGTTTATCTTCTGATTTTACTGTTTATTTCACAGGGAATGTTCGAGGTAATCTCGAACCCTGTGGGTGACCGCGCAATCCTGCGGGCGGTCTAGCTCGCCGAGCAAATGTGATCAGGCAAAATCAAAGAAAGTTTCCAAGTCGCCCGACCCTCCAGGTTGAAATAGGTAATTTCATGCAGCGAATTGGTCCTGATCGAACCGTAAAAAATAAATGGCTTTGGAAGGGAATGAAAAAAATTGGGTTAGACATCATCAATATTGCTGCAGATGATGTAAAAGAGCTAAGAGAGTTAGGTTTAGTACTAAGAGAGAATGGGGATTTTGTGTCTGCAAACTTGATTTCTGAAAAATCAGGGAATCCTCTTGTAAGTCCCTATATTATCAAGAAGATTTTTTTACCCAAACAAGGGCAATATTTTCGGGTAGGGTTTATTGGCTTTTCGTCTCCAGATAAATCTCTGAGAAAAGATGACGCTGATTATTTCTGGGAAGACCCATTAATAAGTGCAAGGAAGTGGCTGCCAGAATTAAATAGGAAAAGCGATTTTGTGATTGTTCTTGCATGTATGCCCAACAAGGATGTGATCCAGTTGGCTATAGACAATAGTAACGTAGATATATTCCTAAATGGCTTCAAGCATCAGTGGAGTATGCCCACAATAAAGATCAATGATTCAACAATCATATATGCAGAGGATGAAGCAAAGAGTCTGGGCGAATTATCCTTTTCAGTTGACGAATCAAATCAAGTTAAGATCCATCCCTTGAACTATCGCTTAACAAAAAAGGTTAAGGATGACGCTGAAATGGGAGCTTTTATGCTGAAAGCAAAAGCAGCAATTTCTTCTCAGCAAAATCAACTTGCCCTCGTGAGTTCTACTCCAAACAAGGTAATGCAAAAGAATGAAAGTTCAAATTTTGTAACCTCTAAAATTTGTGGTAACTGTCATGCCAAAGAATATACTATTTGGGGGCAGTCAGCCCATGCTCACTCTATTGATGTGTTGAAAAAAGAAAAGAAAGAATTTGATACCCAATGTGTTGTTTGTCATGTTACTGGTTCTGGTGAAATAGGTGGATTTAAAAATCTCTACCAAAGTCCGGATCTTGTAAATGTTCAATGTGAAGCATGTCATGGTCAAGGGCGTAAACATAGTCAAGATCCAATTAAAGTAAGGATGGAGTCGCTTAGTAATGATTCTTGTTTAATTTGTCATAATCAGTCTAATAGCCCCGAATTCGATTTTGTCTCCTATTGGGCAATGATTAAGCATTAGAAATAGAAAAAAGTTTGAAGTCAAAAGGGATTTTTCGGTTAGGGAAAACCTTACAAATCATGTGGTCAGTGTACAATTTTCTGGCTTAAAACCCTTAGGTAAATACTTAAGTGAAACCAATTTCAGCGATACTGCCCCAACTTTGCCGTCAATTATCAGGTAACGAAAAAAGTAAAAAATATCTGATTTCAGCAGTTTGGAGAAGTATTGTAGGGGAACCACTATGTTTTTGTACTCAACCTGTTGAGTACTGTGGAAAAAAATTAGTTATCAAGGTCCCGTCAGCAACCTGGCGGAAACAACTAACACTGCTTCAATCAGAAATTATAAAGAGGCTTAATGAATTATTAGATAGTGGTATTACTAATTTAGAGTTTCAAATCGATACTCAGTTAGAGTCTTCCTATCCAAAAAAGGCATTAGACCAAGCACAAAAAACTCCACAACCAGTGAAATTGCCATTAAAAGGGATTCTGGATAAGGAACTTCGTGACAGTGTTGAGCTAGTCGCTAGTCTCTATTTGAATCGTTTAAAGTGAGGAGAGAATCTTGAAAATTAATCTTGCTGAAGTTGATCATATTGCTAAGCTTGCTAATTTGTCTTTCACAGAAGAGGAGAAACAAAAATTCATTGGCCCTCTTAATTCCATTTTAGAATATGTTGACCAGCTTAATAAATTAGACACCACAGGAATCCAGCCGACTGAACAAGTTGTACATACCTCAAAGAAAAATTATAGTTGGAATTCCGATCAAGTTAAGAGTACTTTTACCCAAAAGCAAGCTTTAGATAATGGTCCGGAGGTTGGATCTGGCCACTTCAAAGTGCCTAAAGTAATTTCAGAAAAATAGTTTTGCCCAAAGCAACCAATTATATAAATGAAACTAGATACTTTAACTTCCGAAAAGATTAAGGTTTTTATAGAAAAAGGCAAGGCTTCATCTAAGGAAATTTGTCAGATTTTCTTAGACCAAATTGAAAAGAGTAACTTCGAGATTAAAGCTCTTTTGCATTTTGATCCCAATTTTGCTTTTCAGCAGGCAGAACATATAGATCGGATGCAAGCTGAAGGTAAGCCTCTTCCAGATTTAGCTGGTTTGCCAATGGTTATAAAGGACAATATATTAATTAAAGGTCTTCGATGTACCTGTGGATCCAAGAATCTAGAAAATTTTGTAGCCCCTTATAATGCCACGGTCATTGAAAAACTTGAAGCAGCTGGAGCTATTTTCCTTGGGAAAGCTAATTTGGACGAATACGCGATGGGTTCTTCCACTGAAAATTCTGCTTATGGGCCAACGGTTAACCCACATCAGCCTGATTATGTTCCTGGTGGTTCGAGTGGAGGATCTGCAGCAGCAGTTGCAGCAAATATGAGTTTAGCAGCTTTAGGTACAGATACGGGAGGTTCTATTCGCCAACCAGCAGCTTTTTGTGGTGTTGTTGGGATGAAACCGACCTACAGTCGAGTTTCTCGATTTGGATTGGTAGCTTTTGGATCTTCTCTGGATCAGATTGGTCCATTAGCTAATAACGTAAGAGATGTTGCTAAAATTCTCAAGGTTATTTCTGGTAAAGATCCGCGAGATGCGACTTCTCTTGATGTTGAGGTACCCGATTACGTAGCAGCATTAGGTCGGCCAATTAAAGGTTTAAAAATTGGATTACCCAGACAATATCAAAGAAGTGGGGTATCTGAAATTGTTCAGATGAGGATAGATTCTGGCTTAAAGCGTTTTAGAGATCTTGGCTGTGAGATGATAGAAGTTGATCTTCCACATATAGATTATGCTATAGCAACGTATTATGTGATCGCTATGGCTGAAGCTAGTTCTAATTTGGCGCGCTATGATGGTGTGCGTTATGGAATGAGAGGTACAGAAGAAGATGATTTGACTAATATGTACTTGGCAACCCGAGATGCAGGATTTGGCGAAGAAGTCAAACGACGTATTATGCTTGGTACGTTTGTTCTAAGTTCAGGATACTACGATGCCTACTATCTTAAGGCCCAAAAGGTAAGAACCCTAATCAAACAAGATTTCGAAGAGGCTTTTCGAAAAGTGGATTTTTTAGTTTCACCCACCTCGCCTACTCCTCCTTTTCGATTAGGGGAAAAAACTAATGATCCCTTAGAAATGTATCTCTCAGATATTTTTACTATAGCTGCTAATTTGGTAGGAATCCCTGGTATTTCCGTTCCCTGTGGTTCGACGACAGATGGATTACCTATTGGCATGCAAATTATGGGGACGCATTTTGATGAAGAGAGAGTTCTTAACTTAGCCCATGCATTTGAGCAGTCTGGAGAAGTCAGCTAATTTAAAGAATGGTTCACTCCATTTTATCTAATTATTAAAACTACTGGAGTTATCCAGTTTTTAAAGGACTTTGCCAAAAAGCTTTTCCGACAAAAAAAGGTCCCAGGGTCTGGATATATTTTGAAGTCTGACTAGTTTTTCTCATTGTTTGTACAATATGAGAAAGTGGATGAAGATCTCGACCTACCAAACCTATTACAAAGTCGTTATCGTTTTTATCCAGACCATGGCAAGCTAATCTAATGTCATGAGCCAAATCTGACTCACCATAAGCACGACCAATGACTGCATGTTCTCGTAGGATACTCCCTTGGTCTTTTCTACTCAGTTTGGCAAACTCTCCAGTTCGACGCAAAGGGTACCATATGCACCATGGCCATTCAGGATTTAGTGCACTATGACGAGGCTTATGAATTAACCAGTTTTCTAAGTCTGGCTCGAATCCTGAAGAATAAGTTCTGCCTAACATTGTTAGCTCTGGTTTAGAAGATAGTTTATTGAATTCAGAAGAATTTAGGATTTCACGCCATTCTGTAACAAAATAGTCAGGATCTTTATTCATAACCAATACAGCGATTCCCTTAGGATCATTAATATCCTGATAAATTACAGCCTCTATTTTACTTCGATGCAGAAGTTTCACAATTGCTTCAAAATTTCCACAATCACCAAATGCCAAAAGCTGAAAGAAGAGTCTTTCATTCAAGGTTTTTTCATTAGCACCATGTTCACGTACATCGATTTTTAAATTGTTGACTGTATTCATTCTTAATTCCACCCTAGTTATTAGTTTGCTATATTTCGAAAAATTTTTATTTGATGATTGGCTTTTTCTTAACTGGCATATCATATTTATCTAAAATTGTTCTAATTCTAGACAATTCTTTTCTCAATTTAATGTGACGCAAGTCTATGCTGAAAATATAAGCGAAAATAATCAACCACATAACTCCGTATGCTAAAAGCAGATAGGAATTCATCTAGCCTCCTTAATATGATATTGGACAGTTTGTTGTAGAATATCAACGTCCTCTCGTGCGCGTTCTAAATTAATTCGTGTTTTCCAGAGATAGAAAAATAACATTGTAAATGCCAATAAAGTTAACAATAAAGCAACTTGCATATCGGGATGCAATCCAGAATTGGAATCACCTGCCACTACAGGCTGTGGATGTTGAGTTCTCCACCAGCGGTTAGCCATGTAAACAATTGGAGCATCAATACTTCCAAGTATGCTGACTACTGCACTAAGACGTGCACGTTGTTCAGGATTTTCTACTAGGCGTCGTATCATTAGGTAGCCTAAATAGATTAACCAAAGGATAAAAGAAGTAGTTAGCCGTGCATCCCAGGTCCACCAAATTCCCCAAACAGGTTTTGCCCAGATTGGCCCACTAACTAGATTGAGTGTAAAAAAAATTACACCTACTTCAGCAGCTGAAGCTGCCCGAATGTCCCATTGGCGTCCTCCTTTTATAAGGAAAATAAGGCTACAGAAGAAAACAACATAGATTCCAAAAAATCCAATCCACGCTGCAGAGACATGAAAATAGAATATCTTCTGGACAATTCCCATGGTTAATTCACGTGGTGCGATTACAAAGATGGCATAGAGTGCACCCATCATTGTAAGAAGGGTAAGGCTGCCGTGAAGTTTTCGTAGTAAGACCATAAAATTAATTTTCTCCACCAGTTAAACTTATTCAGAATCTTAAGAATAATATCATCTTAAAATAGTTAGGGGCTATTGGTTCTTTATTCTTCTAAAACATAGTCAAAAAGCATTAAGGGGACAGTAATAAAAATAACATCGTATGCAATTAACACCTTTATCCAAAAGATCATCGAATTTTGGTCTGTAGGAGTGGAAAAATTAGCTGTTGTCGCTAAAACAACACTTAAAATGACAGGTAGTGCTAAAGGCAGGAGAAGAATAGGAAGCATTACTTCACTCATTCGAGTATTCATAGAGACTGCAGCTAACAAAGTTCCCACAGCAGAAAAACCGAGCGTACCTAGGAAAGTAATAATTGCCATCCATTCAATTCTTGGCCATATGGCGTAGTTAAAAAACAGTGAAAAAAGACAGAGTATTATGCTTTCAGCTAACAACATAAACAGTAAGTTAGCTAGCATCTTGCCTAGGTAAATACTGTTCCAACTAATTGGAGACAACATAAGTCCTTCTAAAACCTTGTTTTCTTTTTCTCCAGCAAAGGTTCTGTTCATACCTAGTAGCCCAGAAAAAATAAAAGTCATCCACAGCAAACCAGGTCCAAAATTTCTTATTTCTTCAGAGTCTGGCTCAAAGGCAAAATTAAACATGAGGATAACTAGGAGTCCGAACAAAAGCATTGAAATAAGTACGTCCTTGGTTTTGTACTCCGAAAGAATTTCTTTCATTAAAACAGTGGTGGTTTGGTTAAAGAACTTCATACCTATTTCTCATTTATTCAAAAAACTTGAGGTAAGTGCACAGTGCTCTAGTGAGCCCATCGGTTTCATTTTAATTCAAACTCTGGAGAAACTGCCGATAACGACGATGAATCACCGAAACATTGCCCCTAAGCGTTTCAACAATCTGTCCTTTATCAAGAAGAACCCATTTAGATACATCACCGAAATATTGCTCTAAGTCATGAGTAGCCATAATAATAGTCCTACCCTCTGTTAACCACTGTTGTATTTGGTCAGAAAGTAGCTCAGCTGACTCGAGATCAAGTCCGGTATAAGGTTCGTCAAGTAGAATTAGCTCAGGGTGATGTAAGGTGGCCCTCGCAATAGCTAATCTTTGTTGCATTCCTCTGGAGAATCCTCTAACTGGACGGTCGGCATTGAATTCTAAGGCTGCATTTTTTAAGGCAGTCTTAATTTGTTCCTTGGAGTTTTTAAGCTCATATAATTTCGCATAAAAATGAAGATTTTCCCTAGCAGTTAGGTGTGCGTAGAGTAAAGTGTGGTGTCCTACAAAGCCGATCTTTTTTTGAATGTGTTCAGGTTCATGTTGAATATTCATCCCACAGACTTGAACCCGACCCGAATTAGGTTTACTCAATCTGGTTAAAATTCTCAGTAAAGTTGATTTTCCAGCACCGTTACGACCCAAGAGAATCAAAAATTCTCCCTTGTCTACCTTTATGGAAATATCTTGAAGTCCGATATTTTGACCGAACCACTTTTCAACCTTTTCAAGAAGCACTATAGGATTATCAGTCATAAAAAATGGAAATTAAGCTTATCGGCCTATCTAAAAAATTATAAAAGATGATCCTTCTTGAAGTCGAAAGAGTCTAAAAATTAGAGATGATTAAGTTGAGAATTATTATCAAACCTTAGGTAAGAAAGTTTTAATTAACCATCAACGTTTCTTCTTACCTTTACGCACCTTTTTTTGAATTCGGTGCCGTGACTGTTGTCCTAAGGCATAAAAAATAACGGCTAGCGACAAACCTGCTACTGCACCTAAAATAAACACATTTTGTTTAAAAACAGGGTTAGACAAACGTACAACTTTAAATTCTGGATTGCTTTTTCCATGATCATGTCCATCATCTTCTGAGTGTTCTGGAGCTTCACCAGTGATTAGCAGGTCAAGAAGACCGCCTTTAGCAATTTTCTTAATATGAAATGTCGCTGATTGGGTTCGGGAGTCAATTCCAATTGACTCTATGCCTTTTCCTGCCACCTGAAGGGTTGAAGGCCTTACAAACAAACGGCTATGTTCAATTCCATCAAACATCCGATGACTCAATGCTCTGCTATTGCTATTAAAATTAACGCGGTAAGATACCCAGATTTCATTGAGTCCAGGTTTCATTGGATGGTTAATTCTAAACCCTCCTCCTTTTCTTTCAAGAGGGCGTTGGGGTAAAGGAATGCCGGCTAGTCCAAGAATAGAAGTTTTTAGACCATTAATTTTGTCTGGTGGTGGGGTGTCAAACTGGAAAGTCATTTGGGGGTGGACAAGCGTACGTTTAGGTCTTGAGTTATTATTAAGTATATATTGTTGTTCTATCAATAAGGAATTTCCAGCAGCCATGGCCAGCATAACTGGCATAGAAACATCAATAGCTTGAATTTCGGAAGAAGTTTCATAAACAGTTAAAACCTGATCGTTTTTTAATTCTTGCAACGAAGCTAGTGAGAGATTGTAATTGACTCCTTGGTAGATGGTTCGAAGTAAAATATGTGGACTGTCAGCTGCTAACTCGACATTTTTAAAACTAAAGGTGCCATTCTTTTTAGTAAATGCTTCTTTTGTGTCAGGAGACTTTTTCTGACCTAGGAAAGTTAAAAGGTCGACTTTTTGATTGATTACTGGCTGATTGGTTGTTCCATTTAAAATTCTTCCTGAGATGGATGACTGTGCCTCAGCAATTCCGAAGGAAACAAAACTAAACCATATAATGGTTTGAAAAATGAATGAACTTGCTCTTGTTAAAGAAAAGCAGGTAAATTGGTTTTGTTTACAGTTACTTTTTTTGATGATCTTTTTAATCATAATTGTTTTCAGCTCATTCCCTGTCATCAAAAAGTTGAAAACTTTCAAAAGAAAGACGGTGAAAAAATCCTGTTTTAGATTGGTTTCAATAATTTCAATGAGAAAAATCAGTCCATGAGTTCTATTTTTTAGGTTTCTTCAATGACACATTATTCTTAGAACCACCTGATTTTTCATGTGGTTCTGCCTGTATTGACTCAATCTGCGTCATTACAGGATAAGCTTCCTGAAGATAATCCTCATGTAATCGATGGTAGTCATCATCAGAGAGTTTTCCCATCTTGAATTCGAAATCAAGATCCTTAATATTTTCATAGATGACTTCTTTTTTACGGAGGAGTTTCCTTAAACTTGTCAATTGATCATCTGAATCGACGATTAATGCAGTCGGGCTTCCAGAAAACAAGGGTCGAAGAATGTAGAAAAATGTTAATGAAGAAATAAGAATACAAAAGAAAATTAGCCAGAACATATTTATTTACTCCAAGTAATTACCGTCGTATAGGTAGTGAAGGGTGCTGCAGAGTTACCAGAACCAACTAGGACATTTAGTCTCGGTCGTTTAGTTCTTTCTTTAATTTTTTCTGGTACTCGTTAGGAATAACGTCTGATTCTCCTTGGCTTGGCGCCAAAGAGATTTGTCGACGTAACCAGGTTCGAGTCACTGCATAGATAACAACTAATCCTCCTAAAAAAGCGATGATAGGTAAGGTCCAAGCTACCAAATCAAAGCCTTCACCACTGGGAGCTGATAAAATTAATTTGCCATATTTGACGACGAATTCCTTGACAATTGTTTCTTCGGTTTCACCGGACTTAAGTTTTTGTGCGATCTCAGTTCTTAAGGGATTTGCAGATCCACAGTGAAGCATGCCACAGGCAGAGAGCTGGTGATTACAACTACACTGGCACACAAAGTTTTCAGAGACCTTCTTCACTTCAGGGGAGAAAACTTGGGAGGCTAATTTGAGTGGAAAAAGTAGTGTTAGCAGCAGAACTGTACTAAGAAGCCAGATTCTCCAGGAAAGGTTATTGTAAACTGGGATATACTCCCGAGGCGGTTTCCTAGACTGGTATTTTAGCATAAGGATCTACCTCAACTTTTGTTTGAGCCTTTTGAATAACTTGTTCATGTTGGTTTGGAATGAGACAAATAATTGTCCCAATGATAAAAACAAGTCCTCCAATCCAAATCCAGGCGACCAGAGGATTAACGTAAGCATGAATAATTGCCTGTTTTCCTTCTTGTTGAAATCCTGCAAAGACAACGTAAAGATCTTCTTTGAGTGTTCGGTGGAGGGCTACTTCAGAGGTTGGTTGTTTGCTGCTTTTGTAAAACCGCTGTTCGGGTTTCAATGTAGATAATTCTTGTCCGTTTTTCGAAATCTTTATAATTCCGGTGGCTGAAGAGTAATTATTATTATCAGAACTTTCAATTTTCTCTAACCGTAGTGTGTAGTGCCCAACTTGAAGATCCTGTCCGGGACTTAGGGCTTTCTGTGCTTCTTCATTAAATCCAGCGCCAGCAAAGCCCACAAATAGAAATACCATGGCTACATGTACAATGTAGCCGCCATAACGGCGGGTATTTCGAAAAGTTAGTGACCATAAAGCCTGCCAGTAACTTTGACCTTGGCGTTGTCTTGCCCGTGCTCCCCGGTGAAACTCACCAGCAATAGTAACGATTACAAACATACATAGGATCAAACAAACTGTAGAATAAAAATGACGCATTCCCAAAAGGACAAAAGCAAGTCCTGTTCCCAAAGCAACCGCTATTGGAATTGAGAAGTTTTTCCTTAAGCTTCTCAATGAGGTTTTTCTCCAAGCGAGCAATGGACCTACTCCTGTTAAAAATAGAAGAAACAAGCCAATGGGAATATTAACTTTGTTAAAAAATGGTGCCCCCACGGTCCTTTTCTCATCGGTTAACCATTCTGAGAGAATTGGGAAAATAGTTCCCCACAACACAGCAAAAGTAGTAGCAAGTAATACTAAGTTATTAAAAAGAAAGCTGCTTTCCCTAGAGATTACGGAATCTAAGCGATTCTCGCTTTTCAGTGCATCCAGTCGACTTAAAAGAAAATACAATGAAAAGCCTGTCATCAGAATTAAGAAACTGGAAAAAAACGGACCAATTGGAGATTGGGCAAACGAATGTACCGAGGAAACGATTCCACTTCGAGTGAGGAATGTTCCCAAAATACATAATAAAAAAGTGCCAAGAATAAGGACCATATTCCATACTTTCATCATACCTTTCCGTTCCTGCATGATGACCGAGTGTAGAAAGGCGGTTGCAGTTAACCAGGGCATCAATGATGCATTTTCTACTGGATCCCAACCCCAGTATCCACCCCAACCAAGAACTACATAAGCCCACATAGCCCCTAACAGGACTCCGGTTCCCAAAAATAACCAAGGGATCATCATCCAACGCCTTGTTGTTCTTATCCATTCATCATCAAGTTCACGGGTGACCAGGGCAGCAATGGCAAAGGCAAAAGGAATTGTGAACCCCACGTATCCTATATACAGGATTGGAGGGTGTATTACCATTGCCCAGTACTGTAGCAAAGGATTTAGTCCCTGACCATCTGGAGGGCTAAATGGGACGGGCGGTTCCCCCGCTCTAGAAACCCCAATAGCATCGAATGGATTAGAAACGAAGTTATTAACTAAAAGAAAAAAAGTAGTAACCATTGCCACTACTCCAACAACGTAAGGCATTAAGCGTGGATTCCGGTTTCGATGTACCAAAACTGTTACCATTGAAAATAATGTTAGAATCCAACACCAAAATAATAGAGAACCCTCTTGCCCTCCCCAAAGAGCACCTATTTTATAATACCAAGGCATCGCTTGATTGCTCGAGGATGCTACATACTGCAGATGGAAATTACTGGTGATTAATTGGTACCATAAAGCGAAAACTGCTACTGTTACTAGTCCACATACTGCTACTGCAGCTCTTTCTCCTGTATCTGCCAGACGACGATGAGCAAATCTTCCTGCCAGAAAAGAGGCAAAGAGGCTATAACAAGATAAGCCAAATGCCAGTAGCATGGAGAACTGTCCAATATTAGTTAAAAATTCTTGCATGGATTAATTTCTCACCTTGATAAATGGAAGAGGTTACGAAAGAAAGGGCAAAAATACATGCCACTTGATTGAAGATGAGCCATTCTATAGAAACAGTTCATTCAACAAAAACCCCCAAAGGGTTAGAATCATTCTTGAGATGCCTTTAAAGCTTCTTGGCTGTATTCTGCCTCGTATTTTGAGGCGCACTTTGCTTGAATGAGTGTTGCTTGGAACTCACCATTACCCATTAATTTACCTTCAGCCATAGCCTGAGCATCATCCTTAAAAGTGTCAGGGACAAGGCTCTTTCCTACATAGCTTACAGGAAGGACACTACCCTCTTGTTCTAACTTGAAGATAATTTTTTCCGGTAACCGTTCGATGCTACCAGCAACAACATTTCCAGCAACGCGGATTCTTTGCCCGTACGCTTTTTCCTTCATAGCATGTAATTCATTGACGGTCTTATAGTAAGCTAGGTTTTCATCAAAGCTACTGAGGCCAAGCCAAGCTACTGTTATTATGATAATGAAAGAACCAAATAAAAATTTAAGCTTCCGTCTATCCATCGTGTAGCCTTTTTAAATTCAGTCAATAGAAGATAATGTTAAGAGTATATTTTACCTCCGTCACAATATTTTAACAAGTACGGAGGAACTTCTGTTACTTCCTTAAGCTAGTTGCTCATTGATAGAGTGAAAAAAGTTTCCGGAGACATTACAGCTAGAAACTAATAAGAACGTTAGTTCCTTCAAGTTTAGTTTGGTAAGATGCAACCTTAGCCATAGGGTTAGTCAGACAAGTTCCAGTTTTAACGTCGAATTTCCAAGCATGCCAGGGACAAGTAATAGTATTTTCTTCTAAATTCCCCTGACCTAAAGGGCCTCCCCGATGGATACAGTTATCATCTAAGGCATAGTAATTGCCATCGACGTTGAAAACTGTAATTTGTTTACCTTCAACCTCAACAGTATGACATTGTCCAGGTAAAATTTCTTCAGCTTTAGCTACAACAATGAACTTAGACATTATCGTCCCCTTTTATGATTACTTTAACATTGATTTTTAATTATCTCCCTATGAATAAAGGTTTCTGAAAACTGACTCAGACTAATTATTCTATTAACTTACAGGGTTTGTATCCTCCCTTTAATTTGAAATGTAGCATTAAAATCAGAAAACCAGCAACCATGACAAGAGGTAAAATAGCTACTGTCATCAAGGCATTCTTTTTAGCTGTAACCTGTATTTTACTAATGAGTAAGCGATGGTCATTATTGATTTCTTGAAGTTTGTGTTGGTTGAGGGAACGATAAGTGCCAAAAAGGCTGGCTTTTTCTTGGGTCATTACTCTTGAATAAAGGGTGGGGGCTTTAATCTGGAGTTTTTCTTCAACAACTCTATCCTGAACATAACCTAAAAATGCAGCCCCAACTACTCCAACACTGAGGGTTCCCACTGCAGCAATGGCATTTAAGGTTAAAGCCCCACCCTTGGGAAACTGTTCAGCCACTACGCCTAAAATGGTAGGCCAAAAGAAAGTTTTTCCCAAACCATAAAGGGTTGCAGCAAGTAAAATTGTAATTCCGGTTGATTTTGACAGAATTATGAGACCGATTGCAGCGACCAAACTACTGGTAGCTAATAAGCCTAGCGGTGAAAGACTATGAACAAAGGGGCCTGCTAAAAATCTCAGAATCATCATAATCAAGGAAGTGTAAACTAATAACCATCCTGGATGAATACCGAGGTCTCCCATTTCAGGTGCTAGCAAAGAGGTGATCCAACTGTCTGTTCCCAATTCGGTTGTTGCTAAGGGAATCATCATCAATAGCAAAAAGAAAAACATCCATCGTCCCCAGGATCTAACGTAAAATGAATAACAACCTAATATGATAATTCCAACACTCAGTTGGAGAGAAATTGACCAGGAGAACACCCGGCCTATTTCACTAACTACAAGGGCTACCACAATCAAAATACCTAGAATTCCAACCTCTTGAAGCATTGCCTTATACGAAATTCCTGCTTGTACTCTTTCTTGGATAGGGAATTGACGGCCAACTAACATTACTCCATAAACTACTGTTGGTATCAGAATAAGGGCAACTTTGAGGCGCCAATCAACACTACCCATTATAAGAGCTAAAATTCCACCCAAGACAAGACCGCCTGGCCATCCAGCATGAAGAATGTTCAGCCACTTGGTCTTATCGCGTGGAAACATCGTAGAAACAACCGGATTTACTACTGCTTCTACTGTTCCATTACCAAGAGCAACAATAAAAGTACCAAAGTATAGACCCCAGTACCCTTTGGCTAGAATAGTGATTATGGCAGAGGCAAGATGGCAAATAAAAGCAAAGGCCATGGCCTTCCCATACCCAATCCTGTCAACAACTAAACTAAATAAAACGATACTGAGAGCAAAGGGCCATAGACCAACACCAAAGATCTCACCTTTCTGGGTTTCACTAAGATTGAACTGTGTCCCCCATTCATTGATGACCTGCGTTCGGACAATAAAGCCAAAAGCAGTGGCTACCAAAGCGACAAAACTAGCCCAGAAAATCCATTGAGATTCTTGATCTAATGGTTGGGAGTTAGCTTGTTGTGTGTTCATATTTTGCATTTTGTTAAGTTTTGGTCTATTTTTGGTAGCCTTAGACAAGAGAAAAATATTTGGTGAGTTTTAATCTTCAATGAAGAAAATTTCGAGCTTAGCCCAGGACCATCAAGCTGTCAATCTTATTGGCAGGTCAAAAGGAAAGTAGTACTCTTTAATAAATCAGGGACGTTTTTGAATCTAATGAAGGGAATTAAAGAGTGTCAAAACTTTCTTTTGTTCTGTTTGGATATTCAAACCTAAACTTTATAGTACCAATGAAAAATAGTTAAACTAGAAATTATTTTGGGTTTGCAAGTTACTAGTGTTATCGATTCTATTGATTGTTAGCTTTAAGCTAACTAGTTAAAATCTATGTAATTTATTGGTCAAGTCCTTTAATATATAAAAGGTCGACAAACAAAATCCTTTTTGTAGGTACTATTTTATGAGTTTTGTTGAAAAGGCTGCACTAATGTCAGCCAATGACATAAAAAAGACTCTAGAGCGTTTGGCGCAGGAGTTGATAGAATATAATCATGGTGGCAAACAAATAGCTTTAGTTGGAATTCATCGTCGCGGAGTCCCTTTAGCCAAACGACTGAGCTTAATTTTGCAGAATACTATCAAGGACATAAAGATTCCAGTCGGTTATTTGGATATTAATCTCTATCGAGATGATCTTTCTACAATAGGTTCACAACCCATTGTTCAGAGTACTGAAATTGATTTTCAAATGGGTGAAAAGATCGTGGTGTTGGTTGATGATGTTCTGTACACTGGTAGGACAATTAGGGCTGCTATGGATGCCTTAGTTGACTATGGTCGACCAAAGGCTGTGCAATTATGTGTATTGATTGATCGGGGCCATCGTGAATTGCCAATTCAAGCTAATTTCGTAGGCAAAACAGTGGAAATATTTGATACTGAGATGGTAGAAGTTCAGTTGGAAGAAATTGATCAAAGAGAAGGAGTTATACTTGTTGAGAAGGCTTCTTAAGATATGAATGACTTGTTATTTACCAAAATACAGTTAGTTAATTTCTGAGGAAAAACCGGTGGCATTTAATGCCAAACACCTCCTAGGCATTGAATTGTTGTCTGTTGATCAAATTCGTTTGATTCTGGAGACAGCCAATACCTTTAGAGAGATTTCAACCCGTTCTATAAAGAAAGTTCCCACTCTGCGTGGGAAAACTATTATTAATCTTTTTTTTGAATCTTCCACCCGCACCCGAACATCGTTTGAGATTGCTGCCAAAAGGCTCAGTGCCGATGCCATTAATATTTCTACTTCTACAAGTAGTATTGTTAAAGGTGAGACACTTATAGACACTGCTAGAAATTTAGAAGCAATGGCCCCTGACGCAATAGTTATTCGCCATTCCTCTGCTGGAGCTCCACACCAGCTCGCCAAGTTCTGTTCTGCCTCGATTATCAATGCTGGTGATGGATTTCATGAGCATCCTACACAGGCTTTACTAGACGCTTTGACTATTCTGGACCACAGACCAAGTTTAAAAGATCTTAGGGTAGCCATTATTGGAGATATCGCGCATAGTAGGGTGGCTCGATCCAATTGTTTGTTATTAGGGAAGATGGGTGCACATATTACCGTTTGTGGTCCTCCAACTTTACTTCCCATAAATTTTGATCAGTATAGTTCCCTAGCAGGTTCATTGACAGTGACCGATAACATGAACAAAGCTCTGGATCAAGCCGATGTTGTTATGATGCTTCGTATCCAGTTAGAGAGACAGAAAGAGGCATTTTTCCCATCAATACGTGAGTATTTTCGTTACTATGGCTTAACTGGAGAGAGAATGAAATTTGCAAAGCCAGGGGCCATTATTATGCACCCTGGGCCAATCAATAGGGGCGTTGAAATTGCCTCTGAGGTTGCCGATGGGCCCTATTCTGTAATTCTTGGACAGGTGGCTAGTGGGGTTGGAATTCGCATGGCCATTCTTTATTTGGTGATTGGAGAAAGGGAACAAACTGGGCTCGGTATAGAATCCTGAATAAGTTGAGAACCCTGTCGTCTTTAAGATTATTAAAATCAATCAGTTAAAGAATTCAGCATTCACATAATCCATGAAAATGGATATTGAAAGGAGTTTTAATTGGAATCCTTACTAATTAAGAATGGCAGGGTTATTGATCCATCACAAAACCTTGATAAAGTTGCTGATATTCTGATAAAGAATGGTAAGGTGAGTCAAATTGGCTCTAAATTAAAATCTCCTGCGGGATTAGTTATAGAAGCTAAAGGGTTAATTGTTACCCCGGGTTTAATTGATATTCATGTTCATCTTCGCGAGCCTGGAAGAGAGGATGAGGAAACAATACAATCAGGTTCTGAAGCAGCAGCTGTAGGAGGATTCACAGCAATTTGCTGTATGCCTAACACTTCTCCTGTCAATGACAATCCATCTGTCACGAGTTTTATTTTAAAGGAGTCTGAACGTCGAGCGATAACACATGTTTTCCCTATCGGGGCTATTACCATAGGAAGTGCGGGAGAACAGTTAGCTGAAATTGGAGAAATGGTAAATGCTGGAGTAGTTGGTATTAGTGATGACGGCAAAGGTGTGATGAATGGTCAACTCATGAGGAGAGCTATGGAATATTCATTACCCTTTAAAATTCCTTTAATTGAACATTGTGAAGATCTCAACTTGTCTGCACTTGGTGTAATGAATGAAGGATCTAATTCAACTTTACTGGGTCTAAAAGGAATGAGTCGTTTGGCTGAAGATGTCATGGCAGCCCGGGACATTATGTTGGCTGAGTTAACAGGAGCCCACATCCACATTGCTCATTTGTCTACGAGAGGAGCAATGGAATTGGTACGGAATGCTAAAGAAAAAGGAATTCATGCTACCTGCGAAGTTTGCCCCCATCATTTTGCTCTTAGTGATGCAGCCTGTAGCGACTACGATACTAATACGAAAATGAGTCCTCCTTTGCGGACGGATGATGACATCAAAGCCATACTGGAGGGTATTGCCGATGGTACAGTAGACTGTTTAGTTACTGACCATGCTCCTCATAACCCCAATGAAAAAATGCTGGAATTTGATCGCGCCCCTTCTGGAATTATTGGTTTAGAAACTGCTGTTGGTTTAGTCTTGACTCACCTTTATCATTCAGGATTAGTAAGTCTTAATCGGTTAGTTGAAATGATGAGTACTAACCCTGCTCAGTTGATTAACCAGCCAATTGGGACCCTTAAGGTTGATTCTGCTGGTGATATTACTATTATCGATACTGAGGTCGAATGGGCTTATGACCTAGCCAAAACTAGGTCTAAAAGTCGTAACTCTCCCTTTGATGGAACAAAACTAAAGGGTAGGGCAGTAGGTACAATTCTTGGAGGAAAGATCGTTTACAAGAACGGTGATTATTTTTGATAAGAAAGTAGAGAAAAATATAAAGACTAGTGGCTTGCCTTGAACTTTTCGAGGCAATCAGAAGAACAAAAATACAAAGTTTTTCCACTAAAGGATTTTTGCAAGGCAGTATCTACGTCTACGTAAGTTCCACAAACCGGATCTTTTTCCATTTTCCCCTGTTTTACCTTGGATTGTTCGCTATAGAAAGGGTTGGATGATTTAAAGTTGGAGGGAGCTTTTTTGGAAGCAAAAAGTGTGCGAAGAATTCCCCGAACGAACATAAATAGGGAAACAAGAAACAATATTTGAATCAGCCATTTCATCGAACAGGCTCCCATTCTTAAACAGCTTTTAGTGGACTGATTGTAAATTAATTTTCACAATCAATTAAGTCCCCATCTTACTCTCTAATTCTATCACCGATTCAGTTAAGCTCAAAAAGAGCTATTCGAATACATCGATTCTTTACACTGATTTGATTTAAACGATGGGTTTTTTAAAATGACGTTAGGCAGAACCGTTGATTAGTGGCGATCAGAGAAAATTATTAATTGGTTTCGGAAATTGCAGAATTTAGAACAACTCAAAGGCCTTGGAATCAACTTTTTGTGACTGATGCATCAACACGGCATTCATCAATTCAATTGCTAGACGAGATTCTAATGTAATTCCTGCTCGAATTCCTACGCAGGGATCATGTCGTCCACTCTTAAGTTTAAATTCAATTTCTTCCAAATTTTTGCGTACTGACTTTTGGGGCAAAGAAATGGTTGAGGTTGGTTTAAATCCTACTCGGCAGAGAATTGGGGATCCAGTAGTGATTCCACCCAATACTCCCCCATGATGGTTGCTCTGATAGCCTGATTGTCTGATCTGATCGTTATTTGTGCTTCCTTGGCGTTCTACCACCTTCCATCCGGAACCTATCTCACAGGACTGCACAGCGTGCAAACCACCCAAGGTGCCCATCAGACGTAATTTGAGGCTTTGGTAAAGAGGTTCACCGACTAATGCTGGAGGATTGATGGCTACTACCTCAACAGCAGCACCTATTGAGTCTCCTTTCTTTCGAGTTTTTCTAATTAATTCCCCTGCTTCAGCCGCAAAATCAGGGTTAAGTGTATGGATTTCTGAATCCTCTAAAATGTTTTCTAAGCGGGTGATAGACGCAAGTGAAAATTTTTGTGAGGAAGAATTCTTTAATTTTTCAAGCTGATTGATAAGAGTAAATTCAGTCTTCAAATGTCCAACTTGGCAAATAGACGATAAGATAATAGTCTTAAATTTTTCTTGAAGGAAAATCCTTGCTACAGAACCTGCTATGACATCTGAAATGGTTGATCGGTAGCTAGAACGCCCTCCACCTCTAGGGTCCAAGAATCCTTGGGCCTGGTGATACTTAACTAGATCAGTATGTCCAGGACGAACATCTCCTTTTTCCCCTAGAAACTGTTCATAATCTTGAGAACGCTTTGCCGAAGAAAAAACCAAAGCTGCTAAAGGTTCACCTGTGGTGTACCCTTCTTCATAAGTAGGTACGCTACGGGGTTGGTTTGGTTCTTCAGAACCAATCACTGGACCAGCTAATAATCGGTCATGGGATTCTTGATATAAACCAGAAAGTAAAATCAAACGGTCTTCTTCGCGTCGGGGAGTCCCATGTTTATTACTTCCTGGACGTCTACGATCTAGATATTTCTGAATCACTGGTCTAGAAATATTGAGACCTGGAGGGCATCCAAAAATAATTGTAGTAATCGCTGGCCCGTGTGATTCTCCAGCACCAGCGGCTCCATATAGAGGACCACCAAGTATCTCCATTATTAGCTCCTGATACCTAAGTAGATTAAGTATTTACAAACACTATATATATCACAAGTATAGGGTCCACTATAGGGAACTTATTTCTAGAACCTCTATATTTGAGGACCATTCTCTAAATTTTGACAGTTTTATTTGTTTAAGAGTAGAACAAAAATGAGATCAAAAAAATAATTGTTACTTGTCTAAATACATAAAATCTTGGGTGATTCATTTTCTTATTATTCAAAATAGAACTATTAGTTACTATCAGGATTGGAGGTTCAAGAGAAGACAAATTTAATCATAATAAAAATATTGTTTAAGATTTTGAAATAATGACACAAAGATAGTTCTTGATGAACTATAGTTGACTTTTGGATCTAAAAAGGAGGTGTAACTATTCAATTAAAGTCACCAGGTACTTCCAGAGTCAAAATTGGTCTACTCCAGATGGCTTGTACAGAACATACTCAAGTAAATCTAGAAAAGGCAGAGGATGCCATTGTTTGTGCGTCCAAACTAGGAGTTCAAATTGTTTGTCTTCAGGAACTGTTTCGCTCCCAGTATTTCTGTCAAAAGGAGGATACCGAACTTTTTAATTTAGCAGAATCTATTCCTGGATCCACAACCAAGTTGTTTGCATCATTAGCCCGCAAATATGCGATGGTAATCATCGTCCCTATCTTTGAACGCAGGGCAGCGGGGATTTACCACAATACTGCGGTTGTTATAGATGCCGATGGTACCTTGTTGGGTAGCTATAGAAAAATGCATATTCCAGATGACCCTTTTTACTATGAGAAGTTTTACTTTACTCCTGGTGATCAAGGATATCCCACCTTTGATACTCGTTACGGGCGTATTGGTGTCTTGATCTGTTGGGATCAGTGGTATCCAGAAGCAGCTCGACTCATGGCTTTGGCTGGAGCAAAGATTTTATTTTATCCTACGGCTATTGGTTGGCATCCCACAGAAAAAACTGAAAATGGGCTTTCACAACTGGAGGCTTGGATAACCATTCAACGTTCACACTCTATTGCTAATGGTTTTTTTGTTGCTTCTGTTAATCGAGTAGGCCATGAGGGTCCTTCTCTAGATGTAGGTTTGGAGTTTTGGGGTAGCTCTTTTGTTTGTGATCCTTTTGGCATCGTCCTTAGTGAAGCCTCAAGGGAGAAGGAGGAGTTATTAATTGCAGACTGCGACTTGTCAAGGGTTGAAAAGGTTCGACGTGAGTGGCCATTTCTGCGAGATAGACGGATTGATAGTTACAGTCAAATTAAGAGACGTTTTATCGATAATCTAGGCAGTAATTTATAAAATGTAGGATTAAAATAGAAATACTGAAAGATTTAATTCTTGTTTAAAAGGATGGAATCAAATTGAAAAAACTGTTTAGTTTTAGAAAAAGGAAGATATTTTTTGTAAAAATTTTGATTGGTTTATCGTTGTTTACCCTTTTTGATAAGGGTTTTCAGTCAGAGATTCAGAGTTCTGTAGAAGGAGGAAGTAAAGGTTGTTTGTGGGAGGTTTCTTCTAAGGGAACGGTTTTTTTGCTTGGGTCTATTCATTTGTTAAAACCTAACAGTTATCAAATGACAACTGCTGCTAAGATAGCCCTCAATCGTGCCAAAGTTGTTGTATTCGAGGTCGATATGGAATCAATGAATTCTCCGAAATCCCAACAATTGATTCTCAGTAAAGGAAGCTTTAGCGGCCCAGAAGTTAACTTAAATATCTCATTAGAAACATTTTACTTAGCAAAGAAGAAGATTGAGGGTATGGGATTGTCATTTGATGCATTTCGTTCCTTTAAACCCTGGTTGTTGATGCTAACAATGACAACAGCTAAGCTAAAAGAATTAGGATTTGACCCTAATCACGGTGTGGATCAGTTTTTTTTTGATAAGGCAAAATATTTGAATAAAGAGATTCTTAACCTTGAAACGATAGAGTATCAATTAGACAGACTGGATGGAATGTCAACTGAGGATCAGGAATTAGCATTAATACAAACTTTGGAGGATCTGGATCTCATCGAACAAGAATTCAATGCAATATTAAAGGCATGGAATCAAGGTAATCTAGCTGAGTTGGAAAGACTCTTACTTTCAAGCTTTAAAAATTTCCCTGATGTGTATAAAAGACTGATAACAGACAGAAATAGGAACTGGTTGTCTCGAATAAAGCAGTTTTTAGAAGAGGATCGAACCACCTTGATTATTGTTGGTACTGCCCATTTAGTGGGACCAGATGGGCTAGTCCAATTATTAATGAAACAGGGTCACAAGGTGAAACAATTATGATTAACTTTTTCTTTTTGGGTCATTATGAATAATCAGTTAGTCCCTGTTAATTATAGAATCCCGGCTGAATGGGAGGAACATCGAGCCACTTGGATAGTCTGGCCTCACCAGAGGTCAGATTGGCCTGGAAAGTTTTCAGCTATCCCTTGGGTTTATGTTGAGATTGTCCGACATCTTCATTGCCAAGAAAAGGTTAAGGTTTTAATAGATAATTTCACTCGAGAAAAAAAAGTAAAACAAATGCTATCTCAAGCTCAGATAGATCTGGAGAAGATAGAATTTTACAGAGTTTTGACCGATAGAGGGTGGTTGCGTGATTCAGGACCAATGTTTATCAAATATGGTCGTTCAGAGCCGGATAAACTGGGAATTCTTAACTGGGGATTTAACGGGTGGGCCAAATATTCGAACTGGAAGAGAGATAATGCTGTTCCTAAGAAAATTGCCCAATTGCTTGGAATTGAACAATGGAAACCACAAAATTATAAAAATGGACGTCCAGTGGTTTTAGAAGGAGGTAGTATTGAAGCCAATGGTTTAGGAACCCTCATGACTACTGAAGAATGTCTACTTAGTTTTTCCCAAATGAGAAATCCAAGTCTTTCTCAGCTGGAATTGGAAAAGATTTTTAATCATTATATGGGAATTGAAAAGGTAATTTGGCTGGGTAGAGGAATCGCTGGAGACGATACCCATGGACATATTGATGATCTAGCCCGATTTGTCAATTCAACGACGATAGTCGTTTCTGTAGAAACAAATCAAAATGACATCAACTATGAGCCATTACAGGACAATCTTAGACGGTTATATTCCGCTACTGATCAAGATGATAAAACTTTCCGCATAGTTGAACTTCCAATGCCAAATCCACTCTTCTTTAAAGGACAGCGTTTACCTGCAAGTTATGCAAATTTTTATATTGCTAATCAGACTGTTTTGGTTCCCACATTCAATGATCCCAATGACTACCTAGCTTTAAAAATTCTTAAGAACCTATTCCCTGATCGAACCGTCATTGGAATCCATAGTGTTGACTTAGTATGGGGACTTGGAACACTACATTGCCTTACACAGCAGGAACCCATGTAGTGTTCTGGTAGCAGTTAAGAAGGGAGATTAGTTAGAAGGAATGCATTATTTGGTGAGCTCCAGTTACAATTGCTTTAACTCCAATGTCATAGTGGTCATAGAGTTCTTGGGTGGACCCAGATTGACCAAATTCATCTACACCGAGACAAAGTACCCGGCTACCAAATACACTTCCTAAAAAGGAAAGTGTATGAGAATGGCCATCCAGTACAGTAACAATTGGGACTTGACGTTCTTTTGTTGGAATTAGTTGTTCCAAATGAAATGTAGAGTGGATTTTAGGATTCTTCATCCGAAGTTTGTTACCTTGTTGCCAGGCGCGGTAAAGGAGGTCAGGGCTTGTTACTGCAATGACGTTGGCCAACAACCCTTCTTCTTCCAGGTGCTGGCTAGCTGTCAAGGCCTCAGGTACCATGACACCAGAGGCAAAAATATTTAATACATTTTTCTTTGGAGAATAAAGTGGATTAGCTTGGTGGTCTAGAATCCGATAACCACCGCGTAAAATGTTGGTTCTCAGTTGATTTAAGGCCTGTTTTTCCTGGTTAATTGGAAAAAGCGCTTGTGAAACCAACCGTGTGGAAAGTCTTAAATAAAGAATTTTACCTCTTTTCCGGTCTAAAAGCTGTTTCAGTCCTGCTAAAAAAATCCATTCCAATTCTTGAGCAAATGTTGGTTCATAGTAAACCAGATTAGGCATCTCCATCCCAATTGATGGTGTGATAATAGACTGATGGGCTCCTCCTTCTGGGCTAAGTGAGATACCAGAAGGTGTTCCGGCAAAGATAAATTTAGATTCTGAATAAGCGGCATAAGTTAAGGCATCTAAACCTCTTGCAATGAAAGGATCATAAATAGTACCAAAGGGTAAAAGAACTTCTCCATTAAATTCCTGGGATAGGCCTAGCATGTTTAGTAACAGGAAAAGATTATTTTCAGAGATACCCAATTCTATATGGTGTCCCTTAGGAGATTGTTCCCAATTCAGCATAGAAGTTACTGAATTCTTACTAAAAAAATTTATTTTTTCCTCTGGGTAATATACTTTCATTTTGTTGATCCATCCCCCTAGGTTGGTGGAAATTGCAACATCAGGAGAGGTGGTCACCATTCGATCGGAAACTTCAGGAATGCGACCCAAAGCAGTTAATAAACGTCCTAAAGCTTGTTGGGTTGATATATTGCCCCTGTAATTTGATTCAAGACTTTCGGGAATTGAAAGCGGGGTTTTAGGAGACGATTTTTTCTCTCTGTTTGAATCAATCTGAAATTGATGCAGACGGTTTTTAATGAAAGCTTCTTCTGGGCTTCCATTCTCAAATTGGGAAAATTCTTTTCCAGGAGAGATCCCTAGTCTATTTTTCAATTCCTTCATTTGATCAACGGTTAGAAGTTTGGCATGGTTTAATGGGTCTCCTGCTAGTGGTAGTTCCCATCCCTTAATGGTATAGGCAATAATTACAACTGGTTGATTAGTAATTTTGTCAGCTTCATCTAATCCGCCTATAATTTTTTGTAGATCGTGACCTCCGAGATCAGCTAAGAGTGGTTTAATTTTTTCGGAAGAATATTTACTAAGTAGCTTGAGTAATTTTTTGTCTGGACCTTCATTCGTTTCAGCTAGCCTATTTCGAATTTTCTCTCCATCATTGATTCGCAATAAACTCTGGTACTCATCGTTAGACATCAGGTCAATACGCTTTTTCAACCTCTCTCCATGGGGCAGTTTAAAGGCCTCGTCGAGAGCACAACCATATTTCAATTCGATTACTTTCCAGCCATTAATACGAAACATTTCCTCTATTTTTTGAGCCTTACCACTGGGCACAACGCGATCAAGACTCTGACGGTTCAAATCAACAATCCATAGAATCTGTCCTATGTCTTGAAGTGTTTCTTCACCCAAGGCTTCCCAAACGTTTCCCTCATCTAGCTCTGCATCTCCGATAAGAGCAATAAATCGATTATGCCTAAGGTCTTTAAAATGGTCTTGAACAAACTGACGAGTCAAGCGTAAAAAGTTAGGAATTACTGCTCCCAGACCTACCGATCCTGTTGAGAAGTCAACAGGATCAACATCTTTGGTGCGGCTAGGATAGGATTGAAGACCCTTAAAACTGCGAAACTGACGTAATTTTTCTTCCGGAAGATTACCAAGTAAATATTGAATCGCATGGAAGACTGGTGAGGCATGAGGTTTTACTGAAACCCTATCTCCAAAACGTAAACCATAAAAATAGAGGGCAGTCATTAAGCTTACGATGGATGCACAGCTTGCCTGGTGGCCCCCAACTTTTTCTTGAGCATTCCTCCCTGAATCAGTATTAGCATAATGAACGATCTGCATACTTAACCAAAGAATACGCTTTTGAATTTGCTCGAGCGTAGTGATATGTGAGGCTGATGAACCTGTCTTAGGAGTTCTGGGCTCAGAAAGGGTAAAAGTATCTTTTAAAGGTTTTTGTGTCCGAACCATATGTTTTTAAAATTTAGTGATATTGTTTTAGTTGTTCCATACAAGCACTAATCTTTTCAACAATCATTGGTGGTGGAGGGGAATTAAAAGGTCCACCTTCACCTAGGTCAATATCCTTGAAACCACCTAGCTGAGCAGCTGTTAAAATAGCTGAATAATTATAGATTCGGTTCTCCATAAATCGGATTTCTTCAAGTGCCTCAAGTTTCTGCTCTAATTTTTCAGATGCCTGTAGATCCTGACGTCTATAAGCGTTATTGATTTCATCACACAATTGAGGACAAATTAGTGTAAGTCCTGAAGTGTGTCCTCTAGCTCCATGCCGAGCAGCATTTGTAGCTCGGTCACCTACTCCCCATAGTACCCGTTTAGAGGATGGTACAGTAGTAAATAGGGTTTTTACATCTTCAGGGTGAGTACCAACTTTGATACCTGCAATGTATTCGGATGTTTGGGCTAGTTTAGCATAGGACCTTTTAAGATGACTATCTCTCAGGTACAGGACGAAATGTGTTCCATATTTTGTCCCAAAGGATTCAGTAAGAGTCTGCAATTCAATCTCAATGCCATCAGGGTTACTGAGACCGGGTATTGGCATTATTAGGAAGTAATCAGGGCGTCTTTTTAATTGCAGACACTGTTCAATGAAAGCTTTTGCGTGTGGAATTGGCGTAGGAATTACACCCGCCATTAGGAGGGCTTGCTTACCTATAATTTGACTAGTCGACTCTACAACCTCAAATAAAGTGTTCCAATCTAGATGATGAATGAGACTAGTACCGCCAATACCAATGATACGTTTCCGTCCATGATCAAGAAAATTATTGTTTAGCAAATAATCTAAATTTTTGACATGGGCTTTTTGATTTAACTGTCCACCTTGAAAGGGTAGTGGCATCAGCACTGTCACTGTATCAAGTTCTGCGAAAGGAGATTTCGTATTATTAATGGAGTGGTTCATTGTTTAAACTCTTTTCATAAAGGTTTTTGTTTTATGAGTTAAATTAATAATCAGGACCCCGGAAGAGTGTTAGAGGTTTCGGTTTAATCGTCTGGGCATAGTCCAAAATATTTTATGGGCTGGTGGCCATGAATGAGTCACTACAAAAATCAATGTTGAAATCAATACCAGTAATCCAGCAAAGGCAAAGATCCAAATTGTCCCGGCACGATCACCGATAAACCCCCACAGTGGTGGTCCTAGAAACATTCCAATATTACCAGCGGATAGGTATAAACTCATAGCATTGCTTGTGTGCAGTGGATGAAATCTTTCAGCTGCTATTGAACTTAAAGCAGGATAATAAATTCCATGACTCATTCCACAGAGAAATCCAATTAATCCTAGATGCCAAGCGTAACTGGCATGAGGAATTAGGGCAAGTCCACCTCCATAAAAAATCAAACTAGAGATACTAATCAATCGTTTTTTACCTGTGTCTAACCACTGGCTAAGACCTAAACGGGTTGTTAAGGCTCCCACTCCATAGCCAACGCCAAAAGCGGAAACTGCACCGGTTCCTAGCCAGCTGACAGTTGGCGCTAAAAAACTGTTCCATGAAGAGAATCCAAGACTAAAGCAAAAGGCGAAAAAAATGACTGGTTTAAGACTTGGGAAGTTTCTTTTGAAGGCGTGTATAAAAGTTGCTCTTCGAGTTCCTCTTGGAGCTAACGGTCTGGGAAGACGTTTCAGAATGAATCCAATGACGAGGAAATTTAATAGGATAACCGTATACATTCCTTTCATTCCCCAGAAAGTACGGAGTGCTTCAGCAAAGAAAGGTCCTACTGCCATCATAATGAAACCGGGCAAACCAAAATATCCCATCACACGTCCTTTGATTTCCTGAGGAACGGATTGAACCAAATGAAAAAGTGCTCCTCCAGAAACCAAGGCTGTTCCTGCCCCATGCAAAGCTCGAGCTATAAAAAGAGTATCTGGCCAGTGTAACGACAGCCAGTAGAATCCGCATCCTCCGATTGAAACTACTACTCCAATCAAGGCAGTGGGTACATTTCCAATATTGTCAGCAAGGTGGCCTGCAAGAATGCGTGAGAATAGGGAAACGATGAAAAAGATGCCTATTACCCATCCAATTTTCTGGTCAGACCATTTTTGGCTTACCAAAAATTCTGGTAGTAAAATCAGCATCCACATAGTCAGACTTATTAAAGCACTAATACTGATGTAGGCAAAAAATTTAAAACCTTGGCGACTAAGAAGCATAGAACTATGTTAATTGTCCGGTCTTGTTGAAGAAGTTCTGACATGAGTAGGCATTACATCCACTCTAAAATGATGTGGCTTGCTTGATATTATACACTAGGTAGCTAAGTAACATTTTCATCCATAAATCTCCAAAACAGTTGAATAGATGTGACCCCATCAGTAAACTATCTCTATCCCAAAGCTGAACGACTTTTATTCAGTAGTAATCAGATAGCTTATACAGAAGCAGTTAATCGAAATTGAACCATTACTAGTATAGAGGAGTAAAAAATGAGAGTGTCCCGATTTTTTATTATTACCCAGCTATTAGTGTTAACTATTACAGCACCAATTATTTTTTGTCGCTCTTCTAAAAATCTGACCAGTAGAGATGTTGACAAAATGATGTCTTCTCTTTCCAATTGGGGTCGTTGGGGTAAAGAAGATCAATTGGGAACGATTAATCTTATTACACCTGAGAAGAGACAAAAGGCGGCTGCTCTGGTAAAAGAAGGGATTTCTGTTTCTATGGCTCATAATGTTATTAAGGTCGAACAGGATGGATCCGCGCCTTTTGAGCATACTATGTTACCTGAAAGTTTCGATCCAGATTCGCTTGGGGCAAGTGATCAATATTCAGTGAAATACCATGGCTTTACAACTACTCACGTAGATGCCCTGTGTCACTTTTTTTACAAAGGGAAAGCTTATAATAATTTTTCGAGAGACGAAATCATTACTAAAAGCGGAGCTAAAAAGCTTTCTGTAGATACGCTAAAGGATGGGATTTTTACTCGAGCTGTGTTGATGGATATGCCGCAGTTGTGGGGAATGGACTACCTTCCTGCTGATAAGGCCATTTATCCAGAAGATTTGGAAGCTTGGGAGAAAAAGGCCGGATTCCAGGTAAGTTCCGGTGATGCTATTTTGATTCGTACAGGCCGATGGGCCCGCCTTAAAGCTGAAGGTTCCTGGGATATCATGAAAGGCTCAGCTGGGTTGCATGCATCATGCCTACCTTGGCTAAAAGAACGTGATGTTGCCATTGTGGGAAGTGATTTGGCCCTTGACGTGATGCCTTCCCGTGTTGAAGGTGTTCTTTTACCTGTTCACATGGTTTTAATTGTTGGGATGGGAACTCCAATTTTAGATGTCCTCGATCTCGAGGCTGTGAGCGAGGCATCTAATTCCCGGAAACGCTGGGAATTTCTATTAACCGTTTCTCCATTAGCTGTTGGTGGAGGGACGGGCTCTCCATTGAATCCTATTGCGACTTTTTAAACGCAAGTTTTGAAAGATCTAAACTAATGAACAATTGGAGAGACTAATCGTCTGAGGGGAAAAGTTATAGGACAGATGTTGTCAAAGTTTGAATCCAACCCATAATATAATGGTACCTTTTTAATGAACACGATGTGACATTGATATTTCTGGGTAAGTATCTCTTCTTTTAGTAGTTCCTGCCAGTCTTTCTAGTGATCAGAAATATTTTTGGATATTTTGGTTAAGCTGTTATGAATAGAAGCAACAAAAAGAGTTTCAAAGGAATTGGTATTGTAGAAATAATTACGGGACTACTTCTTTTTAGTTTCCTTCAAGTGGATCCAAAGTTTACTTTTGGTGCACAAAGTTTCCAGCTGAAATCACCTGATAACAATGTTGTTATTATTATTTCGTTAAAAGAAAACCGAACTCCTTATCCCAAAGGAACTCGAGTCTATTATGAGGTTTTTTATAATGGCAGTAGGATGTTGAGAGAATCCTGGTTAGGTCTTAAGTTACAAAAGGGATCTTCACTGGATCGGGATTTTTCATTTATTGAATGGAAGCAGACTACTGTAAATGACAAATATACTATGCCGTATGGGACACAGGAGAAGTTACACGGATTTTGTCGTCAGGGTGTTCTTAAGTTAAAAGAATATAATGAAACTGGCCGGCGAATTAATTTTGTTTTCCGGGCATATAATGAAGGAATCGCTTTTCGTTACATGATTCCTCAACAGCCGAAATTACAAACCCTAGAACTTGCCGAAGAAAATTCTACTTTTTATTTCCCAACAGGATCCCGCGGCTGGGCCCTTCAACTGAAAAGCTATACTACAAACTATGAATCGGAATTTAATGCTCAGCCATTATGGCAAATTCGGCCAGGATCTATTTTAGGTTTGCCACTATTGATAGAAACTCTTCAAGGTAAATGGATGGCTGTGACTGAAGCTAACATTACCAACTATGCTGGTATGTATTTGACTCCTAGAATAGGCAATCCTGAAACATTTGAAAGTCGTTTGTCACCCCATCCTATTAAATCCAAACCAAAGGTTCAGGTGAGAACACCAATGCACTCTCCTTGGCGGGTTTTTTTGTTGGGGAATGCGCCAGGAACTCTAATTGAGAATAATGCATTGCTCCTACATCTTAATTCCCCCAGTCGTATTGCTGACACTTCGTGGATTCGACCTGGAAAAGTTGCTTGGCACTGGTGGAATGGAACTGTTGCAAAACAGACGAATTTCAAAGAGGGAATGAATACAGATACTATGCTGCACTACGTCAAGTTTGCTGCTGATCATAATTTGGAATATTTTTTAATTGATGATGGATGGCACCAAGGGACCAGTGAGGAAGGAGATATTACACGGAATAAACCAGGACTAGACCTAGATAGGGTAATTCGTTATGCAAAGAAGAAGAAGGTTGGAATTCTTCTTTGGCTGCATTGGAAACGGGCTCAGGCCCAAATGAAAGAGGCTTTTCGGAAGTATGAGGAATGGGGAATTGCGGGAGTAAAAATTGATTTTATGAATCGAGATGATCAAGCAATGGTGCAGCTATATCATCGAATTGCTTTTTTAGGGGCTAAACACCGACTATTAATTAATCTTCATGGAGCTTATAAACCAGATGGTCTTCGTCGAACATGGCCCAATCTGATTACTCGGGAAGCCGTACTTGGTCTTGAGTGGAATAAGTTTAGCAGTCGTTGTAGCCCACTTCACGATGTGACACTTCCATTTACAAGAATGTTAGCTGGACCTATGGACTATACCCCTGGAGCCTTTCGAACGGTTTCTCGAAAAGATTTTAGAAGTCGTTCAAAAGAACCGGTGGCACAAGGAACCCGGAGTCACCAATTAGCCATGTATGTGGTTTACGAAAGTCCGTTACAAATGCTAGTGGACTACCCTGCTGCATATAAGGGTAAGGTAGGAATAGAATTTCTTAAAAGAGTGCCTACTTCTTGGGATGCGACTCGGGTAATACAAGGCAGGGTAGGGGAATATATTACTGTTGCTAGGGAAAAAGGTAATGAGTGGTATGTTGGTAGTCTCACCAACTGGAAATCTAGGAAATTACATATTCCTCTAAAATTTTTGGGAACCGGTAAATATATTGCCGAAATCTATTCTGATGTAGTTCCAGGTAAGGATGGCTCAAAAACAATTAATCGGAAGCGCTTTAATGTTAATGCTAAAACGGTGATTATGGCTTCTCTTAATCAAGGTGGCGGGCATGCAATGTATATTTTCCCTGATTTAAAAAGTACCAATTGACAATGGAGATCAGGGTCATAGAATATGAAAAACTAGAAATCAGAGTACAGCTTTGATTATCGTGTAGATAGGAGAAGAATTTTAAAAAGATTAATCTCAGAGCAATAACTTCCTTTAATGTTAGATGCGCCCGTAGCTCAGTTGGATAGAGCACCTGCCTTCTAAGCAGGGGGTCGCAGGTTCGAATCCTGCCGGGCGTACCAGCCTTATCAACAACTTAGGATAGAGATCTGACTTTACTACAGGGCAATGGAGATATTTAGGGACACATTTACCTGATTTGCCCGTACCTCTGATGTTTCAGGGAGGATAGTAATGGCAAAGTCAGCAGAGAAGGGCGGAGGCTGCAAGGATTAGTGGAAGAATAAAGAAGAAGTCTAAAAAACAAGGGAAGAAGAATGTCAATAAGTAAGTACCTGTGGCTCTAGGCTATTTTGTTTTTCTGTATCAACAAGCCCCACTCCCCCTTTCGGCTGTGGGCGATAGACGTATATCCCCCAGGAACCGATAAAACTATTTTTCCAAAAGGGGACCCAAACTAGAAAATATTTTTTTATTTCTCCAGGAGATAACCAGTGGGATTTCTTATCAGTATTATTGGTTCAGTGGTGCTGACTTATGTCATTATCATTGTGTTGTTGAATGTAGGAACTTTTTCTAAACGACTAGGTCCATTAGGACCATTTGAAAAAGCTGGCCCATACGGTCTAGTCCTTGTGGTATGTGTTGCAGGAACTATTTGGTTTTTTATTTTTTTTATTCTTTTCTCCTTCATTGTGTTTTGAGTAATACATGGCCCCCAAAAATATTTTTTATTCAGGAATCCTATTTTGGAATCATTTCATTTTGCTGAATAGTGAGGATAACTATGAATCAAGAGAACATTGATATTCCGGAAGCCAACCTTGACTACCGTGATTGTGATCAGCAGATCTGGGAGGAGGAGCTGGCTGATTTTGTCCCGTCCCGAATCCTTGATTCCCATATTCATTTTTTCTGGTCTGCCGATCTTCCAGGAGCTCCACAAGGACTCCCAACAAATCCTCAGATCAAAACAAAGGACAATGATTTAAATACATTAAATCAGTGGGCCAAAATACTCTATCCAGGTCGGCGGATGCAGTATCTGATTCTAGGGTCCCCTGGAAGTGATGTTACAAGGCATGTGGAATCGGTCAGAAGAGAAATTAAAGAAATTCCAGGTATTAGGTACAATCGTCTAGTAACACCTTCATGTAAGCTGGAGGACATTGAACGAGACCTTAAGAATCCTCAGTTCATTGGTCTTAAGCCCTACCGAACATACTCGGTTACTGGTGACATCGATCACTGTCGGATTCATGAATTTCTGCCACATGAGCAAATGGAGTTTGCAAATCAACACGGCTTATGGGTGACCATGCACCTGGCTCGACAGCATGGTTGTGCAGACCATCACAATCTAAAAGACTTGGAAGAATATACTACCAATCGATATCCAAACATTAAATGGCTCTTAGCACACTGTGCGCGAAGTTTTACCTATTGGCCGATACGTGAGGCGATAAAGCATCTTCGAGACATGCCAAACATTCACTACGACACTTCAGCTGTGACAGATGTTCGACCCTATATCACCTTACTCACTCAAGAAGACCCGCATCGGATTTTTTGGGGATCAGACGGTGTAGGTGCTGCATTTTTCCACGGTCACTACGCTGCGCTTGGCCGTGCTTGGCAGCACAGCGATGCCGATCAGGGCGGATTACAATTTCCACACTGCGATGGACGACCAATACTTTCAGTTTACGAGCAACTGATGTCCTTGAAATTTGCTGTAGAAGTTGCGGAACTATCAAAAGACCAAGTAGAAGGTCTCTTTTGGCGCAATGCTGCTAATGCTTTGGGTATAGATGATCAAGAACTAGCAACTAACGATTAGATGACTGTCTGATGATACTCCTATAGTAAATAGCTATTTTCGTTCCAGCAAAATTTTTTCAGTTTCCAGGCGTTTAAAGATGGCCCGGTATTCAGGGGTACCGTCATCATCCCAGTAGTCGGTAGAAAGAGGAGAATCAAAACTCATGGGGATTAGCCGCCACCGGTGGGGTAAAACCATTAAGTGGCGTGTTTCGGGGGGACGCATCAGGTTATACATGATGGTGCCGTTTTTAAACCGGGTTCTTAAAATGTA
>JAKUNG010000029.1 GCA_022452285.1 Terriglobia bacterium | reverse complement strand
AAGATCCTATCTCCTCATCCTTCTCTTCTATCTCCTCATCCTTCTCATTCGACTCTCCCTTCAACAATTCTATCTCCCGATCTTTTTCATCAGCTGCTTTTTTGAGAGATGCTATTTCATCCATTCTCTCAACTAATGCCTTTTCTTGTTTATCCCATCGATGAAGACCTTGTTTTAGTGAACGGTCTCTCGATTCTAGAATTTTCCACAATTTTGATTGAATTTCTTTAGATTTCATAACCTAGTAACTCATCCGCCTTACGACAATTCTCATTAGTGCTAGCTACTTGCCAAGTTTTTGAATTTCTTTTTTTAGTTGGCACCATTATTTCTGTTGCAGTTCTCGATTTTGAAGGTGAGGAAAGTTGGTTGTCCCCTGTGCACTGGTTGAAGCGATGAAATTGAGTTAAAAACGACCGCTCAAACTTTACACCGAGATAACCACATAATTTTTGAAATTGAACTTCTGGTTCTGCACAAAATTTCTCGAAATGAATCACTGGATAATTACAAACGGCTTTAGCATATGCCAAATAGCTTTCCGAAAACTCTTCGACGCTTAGATGAATTTGGTCAGGGAAACATCGGACAATTGATTCATAAACACATGCCGACTGACGGGTGACAACTACACAATTAGCTTGGAGGTCATAATTAGATAAATAAAGACCTTGTTCCAAAATCATACTTGGGGAAAAATATTCCCAATAAACATTCCTCAAAAAATTTAAAGTTGACCAATCCCTAATAATAAGATGCTTATTTAATGCTGAAGCATTTTTATTTAAAAAACTAATTTTTTGGCCATAGTTGAGGTCATGAAAATTTTTAAATTGATCTGAAGATACTAACTTTAGCCAATCCAATGCTTGATTTTCAACTGGAAGCAAAGCACCGTGAGGATTCACTTCAGAAAGAACTAGGTTGTCCTTAATACACCCTAAACACCGATTAATAAGAGTGCCTCCGGATCGAGCAAAACAATAGAAAACAGCTATATCATTCATTCTGAAATCAACCTTTTCAATTTTTTGTTTCGGATGATTCAAACCTAGAACAAAACTATTTGTATGTTCTAGAAACTTAACTTCCTAATAACCCACAACTTCATCAATTTTAAGTTTTCCTAATGAATGTCTTCAACGCTTTTGAACTCGCCAGCTACGGGAACTCCAAACATTCCATGAAATGGAGCCCGGTTTTTTTCATAATCCCAGAAGACAGTAAATGGACCAAGCCAGGGTGTTTGGTCTTCTGGCATCCCACGATTTACCTTAGTTATTTGACCGACACTTGCCCGAAAAGTATAGGCTCCAGCTTCAATCATAGCGCAGATATTAAGTTCAAATAGAGATAGTTTTCCTTCTTTTAGATCCGGTAATTCTACATCAAGAGTGTAGGAGCCAAATGAACTTATCACTTGATTGTACCTATTCTTAATAATAAAACTGATTTGAACAGGAGTAACACTGTAATGCTGGACTAAAATCCAAACTTTTAACTCTTTTCCCATAGTTACCTTAGTAGTAGGTTGTAAACCCGAATCTAGCAGAGCAACGCCTAAAATCCTTGCTACTCCATTCAGTTTTTCCTGCTGAGAATCAGACATCCAATAAGCCAGTTCGCTGAATTTCTTTTTCTTCTTCTCATCCATCTCTGGAGGACTATCTTCCACTATTTTTTTTCTTACACTAACAGGTTTAAACCCTTCATTTAGATAGGCTTTAATTGCCTGATGGCAAGGGCCATGATACACAAGCTCACCATTTCTCAGATAAACGGCTTGATCACATAAATCTCGTACAATACCCATGTCATGAGAAACAAACAGAAGTGTAGTACCTTTGGACCTAAGCTCTCGCAAGCGTTGGGTACATTTCTGTTGAAAGAAGAAATCCCCAACACTAAGCGCCTCATCAATAATCAAAATTTCTGGGTCAACAGCCATTTGAACCGCAAAGGCCAATCTAACCAACATGCCACTTGAATAAGTCTTGACAGGTTGATCAATAAAAGATCCGATATCTGCAAAGGTAACAATTTCTTTGTATGAAGCATCGATTTCCTTTTTCGTTAAACCCATTAATGAAGCAGTTAAATAAACATTTTCGAAACCTGTAAACTCTGGATTAAAGCCAGTACCAAGTTCTAACAAAGCTGCAATGCGACCAGATGAATTAATTTCTCCGTTTGTTGGAGACAGGGTGCCAACAATAAGCTGTAGGAGTGTAGATTTTCCAGAGCCATTTCTACCTATGATCCCCAGGGATTCACCCGAAGCTACTCGAAAAGAAATTTCCTTTAAAGCATAGAATTGTTTACCCCGACGTTTAGCTAAGCCTCTCAATCCATTACCAATAAACCTAGGTAATACTGGAAGCTCAGCTAATTGCAAATAGAATTCTCTTAGTAAGGGATCATGGGGTCTTTCATAAATTGAATAAGCCTTACTGACTTTTTCAACAGAAATCACCGACGGAACGATTGATTCCAAGTTTGGTTGAACTAGTTTAGAGGACATTAGAAAATCCATTCCTTGTTTTTTGAAACCAGAAAAACCCTATCCAAGCAATCAACCAACCACAGATACCATAAATAAGAAGACTATACCAATTAGGAAGGTTGCCATAAATTGCTATAGACCTCATCTCTGACACGATCAGAGTTAGAGGGTTAAGTTTAATGTAGTAGCGAAAGCCTTCAGGGATTGCATCGACAGGGTAAAAAATTGGAGTCATAAACATTAAAATCTGTGTAGATACTACGGCTACGTGACCAACATCTCTAATAAAGGTACCAAGGGAGGCTAGCATCCATGAAAAACCGAGGCAAAAGGGAATAAGTACTAATAAAATAACTGGGAAAAACACAAGCGTCCAAGGTAACGATTTATAAATAAGGAGGTTAGCTATTAACAAAATAATAATGTTAACCAAAATTTGAAAAAGCGCTGTTCCAGTTACTATATAGGTCAATATTTCAAGTGGAAAAACCAATTTTTTTACAAAATTAACATTTGAAAGAATCAAACTTGGCGACCGGTTAATAATTTCAGAGAAAAAAATAAATACTGTAAAACCAGCAAAAACTAAAAGTGCATATTCTGCTTTAGTTTCAGAATTTTCATTGAATCGCGTCTTCAAAACTATGTTAAATACAAATAAATAAACAAGAAGCATTACCAGTGGATTAACAAATGACCAGAACAATCCAAAAACTGATCCACGATAACGACTAATAATCTCTTGCTTAATCATTCTCCAAATTAATTCATGGTGATTGAAGATAGATTGAATAATAAATTTTGGACTAGTAGAGCAGTTCTGGTTTGATTTTCTCATAAGGGTAAGTACTTTAAGATGAGGAATCCTGCTATTTTTTCAGTCGTAGACTTTTGATTGCCGGTACCAACGAATTGTCTCTCTTAAACCTTGCTCCAAGCTCATTGCTGCTTTAAAACCAAACTCGTGATTAGCACGGCTGGCATCAAGACAACGTCTAGGCTGTCCATCTGGCTGCTCAGAATTCCAACAAAATTGACCTTTGAATCCTGTCATTTTAGCAATGAGAACTGCCAGGTCTTTAATGTAGATTTCTTCTCCTGATCCCAGATTAACTGGTTCACTTTTATCATAGTGTTCTGTAGCCAGTAGAATTCCATTTGCCGCATCAGAAACGTATAAAAATTCTCGACTAACCTCTCCAGTGCCCCATACCTCAACTTCAGATTTTTTTTCCTTTACAGCTTGGTCACATTTTCTGATGAGGGCAGGGATAACATGTGAAGAAACCAAATCAAAATTATCACCAGGACCATAAAGGTTTACTGGTAAAAGATAAATGGAATTAAACTGATACTCCTGCCTATAAGCTTGTGACTGAACTAACATCATTTTTTTAGCTAAGCCATAGGGTGCATTTGTTTCCTCAGGATAACCTAACCAGAGATCCTTTTCTTGAAAGGGAACCGGAGTAAATTTAGGGTAGGCACAAATAGTACCTATAGCTACAAACTTTTTTACCTCGTGCAGCCGAGCCTGTTCCATCAATTGAGTACCCATGATCAGGTTTTTATAAAAGAATTCACCTGGATGATGACGATTAGCGCCTATACCTCCAACCACGGCTGCTAAGTGGATGATGACATCGGGAGTAGTAGTTTCTATTAGATGACGTATCTGAGCTTCTTGAGTTAGATCAAATTCACAGCTCCGTGGAATAATTATCCTAGGGCAACCCTTTGCATGAAGTTGTCTAACCAGCTCGGAACCTAAAAATCCGGCTCCTCCTGTAACTATTACTGTTTTCTCCTCAAAAAAAGCCATGCTCGGTCACTTAGGCTAATGTAATGTTCTGTTTCTAACGAAGTAATATCCGAGTATATCATACCTATTATTTTGGTATTAGGAAGGAGAATGAGGACCTTCGGCACGATCAAAACGAAGCTGGGATATCTGTTCTGAAATTAAACCAAGTAAAAAGAAAAGAAAGCCCCCAATAAACATAAATAGGGACATACTTGTGAATTCCTGGTTAACATAATAGGTGTAACTGTAGTTGACCAAACCCAGAACAAAAAATATCCAGCTGAAAGGAAGAAAGACCTTTAAGGGTGAAAAAAGGGTTGAGATTTTAAAAATGATTAATAGAAAACGTATTCCATCAGGTAACAAACGAATTTTGCTTTTGCCTGTACGTTTTAAAGCTCTGACAGGCTGATATTTAAGACTATGACCAGATCGGATCAGAGCCAGTGTTAGGGTGGTTGGATATGAAAAAGTGTTAGGTAGTAAATAAAGGTAACGTCTCAAAATTTCTGCTTTAATGGCTCTGAATCCAGAGGTAAGATCTCGTATTTTGAAGTCACTAACATAGGAAGCAACAAAATTATAAAACTTGTTAGCAATAGCTCTATGTATGCCCTGATAAAAACTATTTATTCGTGCACCAACCACCATATCAAATGGACCAATTGGCGAAAGCAACAATGGAATGTCTTTTGGATCATGTTGTGAATCCCCATCCATAGTTACTATAATTTCACCAACTGCATGCCGAATACCTGTTTTGATTGCTCCTCCATTACCAATGTTATAGGGATGGGAAATTGTACGAACAGGTCTACCTTTTAAAACCTCTAGGGTAGCATCCGTTGAACCGTCATTAATAACAAGAATCTCCCAAGGTCTCTTCAACTTGTCAAGAATACTCGTTAACTCGTCCAAAAGATCTGGTAAAGAATTAGCCTCGTTGTAAACAGGGATTACTATACTGACACTGGAATTACTATAATCAACTTGACTTGAGGGATCAGTATCTAGCCGAGTAGCTTGTTTGGAATTGAAAGAAACGTTTTCATTTTCTAACTTGTCAGTTAAAGTCATCTGTTTTTTTCTAGTTGATAGCTGTAGGTTATGATCGCCATCATTATATTTAGACTTGGTAGCACCTAAATCGATTATGAGTTTAATGTTTTCCAACCAACGTGGTCAATGGCAACCCAACTCAGTACTTTAAATTCTACCTACTAAATATCCAGTATTCTAATGTAAACTATACCTTGTTCGTTTCTAGCTGGGAAAATTTTCCTACATCAAAAGCTTATTATGAGACTAAAAAGTATTTCTTTAATATATCTAAGAAAGTCTCGTCGTTTACTACTGATTGGATTCCTAATTCTTATAAGTGTGGGAATCCAGAATTGGGGTGTTTTAGCAGAGACTCAACCAGCACCTTACTTTATTTTACCAAGAGTAAACGGCCAAGTCCTCCGTTCCAGTCAATTAAAAGGGAAAGTAGTATTAATGGTATTTTTTCAGACCTGGTGCCCTGACTGCCAAAGAATTAGTCCCCAGCTAGAAACTCTTTATAAGAAATATAAAACTCAGGATTTTATAATCCTAGGAATTTCGCATGATCCCCAAAAAGAAAAACATTTAAAACCCTATATAAAAAAACATGGTTTATCTTTTCCAATTCTTTTAGGAGACCATTCAATTGCTGTAAACTATTTGAAAGTTAGTTCCCAAAAACCTCGCTTTAGTATTCCTTACCTCATTTTGATAGATCGTAATGGCAACATCGTTGGAAGATTTATTGAAGGCCAGCAAAAAGAGACTCAGGACATAAAATTACTAGAGAAACGAATTACCCCACTTCTAGAGCTCTCAGTGTCCTTACCCTAATAACTAGTAATTTCTAATTCTAATGAAACTGCTCAAGGTTTAGGAGGTGAAGGACTAAAAAAATTCTTATCAATCATAATTCTGGTCTGCTCTTTCATTGCCTGAAAATTCATTTCTAGCTTTTCGCTCCGAAGCCGATCCTCAATTTCTTTCCTTGCCTCCTCCAAGCTAAGCTTCCTTTTCTCTTCTAATTTAAGAATTACAAAACCAAAAGGCGCCTCGAGGACTTGACTGATGGATCCCACGTTCATTGTAAATAAAATGTCTAACTCCGGAGGAGTAACTATGTGCTTATTTGCCCTTCCCCTCCTCACAGTCCCTATATCACCCCCCAGTCCTGAAGTTGTTGGGTCATCAGAGTATTGAGCTGCTATTTCTTCAAAATCAGATCCCTCAAGAATTTTCTTACGAAGAGTCTTAGCCCACTTTCGGGCTTCTTCATCGGAACGAATTTGATCACGAGGTTTATCATCATTATAAAAGTGGTTGGCTGAAATCGAGCGAATAGTGATTCGGCGTGCCTTAGCCACAGTGTAGGAATCCAAATGATCTTCAAAATGTTGCTTTACCTTTTCTTCTTTAATTTTAATTTCCTTGATAATCTCACTCTCAGCTATCTTTGCAAGCATGCCGTCCAAAAAAATCTGGAACGCTACTTTCTCATCCTCTTCACTATGAATGTTAACTTGCTTTCTAAATTCCTCCATCTCAAGTAGTTTCTTAAATCTTTCAATATTGTTTTTTACCTCTTCCTGGTTTTTTAACTTCCTTTTTTCTGCTTCTTGTTTGAATAATTGTGTCCGAATAATCCACTCAGTAAGCTGATTTGGAGCTTTAGTAAAATAGGAACGCTGTTGAGGAGGCATCACATGTAGCATGCGCTTAACTTGATTGGCCGTAAGCTTTTTTTCTCCAATCGAAATCACAACTTTATTAGGAAGTGTTTGACTCCAAATACTAATTAAAAAATTGGTTTGCAGGATGAGAAAAACAAAAATGATAAATAAGATTTTTTTCTTTAATCGCAAAAGAAACTCCTCCTTCTATAACGTTTAATTAACATGAGCCGACTAATATAATCCTTTGTTTGTAGAATTAACACTTTGATTTTTAAAAACCTCAAAAAGAGTAGGTTAGACTTAAGAATATGTCCTTTCCTCAAAGTCCCAAAACTTTGAGAATTGCTTCTTTGTCAGCGCGCACTTTAATAGGTCCATTGGCAAATGTTGAACGAATTTTATCTTTCTTACCCAGTAATTCATTACGGTAAGTAGCTTCTTGATAGAGAGAGTTTTGGTGATAGTTAACTGTATAGTCTGGATCTTTCAACAAATTGCCGGTTAAAACGGCTACAACATCTTCATCAGGATCTATTTCCTTAGTTTGAACAAGTTTCCGAATTCCAGCCACAGTTGTTGCAGAAGCCGGTTCACACCCAATTCCATCTCTACCTATTATAGCCTTCGCATCCGCTATTTCCTGTTCACTTACAAAATCACACCAACCTCGGGTCCACTCCATGGCCCTAACGGCTTTTTTCCAAGAAACAGGATTGCCAATTTTGATAGCTGTGGCTAGAGTTTGAGCTTCAACCTTAACAAGTCGTGGAGAACGATCAATCAAAGTTTGGTAGAGAGGGTTAGCTCGTTGTGCCTGAATGATTGTAACCATAGGCATTTTTTCGATAAATCCTAGATCATATAGCTCTTTAATCGCTTTTCCAAAAGAACCACTGTTACCCAAATTTCCACCGGGTACCACAATTCGGTCAGGAACCTTCCAGTCCTGTTGGCATAATAGTTCAATAATGATAGCTTTCTGTCCTTCAAGTCTGAAAGGATTGATTGAATTCAAAAGATAAACGTCCCTTTCTAGTGTTATTTCTTTGACAAGTCTCATCGATTCATCAAAATCACCCTCTAGCTGTATCGTAGTAGCTCCATAGTCTAGGCTTTGAGCAAGCTTCCCAAAACCAATCTGTTGATCAGGGATAAAAATCACTGCCCGTATTCCTGCCCTAGCAGCATATGCAGCCATAGAAGCTGACGTATTACCGGTACTAGCACAGGCCACAATTTTAGAACCGAGAAGGTTGGCCTGGGTAACTCCCGTGGTCATACCATTATCCTTAAAGGATCCTGTAGGGTTTAATCCCTGATGTTTTAGATTGAGTTTCTTTAATCCAACATATTTGGCACAGCGAGGCGCCTCATAGACAGGTGTATTACCTTCTTGAATAGAAACTACTTTGGAAAAATCTGTGCAAAAAGGAAGAAGTTCCCGATAACGCCAAACCCCACTTAAATCCAAAAGACTATTTGAACTCCGTCTTTTAAGAAAAATTTGTTTAATTTTTTCTGGATCAAAAATTTCAAAGTCGTATGTCACATCTAAAAGACCCTCACAATTTGGACACACGTATGCTTTTGATGTACTGGACATAGTTTTGTTACAGTTTTTTTCAATACATTTTAGATAAGCAGACATATTCCGAACCTAATGAAAGTTCAACAGCTATTATCTAATTTCAAACGGACATTAGCGTTTAAAGATAAGTCAGAAAAATTGTTTCTCAAAAATTTAGGGTAAGCAGCCGCAGCAATCATTGCCGCATTATCGGTAGAAAGAATCGGTGTCGGAAAATAAACTGGTATTCTCTTCTTTAAAAAGCTTTTCGTTATTTCACCGCAAAGAGCTCTATTACAAGCAACACCTCCTGAAAGCATTATAGAACGGGGTTGATAGATTTCACTGGCCGCTAAAAGCTTTTCCTTCAGGATTCTAATTACGGTGCTCTGAAAACTAGCTGCTAAGTTACAAATTGACTTAGGAACTTTCTCATCCACCACATTATCTATATTTTTGGAGTCCTTAGCTAACAGCTCATTCTGAAGAAAAGCTTGCGTGTAACGCAACACAGCGGTTTTTATTCCAGAAAAACTAAAATCGAATTTAGAACCCCTGATACGAGGTATTGGCAGACCTACCGAATTGGGATCTCCTTGTTTGGCAAGGCGTTCAATGAGAGCTCCTCCTGGATAACCAAAACCAAGAAGCTTAGCAACCTTGTCAAAAGCTTCACCTGCAGCATCGTCTAGTGTTCGACCAAGCAACTCATAACATTCTTTTCCTTGGCCACTGCCCCCCCAACTTTTAATCCAAAACAAACTGGTATGTCCCCCAGAAACTACTAAGGAAAGACAAGGTAATAGGGTATCCCAGTCAGAAATTACTTTATTTTTTTGGGATTCTTCTTCCCAGAGTGCTAAAGGAGCTGAAAAAATATGTCCTTCGATGTGGTTAATGCCTATTAAAGGAATACCTAATCCAAAGGATAGAGCTTTTGCATAGTTAATACCCACTAGCAGGGATCCTACTAGTCCAGGTCCCTGAGTGACTGCAATTCCCCCCAGCTGATTAGGGGAAACTTTAGCATCCTCAAAGGAAGCTCTTACAACTGGCACAATGTTTTCCAAATGATGTCTTGAAGCGAGCTCAGGTACAACACCACCATATTTTTTATGAACATTTACTTGAGAGGCCACTACATTTGACAAAATTCTTTTACCGTCTTCTAGAATAGCTGCTGCTGTTTCATCACACGACGATTCAATTCCTAGTATTAGTGTCAAAAAGAGCTCCAGACTGCTATCCAGTTTTAATTGAAACCATAAAAAAACCTATAATCACCAAGTAACTTTCATTCTGCGTTTGGATTTTGATTATATTGTTTTATCTTAATTTGTGTCCGTTTGACGAACTAATAATCTTTTGCTAACCTTTCAATCCTTTAACTTTACTAGTAGGAGAAGCAACAATGGCTGCTCGATGTCAAATATGTGGGAAAGCTCCGATGTTTGGAAATAATGTAAGCCACGCTAATAACATCACAAAAAGGCGATGGAATCCAAATTTACACCGTGTGCGTATTTTGGTTAATGGTGCACACAAAAGGGCAAGAGTATGTACAAGCTGTATTCGATCTGGACGTATAACTAAATAATACTAATTCCGGCAATTAATTACCTTAGTCCATTTTATTCAACAGCTGCTACAGCCTCTATTTCTATTAAAGCCCCTTTTGGCAAAGAGTTAACCCCAACTGTTGCTCTTGCAGGCGGTGTTTCACCAAAAAACTTCTGATAAACACTGTTTACCCTTGGGAAACTATCCATATCGGTAATGTATATTGTAGTCTTGACAACATTTTCCCAAGAAAGTCCTGCTGCCGTTAGTACCCCTTCTAAATTTTTGAGTACTTGTTTAGTTTGCAACTCAATGTCGCCATTTATAATCTCGCCCGTTTTAGCATCTAAGGGGATTTGCCCAGATAAGAAAAACAAATCTCTTGCTCTTACCTTCACCCCCTGAGAGTAGGGTCCGATCGCTTTAGGGGCATTAACAGTTTGAATAATATTTTTCATCATTACCCTATAAACAGTTAAATTCTTAAAGGAGCACTCTAAAATCACTGCCACACAATTTCATTAATGTTTTTAATCATCTTGATAGACTTAATAGTTTTCTCCAAATGCTTAATATCATCAACTTCAATAGTAACATTAATCAAGCCACGATTATCTTCAAAACTCTGTGCCTCAATATCTTTAATGTTTGTCTTGATTTTTGAAATCTGAGAAGTAATTTCGGCTAACATTCCCCGTCGATCATCTACTGAAATGGAAAGTTTAACCCCATACAACCCTTCATTTATTCCAGTCCAAAGAACATCAACCTTTCGATCAGCATTGTACAAAAGATTGCCCACATTGGTACAACGGGTAGCATGAACTGCAACCCCTTTACCTCTAGTAAGATAACCCACAATTTCCTCACCTTTAATAGGATTGCAACATTTAGCCCGCGACACTAATATGTCATCGATATTCTTGACTTTCAACGTATCTTGGAGAGGCCGCCTAAAGACTTTTTTCACAGTTGAACTTAGAAAACCTGTCTTTTCGGAAAACCGATCCTTTAACTCTTCAGGTGACAAAACTTTACTTAATAAAGTACGACCAAACACTCTTCCAAAACCCAAAGCAACATACAAATCTTCCATCTTTGCACAATTGAATTCCTGGGCAACGTTTAATAGGGAACCATCTTCTATATATTTTTTTATATTAATTTTATATCGACGAGCTTCTTTTTCAAGTATTCTTCGACCTAACTCAATAGCTTTTTTCTTCTGATTAACGTTGAGGTAATGTTTGATTCTATTTCTTGCTCTGTAAGTTTTTACAAAAGATAACCAATCCCTATTGGGGAACTGTCCTCTTTGAGTCTGAATTTCAACAATATCTCCATTTTTTAATTGAGATTTCAAAGAAACAATTCGTCCGTTTACTTTCGCCCCGACACAACTATCACCTACTTCACTATGGATTGCATAGGCAAAATCTACTGGTGTTGCCTGTCTTGGTAAAGCTACAACTTTCCCTTTAGGAGAAAAGGTGTAAACTTCTTCAGGATAAAGATCTACCTTGAGAGCCCTAAGAAAATCACTAGGATCATTTACTTCTTGGTGCCATTCAACTAAATGACGTAACCAAAGAAATCGCTGATCATCATTTTTGTCTGTTTTTTGTCCTAACTTATACTTCCAATGGGCTGCAATTCCCTCTTCAGCAACACGATGCATTTCATTAGTTCTAATTTGAACTTCAAAAGGTTGCCCTCTTTTTTCAATAACAGAGGTGTGTATTGATTGGTACATATTAGGCCTTGGCAAAGCAATATAATCTTTAATTCTGCCTGGAACAGGTTGCCACAAATTATGAATGATACCTAATACTACATAACAATCATCAACCGAAGCAGTAATGATCCTAATAGCTAAGAGATCATATACTTGTTCCACTGGAATTTTTTGGTTTTTTACCTTCTGATAAATGCTATAAGTTCTTTTAATTCTGGATTCCACCGTACAAGAAATCTTGTGTTGTTTGCACTTCTTAATTAATTTCTCTTTCGTATCATTCAAAAATTTTTTTCTGATTTTCCGTTTTTCTTTGACTTCTTTTTCAATCTGAAAATAAGATTCAGGACTCAATGTTATAAAGGCAAGATCCTCGAGTTCACCTCGTATCTTTCCCATCCCCAATCTATGAGCTATTGGAGCATAAATATCTAATGTCTCTTGGGCAATCCTCGTCCGCCTCTCAGGAGGAAGGAACTTTAAAGTTCTCATGTTATGAAGTCTATCTGCTAGCTTAACAAGGACTACTCTAATATCATCAACCATTGCCAAAAACATCCTGCGAAAATTCTCAGCCTGTTCCGCTTCTTTGGAGTCAATGTGAAATTTTCTAATCTTAGTTAACCCATTGATTATATTAGCAATATCTTTTCCAAAATGTTGTTCGATCTTTTTTAAAGGAATAACGGTATCCTCTACAACATCGTGTAATAGTCCAACACTAACACAGCTAGAATCTAGTCTCATATCTGCCAAAATATTAGCAACAGCAACTGGATGGTTAAGAAAAGGTTCACCAGACTCCCGATGCTGTCCCTTATGCTGATCAGCTGAAAAACGGTAGGCTTCTTTTAAAACCTCTAGATCATCATTAGGATGGAATTGTTTAACTTTAGCTAAGACTTCTTCAAATTTGACCATGCCATCTATATTAAGGGAAAAGAACAGCCAGTGGCAACAATACCTCCTTATAACAATATTTTTCCTGTTATCAGGAGTATGCTTCACCTGTAATTTTCTAATTTCACTAACTAAACATTCTTTTGTAAAAAATGACTTGTTACATTCTAACTAATTAGTAGTATCTACGAAATCGGGAGGGTACTTGAGACCAAAGGTCTTTAAAAAGGGGGAGGCCTTATGGAAGGTTTCTGCGTACTCATTCTCTATTTTAGAATCAGCAACAATAGCACCCCCTGCTGAATAGGTTGCCCAACCACCTTTAAGGATTAAAGTACGAATTGCGATGTTAAGATCGATACTTCTATCAAAAGCTAGGTAACCAATACTTCCACTATAAACACCACGTAAATTGGGTTCAAGTTGATCGATAATCTGCATGGCACGAACTTTGGGTGCACCAGTAATAGAACCTCCGGGAAAGGTAGCTGACAAAAGCCCTGTAAGATTTTGATTAGCTTTTAATTTTCCTACTATAGTTGATGTAAGGTGGTGAACAGTTGGAAAAGATTCTAAACAACGTAAGTTACTGACATAGACTGTTCCATAATCAGCTATTCGTCCAATGTCATTTCTCTCTAAATCGACAATCATGATATGTTCAGCCGCATCTTTGGAACTATGAAAAAGCTCTTGTTGCATTTTTTTTTCTTCTTCTTTAGTAACTCCCCTTGGCCGAGTACCTTTGATAGGACGAGTTTCGATTGTTCTATTTTTAGGCAGGTACCGAAGAAATCGTTCTGGTGAAAGACTTAAGACTGCCCAATCCTTCCCTTCAATGTAAGCGGCAAAGGGAGATGGACCACTGGAACGAAATCTCTGATAAACCTCATATGCAGGTCTCCGACAACTAGTCCACAAACATTGTGACAGATTAACTTGATAAATCTCCCCAGCACTGATTTTAGACTGAGCTTGTTTAACTGCATCAGAATAGCTATCAAAATTGAAGGTGCTTTCCCATGATGTATTACTCAGGTCGGAAGGACCCTGTGTCTTTATAGAAGGAAAAACTATTTGATTGTTTTTCCGAACTTTATCTAAAGTAACCTGTAGCCTTCTTTTAGAATCAGCTTCATTTTTAAAAATTGCCCAAGTTTGACCACTGTTATGATCATGAGCCAATAGAGCATCAAAAAAACAAAAATAAAGATCTGGCATTCCTAAATCTTCTTTGGACTGGCGAGGAAAAGATTCAATGAATCGATTTAATTCATAAGAAAGGAATCCCATTGCAGCACCAGTCTGAAAAGGTAGCTTGCAAGCTGGGTTAATTACGGGTTGCCGATCTTTTATATATTCTTTCTCCAACAATTTGGTTAGAGCTTTAATCGGATTTCCTTCAAAAACCTGATGTTGATCTCCACGAACAATGTCTAGACTTGTTCCATGTGCACTACAAATCAAAAATGGTTCGCAGCCAAAAAAGGAAAATTGACTAAGTAATCCATAGCCAGCTCCACTATCGAGTAAAACACCTCTGGAACCAGATATCTGAGCTAGAGCTATTGGATTCCACGAAATAGAAACGGGTTCTACCTGGTAGCTTGATGAAGGGATTGTCACCACATTGGGAGACGGGGACACAGGTTATCTCCACCTTACTTTAAGAACTTTGTTGTTTGCGGAAAAGGGAAGGTGGCTGAACTTATCTTGCTTCAATCTCGTCGTAATAGGTCCTATCTTTTGTAATTCCTTTCCTCCGAAGCACTTTTTCAACTTCTCGAATCATAATTGGAGGACCTGCCAAATAAGCATGCGCACCGCTAGGACCTTTAAGATGTTTATCAAGAGCTAACTGGATATAACCAGTTTCCCCTTTCCAGTTATCTTGTGGCTGGGGCCGAGATAAACCAGGAATATAATGAAATTTAGGCTTACTTTGATCCCAGGCTACGAATTGATCGTGAAGAAAAAGATCTCGCTTACTACGAACTCCAAAGAAGAAATAGATCTCGTTGTTCTTGTCAAAGTCTTTCTCAAAAAAGTACTGCAACAAAGAAACAAATGGTGCTGCTCCTGACCCTCCAGCCACTATGATTATGGGCTCCCCTGTATCAGGTTTTAAGTATAGGTCACCAGTAGGGGCACTTAATTCAAGTTGATTTCCAACTTTTAAATGAGAGTGTATGAAAGTTGATGCAATTCCTGGAGGAACATCCTTCCCTCTAGGGGCACGAGCCAATTTAATAATCAAATCAAACAAAGGAAGATGGCTAGAACTAGAAGCAAAGGAATAAGGTCGAAAAACCTCACCGTGTGATGTTTTGTATTGTTGATTCCATTTTTTGACAAAGGATTTTGGAATCCGAACAAAGGTGTACTGACCAGGAGTAAAAGTAAATCCTTTTGAGCTCTTTAGTCGGAGGCCAACCCGACGAACATTATGTGTCAAATCTTCTATTTTTACCACCTCAGCTTTAAATTCAAAGAGACCGGACGCCAGAGAGTTTTTTGTCCCTAGCAAAATTAAAGTAAACAGGCCAACCAAACAGAAAATTCTATTTACACTAGTATGGTTCATAATCTAAAAACCTTCTGGACAATATTCATTTGTCACTGTTAATTAAACTTAAAATAAAACTTCCTTTTAACACAGGTACACGACAGCTGAGCATACCTCATTGTAGTCAATATGTCAGCATGAAGTAGTAATTCTTTAGGATTTAACAATTAGTTACCATGAGTTTTTTCGCACTTTCTTTAATAATTCCATTGCTCACTCTTACCATTTAGTTTCAACTAGCTTGATATCTCACTATACTCAAATTATTTGGTTATAATTAAGATCACCACTTATGTTTCATTCAATAAAGATGTCCCCTATTCTGTTCCATTAGACAAAATTATTGAAGAAGCTGTGGATGGGCCGTTAAACTATTAACTTTCCTTCAACTGAATCTAAACAATCAATGGGAATGTGTCATGTCAGAATTTATGAAAGCAGTTGTTTATAATGCCCCTTGGGACATGAGGTTAGAAAAGCTTGTTAAACCCAAGCCCGAACCCAATGAAGTTCTTATTAAGATCCAAGCAGTTGGAATCTGTGGAAGCGATGTCCATGGGTTTACCGGTGAAAGTGGACGCCGAACACCCGGCATGGTAATGGGACACGAAGTGGCCGGGAAAGTTGTTGCTCATGGAGCTTTAGTTCAATCACCTAAAATTGGAACTTCCGTTGCCATCTTCAACATTATTGCCGATGTTCCTCCCACTCCTGAAGAAGGAGATCCTTCTTTTCTTAACAAAAAAATGATCGGAGTTAATCTAGCAAAAAAGGGAGCTATGGCAGAATTTATCACTGTTCCTGCTGAAAATGCTCTACCTATCCCAGAAGGAGTGCCTCCAGAAATTGGTTTATTGGCAGAACCAGTGGCTGTGGTTAGTCATGCCTGGCGACGTCTAGAAGAACATAACATCAACCCCCAACGCGTAGCAATTGTAGGAGCAGGCACTATTGGTCTGGCAGCTGTCTTAACAGCTGGTATTAGAAAAATTCCCAAGTTAGCTGTCCTAGATACCATCTTTGAAAAAACAAACCGAGCAATATCCCTTGGAGGAAAGGGTTTGCATGTGGATCTCCAAAAACCCTTATCAATCATTCCCCAGAAGCTTAGGCGATTGCTTGGAGGAGAAGCCGATACTGTAGTTGATGCTGCAGGTACCGAAGACTCTTTTGCTTTATGCCTGAACCTTGTTAAACCAGGAGGATCTATCTTGTTAATTGGGAATTTAGCGAAAACAGTACCTCTCCCACTGCAAGATACCATTAGCAAAGAAATTTCTCTTATTGGGACCTACGCTTTTAATCGAAGAGACTTTTCATTCGCTTTGTCAGTTCTTCCAAAAATTCAAAGTCAACTCTTAACCTTTATTGAAGGTCGTTGTCGATTGGAGGATACTCCTAAAACCATCACAGCTCTAGCTCAAGGTCAAAATCAAGCATTAAAAACTATCATTGATGTAGATTAAAAACTCTAGTCAACATATAAAAACTCACTAAGATTAAACATCGTTAGACAAAATTGACTTAGGGCTCGTAACTGTTTAACTTGCGGTTCGGCCAATTTTTGGGACACAGATTTGTCCAGCTGTTGATTTTCTTTTAAAGTCAGTCGATGTAATAATGATAAAGCTTCCTGCTTTTCTCTTGCTGAAGGTTTTCTGGCCAGAGTAAGACGCCAAGCTAACTCTACCTGATCAGCTTCATCCTGACCCGCCTCCTTGAGCAAACGATTGGCTAATACCTGAGCTTGGTTAAAAGAGATATTGTTATTTAATGTCCAAAGAACCTGGGGAGCAACTGTGGTAACTTCCCTTCCAGAACAACTCACTGAAGAATTAGGCACATCAAACTTATCAAACATCGGAAAAGTAAAATTACGGCGGGCCAAAATATAAATCCCTCGGCGACGTCCAGCAGATGGATCCTCGGAAATCGCCCACCAAGGTTTGTGACGTAATGAACTCATTT
>JAKUNG010000028.1 GCA_022452285.1 Terriglobia bacterium | reverse complement strand
CACCCCCACCTCCACCAAAGGCGAAACCTAAACCTCCAAGTAGAGTTCGAATAGGTGGTAATGTTCAACGGGCTAACCTGCTTAAACAAGTCAGGCCTCGTTATCCAGCATTAGCTAAGCAAGCTCGTATTCAGGGGTCGGTAATTTTAGAAGCAATTATTAGTAAGGATGGTACGATTGAAAATCTTAAAGTACTAAAAGGTCATCCGTTGCTGATTAAATCTGCCTTGGCAGCTGTGAAACAATGGCGCTATAAACCCACTGTGCTTAACGGAATTAGGGTTGAGGTGGTCACACGAATTACGGTTAACTTTAATTTGAGGTAAAAGATTAGTAAATTTTAACTTTTAGTAATGTTCCAAACCTGTAGTAGCTAAAGACCTGAGGAGGTAAGAATTCGATGATGTTAGATAATTTAAATTTGTTAGCAGTATCTATGTTACAAGGTGAGACAGTAGGTTTTTCAATGATGGAAATGTGGGAAGCCTCTGGAGTCATTGCAAAATTAACTTTGGTTACATTGATTATCATGTCTGCTTGGTCAATAGGAGTCATGATTGATCGTTTGCTAGCTTTTTCTGCAGCTCGTAAACAATCTCGTGAATTTGCTCCATTGGTGGCCGGTTGTTTACAAGAAGGGAAAATTGGTGAAGCACTAGAAGTAGCTGAACAAAATGGAAAGAGTCACCTGGCAAAGGTAGTTGGAGCTGGGTTAAAGGAATATAATTCTGGCGGTGGTGGAGATACCATTGAATCTTGCAAACGAGCGCTAGATCGTGCTACAGCCATTACTACTGCAGAGTTAAAACGAGGAGTAGCTGGTTTAGCCACAATTGGAAGCACAGCTCCTTTTGTAGGATTGTTTGGAACTGTGATCGGAATCATTAATGCTTTCCAAGGTATGTCCAGTGCTAAGACAACAGGTCTTTCTGCTGTTGCAGGTGGTATTTCTGAAGCTTTAATTGCTACAGCCTTGGGACTTTTCGTTGCTATTCCTGCAATTTGGGTATTCAATTATTTTAACGGCAAGATGGAAGCATTTGGCGTTGAAATGGATAACTCATCGTCCGAATTAGTTGATTACTTTCTAAAACAGTCTGAAACGGAGTAATTTATAATGGCAATGTCAGCAGATAGTATGGGTGGGAAGAGAGAAAAATCTAATGTAGTAGCTGATATTAATGTCACGCCAATGGTAGACATCATGTTAGTTCTACTCATTATTTTTATGGTTATTACTCCCATGTTGCAAAAAGGTGTTAGTGTGGATATGGCTAAGACTGAGAATCCCCGAGAGATGCGAGAAGCTGATCAGGATGATGCAATCGTGGTTGCGGTAACTCGAGATGGTAGGATTTACCTGGAGTCTGCACAATTGAATGCAGAACGACTTCTTGAACAAATTCAAGATCTTTTAGCTGATAAGGTAGATAAGACGGTTTATGTTAAAAGTGACCGTCGGGCAAAGTATGGAAGTGTAGTTGAGGTGGTTGATACTGTCAGGTCTGCCGGAGTAGAGAGCCTTGGATTGTTGACAGATAAAACAGAAAAAAAATCATCTCTATCAGTTCAATAAAGGAGATATACGATGTCAATGTCAGTCGGTGGTGATAACAAAGGAGCTGTAGCGGACATTAACGTAACGCCTTTAATTGATGTCCTGCTAGTACTATTAATTATATTTATGGTCATCACGCCTTTGATCCCTAAAGGTTTGGATGCTCAAATTCCCCAGCCACCTCCACCAGGAGATCCTCCACCTCAGGAAGTATCAAACAGAACGATTGTGGTGTCTATTGATGCCCAACGTAGGGTTAAAATTAATCAAGACAGCATAGACATTCGTGAATTAGAACAGCGACTCACTGATATTTTTAAAACCCGCCAACAGAGAACAATGTTTGTTTCGGGCCACACAGATTTATTTTTTAACAGTGTGGTGAATATCATTGATATTGCCCATAATGCCGGTGTGGATAAAGTCGGATTAATGACTGCAAAAGTTCAAGGTGCTGCGGAAGCTGCAGCTGGGTCTGAGCCTCAGTAGGCATAGAGCTATTTTTGCCGAAAATCTTTAGAATTTTGAAAGAGCTAGATATTTATTTGTTAAGTAAGAGTGGTTTGTGGAGGAACCTATGAAGTTAAGATGTAAAACGATAGCTTTATTTCTGTGTTTGCCTCTGGTCTTTGGCACTTTAGGTTGTGGAGCAATGGATTATTTAAAAGCCAGGGACCGGCTTAATAAGGGCGTTAAAGCCTTTCGAGATGGTGAATTTGAAATTGCAGCAAGTCTTTTCAAAGAATCTAGTGAATTTGATCCAACTTTTAAAAATGCCAAACTCTATCTGGCTACCTCCTATGCGTCTTTGTATGTTCCTAATGGTAAGTCAGCTGAAAATGTTCAAATTGGGAATAATGCTATTGAAGCTTTTCAATCAATTTTAAATGAGGATCCAAATGATTTGCCTTCGATTAAAGGTGTCGCAGGTATATATCTTCAAATGTCAGAGTTTGAAAAGGCTAAGGAATTTTACCTTAAAAACTGTGAATTGGAACCAGAAAATCCAGATCCATTTTATAGTGTTGGTAATGTTAATTGGACACTCACCTTTGACAAGATGGAACCTAAAAACCCAGCGGAGCGGTTGGAGTTGATCGCAGAAGGGTTGGAGCACCTAGAAAAGGCCCTAATAATTGATGAGAACTATTTTAATGCCCATTTCTATATCAATTTGCTGATGCGAGAAAAAGCCAGAGTTCTTGTCGACGAAATCATTGTAGAAAAGCCAAGAACGGAAGATTCTTTTATTTTGGCGGGTCAGGATATAACATCACTGACTCCTTTGGTTAAAAGACATGCACCTGATCGTTTTGAGGAGTATGTTGGTTATCATGAAAAAGCTGACGAACAATATGAATTAGCCATGGCCGTCAAGAAGAAGGTTGAAGAAGAGTCAGCGGCAGCAGCAATTGGTGTGGTGGTTGACGATGCTACGGAAGAAAGTCCAGAAGCGACTGGAGAAGAAAGTCCAGAAGCGACTGGAGAAGAAAGTCCAGAAGCAACTGCTACAGAAAATCAAGAGACCCAAGAACAATCTGAATAAGATAAATAGGAAATTCAAAGTTGTTTGCTACTGCAAAAGCCCCTCAATCAGAGGGGCTTTTGCAGTAGCAAACAACCATAGTCTGGTATAAATCTTTTTGTCTTAAAATTTTATTGTTTGGTTTCAGCAGGTTCTATTACTGCAGACATTGAACTTTGGCAGCAAGCAATGCGAGGATCAGGGCCATAGGAACGGATCTGATCTCGACAGAATTCTGCTTCTTTCTGGGTACAAGTGATTAGTATTGTTTTGCCTTTAGAGTCAACTTCGACTGTATGTCTGTAGGCTTGTTGCTTAGAAAAATAAAAAAGTTTTTGAAGCATTTCAATAACGTAATCATAACTATGATCATTATCGTTTAGTAATATTACGTGGAATAGACTAGCGTTTTTAGTCTGGGTGTCTTTTGCTGATTTAGGGTGAACGGCAGTTATACTCATAATTTGCTAAATGTTAAACTCTTATATTTGAAACTTCAAAATATTATTATATCTTAATTTATTTTAATTTTAGGAAGTAGTTGGTAAAGAGTGCAGTTCAAGTTTTTTAAAAACTAAAAAATTTTTGAAGATACCGTTTGTTCTGTAAATTTACTTTATATTATTACCTTGTTAAAATAGGAGAACTTTTTGGTTACTCAAATAGTTGTATCCTATAATGTAAAAATTAATTATGGTCTAATTAGAGTTGGTAGTTTTGCAGGGTTTAGGAGAGGGAGGTAAGAAAATTGAGATATCCAGAGGAATTTATTGGACCCATGAGACAGGAACTTACTTGTTTGGGAGTTCAGGAACTTCGTTCATCATTAGATGTTGACGATTTCTTGATTAATAATCCTGACAAGGGAGTACTAATGATTGTGATCAATTCGATGTGTGGCTGTGCTGCAGGTCGGGCTAGACCTGGAGTTGCTTTGGCACTCCAACATTCTACTTTACCAGTTAAAGTTGCAACGGTTTTTGCTGGTGGAGATCTTGAGGCAACAGCTAGAGTCAGAGAATACTTAAAAGACTATCCCGCCTCTTCTCCATCGGTTGCTTTATTTAAAGAAGGTAAGCCAATATTTATGATGCATCGTTACCAAATTGAGAATTGTGAAGCTGATCAAATTGCCGGGTCTTTAAAGAAAGCTTTTGATGAGTACTGTGCAGTCAAGGTTGTTTAAATCCTTTTAAAGTGGTTGACACGTTTTATTACTGAATAACTTTTATGGTTAACTATTTTTCATTGTCCATTTGCCATTATCATTGAAATTAACTAAACTTGTTAGAAATAAACCTTCTCTCTAAAATCTAATTAATGAGGGATTGGAGGATTATATGCCTACTCTTGGAATTCAAGAGCTCTTAATAATACTATTGATAGTTTTCTTTGTGTTTGGTGCTAAGAGGCTTCCCGAACTGGGTAAAGGAATTGGTTCAGCCATTAAGAACTTTAAAGGCGCTATAAACCAAAAAGAAGAAAAAGAGCTTCAAGAAAATAAGGAAAAAGAAAATTCTTGAGCCTTTGGGCCATTCTGCATACAGAGGCGCTATTCCAAAAGGTTAGGTTCTACTTCTATACCTAGCTTAAGCTTCCAATTGCATGTTAGTTACTATACCACCAAACAAAAAGCTTTTGCCCGAACTGCGGCTACAGCTTTTTACCTATTACAATGCACAGGAACAGTCTCCTGGTACAGCAACGATGGTTTGCTGAGAAAGTTTCTTCTCAACTTGGTCGATGAGAGTAATCTGATTGTTGTTTTCTAAGAAGGGTGTGTCCAACCAGGTAGTAACAATTAGATTGCCTAAATCACGATCCAGCAATGGTGCTGCCAAAACCAGTAAGTTGGAATTATGCGATTCTCTGCTCTTGGCAGCAGTGGCACGGTCATAGCAATGTGCCGCTCTGATACCACACGCCTTGTTAGCTATAACACAGGAACCAATTCCATCACTATCAAGCAAAATTCCACTACCAGCTTTTCCAGTTTGAATCAGAGTTAGAACTTCCAAAACTGACCTAGCGTAATCACTGGAGTCATCCTTACTAGTTCCACAGTCATAGACTAAATAGCCAATATCTTTCACTAGGGATATCAAACCTTCCTTAAGAGTTCCTCCATGACTATTTGCAGCAATGGATAATATTTTATTATTTGCTCTAAAGCTTCTGACTGCATCTAAACTTTCACACTCAATAATGGCATTATTACGTTGACGAGCTACCTCTTGGGCTAGAGGAGTGAGGTAAGTACCTTTCTCGACATAATAGGGAGAACCAGGACTAACTCTTTTTAGTTCTTTTTCAGTTAGGAATTTTCTTTTCATTAAATTGAACCGCATGAATTTCAGGCAGATTACGGAAGTTTTCTTGATAGTCTAATCCATAACCAACTACAAAATGGTTTTCTATTTCAAATCCAACATAGTCTAGATTAATTTTTTTTTTGCGTTTGCCAAATTTACTAAGAAGTGAGGCTATGGACAAAGACTTGGGTTTTTGTTTGTTTAATTTTTGAGTTAAGTAGTCCAAAGTTAACCCAGTCTCACAAATATCCTCAATCAATAGAACGTTAAGATCTTTAATACTGGTGTTCAAATCTTTAACAATAGTGACTTTACCTGTGGATTTCATGCTGGAAGCGTAGCTGGAAACGGTGATGAAGTCAACGGAGGTATTTAGTTGTAAATGACGGATAAGATCTGCCATGAAAATCCATGCCCCTTTCAAAATACCTATTAGATGTAGGTGTTCTCCTCGAAAGTCAGCTGAAATTTGTTGGGCTAAAGAAGCAACTCTATTTTGTAGAGTTTCCTTAGTGATTAGTGTTTCTAATTTAAAAGAAGTTTTTTTCAATGATTGATTTTAGTATTAGTTTTGAAATTGAAAATCAATATAAACTATGGGTAAAGAAGAAATTCCTTTCGTTCTCGTCTGAATTTTTCCAGTTCTTGCTGCCATTTCTCAACAATTTTTTCTACTTTTTGTCCATTTTGGATATCTTTTCGAATTTCGTCCGATCCAGCCAAATGATCAAAATGAGGATTTATCCACTTAAAATCACAAGAGTACTCAGAATGTATGTGATGAATAAGGTAAAGCACTGTTTGGAGTGGTTTAAATTGTTCACGGTTAGTAACGTGCAATTGCACTCCGTGACATTTTTCTTTGGAATATTTGGAAAATGTTGGAATGAAAGTGATTTCCCTGAATGCTACTCCAGGTAGTTTATATTTACCCATCCATTTACCCAATTTCCTTCCGTCAATCCAAGGTGCTCCAACAATTTCAAAAGGAGTGGTTGTCCCCCTACCTTCTGACAAGTTGGTTCCTTCAATAAGACACGTTCCGGAATACATAAGAGCTGTTTTGGAAGTTGGCATATTAGGGGAGGGCGGAATCCATTCTAAATTAGTGTCATCATACCAGTACCCTCGTTTCCATTGTTCCATTTGCACTACTGTTAAAGAACTTTTAAGATTTATTTCGGCCTTCATCCAAAGTGCAAGTTCTCCTGGTGTTAATCCATATCGAGCTGGAATATTTGATGGACCAACAAAAGAATAGAGTTTTTGTTTTAAAATCTTCCCTTCAGATTTTAACCCTCCAAGTGGGTTAGGTCTATCAAGCACTATAAAGGGAATATCATTCTGATTAGCTGCTTTAAGGCAGTTTTTTAGGGTTGAAAGATATGTATAGTATCGAGATCCAACGTCTTGGATGTCATACACTAGAAGATCAACATCGGACAGCATTTCTGGTGTTGGTATCATATTTTTACCATAAAGACTGAAAACAGGAATCTTTCGACCATTCTTACTTTGATTGTTAACTTTGACCCCAGCTTGTTCCCAACCTTGAATACCGTGTTCTGGAGAAAAGAGTGCCACTAGCTGTGTTCCTGAGGTAGATTTTAAGAGATCAACATTATTGTTTAATCCCCGATCAACGCCTGTTTGATTGGTTATTAGTCCTATCTTTTTTCCCCTGATCAAGTTCTGTTTTTTCGCTAATAAGACTTCAATGCCAGGAACTACTCCTTGACGTTTTACACGGTACCGACAACCGTTTAGAGAAATACTACCTAAACAGAACATATGGTAAAAGAAAGTTCGCCTCGATTTTAGGGATGTGTTTTTTATGGTCATTAAATTTATTAGCCTTTTAGAAGGTTCCTATCTGTTTCATTGTAATATTTATGACAAATGAATATTACAAACTTGTCAAATGTTGACCTACTTAGGAGTTTTACGTAGCATCAAAGACTGGTTTAATCAAACAAGGTAGATAAATTACATGAAGGTTAAGGTTAATAACACGGATCTAGTGTTGCTTCAAGGAGATATTACAGAACTTGAAGTAGATGCTATTGTTAACGCTGCTAACAAGGATTTAGTTTTGGGTTCTGGTGTAGCTGGAGCTATTTCAAAAAAAGGTGGACCAGAAATTCAAAAAGAATGCGACCAGATTGGTGGAACTGGCGTGGGTGGAGCTGTGCTTACTAGTGCTGGCCAACTCAAGGCGCAATATATTATACACGCTGTAGGTCCTAGACTAGGTGAGGGTAGTGAAGACAGAAAGCTAAGTGAGGCTACCATGAATAGTTTAATGGTCGCAGAAAGTAAGCAAATAAGGGAATTAGCTTTTCCTGCCGTCAGCACCGGAATTTTTGGTTTTCCTGTTCAACGTTGTGCCAGAATTATGTTAGCAGTAACCCAGAATTATCTTATGGGTAAAACCTATCTTAGGCAGGTGTATTTCTGTCTTTTTGACAAATACGTCTTCCATGTTTTTGAAAAAGAACTAAAAAGTCTTTCTTCTAGTTTTTCTAGGAGTTTTTGAGGGTACAAAATTTAGTAGTCAATCAACAATGTTATATGTTTAAAAAGTACCAGTCTTGCCAGATCGATAGAAAGGGATGCATCAATTGCGGGTGCGACCAGTTTTCCCAGAAATCAGTCATTGACACTGAATTAGCTGAGTGCTGGGGCTTATCAATTCAAGAGCGACAATGGTTGGATGAAAGAGAGGGTCACTACTGTTTAGGTTGCAAGATGACTAAACGAGTGCGCATGTTGTTGTGGAGCATAAAGAAATTATCAAGACCTTCTGAAGAATTTAAGGTTTTGCATCTTAATCAGACTAATAATCTTAGCGAAGCTCTCAGAAAAGTTGGTCAATTAACAGAAACTACTTATCAACCAAAAGAACCACTTGGAAAAACCGTCGGTGGTCTCCTTAATCAAGATATCTGTCGATTAACCTTTAGAAATAGTCAATTTGATTTAGTAATCCATTCTGAGATTTTGGAACATCTCCATGATTATCAACAAGCGTTGTCAGAAGTTCAAAGAGTTTTAAAACCAGGGGGCATTCAAATCTACACTGTTCCAATACTTTTTTCACGAATTACAAGACGTAGATCTAAATTGGATGACATCAAAAGAACAATCGATGTTCTTCCACCTAGTTTTCACGGCTGTGAGAGGGAATTTCCTGTAGTCTGGGAATTTGGAATTGATTTTTTCGAGGAAAAAACTAATGGTGATGACCAAATTCATTTTGATGACTATTGGTACAATCAAACTGTGTTTACATTGATTAAAATAAAACCTGGATAAACTATGAGGTATAGAATGAGCTTTGTTGCCTAAGAGTAAACAAAACGCTTGTTGGGTATTTATTGGGAATCTTTTTCTTGGTTTGGTTCTTTAGAACGTTGAATCAAGTCTAACCACATGTCTGCATCATACCTCTGTGGTCCAGGATAAATAGCTTTTCCACGCTTTCCATATTTAGGAAAGACCAGTTTGGTTAGACTTACCTTCCCAAATGAGATTTCAGGTTCTGCTATGATGAGTTCAGAGTGGGGTCGCTCAATAATTTTTAGACCTGCACTTCTCACCAAAGCAGCTAAACCTTGGTAGTTAGGTATCCACCAATTGGTTGGGTCTCCATTATAGTCATTTTCAATGAATAACATTTTAGGATAAGCTGGATCTTCTAAAAGGTTATTGTCTTTAGTTCGTTCATAATTAGTTTTTTCTTTATAGTTTTGACTATGTTTCCCTACTATGTGGGAATGAATGAAGATTCGTTTTTGAGTCATTTCAGCTAGCCTGTCTAATACCAGACCTGGATATTTAAGATGATATAGCAAGCCTAAGAAAATAACATAGTCGAACTGTTCTTCATTTGTTAGGCAAAAGGTGTGGGCATCATCATTTACTAGTTCAAGATCTACTTCAAATTGAGAAGCAGTAAATCTTGCTTGTTCGATGAATTCTGAAAAAGGATCAACTAGAACACATCTGGAAGCTCCACGTAATTTCATTTGGGTAGAAAAAAAACCAGCATTTCCACCTAAATCTAAAACCGTACGTCCTTTTAAATCCTGAGGAATAAATGGTTTAATTATGTCCCAGCGAGTCTGAGCATCATATCCAGGTTCTTGTCCATTACCTGTACGAGCTCCGTTTGGAAATTCAAAGTGTTGATACCACCAACCTAAACTATGTATCATTTCCTCTACTTGTCGGCGTGATTTCATTCGATGGGCTCCAATTAATCGTGATTTATCATTTTATTATTTGAGTTTGTTAAGCTTGCACTTCTTTTTTAGAAAAAGAAAGTTTAATCAGGATTTTCTTAACAAAAATTTTGGGGTTAATAATTTTTGTTATCTAACTAAGAGTTCTGGCCATTATTGGATCCGTTGTTGATAGTCTAAAACTGTATCAATAATAGCTATTTCAACCCTACGATTTTTGGCTCTTGCCTCTTTTGAAGTACCCTTTACAAGTGGAGTTGATTTTCCAAATCCTTTAGATGTGAGAATCTTAGGATCTATGTGAACATTAATAAGATAGTTTTGAACGGATTGAGCTCTTCTTTCAGAAAGGTTCTGATTATACTTTATAGAGCCGACATCATCGGTATGACCATAAATAGAGATACGATGACCTTTTGAAGTTAGTAGGATTCCAGCAATCTGACTTAATAGTTCTCGTGTTTTGGGCTTCAAAACGGCTTTGTCAAAGTCAAATTGAATGGCATTGCTATCAAGATTCATGATAAGCCCCAAAGCTGTCCGTCGAGTTTCAGCTATCTGACTTAGAGCTTGCTGCATTTGGTCTAGCTCTCGGGTACGCTCCTTAAGAATTCTTTCGGTTTCTTTCCTTGCTTGGTTTGCCTCCTCCCTAGCTTCCTTGGCCTTTGCTTCAGATTTAGCTGCTTTAATTCGTGCTTTAGAAGCTTCTTCTTGAGCATGAGCACGTCCTAGAGCTGCCAGCAAAGAGTTTTCTTCAGCTCTAATGGCTTGCCGACGAGCACTCTCACTTGTTTCTGCCATTTTCTCGGCAACTTTTCTTAATGCCTCCATTTCTTGTTTCAATTCCATAAGGTTATGGTAGAGCCAGTAACCACCAATCAGTCCTGAAATAACAAAAAAAGTTATAAATATTTTTTGCCAAAGTACATTAGAACTATTTTTCGTTTGAAGTTGAGGCATTGACGAGCTCCTAATTCAACTGAGGACTACTAGTTAGAATAGCATCGAATTATTCAAAAAATAATTTAATAGCAAACAAAATGACAGTCACTGTAACGATATTTTTAATCCAAGAATGCCCTTTTAAAATTGTTAGTCTTACTCCGATTAGTCCTCCGATGGAATTCCCAATTCCCAGGACGATTCCAAAAAGCCAGTTTACTTGATCCTGAGTGGCAAAAATTGTCAAAGAGATGATCATTGAGGCTAAGAGCACTAGTACTTTTACGGCGTTACCTTTCACTAAGTCAAGACCGATCATTGTAGTTACAGCTAAGATTAAAAAACCAACTCCTGCTTGGACAAATCCGCTATATACACCTACTATAAAGAAGCCTCCAGTTATGACCATCCATTTGGGGAATCTAGAGTTTCGAAGTGAATCATTTTCTTGTCGAGAAGGATTCCACAACGTCCAAAGGGTGATGGATATCATTAAAAGCGCAAGAACATTTTTGAAGATTTGGTCACTAATCCATAGTGCAATTAGAGCTCCAAAAGCAGCTCCACCTGCTGCTGGTAAAGCTCCCCACAACGCACTTTTCCATTCCATTACTCCGTGACGATGAAAACCCCATACAGCCCCAATGTTTTGGGCTAAAACGGCTACTCGATTTGTTCCATTAGCTAATCTGGGAGGCAGACCAAGAAAAATTAATAGTGGTAAGGTCAAAAAAGATCCACCTCCAGCGACAACATTCAAAATTCCTGCCAAACAACCAGTACCAAATAACATTAGGAAACTAATCCACTGATCCATTAAAACTCCATTCAGTTCAAGTTTTTATTTCATAGAAAAATCCTAACACGATTTAGGTTGTTTTCAATTGCCACTTTTAGTTTATTCTCAAAAATGAGAAGGTTGCCTTGAACCAAGTTGTTGATCTGAAAATCTATTATTTCTTAATAGGGACTTGTTTATTCTAGCTGGAACTCTTCCAAAGCAGTTAATGTAGGGGAAATCAGTAAAATAAGTTTGCGAAGCTTACGGATTAATTGAACCAATGATTTTTTCTTAAATAGGTTTATTAAGCTATTTTATCTTCCTTATCTAACTGCCAGTGGAAAAGGATTTCTTTCTGTTTAGTCAGTTAACGAATGGATAAAGGTTTTGTGTAAAGACCGTGTTAAATCTCTTGCATCATGCGCATGAATTAATAAGGTAACTCGAATTTGTGAGATTTCAAAACCAATCACTTTAATATTGGATTGTTTCGCTTTCTGGATGGCAGTTTTTATTGTGTCGGGGGGTAAGTTAACTCCTACTATAGATAAAGCAACGAACTTTTCTTCAAGTTTTAAATTATTCCCAAATTTTTTGAACAATAATTTTTGAGATTGGGACCAGTCTGGTTGATTATTAATTGAGACAATCCAAAAGCCTTCAGATGGTTTTTCTCCCACCATTCTCCTAAATTTTAATCCAGATTCATTTAAATAAGACTGTAGTTTGGATTCAGAACCTTGTATTTGAAGTGACACAATATCCCTAGATAAAGCTATGCCACAAGTTGTCATTCCAGTTCCTTCCTTCCCGATTTTAGAATGTCCAGATTTTTTGTGGCTTGCACTAGTGAGAATCAAAAGGTTTGTTCGTTGTGCCCATTTCACGGATTCGCTATTTAAGATCTGTGCTCCATGTTCAGAGAGTTCAAGCATTTCACAATATGAAATTTTGGCAAGACGAAAAGCTTCTGGTACAACTTGTGGATCAGCTGTATAAATTCCATCGACATCCGAACAAATTTCACAGTAGGATGCTTTAAGTGCTGATGCTAAGGCTACAGCAGTAGTGTCAGAACCACCCCTACCTAGGGTTGTAATCTCTCGTTTATACGACATTCCTTGAAAACCAGCAACAATGACTATTTTGCCTTTCGAAAGTTCGTCTTGTATACGAATAGGACGAATTTCAATGATTTGTGCACCTGAATGACAGTCGTTAGTAATGATTCCTGATTGGGAACCGGTAAAAGAAATTGCTTGAAAGCCATGTTTTTGAATTGCCATCGCTAAAAGAGCCATAGCAATTCTTTCTCCACTTGAAAGTAACATGTCTAATTCTCGTCTTGGTGGAGAGGCCGTAATTTGTTTGGCAAGGGCCATCAATTCATCAGTAGAACCACCCATAGCCGAGACTACGATGCATACACGCTTACCCTTACGGGCTGTTTGGGCAATTCGTTTTGCGACACGTTCTAGTTTAGAGATATCTGCGACCGAACTCCCGCCATACTTTTGAACTACAATTTCCATTGATGTTATGCCTTTTAACCTGCTTGGATAATTCTTCAGAAATCGTATCTTACGACTCCAATTCTACTTTTAGCTACATATTTTTTAAGGCATTGAAGTTCAATCAAAATGAGATACAAAATCTAAAAGAATCGGGTTAATTAATAAAATGGTTATTATTAGTATATGGTAATTATCTTTTAGACATTTTAGAAGAGTCTTCTCTTTTTATTCTGAATAATAGATACTAAATTAATGAATATTTTCTGAAGGATCGAAAAAAATACTTATTTTTAATAAGACTTCTGAACTGTTCATCCTGATATAAAATAACAATAAGGATTTATGTTAGGATAGGAAACAGACGAAGAATAAATCCAGTTTATAGTTAGGGTGAGTTTTGTTGGTTCTTGATCTGTAGAGATATATAGCAATGACCAGTCAACGATAAATCAAAATAGAATATGCACACTATATCTACTCATGAGTCATAATTTAGATCCTCTTTATCCACTTAGTGAAATTTACTTGAAAATGGGTTTAAATCTTCCTCTCGTTTATCCTATTAATGAGAAAGATGTTCCTGAACCTTATAAAAGATTACTAGTTCATGAACGTGATATGACTTCTACACTCGAAGCAGCCTTTAACCAGAATATTTATTTAAAGGTTTTACAGAAATCTATGAAAGAGAACATTTTAATTAGACAAGTCCTTTTGTTATTGGATCAAGATGACTCTCCAGTCGAATTTGGCGCGATAAAAATTTACTTGAATATGTTTTCCTATTCTGCAAGAAGATTAATTTTAGAAGGTGAACAGCCTTTAGGAGCTGTTCTTCACAAGTACCATATAAAATATTTTAGTTCCCCGATTGCTTTTTTCCGCGTGATCCCAGATCAGTTGATTAATCAATGGCTTGAAGGTCAAGTGGAGGGCAGTAATCTCTATGGACGGCGAAACGTATTAAGAAATAATCAACAAGAGAAAATTGCTGAAATCCTTGAAATATTGCCTGCGATATCAAAATTATTGAAATAAATTACTTTAAAGGAGGTAATCCATGCTTACCTATAACCCTAAAGGAAACTATTCCTTTTTACCTGGAGGTGAAGCTTTTTCAGATGGCGTTGTTTCTACAGGAGGTTTTGAAATTATTAGAGTGGTGTTTGGAGAATTTATCCCTTGGCAGCAGGGATTCCAATTAATTCATGACCATCTTGTTAGCAAAGGTCGTCCTAAACAAGCTCTTTGTTCCATTGAACTTAGATGTCCCAAACCTTTTTCAGGAGAGGGGTTTGCTAATTTTAATACGCAATATCATTCGTTGTTGGAAGAGTGGAGCATATTGGTTGATGGTTGTAACCCTATTGCTAGAACAAATGTAGCTCCAGTTTTAAATCCACCAACAGAAACCTCATTATATGCTTTTGCTTATACCGCTCCTACTACATCAAGCCAGCGTAGTAGTTTTGTTGCCTCTGGTGTTGGTGAAATTAAAGTTTCAGATCAAGGCAAACAAAAAATTGTTCGCCAAGGAGAAATTTCTAAGGATGCGATTCAAGAGAAAGTGGCAGTTGTTATGAGTATTCTTGAAAATAGACTAGAAGCTCTCGAGCAAACTTGGTCTAGGATTACAACTGCTAATGTGTATACAATTCATAATATCCATCCACTGATTGAAGATGAAATTCTATCTAAATTTGGGAGAGCTAGTCTCCGAGGAATTTTATGGCAATATGCTCGCCCTCCCCTTATTGATATTGAGTACGAAATGGATCTCCGAAGTCATTGTCAAGAGTACTATGTATAAGGCTAAGAGAAAGTCAGTTCTTAGGGTCTACTGTGATTTCTTGAGATAATTTTACGAGGCTATCTGAGGGAACATATCCTTTACGGAGGGAAGTACTTGCATAAATTAGAGTTCGAGGACCTACTAAACACCCAGGATTTGTTACACAATTGCAACCAGTCTGAACATCATCTCCTAAAATTGCTCCAAGTTTAGTTAGACCAGTGTCGTAGTTTACCCCTCCAACAGGGATATGAATTGTTGACCTTTTCGAAGTGTTACTTTTTTCTGCACTATGGATTGTAAGATTTGAAAGTTTTGTTCCAGCACCTAAATTGACCCGATGACCTAAAATACTGTCACCAACATAAGCAAAATGGGGAGCTTTACTTTCATTAAGTAAAATAGAGTGTTTTATTTCACTACTATGACCAATGATGCTTCCATTTCCAACAATGACATTTCCTCTTACATAGGCATCATGCCTAATTATACATCCTTCATTGATGAAGGTTGGACCAGATATGTAAGCACCGTCTTCAACAATCGTGTCCTTACCGATGTAGATACCTCCACCATGTATATGGGCCTTAGAAGACACTTTGCCTTGGATGTTTGTAGCATCAATTGAAATTAGTTCTTCTAAGTAACCCTGTAATCGTTTAAGGGCATCCCACACTTGGTCTCCCTTTTGCCAAAGGTCTCGGTGCTTGAAATCTGACAAGTTAAAAAAATCATTTGGCTCTGTCATAAAAAGGTTACCTCACTATGACTTTATATAGATAGTATACCCAAACAGATTAAGCTCGGACAGTATCTAGACATCAATATAGTTTGTTTTTCTAAAAATTGAATGTGTTATTTTTTAAACTTCAATATCTTACTTCTGAAAAATTGTAAGCTTTGTTTAAAGGTTTTAATAATAACCTATGATTTAAGTGGCCTTTTGGAATTCAATACACAAATTATCAAAGGAAAGTGAAATGAGTATTCATTGAATCCCTATTTTGAGTAACTCTTTTAAAGCGTTAATTATGTTTTTTTATCGTAGCATCACAGTTTTTCTTGTTTAGATGCAGTCCTAAAAAATATCAGAAAGACAAAAAGGGGAAAAAATAGTGGTGTTGGGGATCAGCATAACAGATCCAGAAATTCCTTTGTAAGGAAAACTGGTCAAGTTTATGTATTGATATCTAGCATTCTTCTAGCATTATTAGAAAAAATATCTTCTGTCTGAGAATCGGATAGCTTTAGTCTCTGTGTAGCTAGTTTTAAAGAACGGAGAGATTCAAGACCTAGTAAAATAGGCTCAATAGGTCCATAGGCAGCTACTGTTTTCCAATCTAGTGTTTCTTCACCTAGCCATACGAAATGATCACCAACTGCAATACACCTTCCTCTTCCATGACTGACAGGGAAGTCTGATCCCCAAAGAAGTCGTTCATGGCCTAGTGTTTCGACAATGGCTTCAAACCCACCAGCTTCAGTTACTGCTGAGGTGTCACACCATACATTTTGTAGTCCTTTAAGATGATGAATTCCTTCAATTGTATGATATGGATTAAACCCTCGTGCAGCATGAGCTAAAATAAGTTTTATGTCAGAATATTTCCGACAATATTCGAGAATACGTTCTTGATTAGCCTTTTCAGCCATTGCTCTTTGTTTCACCATATGCAAGGTAATTGTCCAACCCTCCTCATTAGCTATTCGAACATGATCTTCAATTAGAAATTTTGCAATGTCAGCATCCCAAGTCCTTTCATCTTGAACAAAGAGGTGGTATACCTTGATGCCACTGAACCCAAGACGTTTAACCTCCTGACGCATTTCTTCGGGATCCATACGGGGTGAAACGACCATTTCTCCCCGACTATTTCTTTGGTTAGCTACTTCGCCAGCAACGAATTCATTAGAGTCTTTAAAACGATCATCACTGAAGCCTGTTCCAAAGAAAAGTCCTTCTGTTTGACTCCTAGGTGTAATCCATTTCATATGTCGTTGATATTCTTCAAAGGTTACTACATCTGGACCTTGCATGGTCTCACCAGGACGACCCCAATGGACAGTTTTGTAGAGGTGGGCATGGGCATCAAAAATTCGATCAGGTACAAATGTACTTAATTCTTTTTGGAAAAATTCCTGATCGCATTCTTTTAATTCCCAATTCCTTGTCATAACGTGTTCTCCTATTCAGATAGGTAGGGGTAATATTAGTTCAGTGAAATTTAAATGCTATCTCTAAATACTTATTTTATTTTTAAAATGAAGCAGGCCAAAAGATTATTATCATAAATAGTCCTATTGATCATAAAAAAGAACTTCTTCAATAAATAGACAGTAGCTCTAATTTTCCCAGTATAGTGTAGAAGCATGTAGAGTAGTGCTGAATCATCGATTAAAAGAGCACCAGTAATAATACTTCAATTTATCCCCGATGTCATGGGGGGGTACCCCCCTTTTCCGCGCTTGTCTATCGTTATATAACCCCATTCGAAAATTTGTTTTTATTTTCTGAAAATATTTTTTTTTATTCCGAAGACGGCTCCGAGTATACAGAGGTATGTATGTAACGGTATCATAGTGCGTACTACTGATAGGTGGAGCACCGACTCTGTGCAAGTCGCTTAAACGTTTGATCCCTTATATAGTAAATTGTTAGGTGGGCTCGCGTGTTTCGTCAATGCTTTAAGAACGGAGGATTAAATGGTCGATCGCCCTAAAATAGCTATCTTAGGACTCCATTTGGAAAGTAACCGCTTTGCGCCGACAGCATTTAAGTCTGAGTTCAAAGAACGCTGCTTATTATATGGTGATGAATTGCTAATAGACTCGAGAAGCAAGCATCCAAAGGCTTGTAGTTCTCTTGCAGGGTTTGTGCGTGAAATGGACAAAATAGGTTCTTGGCGGCCAGCACCTCTTGTGTATGCAGATGGGGGGGCTGCAGGGCCTATTGATCATAAAGTTTTTTTAGAGTTGAAGGAAGATATGGCATTACGGTTACGTGCCGCAATGCCGGTGGATGGCGTCTATTTTGCCCAGCATGGTGCT
>JAKUNG010000027.1 GCA_022452285.1 Terriglobia bacterium | reverse complement strand
TCTTCGAACCACCCGGAAGTAACTAGTGTCCTGGCCGGTGGAGAAAAACCAGAACATGTTGCTGACAATTTTAAAGGCACCGAACTGGTTCTTCCCAAGGAAGCCATGCAGAGACTCAATGCTGCCGCTGATGAGTATGATGCTAAACGGATTAAAGAGATCAAATCAACTTGAAGGTTGGCTAATACAAAATCTTGGGGAGACTCCTTCACTTGCCCCATACTGATCTTCTAATTTACTAGGTAATCCTAGAATTCTTACCCTACTATTAGAACTAAAATATAGGCACTAAAAAATCCGATCAACCACACAATAACGGCACACCAATAAAACCATTGGTTCCATTTATAGATGGTTTCACATTTTTCTGCTTGCACGGGGTCGATCGGACATACTCTTTCAGCACGATACAAAGTCCAGCCTGCAATAAGAAGGAGTACAAAGCTACCGAGAAATATCCAATGTTTATGTTGGCTAAGAGTTACAAGGAAAGGTAGGCTACTGGCCATCGATGCAACCACCGCCCCGAAACCGAGGCTCACTAATAAAATAGGTACCGCACAACACAGTAATGTACTAGTTGAGGTAAATAAGATTAACCAACCCCAGCACTTGGGGATTTTAATATTTTCATCATACACAACAGATATCGCCCTTGTCATTTAGTTGAATCCATGAAAATCAAGCTCTAGCACAAAATTAAATTTTCTATAGGAATACGATTCAAAAAGTAATACCTGCACTGATTTGGGAAATATTACCCTTTGAGGTGTTGATCCCTTTCATCTTTTCATATACCCCCCACTTATATTCAACATGGAACATCATCGTTTCTCGATAAAGCATAAGAACTGGCCCAGTATGCACATGGGTACCACCACTAGCAGAAGTTAGAGTGAAAGCATTTGGTTTTTCGTGATGTCTTGCTCCAATATCCCACATGAGAAACATTCCAGAATTTTCTTTGCTATTGTGGAAAGCATGAATCCCCCAATTAATGTCGAAGCCAATTTCATTGCCCTCGCGCATATTTCGTTTACCTTCGGTGTTGTACCAATAGAACAAATCATATAACGAATAAAATTTAAATGTTTCTGTACTATAAGATAATCCCAGCCCCAAATCCCAACTGCCATCACTTAAAGGATAATCCCCCGAATAACTACCAGTAGGAAGGCGTAAGGAAGGAGTAAATCCCCAATTACTGGTTTCAGATCCGCGATTGAAATATTTTTTTAACGGAAGTCCAATAACTAGGTCGCTAACACCGCTGTTTTTTTGTTTTACTCCTATACCACTGATTGTTTTGGTACGCACCTGACCAATGAAAGGGAGTTTAAAGGTAATACGTTTTGATCGATCAAAGGTGTACACGCCCTCTAACCAAATTTTGTCAACAAAGTTCTTAATGTCGAGAGGGTTGTCTATTTTACTGACGCCATCCAGCAAAATATCCGAGCCATAGGATTCATAACGCAACTGAAAGCCATAACCACCTTCCCAACGTGGCGCCATATCCATCACTGGTTGGCCAGCAAAAGAGTTAATACTCACCATGAAAATTGATAAAACAATACTTAAAAAAATTATCAATTGCACCCTAAGCATCTGCTTTAACGGACCTAATATTTCCATCTTCATCAGCGATTAAAGCAGAAATCGGCTCGTATCCACCGGATAAAACTGCTTTAAACAAGCCCTGAACATCAACTTTTTCTCCAGATTTGATGGCTACGGTTATACGCTGGTTCTTCATATTCATTGAAATACCTTTGTTGAGTCGATTGCGATCAACAAATTTAAACTTTCTCAATTTCTTTTTGACACCTTGAGCACAAAATGAACACACGACTCCATGAACCTCCATAATGACTTCATTCGGTTTTATTTCCGAGGCATCAACACCCCCGGACAGGAATTCTGTATTAGTCTCACTATGCTGTTGATACTGCTTGTAATCGTATCTATCAACTGCTACTGCATCTTTTATAACCGTTAGTTTAGAATCACCAGTAACATTCAAGAACAGACCAATGGCAGTTAAGACTATCTTGGTATAGAGATCTACTTTCATGGTTCTCTCCTTATATTTAGTTAGTACTCTCATGGCTTCTCCTGCTGAACTAGTACCAGAACTGACACCAAGTACTCAATTTCTGTTACGGTAGTCCTTTGAGTACAAGAAAATAAAGGATTCATAATCCTTTAACAATTGTATTGGATATTAATTGTTTAGGGCAAAAGTATAAAGAGCACTTCCAGCTGCAATGGCTAGATATTGCTTTTTACCAATCATATAGGTTATTGGTGCAGTGACGATGGGTGCACCCGTTTGGAATCGCCATAAACTCTTACCAGTGTCAGCATCTAAGGCTGTCAGATAACCTTCCATATCACCCACAAAAACCAATCCTCCTGCTGTAGATAGAGTTCCAGCCCAAGTAGGAGTTTGAAATTTAAATTCCCATTTCACCTTCCCAGAAGTAGGCTCTAAAGCTTTCACAACACCCCAAGTATCCTCATCCGGAGTAATCTGAGGAAAACTTCCCAACCAAAAGTGACCCGGTTCTAGTTCTTGTTCACTACTGTAGTACTTGGAACACTCTTCTCTTACAACAATATAAAGAAGTCCCGTTCCAGGATTATAGGAAGGAGCCATCCAGTTAGAACCTCCTCCCATACCAGGACACTGGCGATTCCCCTCTGGAGTAGGCTTGGTATTAGGTAAAACTTGAGGTCTTCCATCAGGACTAATTCCAGAAGCCCATGTTACTCTGGCAATTTGATTAGCATGCAAAAACTCACCTGTCTCTCGGTCTAGGACATAGTAAAATCCATTACGGTTAGACTGGACCAAAAGTTTTTTTTGCTTTCCTTCCATTTCAAGATCCAATAATACGGGTACTTCATTGGCATCCCAGTCATGAACATCATGTGGAGTGAACTGAAAATACCATTTCATTTTACCGGTGTCGGGATCTAACGCTACTACTGAAGCAGAATAGAGATTGTCTCCCAAACGAGTTTCACCATTCAGATCAGGAGCTGGATTTCCCGTGCACCAATAGAGTAAGTCCAATTCAGGATCATACGTTCCTGTCATCCAAGTCGGTGCCCCTCCTGTTTTCCATGAATCTCCCAACCAAGTTTCTGAACCAGGTTCTCCAGGCCCAGGGATAGTCCAAAAACGCCAAAGGCGTTTCCCAGTCTCAGGATCATAAGCATCTAAAAAACCACGTACCCCATATTCTCCTCCCCCGGTACCAATAATGACTTTATCCTTAACTACGAGAGGAGCTCCCGTTGAACTATATCCTTGACGATAATCTGCACGTTCAATGTCCCAAATAACATTGCCTGTCATCCTGTCTAAGGCAACCAAATGGGAATCTAGAGTAGCCATAAAAACCTTGTCACCAAGCATGGCAAACCCCCGATTAATAGGTCCACAGCAAAGGCTTTGTTCTGGTAATTTTCTTTGGTATCTCCAAAGAACTCGACCCGTATTCACATCTAATGCATACCCATTGTTATAGGGAGCCGTAATATACATAATCCCGTCAACCACCAAAGGAACGGTTTCAAACTTTGCAGCTGCTCCTACACCAGTCTGAAAAACCCATTGAGCTTGAAGTCTATTGACATTTTCCTTATTGATTTGTTTTAAGGGTCGGTGATTACGTCCACTATAGTCTCCTCTATAGTGCAACCAATTATGAGGTTCATCTAAAGCGTTGAGCAACCGCTCACTTGTAACCTCACCTGCTTCACTAAATCCCGGAACGACAAATAAAATTAGTAATGGAATGACAAAAATAGTTAATGCTCGAAACATAAATGCTCCTCGTCAATCATAAAATCCCTTATCACAATATAGAAAGTTCAAAGGGCCTGATGTTGTTGGGTTGTATTGTTTAAAATTATCAAACTTTTTGAAAACAAGAATATTTTATTTCACTGATTTACTAATCGATTTATCAATTTTTTGGGTTTGTCAAAAAAACTAAAAGATCTTCAAGTTCCTGATCTGAAAGAACACTGTCTGGATAAGGAGGCATTAGTGACTCATCAAGATAGATAATCTTAGTGAGTTCTTTTTTATAATAGCTATGAAATTTTTCATTCCTATCCAAAATTTGAATTGAATAAGTATCCTCATTTCGGATGACTCCAATAATTTTGGAATCTTTTTCAGTAACCAACTGGACAGACTGAAATCCTCCTGCCATTCTCCCATCAGCATGAACAACATTCTTAAACTGGGCACTCGGATCTCGAGTTGATTCAACAAAAGACTTTAGAGGACGAGTCTTTCCAATACCAGTTAGATCAGGGCCGAACCTCCCTCCTGTTCCTCTAACCATGTGACAATCAGAACAAAATCCCTTACCAAAAAATATTCTTTTGCCAGAATCCCAATCACCACCCAGTGTTCGTTGTTGAGACTCAGCACGGAGATGATTAACAAAGGATATGATTCGCCACAAATTATCGTCTGGAAGTGTTGAAGCAGGCATTTGTGTCCCTTGAATTCCATGTCTGACAACCTGCATCATGTCTTGATCATCACTAATATGAGTTAGTTCACCTCTAATCAAATCGGGACCTCTAAAACCTCCAGCTCCTTCCATTCCGTGACAACCAGCACAGTAATATCTAAACGAGCCCTTACCCACTTCCACTGCTTTAGGATCATTGGCAAAAGGGTTTTTTTGTCTTTCGTCTTTAGCCAGTATTTCCTCAGCTTGTTCTATACCAGAGTAAGAAACCACAAAAAAGCTCATTAAAAGAGTGAGTAACCATGAAAGTCGACTAATCATCTAAGCCTCTTACTATCTTCAGAAATTATCGTGAAACTTTTCGATCAAATTGTATTGTATGGTTAGGGAGAAGTCAAAACCACATTATGTAGTAGAAACCACTATCCAATTTTCTCAAGAAAATTTTTTCCAATTAATCGAAAATAAAGATTATGATTTGTGGTAAAGAAATGAGAAAAATCAATGACTTCCATAGTCATTTTTGGTTTCATGATGCAACATAAATCCGATTCGAGAATAAAAATACACGTTAACATATGAAAAAAAATTTAAGCCTATGTCAACTATTCTCTCATTAATTGCAAGAGTCAAACGGGAACTGTAAGATAGGGATTAGTGAAACCAACTGGATTGATTTTAGCTTCATAAGCTTTTATATGAGAGACCAAGGAAAGGGAATAAATATGCCTGAGGTAACACCTTCTCTGGAAGAGATTTACCAAACACGAACTCCACAGTCACGAGAATTTTTTGAAAGAGGGGCTCTTTTTACCTCAGGACCAGCTAAAGGAGCCTACTTCTTCCATCCCTATCCATTGACCATGGCAAAAAGTGAAAGCTGTTATCTTGAAGATGTAGACGGTAGACGTTATCTAGATTTTGCCAATCATCATACTACCCAAATCTTAGGTCATAATCACCCATCTGTTATAGAAGCCGTACAGAATCAGCTTCAACAGGGAATTGCTCTAGGTGCTCCTACCGGTATTGAAACCAAACTTGCTGAGGAAATGTGTCGTAGAGTAAGCACGTTAGACCGAATTCGTTTTGTCAATTCAGGAACTGAAGCAACATTACATTCTATTCGACTAGCCCGAGGGTTTAGTAAAAAGTCAAAAATCGCTAAATTTGAAGGTGGCTATCACGGAAGTCATGATGTTGTTGAAGTAAGTGTGGCTCCACCTCTCAATCAAGCTGGCCCTTCAAAAACACCTTTCTCTGTCCCAAATGCTGGAGGAATCTCTCCTAATGCTATAAATGAAGTTCTAGTGCTCCCTTATAACGATGAGGAAGCAGTAGAGAAACTTATTAAGGAGCATTGTCATGAATTATCCTGTGTTATTTTTGATCCTAAAGCAGGCTTGTTACCCATTCGGCCTGAATTTGCTAGTTTTGTTCGAGATATAACTCGTCAAAATAATCTTCTACTTATTTTTGATGAAATTGTTGGTTTTCGAGTAGGAACCGGGGGACTACAAGAAAAGTATGGCATTGATCCTGATTTAACCTGTTTTGGAAAAATCATAGGGGGAGGCTTTCCAGTAGGAGCTTTTGGAGGCCGGGCAGACTTAATGGACCTTCTTGACAACTCAAAGGGACCAACTGGGTTTTTTCAAAGCGGGAGCTTCAGTGCTCACCCAATAACAATGGCCGCTGGCTTGGCCACTCTGCAGCAATTAACTCCAGAAGCATTTGATCATCTCAATAAGCTTGGTGATTATCTGTCTAGCAATTTAAATAAGATGTTTTCAGAGGAAAATTTTCCAGCTCAAAGTGTCAATTTAGGCTCTGTTTTTAGTATCTATTTTACCGACAAAAAGCTAAGGAATTATCGAGATTTAACTCAGACTGACAAGGGTCTCGCAAACAAGTTATTCTTAGGGCTTTTAGAAGAAGGATATTTTTTGAGCTACACTTTGACCATGTGTTGTCTTTCACTTCCCATGGAGATCTTCCAAATCGATGGACTGATTAAAGCCATTCAAAAGACAATAAAGAAAATTTGAAGAAATGAGTTTTCAAAAATCTTTACTAACCACTATTAACTTTTATTTTACGGTTTTCTCCAGAAAGTGGTAATTTTGTCCAGACACCTAAACACTTATCAGAAGCATGAAAAGCTGCAATAGCTTCTAGAACATGTACAGCGTCTTCCGCTTGATAAGAAAAATCATTGCTACCATCAAGATAGTTCCCTATTTCAGCAACGGCTCGATCCATACTAGTCGCTTCTGTCCTTAAACCCGGCCACTCCTCTCGCTCACCACTCCAATTCTCTATAATGACATCGTCACCTCCAGTAAATGCTCGTCCTTTGGTTCCCTGAAAACTTATACTTATTGGAGCTTTACTGTAGTCTGATGCATCTACTGTAACAATAGGTCCTCTCGACAACTGCATTAATCCCCAACCTCCAGGATCTCTAAATTGAGATCCTCGGCAGTCTGGTTTACCAGCAAGATCCAATGTTCCAGAAACAGCTTCAATTCGCCGACCAGTCACCATGCAAATCGCATCAAAGACATGAGTCCCAACATTGCCCAAACGACCATTACCCCACTGAGCATTCACGGAAGTTAGATCACCTAGCTGACCCGATACTATAAAATCTCTTAATCTACGGTAATTAGGATTAAATCTTCGATTGTGATTAATAACTAAAAGCGAACCTGACTTTTTACAAGCCTGCACCATGTGTTCAGCATCGCATATATAGGGCGCAATAGGTTTCTCACAGAAAATAACTCGTATTCCATGATCAGCAGATGCCACTGTAATTTCTTTATGAACAGGAGCATATGTTGCGATACAAACCAAATCTAAATCCTCTTTGTCTAACATTTCTTGCCAATCTGAATAAGTATGAGCCCCTGTTCTATCATAAAATCGATTCCGTCTTCCAACATCACGACTACTTCCAGCAACAAGCTTGATACAAGGGTTATTTTCTATTGCATGCAAATGGGTACCATCTAAATTTTTAACTTGTTGACCGAGTGCATCACCTGAAATTTGATCAGCTGCACCGATGAACCCAAGTCCAATGATGGCTGCATTATAGGTTAAACCTGCCAAGTTTTTTCTCCAATTTTCGGCGTTTTTAATGAGATTAATTTTTTCTTGTTTCTAAATGATGAATAACCTGTTTTTCAGATAAAACATCACCAATGTCTATACCAATGTCCAAAAGATTAACCAAATGCATAATTTCACATCGTTCGCCAACTGCTTCCCGCGGAACAATCACACGAAAACTTTCTACTGCATCACGGCACGTCGCATAGACACAGTGACTAGTGCTTACTCCAGTAACAATTAATGTGTCAATTTTTAGGGCAGCCAGCATCTGCAAGAAAGCAGTACCCTTAAAAGCTGAAGAATATTTCTTCAAAATTAGGGGTTCTTTAGTTTGATGATTAAGACGAGGGTCTAAGTCAAATAAACCACTAGCATCTTGAGGCAACTTGATTTTCTGTGGACGAGGATCTTCAGGATCATTGTCGAGACTAGTAAAAAAGATAGGAATACCAGTCTTACGAGCCACTTTTAGTAAGCGACAGGTACTTTCAACTACAGATTCGAGATCACTTCCTATTTTTGTAGTCGGGTCAACCCAGTATTTTGCAAGATCAATTACAACCATTGCAGGGCGATCACCAAATCCAGTTTCAGCGCCCCAATCCCGCTTCAAATATTTAGCTTTCAGCTCGGCTAAGTGTGCTAGTAATGGCTGACGAAGTTCATCTGGCAAACGCAAATCTTCTGAACCAAAATGAGGAACGTTTTCATTGGAAATATTATTCATAGTTTCTCCTGACCAGAACAGAAAGTTCAGATAGATATAAGGTTAAATGACAATGTCTTAGAACAAAAAAACTAGAATTTTGCGCAAATGTCAACTAGCAATTCTAGAACGTTAGTCGCGACCTCCTCTAGAATAACCCCAATGATTATGTTACTTTTTAACTCTGTACAGAAAAATTTTTAGTCAATTGACCAAATTTTTTCCTAAATGTCATAGGCAGAGTATTAGCCCTTAGAAATCATGTTACCTTTAGAGTTAGTTAAGAATTTTAAAAACCAGTCTATACTAGTGACAGGGGACACTTACATTAGCCGAGAAATCTATGGTGATGTCGATCGATTGGCCCCTGAAAGACCTGTTCCAGTTTTACGGGTTAAGTCAAAACGATGGATCCCAGGCGGAGCAGCTAATGTTGCTAGAAATGTGTCTCTGCTGGGAGGCACTGCTCTTCTCTACGGATTCTTTGAAGGAGATGAGACTAGTCAGAAAATACTACAACAGCTCCGGGAAGAAAATATCTGTGTTTTGAGTTCACCCCCATCTACACCCTTTCGTCTACCTGAGCGACATCGATTTTTTGCGGCTAATCACCATCTTATTCAGACCATCCAACGATCTTCTACAGACAAATATGCTGACTTTCTATCTCCTATTTCTGATTTTATCTCAGAATTCAACACTACATCTCCACTTGTAGTCGTCTACGATCAAGGCTATGGCTTTGTAACCAAAACTTTACTCAATTCCATTGAAATTTTGGTCAAAGAGAAAAATTTAAAACTTATTATTGATGCTCATCCTGACCATGCTTCATGGTATCCGAAAGCAGATCTTTTTACCTTTAATGCAAAAGAAATTCAGGCCGTTGCAACAAAATTTGGCGCTAATAATCCTAGTATTGAAGAATCAGGGAAATTAGTTCGAGATAAACTTGGCTCAGATATTTTGGTCACCCAAGGCAGTAAGGGTATGACGGTCTTCTCCTTATCAAACCAAGGATTGAGAATTCCCGCAGATCAAGTTCCTCTTGCCGATCGAACAGGAGCGGGAGAAAGTGTTACCGCAGTGCTTGCCTTGGGGTTATCAACCGGTGCTAGTCTGGAATCAGCATCCAACTTAGCCAATAAAGCAGCTAACATTGTAGTTTCTAAGCCTGGTATCGCATTTGTTAAATCAGAAGACTTACTTAATCTCTTTCATTCACAAATTAGCAACCTTCTTCTCGAAAGTGTTAATGTGAAGCAGCAATTGATTAGTGAACAACTGACAGAAATCGAAAAAGTAGTTACTACTATCATCCAAACGTATCGAAAAAACAAAAAAGTTTATGCTTTTGGAAATGGTGGAAGTGCAGCCGATGCCAATCACTTTATTACTGAATTAGTCGGTCGTTTTCTGATTGAGCGTAAGGGTTTGCCGGCTGTCTCTTTTTGCTCAAACGAAATTTTAATGACCTCCATAGCCAACGATTATGGCTATGACAATACCTTTACTCGTCAAGTAGATACTTTTGTTAAACCAAAAGACCTCGTCGTAGCTTTTTCAACCAGTGGAAAATCTAAGAACGTTGTAAAAGCCCTTCAGTTAGCTAAGGAAAAGGGAGCAGTAACAGTTGGTTTTACTGGATCATCTGCTGGCAGCTTTCCAGGTATTTGTGACATTTGTATTAGAGTGCCATCAGAAAATACGCCTCGGATCCAAGAGTCTCATCTAGCTGTAATCCACATTATCTGTGAATTGTTAGAGAAGGAACTAACCTGATAAATTCAGTAGCAATTAAGAAAAATCCTTTTAGAGTTGTTTCCATGAACCCCATAAAAACACAAATTAAACATTACGTTGAAACTGTGCAACAGTTCTCTGATGTTAGAGTACTAGTTATTGGGGACGTCATGTTGGATGCTTATCTTAGTTGCAAAGCCATTGGAATTGCAGATGATGCACCTGTGCCCCTATTAGAAATTCTTGGTCAGTCAAATACTTTGGGTGGCGCTGCCAATGTTGCTCGCAATCTAGCCCAATTAGGAGTAAAAACTAGCTTAGTGGGAGTGATAGGTAAGGATGCTAATGGAACCCTTACCAAGAAACTGCTGAAAGACTCTAAAGTCAATTTCTTCCCTGTTGAATCGGAGAAACCTACCACTTTTAAAACTCGTGTTATGGCTGAAGATCATTACTACCTTCGTTTCGATGAAGAAAACAGATCCTGTATAAATAGCACGGATGGTAAGTTTTTAACTAGTCTTATCAAAAATCAAGTGGACAAAGTTGATTTGATCGTTATTTCTGATTATGACAAAGGAATATTTTCACCAACAGTAGTAAGTCAGATTGAACAAATAGCTCAATCAAATCACCTAAAAATTCTTGCTGACCTTAAACCTAAAAATATTTTTCATTGGAAGACTCTAGACCTAATTACCCCTAATGTAAATGAAGCCATTTTGATTCAAGAACTATTTAATTCAGGTAAACGTCTTAATATTGAGGGACTAACCATAGTTAAAAATCTTAGAACATTATTAAAATGCAACATAGTATTGAAGATGGATCGTGATGGAATGTTAATTGCCCCTCTTACTGGATCTGTCCAACACTTAGATGCTTTTTGTCAATCCCCAAAAGACACCTCTGGAGCTGGTGACACAGTCTTATCAACACTAGCAGCTGCAATTGGTCAAGGTAGTAATATTGAACAGGCTGGTTGGCTAGCTAATCTAGCAGCTTCTATTTCTGTGTCCAAGCCTGGGACCTATGCCGTTTCATGTTCTGAGCTTGTCAAAGCAGTACTGCAATCTGAAAAACTACCTTTGGCAGATTAATGCCTATACAACTCTAAAACTATAGGAATGGGTATTGAATAGGAACTAGAGGTCTGAATTTCATCCTCTTGTTAGTGGGAGTCAGTAAAAGAGGTTAGCTGTCTGGTAAACTAACTAACACCAAAATTGACACCCAATCTAACCACTATTACACTAAATAGGGCTCAACGTACTAGTCTAAAGACTCGGACATATCAAATGAATGTTACTGTACTGACCATTAAAAATAGTTTTTATGGAAAAAAAATCATTGTTGCTTTGCGTCGGGCAGGCATCACTGTCTCTGTGGTCGTTGTAAAACAATCCATTTCTCAAAAACAAAAGTTATTTAGATCTGTAGCTCGAAGACTTGGACTGGTCGATGCACTAAAACTCTCATTTATACGTGCCATAGATGGTGTTAAACAACACTACAGAATCGCAAAGGAAAACCAAGAGCTTCTAAAAGACTATTCAGGATTTTGCCAACAAGTTATTTTCTCCAACTCTACCAACCATCTCGAGACGGAACATGCACTAAAAGAATCTAAGACCGACCTTTTAGTGCTAGGCCATTCTGGAATTGTTAGAAAAAATATTCTACGAATTCCAAAGATTGGTGTTCTAAATGGACATCCGGGAATATTACCCTTCTATAGGGGTATCGATTGCCCACACTGGGCTTTACTTAACGGTGACAACAATAAGATTGGTGCTACCGTCCATTGGGTCGACAAAGGTATTGATACCGGTAGGATTATTATCACTAAGAAATATCGTATAAATAAAATAACAACAATCTCCGTTTTGGAAGAAGAACTTTATACTCTTTGCAGTGAAATGATAGCTAATGTTGTCGTTCAAATTACTAGTGGAAAAATCCCAGAAGGTACCCCTCAACATCCTGAAGAAGGTCAACAGTATTTTAAAATGCCCTACAAAAGTGTTAGAAAGTTAAAATCTATCCTCCAGTCATACCAAAAATTGGAAAAGTAGGTAATGCTTTATGGATCAATCAAAAGGTGTTACTACATAGATAATGACATGTTAATATTGCATTGGATTCAAATGGAAATAACTATCAATGATTGAACCTAGTCAGAAAAATTCTAGAACTCAGTTAAAGCCCATCAAGGTATTGGTTGACCTTAGAGTAAATGCCCCTTTAACACTGAGCGAAGCAAAGTATGCAATCAGAACTTTAGCTGACATAGCTGGTCTTGCTTGCCATTTTGTAACTAATCCAAAAGAAGACTCAATTAATTTAGTCTATAGTGATAAGCAAAATGATATAGATTGCCAGCTATTCATTCGCGCTGCATCTAGTGCAGACAATGTCAATTTTGTTTCAGACCCATCACCTAACAATAAGATAATGGATAATGACATAGTCTTAGCAACATATATGCTGATCAGCGGTCTTCATGAGCGGAAAATGACTCGAGATAAACATGATCATCATGCTGTGGAAACCTCCATTCTCTATCGAAGTAATCTCTTACATGTTCCTATAGTGAACCAATATGGGTCTACAATTAGAGAGCTTTTTCCCTCACACAACCCTTTAAGTCTTTGGCCTGAGGGTAAAACATGGGCTGCTGCTATCACTCACGACGTTGACTATCCTCAAATGATCCGATGGATAGAAATGTTACGTTATCTTATTGACAAGAAGGGTGGGAGTAAACTGAGCGTCCTAACAGATATTGCTAATGGGCAAAATCACTTTTGGATGTTTAAAGACTGGATGGACATGGAAATTCGCCATGAAGTTCGTTCTGCTTTTTATTTCTCTGGGAGAAAAGGTAGTCTTTTAAAATACTTAATGGGGGTGCCTGATCCTTTCTATGATGTTCGTTCTAAGGAATTTAAGAACATTATTAGTCACCTCAAGAAAAATGGTTTTGAGGTCGGACTTCATGCCAGTTATAACGCATACAGGTCACTAAACACTTTTCTAGAAGAGAAAAAGATTGTTGAGGATTCTCTTGCTGAAACATTGCTGGGAAATCGACATCATTACTGGCGAATTAACCAAGATGATCCAGCTGAGACATCTTTTTTACATGAAGAAGCTGGTCTGTTATACGATGCCTCAATTTGTTACGAACGTCGGGCGGGCTTTCGATTTGGGATTGGAACTCCTTATCGATTATTTCATAAGCACAAAAAAAGGACTTCAAAGAGTTTGCAACTTCCTACGACTCTCATGGACACTCATATGTCTGCACATTCCATGTATAATCGATTTGAGACACCTCATGCTGAGATTGATTCATTATTAGCCGAAACAAAAAAAGCTGGGGCGTTATTTATTGTCAATTATCATGTCAGAATGATTAACGATACCTTCTTCCCTGGTGTGAGGAGAATGTTTCAGAAATCATTGGAACTAATTAGTGAGGATTCAGAATGTTTTTGTAAAACTCCAATAGAAATTGCTCAATATTGGGTCACCCGTGAAAAAAAAATTCGTGATGCCTCCTGTGATGACACCTGACTACATAATTTAGGAGACATCAAGGTTTAAAATATCTGAAAAATTCCAGAACATAACAACAAAATCACAATTATTCGGCGGAATGTCTTTTCGTTGATTTGAAGCTGTGATAGATGACCAAGGTAGGTTGCAACAATAAGGATTGGAGTCAGAGAAATAGCAAATTCTAGTTCGTTGCGAGTTAATAAACCATCCCAAACATATAAAGTAAGCCTCCATAAATTTTCGAAAGTAAAAATCAAAATTAATGTTGCCCGGAAGACTTCTTTCTTCAAGCCTCGACTAGATAGATAGGCAATATAAGCTGGACCGCTGGTTCCAAATAATCCACCGAGCAGACCTCCCAAAATGCCTACAGGTAATCCTAAACCCTTTGACCGAGTTAAGATTTTTTCCTTTTTTTGCAACAAAATCAGTGCAAGGAGAATAATAACAATTCCTAAAGGAGCCTTTAGTTGATCATTTGTCAGAGCGTTTAAAAAGTAAACTCCTACCGTACAACCTATGAACGATCCACCAACCAATAAAGGTATACTGGATCGATCAACTCTCCTAATTACACTTGGCAAAAGCATAGCACTCAAACCAACTTCCAGAAGTGATTCAACAGGAATTATAAATTTAAGTGGAAAAAGGATAGCTAATAGAGGGATGCTGAGAAGGGCGCCACCAAATCCAGAAAAAGACCTAAAAAAGAATGCAAAAAGAATAATAAGATTTGCAACTAGAAACTTAGAGGTCATAAAAAAACATTAAAGCTTTCAAATAGATGAATCAACGAAGCCCAATCAATTTATTGAAAAAAATCAAGAAGTCCCTTATGCCTTACCTCAGACTTTTAAGATAATTTTCTATTGTCAAAATAGTGTTCTCGCTGGCAATGATAGAATTATTAAAGATCATCGTAGCCATTCGTCACGATGTTCTTTAACAAAGATATCGTCATTTAGATGCGGATAAGCTTGGCAGACACGATCAATTTCTTCTTTTTGGGGATCACTCAATGTTTCCTGTGGATTCAAACACCAAATCCCCTCTAATAAGCCTTGTCTACGCAAAACTTCATGAATTCCAGGAATACAAGACTTAAAACCGTTTGCTGCATCGAAAAAGGCTGCGTTACTATCAGTGACTTCGATAGCTAAACGTAATAGATTTTCAGAAATGGTCTCCTTGCCATTTATCAAACGGTGACATTGCTCCAAAATTTCTACAGCCCTTTTAGTCCAGACAGCCCAATGACCTAACAAACCTCCTACAATTCTTAACTCAACTATTTTCCCCTTTACTTTAAAACGATGTGGCGTAATGAGATCCATTACAATGTTGTCATCATTGCCAGTATAAAGAGCAATATCGTTGCGTGATGATTCAGCAACAGCTCTCAACACATCAAGAGTCTGATAACGAGAAAAAGTTGCAATTTTAATTGCTACTAATTCAGGGAGTTCAACAAATTGACGCCAGAAATTGTAGGATAGATCTCTCCCTCCAATTGCAGAACCGAGATAAAATCCAAAGAGTGAGGTAACTTGAGCTACTTCTTTGCAGTGCTCAATTAACTGGTCATCTGTTGCTTCTCGAAGGGCTGATAAATTCAAAAGTCCAGCATGGTAACCCAAGTCACTGATCAATTTGGCATCTTCTATTGCTTCAGCGGTTGAGCCACAAATACCTCCAATACGAAGTAAAGGCTTCTTCCTTTTTTCATCAGCTAGGTCCATTTCCTCCCCAGCCAATTCTAAAACTGGTTGAAGTAAGTTATATTTGGGATCACGAATGGAAAATTGCGTTGTATGAACTCCTACTGCCAGACCACCTGCACCTGCAGCAACATAGTAACGTGACAATGCCCGCTGACGCCTTTCATCTAGTTTTCTACTGGAATTAAGTGCTAATGGATGAGCTGGTATAACTGCTCCATGGTTCAAAAGAGTAGAAAAATTTTCATCTAACATATTGACCTCATTATGCTTTAACAAACAATAAGTTTCTTCTAGAACTGATGCTCAACGCTTATCATTTGAACATTGACAAAATAATATTTCATTCCTCTTTTAACTGCTAAGTTATCAAAATTATAACGTTACAAAAATAGTAATCCAGATTGGTTCTCAAATATAAACTTCTCATTTCCTAAGACACTCCAAACATACACAATCATTAATAGCATTTAGTTTAGTTGACGCTGCATTAATTTGACGGTTATTGGCTTATTATCTAACAAGATTGCTTTTGAAAAAGTTGTTACTGTTGAAAGTCCAATAGCCTTAAAGCTTTCCTCTTTCTTAAGATCTGTAGTAGAGACATAGGCCTGCAGTAGTTGTATTTTTTTTTGTTGTGCAGTTTCAACTAGTCTCTCCAGCAGTTTTGTCAAATCAGCGGAATAATTATCATGCGTTACACCATCGATGACACCAATATGTTTTCGCAATGGAGATGGTTGCGGAGTAAGTGATGCTAAACCTAATACTCTATTAGGAACTGCGCCAATCAAAGTTACTATTTGTCCAGCTTGGGCTTGGACGTCATACCACAGAACCGTAAAATTTGATACACACCGAAGCGGTGAAATATATCGAGAAGACACTAATCCTCTATTGAAATCAACTACCAAACTATTTAAAGGCTGGGCAAGTAAGCAGGCAACACCTGGCAAGTGCCCCCAAGTTGTAGATCTAATCGTTGTTGGTTGGCCAGATGCATAGAATGTTATTTCAGGATCTGATTGGCCTGGTAAAACACACCTCATGATGGCTCCACTGACTCTCTTAAAACCAACTCTTTCATAAACTGAGTTTTGTCGAAAAGCATTTCCTAAATAAACAGATCGACATCCAGCTGTCCAAGCTATTTGAAGAAGGTGATTAGTCAACTTAGTAGCAATACCTAGTCCCCTCGAGGTTTTGAGCGTCATAACATCCTCAATTACAGCCACTTCAGGATGGTCAATTGGTAAAGCAATGGAAGCTGTTGCAACAAGCTTTCTATCGATTAGTCCTAGAGCAACATGAGTATGAAGAGTATCACTATACATTCCTCTCATAGATTGCAACCAATCCACATCAGTGCGATCCCATTCCTGCTGAAGAAGCTCAATAAGTTGAATTTGTCGATCTGGACTGATTGGATAAGTTAGGACAACGACCTCCAGCTTTAGTTTATCTTTAAGTTCGAGCAGTCGTCTTTGATTCATCATTCCTTTTTAAAAATCCTCAAGCTAGTTTAAACACCTAAGAGATTCACTGTCTGATTACAATTGAATACGGTAGCCTGCAATCAATTTATTCTAATACACTTACAGTACTACCGCAAAAATTCTTCAGTGATTGGTCCTAATGTTGGTGTCACTTCAGATCAACTGACTGATGTATTTAAAGCTTTTTGAAGATTCTCTTGAGCAAGATAAGCATATAGCATTGTAACCAAAAACATCCACATGTTACCTATAGTCTACCTTAGAATTGTTGCGAGCATTATTGCACTCGGTGTTATATTATTTAAGTCTAACGGGTAATAGGCTTAACCAAAGCAACGGTTACAGTTAATGGAACAGGAAAGGAATTGATTTTATGCGTAGTACAGAGGTTCCTAATTGGGTAACGTTTCCAGGTAGTAACTGGGAAGCCATCACGCCCGGAGACGCGGGTCTTGACCAAGAAAAGTTTCAACGCTTCCTAGCGAGCCTCAATGCAAGAGGTGCCAGTGTTGGTGGTGAGGTTCACGAAGACAACAATTGGGGTACAGTAGTAACTAGGGGTGGCTATCTGTTACACGCCTGGGGAAACAAAGACTACAAATTCCAGACAGCTTCATTAGGTAAAACATTTATCAGAGCCCTCTTCGGTCTAGCAGTGGAAGCAGGTATGGTTGAACCGGACGATTTGATCAGCGATATCTGGACCGGTGAAGGACAACTCTCTCACCCGCACAAGTATCTAGACCAAGGGTACCATAAGACGTTGATATGGAGTCACTTGCTCGGTGATAAGTATGGTAGCAAACAGTATGGTGGTTTTCCCTTAGAGATTGGGTACTTCTGGAAAATGGGGCCTTCAGATGAAAGTAAAGCTGGATACGTTAATCTCTATGGGGAGAAAGGGTTTTCACGCAACTGGATGGTTCCAGAATGGGCAAAATGGACTGGAGACCCTTTCTACGACAATTATGCCCATATTGAACCAGGGACAATTGCCCGCTATAGTAGTGGTGGTTTTTGGCGTCTTAGCCAGGCGTTGACGGTTCTCTGGAACAGAGATTTGAAGGAAGTTCTTGACGAAAAACTACTCAGCAAGATTGGGATTTCCGCTGATCAATGGGAGTGGCTACCCGGTCAGGTAGTACAAAAAGATAAAAACTTCTATCCCTTGTGGCCCTCGGCATGGGACTATCTTGATCCCCCATATGAAGTCAATGGGTGCGTCGTACGAAGTGGTCCTGGCTGGGTTGTCATGAGCGCATCAGACCTAGCCCGCTTCGGTCATCTTGTTGCCACACGAGGTAATTGGAAGGGTGATCAATTGCTTAATCCCCAATGGTTGCGGGGTCATGGTGGGGGGAATGGTAGCGGCGTGTGCGGGGAAAGCACACACTACACTGCCATGGGCATGGTCACCACACGGGGAATTGACCCCATTCCACGGCTCTTTGGTGTCATACGAAAAAGCGTCCTTCCAGCTGATTGTTTCGTAGGCCCAGTAAAGGTTTCCTAGCCAACACACTTTAACCAAAGAAGGGAAATTACCTATGAACCACGACTTAATTTTACGTAATGGTCACGTTATTGATCCCTCCCAAAACATCGATGGACCTGCAGAAATAGCAATTAAAAATGGGATAATTACTGAAATAAAAAAATCATTCCCCGTTTCCCCTGAAATTCCAACAATAGATTTAACTGGAAAATATGTCTGCCCTGGACTTATAGATCTACATGGACACTGGTACGAAGGAAGTAGTTATGGAATTGATCCTAATGGTTGTCTAAACGATGGAGTTACTACAGTCATTGATGCCGGAACAACCGGATTTGTTAACTTCCAACATTTCCGCCGTCATACTATTGATTCCGCAAAAATTGAAGTTCTTGCTTTTATTCATATTGGAGGAATCGGCATTCCAACCACCCTGCTGGGAGAACTTGAAGATTTACGTTACGCTCGACCTAGAGAAACATCTCAAGTTATCAATAAGCATCGAGATGTCGCTTTGGGAGTTAAGATCAGAGAAGGAATAATGAGTGGAGAACATGGCTTGAAAGCATTAGATTATGCAGTAATGGCTTCACAAAAATCAGACCTTCCATTGATGGTTCATATTAGTCAGGGAGCAGAAACTCCAAAAATTTTAGACCGACTAAAGGCAGGTGATATTGTCACTCATTGCTTTCAGGGGCGGGGTGACGGGATATTAACTCAACCTTCAGGACCTCTTTTGACTAATGTTACTGAAGCAAGGAAGCGAGGAGTTTTCTTTGACGTAGGTCACGGTTGCGGAAGTTTTTGTTGGGAAACTGCTCGTCGGAGTTTCGAGTACCACTTTTATCCAGACACTATTAGTACGGATTTACATCGTTTTTCAATTGATCGATTTACCAAAAATCTACCAACCACATTATCTAAGTTTCTGCATTTGGGAATGTCTCTAAACGATGTAATTTCTAAATCAACTTTGATACCTGCTCAGGTTATCGGACGATCAGATCAATTGGGGACCCTAAAGACAAACACTATTGCTGACATTTTTGTTTTTGAAATTGAAGAAGGTGAGTTCAAGTTTGAGGACACCCACATGTGTACTGAAATAGGTAAATATAGGATTAAACCCTCATTGGTATTAAAAGCAGGGGAAGTAATTCATTCGGGACAAATTGAAGTTCGATTAAGAGAACTATTCGACTGCGATAAAGAATATTATCAAAGAATTGAAGGATCAGCCTAGCTAGGAAACAATCTCTAAAACTGCTTTAGTTTTTTACTGTATTCTTTAAACACGAATTCTTAGCAGCCTCAAAAATTCACATTTGATTAATGTTCCAAGTCTATAACACTAACTAGTGAATCCGAGAAGAGGAGTTCACGGTTATCAGTACTAGTCATAAGATTGCGTGGGATAACTGGAGTGTTACTGTGTAATTTAAATTGGGTAGATGTTTGGCTGATAGGCACTTCAAAT
>JAKUNG010000026.1 GCA_022452285.1 Terriglobia bacterium | reverse complement strand
TCCACTTTGAGAATAGTAAGAGTTCCTGTATCCCCCATTTCGGACGTATCTAGAGGACCTATACTTGGAAACGGTTCCTCTACTATTGGTGCCATATCTAGGCCGACCAGTATTAGTCCTTCCATAATAGGTTCTACCAGTTGTGTATGATCTTCGGTAACTATTGTAGTCATTCCGGTAAATTGGGCCGTAGGTAGGCCCCCAAAACAAATGGCTCATAAACATATACTGGCCATAAAATGCCCAGAACGAGCCTCCATAGCTATCACGCCGCCATTGTCCATACTGATTACCTTGACCCGGGGCAGCTATGTAGGAATATCCAGGAGGTTGCGCCAAATTCTCAGCCTCATTTTCAAATTTTCCTGCTGCCTTGCGAGCAACTGACATTCCCAATTTGTCTTTCAATGAATCGTAGGTTTTCTTCGATACTTGGACCCACTCCTCCCGCTCTGAATGACTTCCCTTCCTTGACCGGGGATTTTCAATTCTCACCCTAACTATTTTGTACTTATGGTGGAGAGTAATGTTCTCATTTTCCTTGATTTCCATATCTATCAAGATTTTGTCCCAAGAAAGATAAAGTTCATCAACATGCTGACCTAACTCACCATTTAGACGAGCTTGCTGCATATCATAGGTTTGGAGGTTCTGAAGGAGGTTTAGCAGTACAAAAGAATCAACACTAGGCTGTAGAAATGTTTCTCTGTTCTCATTCCACAATATCTCGGCATTCTTCTTTACTTCACTTATACTCTCGATTTGACTAGTTAAATAAGTCTTCTTTGAAGGCCAGTCTATAATAGCACTCCGGGTTCTTACAACTTCAGTTGGGGTATAATTAACTAATTTTTGATAAATTCCTTTTACTTCTTTAATCACCTGATCCTTGTCACTGTCAATTTTAATAATTCTTTTGGCCAAATCATCAATCTGTGTTACTCCTTGAATAATCGCCAATCGCCTTTGATTAACACTATTGATCTTACTTTCAATCTGCACTCTTATGGAATCATCATTTTGGTCAGCCAATTGGGTAGCTTCTGACAATTCCAAAGCACCTATTTCTTTTTGTTTTTCCATACTATTTAGTTTGGAAAGCCAATCTTGTTCCTTAACAGCAAACAACTTTGGCTTCGATTGAATCACTGACCTTACATTCTTGTTAAGCTCCTGAAAACGACCCTCTGAAGAAGACCACTGTTGCTTGGTTGTTTCCAGTTTCAACCGAGTCCTTTCATTCAATCTTCCCAGGGAATTGGAAACTATCCCTATTAAAAGGAAAAGGACAAGAATTCCAGCCGAAGCGTAAAGGAATGATTTTTTATCTATTTCTTTATACATATATTTTCTCCTACTTAATCCTCATTAAAGATCGACTTAAAACAGCCAAAGACTCCTGAGAATAATAATGAAGCGATTTTACTTCCAATCCTTCATCTAATAAATTGACACCCACATAAGTCATTGGAGGAGGTCGGTCATTTTCTTTATCAGAAAATTCTGAGCTGACTATTATTCTGCTGTTTGAGAGTTTTGAACAAATTTGTTCGAGTTCTTTTAATTCTTCCATAGGACGAATTTCTATCTCAAACCTGTAACAGAGTTCTGAATCCTGATAACCAAATAGCTTTTCATTATTAAAGTCAGGCCCCAAAGAAAACACCGGTGACATTGAGTGTCCATCCGAACAAGAAAAGAGCTCTGTCCAGAGACGGCATTGGACAATATGGCTAGCTCCAATTACATAGATACCAAACGTCAAATCTAAGTGGCAAAATTCTGATGAAGACAAAACAGTAAATGATTCTAAACCAATGGCTTGGCGAAATAGAAACAGCCTAAGATGTTTATGGGAAGTGTCTTGATATTTTATCGTAGAATCCTAGGCCCTATAAATCTTGACTCGACTAGAACTAACATTCTCTGAAATTCCTACTTCAAAAGGGTCACCTTCATATTTTTCCACAAATAGCTGCAGGTCATTATTTTGAAATCGCCATAGGTAAAATCCTTCTCCGTCAGAACTGTCATCTTTAAAATATGTGACCTCAGTGCTCTCTACATAATGCCATTGATTTCCTTTGTATTCTACAAAATTGGATCGGGAAGGATTATCATCCATTTGAATTAATTGTTTTTCAGTTAGACCAATTTCTTCGATTCCAAGACCACTTTCTCTTTGGATGGAAATTTCTAATTCATCATCTTCATACCATTCTAAAAATATCCTCTTCCCTCCCCCCATCCCACTCAGTTCATACCAAGTCTCATCATGAGATTCATATCGGTTGAGGCGATCTACATTAAAATTAATGTCATCATACGTTTCACTGGCACCGGAGATAACAACAACGTCACCTTTGGAAGCATCTTTGATACCTAACCCACTAAGATTGGACGTCTTAGAGTCAGAAGCCAGCGATTTATTTTTTTTTCGCATGGCCTTATACAAAAGATATCCTGCTAGAGCTAGCAAAACAAGGATGGCAACAATTTCCATGGCGAAGCCTTAACATTTTCAGTCTATTTAGACTTTGATTCCTCTAATTCCGCTTTCATTCTTGCTAACTCAGTATCAGTACTTGAAACATCCAAATCGGCAAATTCCTTTTCTAGGTCAGGATCAGATCCTGCAGACATACTTTCGTATGCCTTTGCTGATGCTTCTTCTCTATTTACAGCCTCTTCAAACCGAGAAATGGAAGCAAAAGCATTATTGTCTGTTCCCAAGCCACTCATCACCTGAGCCATCTTTTTTTGGGCATTTGCGGCATTTTTTCTAGCAATCAAAGTACTTGCTTTACGCTTGGAATCATCAATTTTACGACGAAGCTCTTCTACTTGATTTTTGAGCTTATCACGAGCAACTACTCCTTGTTCAACAGCAGTTTTTAAGGAAGTAGCCTGCTGGTCGCACTCAGTTTTTTTGGCTAATGCTTTACGGGCTAAATCTTCATTCCCAGCTTTCAAGGCCTTTTTAGCCTTATCTTCCCAGTCTTTAGACTGTTCAACGAATTTATTGTACTCAACCTCCAAACGATTACAATTACTCATTGCATCAGCCGAAGAACGAATAACTTTGTGAAGTTCAGCTTCCATATCTCGAATACCCTGTTGGAGCGTAGATTCAAAAGTCGCATCCTCTAAAATATCTACTCCTTCATTGAGCTTACCTTTACTGACTCTAAACAATCTATTCAAAATTCCCATTTTTCCTCCTTGAACCAGACATATCCACTAGTTATCAAATGTCATCAAAAAAATCCAAATATCCTATTTCAACGATAACATTTATTAAATTGTACTACCCAAAAGATCCTTGGCCTCACAAACATCTCCAATCAGAAAACTAACACATGACAATATATCATCACGGTCGTCTTCTCCTAAATCCTGAAGCTTTGCAAAGTTATTCAAGGTGATCGCTTGGTTTCCATCACCAAGATTATAAATCTGAAAACTAGAAGTCGGGATGCCGTTTTCGGCATCCAACATTGTCTCCATAAGCTTTGTAGAAACTGAATTAGTATCTACTACCATACAAGATACTGTCATAAATAGAATGTCTTCTTCCAGAATACAAGAAACGGAAATACCACTTGCTAAATCTCTCAATTGAAGCATGTTCTCTTCTTCTTTAACAATTTCATAACCTGCATTAGCGATAATTTCGCCAACAGCATCCATTGACGGAACAGCCATTTAAACCTCCTACACTCGAAATAAAAAAATTCATAGTTTGACCCTTTTAGGATACCTTCCTTTGTTAAAAAAGCAAAGTTTTCTAGTGATAAAATAGTTATTTGAAGTTTAAACTAACACTAAAGATATCCTGATATTAACATCAATTCTAGACTCAGTCTGTCTAATTAAATATATGTTAACTCTGTTTTAAATGTGAAAAATAACTTAAAAACTGACCAAAAATGCAGGGAATTCATAGAATGGCTCCTCAGGCTGGACTCGAACCAGCAACCCTTCGGTTAACAGCCGAATGCTCTACCATTGAGCTACTGAGGAGTGACTAAATAGAACTTAAGACGCTTCAGTTATGGGCTATTATAGTCTTTTAGATCTGCTTGTCAACGTAGGATTTCTTCCGATTTTCGTTACTTTTCGATCATTGCTCCTAGCAGTTTCGGAATATCTTCCTTCAATCATCTTAGCGTAGCATTTCTCTAAAAAGTTGATATTTTAAGGTTACTTTAAGGGGATCAATTTTAAGTTGTTTATTGAGTTTTGCCCTATTTTTTCAATATCTAGAAAGTCTAGATTGCTAGATTAAGGGACTTGCATTATTTGATACGAGTATTACCTTTAGGAAGAATAGGCATTGGGGGAATCCTATTGTTCTGCTGCGTAAGCGAAGAACGCTGACCTTGACGAGATCGACGTGTTTGACCAGAACTTGGACCTGAGGGATTCCGCTGAATTCTTCGTTCCCGCATAGCTAGGGCACGAAAGTCCACAAAGAATTCCCACTCATTATAGTTACTGTGTCCATTATAGGTTTTAAGTGACTCTTTCTCACTAGTGCTGGCTACACCAGCTAAGCCAATTATTGGTGAACTGGTCAAAGGTTGTGTTTTTAATGTTTCTCCATAGGCTGTTCGAGTTTGCCGGCTCTCCAAGCCTCCAGACCTCGATTTCAGTTGATCTTGACCCGATTTATCTCTTTTAATATCATTATTATAAGGAGACTGATTGATTTGTGGTGATTCTTTCCCAAACACATAAGATTGAGATGGTGGGACTGTTAATATTGGAGACCCTTCAGGATTTACTTGTATAAGACGCCATTCTTGCGATCCACTGACTGGATCTTTCCACTTCTTACGGAGAAAACGGTGATTGCCCGTATTTAGGAGCGCATCAATTGTAGGTGGATAGGGAACAGGTACATTCGGCCCCAATGTTTTTCGGAAGTGACGATACCACAGGAGAAGGGCCCTTTGAAATTGTTTGCCACGAAAAATTAACTCCTCTTCACGCTCGCGCTTAGTGACTGTCTGCCAATTTACTGCTGCTTCTAGCAAGGTCACTAGGAGTACACTGGTAAACATAACTACTACAGCCAATCCATAACCTTTTTGATTCCTAAGACTTTGTCCAAACATTAGCAAACCCTGAACTAGATTAGGGGTTCTCCTTATTGGATGACCAGATACAATTGTTTTCGGATTTTAGTCCGTATTTCCTCAACTTCAGCCATTTTATTGGTTAGTCGATGAATTCGATAACGATTAGCAACTAGATCACCTTCCCTTGCAAGGAAAACAGAATCTCCATGGGCAAAAAATCCCAAAAGTTGTGTGCCATTTTCATCCATCTTAAATCCATAAAACCTTAAATTAATTGGATCTTCTAACTTCTTCCTGATTACTATTGATTTAGAGGCTTTAGGGCTTGATGGTCTCGACATTCTAGTTGTTTTTCTATTTGGTGGAGGTGTATAGAATGAAAACATATTCCTTGAAAAAGATGGTTCAACTGGTTCTATCTGCTTAAGCTTTCTAAAATGGATTACTGGATTAATTTCAGATGCTGGAATTAATCTTTGTTCTCTTCTGTCTTTTCCCTGCCCTATCTTAAAAATATATCCGTCAAGTTCATCAAAAGTGGTAGAAGAAGAAATTGTTCCTACTTTAGGCACATCTGGTGGAAAACTGCTGTCCATTGCCTGATAAAAAACCACAACAAGCACTACTAGAAGTCCAACTAAAATAATAAGTTGTTTCTTTTGTCTTGGATTATTCAAGATGAATTCCCTATCAGAGTGGATAAACGCAAATCAATCTGAACTATTCCAGATTCTTCCTGACTATCCTCTAAGGAAAGGGAATCAACAATGATAAACTTGGACTGATTTTCCAAAAGATAAAGAAGTTTTCGAATTTTTGAGTAGGTTCCTTTTATCGGCAAGACAATTGTCAACTTCCTAGTACCAAACCTCACTTGTCGATCATATTGAAACGTCCCACGAGTTTTCGACAACTGTGCTTTCTCACAAACCTCTTCTAATTCTTTTAGTAGTTCTGAAGTCCCTTTGTCCTGGGGAAATAAGGTTTTATTTTTAAATTCATTGAAATGTTGGGTGTTTTCAAGCATTAACCTTTCTATTTGAGCAATTTTGTTGTGGACCAGCCGTCTCTTCATTAATTTGTTCTGAATCTCTACTGCCTTACTTGTTGCAATCTGATCGGCCTGGATAATTGGACGCACTAAAACATAGTAAACTGCAACATTCAATAGACATAATCCTACTAATAATAATTGCACCAATCGTTGTTTGGTTTGGTTTGGTTTATTCATCGTTAACATCTTTATTTTCAGTTATAAATAATCCTAAACACTCAACTTTTATTGTTACCTCATGTGTTTTTTGGTGCTCTGATACTTTACATTCAATCCATACTGCTTACCTATAAACCCTGGAGTCTTAGAAATATCTTCGTTGACCAAATTCACCCCATAAAAATTACCTGAAGATTCTAGTTGGGACACAAACTGAATATAATCAGAACCAGACTTAGCATTGCAGATTATTTCCACAATAACTTCACCTTCAACAATTTGAGGAGTAATCATTAGTACTTGAACGTTGTACGGAACTAGTTTCTCTAAATAGTTAAGAAACTGTGTCCAAGAAAAAATTCTTTGAGTAATTAAGGGGTTTAAATAATCAACCAAAGCAAGAAATTCTTCTGTTTCTGGTTTTTGAAGTCTACGCCAAATCTGTTCCTGCCCTCTTGCAAGATCATTAATTTCAGCTTCCTGCATCACTAAATTATGATTTAACTGAGTACTTCTAGATCTATACGCCAAATAGAAATAAAGGTTCCCTGCTGAAAGGAGAATAAAAGCCAAGATTAGAAATAAAGAAAGAGTGTAAAACTTTCGATTATTGATAAACGGCTTTGAAGCCAGGTTTATAGGAAGATTCAACATCTTAAAGTTTTCCTAAAGCCAGTCCAAGAGCTGGAGACAAGTCATTCTTGAGTTTATTGAATGGTGTACTGTGCTTCCAATGAAAAAGGCTAGATGGATCAAAATTAGAAACTATGGCCCTTGAACGTTCCTTTAAGGATAAAAGTTGACTCTCATCAAGGTCCTCAGGATACATCAATACAACTTTATCCACTCCAGATGCCTTAAGCTTATCTTGGAAGTACATTAAGTAAGGATGAATATCTTCATAGGGATCAATTAACTGATTTTGTTGTTTTTCGGAATTTTCTATTCCAGAAAATAACGCTTTATTAAAGTTAGACCCCTTGTACTGGTAAAAAACAATTGTACCTCGCTGAATAATCATTGATGACATACTCGAGCTTTTTGCCCTAACAAATAAAATTGAATTCTCAGCATTTTTCTGATTTTGACGCACAAAAAGCTCATAAGCAGCAAACGTCGATGGCATGATTAATCCCACGTTTATTTCCAAACTTTCAAAAACTTCTTCAAATTTCCTGAGAACATCCTGGTGAATACTTACAGTAATTACAGTGTTTTGACCTGTGTCAGTTTCTTGTTCCAAAAAGTTCAGATGTGCTTCCTCAATATCATAAGGAATCGTTTTTTTTAACTTCCACTTGAGAAATTCAATTTTTTCATCATATTTAGAAGGTAATCTGTCAAGCGATAGAATCGTTATTCGAACAGAAGTATCTGGAATAGCTAAGGAAATCCTGCTGGTTTTGATATAACCTTCATCCAAAGCAGATCTAACAATTGTCACAAGATCCTTTACTGAACTCACGTTAGGCTTAGTTAAGGAAGGAACCAGTAAACCACTAGGAATCGAACGGATAGCAAATTTATCTACGGCCTTTGAGTTTCGATGATCAAACTGTACCACAGAGACAAAGTTCTCAGTAATCTCACAAGCTATACCTGGCAACCTAGGCTCAAAGTAATTAGACGAAGTTAGTCTTAAAAATGAATAAAACCGACTCCAGCTTTGATGTAGTTCTAACAAGGGTTTACACCTGAAAAATCGCTATCTTTGTTTGATAGTGCAAATTAATACTTTCTATTAAAATCTAGCCTTCAATAAAAGTTACTTTGTTAATTTCTCTTAAACTTGTTTCTCCTGCTAAAACTTTTTTTAAGGCTGAATCTCTTAAAGAGGTCATACCGGATTCTAATGCCACCTTTTTTATTTCTGAAGCCGGCTTTCGATCTAGGATCATTTCACGAATCTGATCTGAAAGGTCTAGTAGCTCATGAATTGCTGTTCGACCATGATATCCAGTTCCTGCACATTCCAAACAACCAACTCCCTCATAAAACTGATGCTGACGGGCAATTTGGATATCTAATCCTGATTCTTCCAGGAGAGTAGGTTCTGGATGAAAAGGTTGCTTGCAGGATTTACAAATTAGTCTTACCAAACGTTGGGCAAGAATACAGTTCAACGCAGACACAAAGTTATAAGGTTCAACCCCCATGTTCATAAAACGCCCTAAAACATCAACTACATTATTGGCATGAACTGTAGTAAAAACCAAATGTCCAGTCAGTGCAGACTGCACAGCAATTTGGGCAGTATCTGAGTCTCGAATTTCTCCCACCATGATCTTATCTGGATCATGACGCAAAATCGAACGTAAACCACGAGCAAAGGTTAGTCCTTTTTTCTCATTTACTGGAATTTGAGTAATTCCCTTTAACTGATACTCCACGGGATCTTCTATAGTAATGATCTTATCTTCTTCAGTTTTAATTTCTGAAATAGCTGCATAAAGAGTTGTAGTCTTACCACTCCCCGTGGGTCCTGTAACCAAAACCATTCCATAAGGTTCTCGAATGTATCGCCGAAACTTTATTAAATCAGAGTCAAAAAAACCAATCACTTCTAAGTTGAGATGACTAAATTTCTCACTCATTGATTGTTTATCTAAAACTCGGAGAACAGCATCTTCTCCGTGAATTGATGGCATAACTGAAACTCGAAAATCAATTCTACGACCCTTATAACGAACGCGAAAACGGCCATCCTGAGGAATACGTCGTTCAGCTATATCAAGTTCAGACATCACTTTAATTCTAGAAATAATTGTAGAATGGTGTTCTTTGGAGATGGGCGGCATAGCCTGTCGGAGCACGCCGTCAATACGATATTTAATACTGACATCGTTATCCTCAGTATGAACATGAATATCACTAGCTCTCCGCTCTAGGGCATTGAAGATGGTGGAGTCTACTAATCGGATGATAGGACTCTCTCCATCATTAGTTAATTTCTCAATAGAAATTTCCTCTCCTGTTTCATCCTCTTTGATCAGGGTTAAACCTTCAGTAGCCTCCTCCAAAACACGTTGTGAAGATTCACTTTTTTTGAGAATCTCTCCGATTTGAACTGCACTAGCTACACGTACCACCAAGCTTTTACCTAAAACAACACCTAGTTCATCCCAAATCATGAATTCTTTAGGATCATCAATCGCAACCAAAAGAGACCCATTAATCATTTTCAAAGGAACAAAGTTATAACGAAACATCAATTCTGCTGGAATGGAACGAAACAACTCAGCATCGATGGGAAAATTTGTTAGATCGACGAAATCACATCGGTAGCGTTTGGCTAAATGACGAGCCTTTTTCAGTTCTTCTTCAGGATTAAGATGCTTATCAGAAGAATCTGTTGACTGAAGCTTAATTTGTTTATTCTCGATATCCATATTTTCTAGGCTATATGTCAAGTTATAATACGGGAAGAAAGACTAAATATAGGCATGTAGAGAGCAATTAAAACAAAGGCTACGATAACCGCCAAAATCAGGAGAAGAATCGGTTCAATAAAAGTAAATAGTTGATTGAGACGAGTGGATACTTCGTCATCATAAAAATCGGCAACGTGACCTAACATTTCGCTTAAATTTCCGCTTGATTCACCTACTTCAATCATCTCAATCGCTAGCCCCGGAACAACTTTGGTTTCCTCAAAGCTTTTAGCAAGAGATTGTCCTTCTCTTACAGACATCACAGCATTCTTGAGAGCCCCTGTAACTACAAGATTACCTGTTGAATATGCAATTGTATCTAAGGAGTTAACTAATGGGATTCCACCGGACAAGAGAGTAGATAATGTTCGACTGACCTGGGCAAACAGGAATTTTCGCCAAATATCTCCAACAATCGGAAATCTTAATTTTAATTCATCAAAATAGGCTCTACCTCTATTACCCCGGACCCACACAGAAAGGCTGGCTAGTAACACTCCAATAACAACAATTCCAGTAAAGAACTGGTTGTGGATAGATTGGGAAACAACAATAAGGAGTTGAGTGACACTTGGTAAATCAGTATCCATTCCAGCATAAAACTGAGCAAATTGAGGGACAACAACGGTCATTAAATACGATACCAAAATCACAAGGAGGGACGCTAAAATCAAAGGATAGGTTAAAGCACTCTTAATTTTTGAACGAGTTGTATTAATAGTTTTTTGATATTGAATAAATCGTTGCAAGACTTGTTCTAAATTACCACTTTTTTCGCCGGCATAGACCGAAGCTGTATATACTTTAGAAAAAGAACCTTGATTCTCAAAAGCCTCGGACAAGAGAGAACCGGCTTTGACCTGTTCAGTAATATTTCGAAGAACTATCTGAAACTGCTCTTCTCTCTCACGCCCTGCCAATAGTTCAAGTGCCTTAATAATAGGCAAACCAGCTCCTACAAGAGCTACAAACTGTTGATTGAAAATAATAAAGTCCCGGGATTTAATTTTCCTTCGACCAGAGAAAAAGGGGAGCAAGAATGATACATTTTTTGCCTTTTCCTTAATAGAATAGACAAGAAAACCCTGTCCCTCTAGCCGTTGACGCAACTCTAGCTCTGAAACAGAATTATAAGTTGCATTAGTAGTTTTTCCATTACTGTCGGCAATGCGACAAACAAAATCAGGCACAATCATTCCTTAAGTAGTTCCCAAAAGTTAATTCCAATGATTTGTCTATCTTTACTAAAAATATTTTAATGAACACCATACAACTCTGCATTCAAGGGTATTTTAAATTCAAAAATATTTTTCATTAGCCCAATATTTTCTTTGATGTTGGTAAAAATAAAATCATTCCTGACTCTTGCTCGATTAGTTGTTGTAATCCGTTGCATTTGCATTTGAAATGGGTGATATTCCAGAAGTATTTTAGTCACTTTGGAAGACCCTTTTTTAATATGAACAGACAAAACCTTGTTTCCAGGGAAAATAGGGTTTTCTTTGGCCCATTTAATCTTAGCAAAATATTTTTTAAAGTTTTTTTCCCCAAGCAGAAAAAAGAAGGGGAATAAGGGGTTTTGAGCGTCTTTAACCAGACTCTTTCTAACCTGATTCTCATCAGCCAAATAAAAATAAATCGTTTTACCGTCAGAAACAAACAGTTTTGTATGTGGATTCTGGTAATCCCAACGCATAAAATCTGGGCGTAGAAGGAAAACCTGTCCAGATTCAATTTTCTTCTTTCGACCAGAAGCATAATATTTCTGAACAAAATTCATCTTAAGATCGCGAATACGAGAATACCTCTTCTGAAGAATTTTAACTACCGTTTCAGGGTTCCCATTCTCAGCTGAAAATCCATTGATAGTAAAATGGAAAAATAAAAAAAGAATTAACATTTTCATCAAAAGCAACATAAGGTAAAAGTTTTGAAATCAGTATACAATTGTAGTGAAATTCCTAAATTCGATTCTTTTCTTAAGTCTTTTCCGATAATTAAAAATTTAAATCATTTTGATTATTGGACAAAGAATGTGATTAAATCTGGCGCGCTATGCCTGTAAACATTCTAAATTAATTATCAACAATGTTCTATAAAAGTAACTATTCCTGATCTGAGAAAATATATAATGCATGAGTTCATCAAGTGCCTCGTCGGTTATAAATGGAGGAAAAACTAATGCAAAAACATCATACCAAAAACCATATCATAAGAAACAAGAAGGGATTTTCTCTAATTGAATTATTAATTGTTATTGCCATTATTCTAATTATTGCAGCTATAGCTATTCCTAACTTGATGAGGGCTCGTCGAGCGGCAAATGAAGCTTCAGCCGTTGCATCCATAAGAACCATACTTAATTGCCAACTGCTCTATCTATCAACCCATGGAAAATTTACCTCACTAAGCGGCCTTGCTGATGATGGATGTCTCGATGAAGTTCTTGGTAGTGGAAATAAAAGTGGCTATAAATTCACCTCAAGTCCTGGAGAAATCGAATCTCAACAATTTACAGCAACTGCTGTTCCAGTTGTAAATACCGGTAGTACTGCTACAGGGAATCGTACTTTTTTTGTTGATGAAAATCAGGTCATTCGATTTGCTGTTGGCTCAACAGCTACATCCAGCAGTTCACCACTTGGTAAATAGTTTTAAAAGAACTGGTTCCAGACTTAACCTGATTCATCATTTTAAAATGTTGGCTAATCTTTTGCTTCAATGTAGGGCATCAGGGCAAAATGCTAATTCAGTCTATGTTAGATAACATAATTTAATTGCCTGCGAGGAGTTGAAGGATGAAGGAACAGGATACAGTTTTAATTATTGTAAGAAGTTAAATCCTAAGTTCCCCAATAAATTAAATATCTTAGAAGAAAGCTCTCACAATTAACTGTTTAAAAATTAGCTAAATTAACCTGAATATAGTGACACATCTATTCACTGGAAAATAAAGCATACATTAAAAAGTTTAGTCAATAATCAATCGGTTTATTAACCGAATAACTCACGAAAAACTTGATTAAAATTAAAGTTAGTAATCTACAATAGATTAGTATCCCTCTCAACTCGTGGGATTAGAATCAAAAATTAAGTTGCAAACGCATCTGAAAGAGATTGGCTACACCCACGGCACTTATATCAGCCCGTATAAAGTTCCACATGACCCGTGCATTGGGATTGAGATACCAATTCAGTCCTAGAGTAATATCATCTAGTTTTCCGCCACTAATAGTGGCGTCATTAAGATCAATTGAGGATAACCTCACAGCAACTTCCCATGCCCCGGGTGTTCCATTATCAATATTGAACTTTTTTAGTGGTTTAATTCCCTTGAAAGCTCCTTCAGAGGCTCGGTAATTCCTATATTCACCAGTGAGAAAATAACTACCTTGCAAGTAGTAACCATGGAAACTAGGGTTCCCTATCCCCGAAACTGAGTCCAATTTAGTATGAACATATTCCGTCTGGATTGAAACAGGGCCATATACCCAAGCAAATTCAGGAGAAACTAGATTAGCTGTACTTGAAGTGATACTCCCTGTATCAACAAATCTAGGAAGCAAATGGGCTTCAGGTCGTTGTCGGTAACGGAAGGACGGATTGCTAGGACTTCGATGACTAACACTAAGACCAAGGTGAACAGCCTGTTTCCCTTTTTCTTTATACCAAGGCGTCCCTGTTAAACGCGCAGTTACATTAACATCTCCATCTCCAGTACTTTCAGCAAAATTATCAGTATTCCGAAATAATCCAAGTCCCCAACTTACCTTATTATCATAATGATTACTAACCTTTATACCCATATTACGAGATGGGGAAAAAATATTGGGCAAAGCACGTTCCATAAAAGTTATATCATTACTGCTAGTGTGTTCTTCTAAACTAAACGGTTCTCTCAAATGTCCCACTCTAATTTTTCCAAGCCCTGTAACACCGCCTAATCCAACGTAGACATCTTTAAAAACAGCATCACCACTAGCAAAGTCATATTGAGCTTTAAAATCAACATGTTTATGAAGGGTTCCAGACAAATAAATCCGTGCTCTTCGAGGCTCAGTGCCATCTGAAAGAGGACCAATGGTAGTCCGAATACCTGAGTCTTCTGAGAAAAAGCCAAAATCATGTTGAATTCTTCCACCAATCTTGAGCTTTATTTGTTTATCCTTGCTTTCTAATCTGAGACCTCCCTTCCAGTGAACCATAATGTCACCGCCTGCTCCTAAACAAGTACTCGCAAAAAAAAGCAACGTTAAACTACTAGTTATTAAGCTGCTCAGAGTGTTCTTTACCCTAAGATTTTTAATTCCAGTTAACATCTACCTCTTCTCCAATTGATTCATTTTTGAAATTAGAGTCGTTGCGTGCATTAAATGACAGCAAATTCAACTTAGATACTTAAATGAGGGTAGGTAAAACTTTTAAAGTTTTGATAAAGTTTGTGTAAAGTTTTGATAAAGATTGAGCAGATGGCTCTAGTTGAATGCAAACTGAGTAAAAGAAGAAGACTATTGAAATAACAGTGCCTCTTTTTAGACAGTATTTTTTTGGAAATTTGTGTAATCGTACAGGGTGCTGAGATACTATTTTTTTAGTGTGGTTAAATGACAATCTATCTAGAACTTATAGGGAAGGATTTTTCAAAACTAGATGACCCCATTGGGCATTCAAAGAGGATTTGTCTCCTTTTCATTCTAATGCAGACTAGTTAGTAGTTTATAGGCTACCAGAACAGAGGTAAACCATTCTAATAGTTTTATGATTCTTAATTCTTAGGAGCCTTTGACTTGGTATCCGATGATTGGTTTTTTGGATCGGAAAAGTTTTCTGTTAAATGTCGAATTAGCTTGCCTTCGGCCATATAAACAACATCCTCTGCAATATTCGTCGCAAGATCTGCAATTCGCTCCAAATGTCTTGAAGCCGAAAGAAGCTGCACAGCCCTTTTAATAGTTGTTGGATTATGGAGCATATGTTCTTGGAGAATGTCAAACATTCTCCGATTGGCATCATCAATCTCATCATCCATGGTTAGAACTTGTCCAGCCTGATGCGAATCCACCTTGGTTAAAGCATCTAAACTTTTCCTTACCATATTGCGAACACCTTCAGCCATCTGAGGAAAATCAAGAGCAACTGACAAAGGATCTCCTTTTGAAAGATAAACTGCCCGTTCTGCAATGTTCACAGCTAAATCACCCATTCGTTCTAAATCGTTGTTGACCTTCAACACAGCTACGATAAACCGCAAGTCATTAGCCACTGGCTGGTGGAGGGCCAGAATTTTTAGACACTCTTCCTCAATGAGGACTTCTTTTTGATCAATATCGTCATCATCTCGGATCACTTCCCGTGCAATTTCCGGTCGCCTATCAACCAGAGCAAGGATTGATTTATTGGTTGCTTCTTCAACCATAGATGATAAGAGCAGGAGTTGTTTATCTAAAAACTCCATATCCCGTTGTAAATGGATCGTCATTTCGATCCTCCTTTAGCTAACTTTATACTCCTCAGAGTTAATGTAAAGTATATAGAGGTATTAGTTTTCTATTAAAAATTTATTAGCACTACTTTTTGTGAAAAATAGAAAGACCTTATCCAAATCTACCTGTTACGTATTCTTCGGTTCTTTTTTCCTTGGGACGAGTAAAAACTTCTTGGGTATTTCCGAACTCTACCAAACGCCCGTTCTCTAAAAATACTGTGAAATCTGAAACTCTAGCAGCTTGCTGCATATTATGAGTCACAATAATTATTGTATAACGCTGCTTTAACTCAAACATAAGATCTTCAATATGTGCTGTTGATATAGGATCCAGAGCTGAACACGGTTCATCCATCAATATAATCTCCGGCTCCATCGCTAAAGCCCTAGCAATACATAGTCTTTGCTGCTGCCCTCCTGACAATTCTAAAGCAGAATCTTGCAGTCGGTCTTTAACTTCGTCCCACAAAACCGCTTGGTGAAGAGATTTTTCGACTCGCTCTTCAAGACTTCCTGTATAACCATTAATAGAAGGTCCCCAAGCAACATTCTGAAAAATGGACTTGGGAAAAGGGTTTGGTTTCTGAAAAACCATGCCAATTCGACGTCGCACCTCAACTGGATCTATTTCTGACGAGTAAAGATCCTCGCCCATATATAGAATGCGACCCTTCAGCTCCACATCTGGGATAAAATCATTCATGCGATTAAAAGAACGGAGTAGGGTACTCTTACCGCAGCCAGAGGGACCAATTACAGCCGTGATTTGATGTTCTGGAACCGACAGGGAAAGGTTGTCGATAGCTGGATTGCCACTATAGCTAATAGTAACATTAATAGCCTGAAGTATTTCTTGGGCATTTAGTTTACCGACTGAGGAATTAGGAGTTTCAATTATCAACGCTGTCTCCTTTCAGCCCAATGCCTAATCCAGATAGCTACTCCATTCATCATAAGTAACACCACAAGAAGTACAATAATGCCAGCAGCAGCAACTTGGTGAAATTCATCCTGTGGCCTTGAAGCCCAATTAAAAATCTGAATAGGGAGAACCGTAAAAGGATCCATTGGTCCTTCAGGAACAAAAGCTACATAAGTCAAAGCACCAATCATAATAAGAGGAGCTGTTTCTCCAACGGCCCTAGACAGGGCTAGTATAACACCAGTGAGAATTCCAGGAAGTGCTACTGGTAATACCTGCGATCTAATGGTCTGCCAATGAGTGGCACCTAGTGCAAATGCAGACTGACGAATGGAAGTAGGTACAGCTCGAAGAGCTTCTCTAGCTGCTATGATTATTACCGGAAGAATCAATAAGCTCATCGTTAGACTTCCTGCAACAATACTTCTTCCAAATCCCATAAATCTTACAAAAATTACTAGTCCTAAAATTCCGTAGACAATTGAAGGAACTCCAGCTAAGTTAGCGATATTGATTTCAATGAAATGACTGATACCACTTCTTTTGGGGTATTCTTCCAGATAAATAGCTGCTGCAACGCCAACAGGAATTGAAATGGTGGCCGTAAACGAAATTAACCAAACAGTTCCCAAAAGTGCCGATTTAATCCCTGCTTTCTGAGGAAAGCGAGATGGAAAGCTATCTAAAAACTGAAGATCAAGCCACGCTACACCTTCTCGGCTTACATGAAATAGCAGTATGAACAAGACAAATACTCCCAGCCATGTAAGCCCAACACAAACCAAATGAAAAATTCTTCCGATGGCATACCGTTGCCTTAAGGACTGATTTTTCAATCGTATACCTCTCGAAATCGATTTAAAATTTTCTGAGCAAAAATATTAAGGGACAATGTCATAGCAAAGAGTAGGGAGGCAACTGCAAAAATCGTTTGGTATTCAACTGTTCCTGCTGGTGTATCCCCTAAGCTTACTTGCACAATATACGCTGTCATGGTCTGAATGCTCTCAAGTGGATTAAACGTGAGGTTTGGAGTAGCACCAGCTGCTAAAGTTACTGCCATTGTTTCTCCAATGGCTCGAGAAGCGGCCAAAACAAAGGAGGCCATTATGCCAGAAAGAGCAGCTGGTAAAGCAACACGCAAAATTACTTCAAACTGTGTAGCTCCAAGAGCATAACCAGCTTGCCGCAATGAACTAGGCACCGCCCTTAGAGCATCATCACATAAAGATGCCACCATAGGGAGAACCATAATCCCTACTACAATTGAGCCACTTGCAGCATTGAAAATCTTAGTACTGGGTAAAACTATTTCTAATAATGGAGTGATGAACGTTAGAGCGAAATAACCATAAACAACAGTTGGAATCCCCGCAAGAACCTCCAGAATTGGTTTAACTACACTTCTAACCTGATCTGAAGAATATTCAGCTAAATAAATTGCACTAGCTAATCCTATAGGTATCGCAATCAGAGCTGCCCCTACAACAATTAATAGAGTCCCACCGACCAGGGGTAGAACACCAAAAGAACGTGGCTCCAGCAAAGGCGTCCATTTTGTGCCACTCAGAAAATCCCAAAAAGAGACTTCTGAAAAAAATGTCGCTGCTTCTTGCGCGAGGACAGCAACAATAGAAAAGGTTGTTATAACTGACAAAAAAGCAGCTAGAAATAATAGTCCTCGAACGATTTCTTCTCCAACTCGGAATCTTTTTTTGTTTATCTGAGCTGATGAGAAACCACTTAACTTGCTATCAAGCATTCATTTTGTTCCTAGATTTAAGAACCTAAAAGATCTTCAAGTTTAGCCCCTACAGTGTTCCTGCCAAAAAAAACTGATCCAGTTACTCGATTGTTAAATCGCTTCAAAGCTAATTCATAAACGTCATCTGGCAAAGGTACGTAACCAACTTCTTCAACTAATGCAGGAGCATGTTTTAAGTAAAAAGAAATAAAGTCAGAGATTTCGCTACGCTCAGCTGAAGCAGTTGAAACATAAATAAAAATTGGCCGGGAAAGAGGACTATAGGTCCCATCATTAATCGTTGTTTCTGATGGAGCTATAGCTTCATCCCCTTCACCTATTGGTACTACCTTAAGTTTGGATTTATTTTCAACATAATAGGAATAACCAAAAAATCCTAAAGACGTTTCATCACCAGCAATTCCCTGTACTAAAACATTATCATCTTCACTAGCAGTAAAATCTGGACGACATGCCCCAGACTTGCCATTAATAGCTTCTGTAAAGTAATCAAAGGTTCCGGAATCAGTTCCTGGACCATAAAGTGTAATAGGTTTTTCTGGCCAACCTGTTCGAACATCACTCCACTTAGTCACTGTGCTCCCTGGCTGCCAAATTCTCTTTAATTCCCCAACTGTCAAGTAGTCTACAAAGTCATTTTGGGGGTTAACTACTACTGAAAGCCCATCGAAAGCTACCGGCAATTCAATGAATTGAATATTTTTTTCAGCTGCAACTGATAGTTCTTTTTGTTTAATAGACCTAGAGGCGTCATTAATATCGATTTCTCCAACACAAAACTTTTTAAATCCTCCACCGGTTCCAGAAACGCCAACCGTTACTCTCACTTTGGGGTAGACTTTTTGAAACTCTTCAGCAACTGCCTCTGTAATCGGAAACACAGTGCTAGATCCGTCTACTTTTACTAAGGTTCTAGAACCTTTGCCTGATTGAGTGTTATTCCCAGCACAACCTATAAAAAAGATCGAAAAGCAGGTTGCTGCAAGAAGTAGTTTAAAACTAATGGTATCTAGCATTTTCATATGGTTACTCTCCTATAAAATGTTGATACCATCACTTTTAACAATGTGATATTAAGATTTGATAAAGATTCTAAAATTTTTAATTCGTCATGTTAATCATTAGACATTATAGAACCTTAATTAGGGTATGACTGAGGCCTAACAATCTGCCATGAATAATTTTGTAGGGCCCATATAAAGTTAAAAGATTAACTCTCTTATTTTGAGTCAACTAAGATCCTTATAATTCACATACCATAAGAATTTTAAATTTTAGGAATCTAACCTGATGGGTAATGAAACCCTGAAGGTGCTTCCAATTCCTGGAGCACTATTTAAAGAAATTTGGCCTCGGTGAGCCTCTGTTAAATGTTTAACGATTGAAAGTCCTAAACCAGTACCCCCTAATTCCCGAGAACGGGCTGTATCAACACGATAGAAGCGTTCAAAAACCCTAGCTTGATCTTTTTTGCTAATCCCCACACCTGAATCTTGAACTTCTAAAATTGCCTTTTTATTCTCCCTAACAAGCCGGATAACAACTCTTCCATCTTGAGCTGTATATTTTAGAGCATTATCTAAAAGATTATCTGCTATCTGACCTAAGGCTTTCTTATCACCCATGACAATCATGGGTGATTCTTCAACTTGAATTTCCAAATTCACTTTTCTTTCTTTCGCAAGAGGCAGAAATAACTGAGTAGACTCTTGAATAACACTTTTTAAATCAAGAGGGCTTCTTTCCCACATCCCACTATCTGATTCCAGCCGTGAAATTGTCATTAAATCATCCACTACTGCTGATAATCGCAACCCTTGTGTATGAATTTTCATTAAAAACTTCTGCTGTTGATCCAGTGGTATGCTTTTGTCTTCAATCAGGGTTTCCACAATGGCACGAACAACAGTAATAGGTGTTTTAAGCTCGTGTGAGGCATTAGAAACAAAATCTCGACGAATAGTCTCCAAACGATGCAGTTCCGATACATCGTGCAGTACTAGGACAGCCCCAACCAAGGCCCCTTCTCGATCAAGAAGAGGTACTGCAGTCATTTCAACAACTTGATCCTTAGAATGTGTTGTCAACAACAACTTTCTCTTTACTTCGGCCCTTGTTTCCAAAGCTGCACTAAGAATTTCACAAACCCTACTGATACGGGTAACCTCCCAAATTGGCTTAGACAAACTACTCTCGGAGGAAGCTCCTAAAATCTTTCCAGCAGCCGAATTCATTTGAAGAACTCGCTCATTATTATCGATAGCTACAACTCCCTCAACCATGCTCTTAAGGAGTAAAAGTAATTTATTTCTATCAGTAAGAACGCTCTCCATCCGATCTTGAGAGTGCTGTGCCATTTCTTTTAAAGCTCTTGCTAACTTACCAAATTCATCGTTCCTTGCAGTAGGTAGGGGATGATCATACCTCCCCTCTAATATTCCCTCAGCCAGACTCTTCATCTCAGCTAAAGGTTTAGTAGAAAAATGAATAAAAAGAACTCCAGAACCAATGCCTGTAATAATGATGAGAAATGTTAGAAAAAAAACAATAAACCTCAGATTACTAAGACGTTCATCAAGAATGGAAAGAGATAAAGCTGTTCGAACATATCCCAACTGTCTTTCACCTGAATAAATAGGTAGGGCAAAGTACATAATGCTCTTTTTGAAAGTATCACGATATTGGATAGAACTTCCAAAACCGTGGGCTTGTACTGCTAGAATTTCAGGGCGACTTCCAAGGTTCTCGATACTGGAAATTTCTTGTTCAGAGTCAGCCAGTGCGGTTCCATCAGGTCGAATGACCGTCAAACGTGTCTTAATCTCAGTTCCTAATGTTTTAAGCTCTTTGTGAAATAATGGATTGGAAAAACTGTATTTTCTTGAATTAACTACACTCTGAAGTAAGAAGGTTTTAATCCGAAGTGATTCTCGAACCTCTTCCAAGGATTTCTTTTCAACAATTTTGGAGAATAGAATCCCCACAACTGCTGCAACAGTGCAACTTAAAATAAGCAGACTACCTGATATCTGCCAGAAAAACCGAGTGCGAAACACGATTAATTTATTCCTCAACAAAAAAACGGTAACCAATGCCTCTAATTGTTTCTAATAAACTTCGATGATCACCCATTTTTTTTCTGATCGATCTAATGTGTACATCAACATTACGATCAACTACAAAAGCATTTTCACCCATGACCTGATTAAGTAGCTGATTCCGAGTAAAAACAATACCTGGATGGGTTACCAAAAAAAATAGAAGGTTAAACTCAGTAGCTGTAAAAAAAACTACCCTTCCTTCAATTCGAACTTCATGACGCTCTTGGTCAATATCCAATGGACCCTTCACAACACGTTTTGATGAACTTTTTAGATTGCGTGAAGAACTCCTCCGTAAAACAGCCTTTACCCTTTCCAACAGCTCTCTCGGGCTAAAGGGCTTCGTCACATAGTCATCGGCACCTAAACTCAGTCCCAACACTATATCTGCTTCAGTCCCCTTCGCTGTTACCATCACAATACGAATGTCCTCCGTTTCCAGATTACTTTTCAGGTGACGGCAAATATCAATTCCACTCAGATCTGGCAACATCAAATCAAGCAAAACTAAATCAGGAATGGTTTCTCGAATCATTTGAAGAGCATCTTGACCATTACCAACAGAGAATGCTTTATAGCCCTCTCGATTTAAGGTGTATTGAATAATTTCTCGGATATCTTCTTCGTCTTCAACGATAATAATTTTTCTAGTTTCCAAAATTAATTTGTTGCCCTCCAAAGAGCTTACTCTTTGTTTTAATTAACTTTTTAATTCTACTCAGTCTCTCCATGTTTAAAACACTTTTTTACTCACTGGATTTCAATGCTATTCATTTAGAATGACAAGGACGCACATTTTTCTTCAAGAAAAATAGCAATTCTTTAAGGTTTATTGGTTTTTGGGAAAACATTTCTTAGAATTATTACATATGGTTTACAAATTACTTGCTGATTTTTTTGATACTTTTAATTCTGTCTTTATTAGTGATAATTGAAATCTTTAGTTATAGGATAACTTAAAAATTATACTAACTATGTACCCCTATAACAGAAGTGCTCTAAATGGGTTTTATATTTCCACCAACAAGAACTCCAAGTCTCCGCAACATAAAAAGGAGATCCATTGAATAAATATAGGAAAATGGTAAATAGACCTCAAAAATTACTTTTCATTTGCGTAGAAAACTCAAACCGTAGTCAAATGGCTGAGGCTTTTGCAATGATTCATGGACAAAATCGGATTGAGGCTTTTAGCGCAGGTTCTCGCCCTTCAGGTATTGTTAATCCCCAAGCCATTAAATCAATGGATGAGTTAGGCTATGATCTTAAAAACCATCGCTCTAAGGGACTTCGGGAAATTCCGTCCATCAACTATGATGTCTTAGTTACTATGGGTTGTGGAGATAACTGTCCTTCAATATCAGCCAAATTAAAGCTGGAATGGAGTATTCCTGACCCGAAATCAGCGTCACCAAAAGAATTTTTGATGATTCGTAATTTAATTGAAAACAAAGTAAAGGTACTTTTAGCTAGCATTCAAGGATTTTGTAGATGAGCAGTTTAAACATTTTAGTCTAAAATTCAGCACAAAGATTAAATTTTCTAACTTTTATATCGGAGCCTAGTTTCTTGACTGATGTTACAACTACTTCATTTTTGCCAATACCCAACAAAGAAGAACACCGTAAACGGTTGATTCTTCCCTTAATTCTTTTTACTTTGACGGTATTGACCACCATATTGGTCGGAGGATTAGCATACTCAGTTAGTCTAATTTTGATCTTACTATGTCATGAAATGGGTCACTATTTGACTGCTCGTTATTATAACGTGCCTGCTTCACTTCCCTATTTCATTCCTTCTCCTCTGCCACCTTTTGGAACTTTTGGAGCAGTAATAAAAATGGAGGGGAGAATCCCAAACCGTAAAGCCCTTTTCGATATTGGTATCATGGGTCCAGCACTTGGACTGGCAGTTGCTCTGCCAGCTGCAATAGTGGGAATAAGTTTATCTAAAGTAATTGAAATAAACGATTCTGCGTCGATAGGGTTGCAACTTGGAGATTCAATAATTTTTTCCTTGATTGTAAAGTTCATTCACGGATCCCTCCCAGAGGGTACTGATATACTATTGCACCCTGTAGGGTTTGCCGGCTGGTCAGGATTATTAATTACTGCTTTAAACCTATTGCCCTTAGGACAGCTAGATGGAGGCCACATCATTTATGCACTCTTTTTCAAAAGAAGTTCTTCTATTTACTGGTTTATCTTTTTAGGTTTAATTTTCTTTGCCATAATCGTCGATTACTGGGGTTGGCTCTTTTTTTTGACCTTTATTTATCTGATGACAAGGTTGCGCCATCCACCCACAATGGATGATGAAAAACCAATTGAAATAAAACGTTTTGTTCTTGGCATCTTAGCCATTATTTTCCTCATCATTTCGTTTCCACCAGTCCCCTTTATGACTTAAACAAATAACAAGGGTCCTTTTAAATAGAGATAGATGCAATCCTTCTTCTTAAAACCGCCTATTCTTTCTGTTGTAGGCGTAGAATAAAGGGAAAAGATTGTATAAACTATTCCTAGTTAAGGACCTAAAAGAGAGGCAAAATAGTAAACTATTTAGTTTTTCCTAGGGGATGTTTTTGCTTAGTTGATTCTTTATACTTAGATTTTTTGCACTGGTCGTACATCTTACTTATATGCCCAACTGTATCCCCAGCATGGACTAAGGCAATATACACACACTCATAAAAGTCAGACCTCTTACCGTCGACTTCAGAATGAACAATCCTTAAACCATATCTCTTGAAGGCATTTCTTACTTCATCAAGAACAAAACATCTTTGATTAGTTTCAATTTTTTGGAACAACCTTTTAGTGTTCCAATCTTGTGCCCTATCAAGGTCTGGTTGCAGGTTATCTAGATATTTTTTCAGGTTGGAGATGGTATTAGGAGATACCGCTAAACTTCTCACTCTGGAGATAGTGACCCTTTTATCCTGATGGATTGTTTCATTAAGCAGTTCATAAAGTCTTCTAGATACATTCCTAAGGTCTTTAATAAAATCGTCATTAGCTTCTTTAGCTGAAAAATATTTGCACTGTTTCAGATTTGTACGGTAATGATTTCCAATAAACTCAATGGAATCAGAAAGGGACAGCATCTTCTTTTTCGTGGGGTGCTCTATCTTCTTAGAACATAATTTGTCTAGGTAGTCTTTACTTTCTTTGGTCAACTTGATTGATTCATCAATTGTGGAGAAACCTTTGAGAAGTTTAGTTCGAGGCTTTCTTTTAGGCATGCCTTAGTGTACTGCCGTGAGTGTTCTTGTGCAATGTGGGTATGTTGAATAAAATTTTTAGGGTCTGACCATCTTTTGAAAACTAGATTATTTTTCTGGGTTAGTAGTACTAAACAACAGAGACGTAAAAAAGGGTGTTCCAATTCCTAAAACAGGGGGCTTAAAGAAAAGCGATTTATGAAGTTAGAACAAAAGAATAGAGCTTAGCTTTATTTAAGGTGAACTTCAAACGAACTGGTTGGCCA
>JAKUNG010000025.1:23303-25760 GCA_022452285.1 Terriglobia bacterium | reverse complement strand
AAGTTGTCCCAAGTCCCAAAATTTTTCTTGACCTCATCAAATATTAAAGTTATAAAACTCTCTTTGGCGTATAGAAGCGATTGAGCTATTTCCATACGTTCTTCTATAAGTTTTTCGGAACCATTTTCAGTGGTTTCAAACAAGTGATCTCTTATTTGTTTTTCTTTTAGTTGCATGTCTTTTTCGCGTAGTTTATTTGTAAGTAAGTAATCTTCAATTATTACAGATTCATTTACATCAAGAATCCCGAGCAGAAAAGCGGAGACGATTCCTGTCCTGTCTTTACCTGCTACACAATGGAAAAGTAAAGGAAAATTGTCGGTATTAGTTAATGATTTAAAAACTGGTATATAAGAATCAAGTTTCTCAGTGACTGAATTCTTGAAATATTTTTCAATAATCTTTCCTGTGATTTCACTAGGTTCTTGCGCACGATCTATAAAATTGGCGGCAACAGCAAATTCGTTATCGTCAGAAGACACTGAGAAATTAAGAGTCTCAACCTCTTCCAAATTAGGAGTTGGGTACTTTTCGATTTCTGAAGGTCTTCGCAAATCTATGATTGTTTTTAATTGCAAATTTTTAAACCGATTAAAATCTTCCTTTTCTAATTCGCTTAAGTGTCCACTTCGAAATAGATATCCGGTTTTTACTTCCATGCCAGTTTGGGTTTTTTTACCGCCTATATCTCTAAGATTGGCGTCCGGAATAATGATTTTTGGAGAGTGATCCACAGAAGGACTTTATCTGAGATGCTTCTTTATGGTTTATTTTGAAAACAATGTGGTGAAATCTAATGCCGTCGGCGATGATTAAGAAAATAATAAGTTAGGAGTTTGTATGGGGAAGGCTGTCATTGTAGAAGCGATGAGAACCCCTATCGGAAGGGGAAGAGAATTAGTCGGTCAGTTCAATGGTTTTCATGCCACTCAATTACTCGGGCTTTTACAGCAAGGAATAGTTGAAAGAGCAGGAATTCAATCTTCCGAAGTGGAGCAGGTAATAGGTGGTTGCGTGACCCAGGCTGGGCAACAAGCGAGTAACGTAACTCGAACAGCATGGTTAAACACAGCTGGGGATTACACGACAGGTGCCACAACTATCGACACTCAGTGTGGCTCAGGACAGCAAGCCAACAATTTGATTCATGCTCTCATAGAAGCGGGAACAATTGATGTTGGATTGGCTTGTGGAGTGGAATTGATGAGCCGAGTAGGGTTGGGAGCCAATGTTTTCAACGGTCCTGGTTCTTCGAAACCTGATGATTTTCCTTGGGATAGTCCTAATCAATTCGAAGCTGCAGAACGAATAGCTTCAAACAGAGGTATTAGTCGTGAAGAGGTAGATCGCTGGGGTCTTCGTTCACAGGAAAATGCATCGGTTGCACAAAGTGAAGGAAGATTTGAAAATGAGATTCTTCCAATAAATGCACCTGTTTTGGATTCTGAAGGAGAGGAAACTGGTGAGACTTTATTGGTGAATACTGATCAAGGTATTCGTGATACGAATTATGAATCTCTTGCAAGTTTAAATCCAGTATTAGAGGGGGGCATTCATACAGCGGGCAACTCTTCACAAATTTCTGACGGAGCAGCAGGTTTGTTATGGATGGATGAAAAGCGAGCCAAAGCTCTCGGATTAAAGCCTCGTGCAAAAATTGTCGCAAATGTAGTTGTTGGCACTGATCCTTATTATTTACTGGATGGCCCTGTAGATGCTACAAAAAAGATTTTGTCAAAGTCTGGGATGAGTCTTTCCGATATTGACTTATTTGAATGCAATGAAGCTTTTGCATCTGTTGTTTTATCTTGGCTTGGGGAAAATCCAGATATTGATTCTGAAAAAGTTAATGTAAACGGTGGAGCGATTGCACTAGGTCATCCAGTAGGAGCGACGGGTTCTCGTCTGATGGTTACTGCATTAAACGAACTTGAAAGAAGAGATGGTTCTTTAGCAATGGTTACTATGTGTTGCGGCGGAGCAATAGGCACGGCAACAATTTTTGAAAGGATTTAGCGTGGGTGTTCTTGACGGGAAAGTGGCCGTTGTTACTGGTGCAGGAAGAGGTCTGGGACGAGCTGAGGCGGTGGAGTTGGCGATGCACGGAGCAAGTGTTGTTGTTAATGATCTTGGACTCTCAAGAGATGGAATTGGATCCGATACTGAACCAGCGGATTCTACGGTTGCTGAAATTATCGCACAAGGAGGAAATGCAACGGCACATTTTGGTGATATTGCTGACTGGGGTCAGTCTAAGGAGTTGATAAATACAGCTGTAGATAAATTCGGTTCTTTAGATATTTTGGTTAACAACGCAGGTTTCATTCAGGATTCGATGTTGCAAAAAATGACTGAAGAACAATTTGACTCAGTTGTAAGGGTTCATTTAAAAGGACATTTCTGCATGATGCGTCACACAATGGCTCATTGGAGAGAAGTTTGGAAACAGGGTGGTGA
>JAKUNG010000025.1:0-23203 GCA_022452285.1 Terriglobia bacterium | reverse complement strand
TGTTGAGCGGTCATAGTTAAAGCTTCTTCACAACAGCCAAGAACCATTGCACAGATACCCACTTTTGCTCTTTGAGAGACTTCCTGAAAAATAATTTCACCTTTTTCATCTAAAAGATCTTCTTCACTTAATTCAACAGCATCAAATGATAGATTCCCTTGGAGTTCAAGGTTTGTAGTTTCTACGATTTTGTTATGTAACCCCTTTTTTTCTAGAGAGATGATTGCAATTCTTTGATTTTCATCAATAGTTACTGGAACTAAAACAGCGCTGCTTAAATTACAAGCAGGAACTGCAAGTTTTTCGCCTGTTATGCGCCATTTATTACCATCATTTTCAGCGATGAGATTTTTTAAATTTGTTTGCGGAGTCCATGCTCCCGTAAGTATTTGATTTCCTGCGCAAACATCTCTCAACCAATACTCTTTTTGATCACTTTTACCGAATTTCGCTATTGCCCAAGATCCAAGAATAGAAGTTGCAAAAAGTGGGACAGGGGCAACTCTCCTTCCTAGTTGTTCAAGTACAAGAGATAGTTCGACCATCCCTAAACCGAGACCCCCATAACTTTCAGGAAGAGTTATTCCCAGTAACCCGGAATCGGAAAGTGCTTCCCATAGATTCTTGTCAAATCTTTGATCGGTTTTTTCAATCTGCGCAACCCTGTCACTTGTTGACAAGTCACTGAAAATTGTTTTAGCGAGGTTAGATAAATCTATTTGATCTTCCGAAAAGTCGAAATCCATTAGCTTTTTTTGCTCTCTGCTTGACGGCTAGCCCTCGCCATTCCTAGTCCAACCCACGAAACAATTTCTCGCATGACTTCGTTAACACCTCCACCAAAAGTGTTAATTTGAGCTGCTCGTCCCGCTCTTTCCAGCTCACCTAAAAGAACTGTTCCGTGTTGACCTCCTTTTATACGTCCCTCTATGCCGATAATTCCTAGTAATCGTTCGTAAATCCTTACAGCTGCCTCAGTCCCGTAGACCTTTACTGCAGATGAACGATCGGGAGTTAGGCGGCCTTTTTCCACGTCAATTGTCATACGCCAGTTCAAAAGTTTTAGTGCTTCAAGTTCTGCATAGCATCGGGCAAAATCTAATTGGACCCAGGGCTGATCGATTACCAATCCTCCCTCTGAGGACTCATTTTGAGTAGACCAGGTCAGTGTTTCTTCGTAAAGACGAAAAGCTAAAGCGCTAGTAGCTGCAAGACCAACTCTTTCATGATTCAGTTGAGTAGTAATTAGTTGCCAGCCACTGTTGATTTCACCTAACAGATTCTCTGCTGGGACTCTTACATTGTCATAGTAAGTACTAGTTGTTGGAACACCGCCAACAGTATTTATCGGAGTCCAAGAAAAACCTTCTGAATCTGTAGGAACGATAATTAGTGAAATACCTCTATGTTTTTTTGCTTCTGGGTCAGTTCTGCAAGCTAACCAGACATAGTTCGCTTCATTAGCGCCACTTGTATAAATTTTCCCTCCGTTTATTACCCACTCATCTCCGTCTTTAACAGCTTTAGTGCGGAGAGAAGCAAGATCCGTTCCTGCAGAGGGTTCGGAATATCCACACGCAAAAATTATCTCACCATTTAAAATCCCTGGTAGATATTTTTGTTTTTGTTCTTCTGTGCCAAATTCTATAATTGTTGGTCCAACTGTATTCAATGTCACGAAAGGCATTGGACAGTTGGCTCTTTGAGCTTCATCGAAAAGAATAAACTGATCTGATGGTGGCCGTCCACCACCTCCGTATTCAACAGGCCAACCGAGGCCTAACATCCCGTCTGCTCCTAATTGTAGGAAAATCTTTTTACGGATTTCTGAACTTTGATCTGTATTTCTTAGACTTTCTCTTGTCTCTTCAGTCATGATTCCAGCAAAATATTTTCGCAAGTCATTTCGTAACGCTTGTTGGGATGCTGTTTCGTTTAGTTTCATGTGATCATTTTGTTTAAGAACGTGACAGTCATGATGTTACAAATTTTATAGACAATTGTGGTCGGGCCCGGCATCGATCCGGGGACCTTCCGCTTTTCAGGCGGACGCTCTGCCAACTGAGCTACCCGACCGCAAACTGCGGTAAAAACTCCAGTTTTGCGGTCCTGACGGGATTTGAACCCGCGACCTCCGCCTTGACAGGGCGGCGTGCACTCCAAACTGCACCACAGGACCAAAGCAACTTCACACCAAAAGTGTTTTTTAGCTACTTTATGATTTATTTAGTTTTGTACCCCCAACGGGATTCGAACCCGTGTTACCGGCGTGAAAGGCCAGCGTCCTAGGCCACTAGACGATGGGGGCTCATTTCCTTTAGAAGTTTTGCCACGATAGCAGAGGCTTGAGTATTCGCGTTCCTCTTCAAAGTATCTTTATCGCCTCCTGCAAAAATTATTCGTAGTTTTTCTATTTATAAAAAGAACATTAGTTATGTTAATACGGTCTTAACTTTTAAACGCGTTTGAGTGTCAAAACCCAATTCTTAATTCCAGTGCGATAGTAATGAATTTTGCTACATAAGATTAAATTATGGAGATAAATGATTGTGTCGCGGTTGTAACTGGTGGTGCTACAGGAATTGGTAGGGCTTTAGTTGAACGTTTCTATAAAGAAGGAGCATCAGGTTTAGTAGTAGCAGATTTAGATATGGCTGGTGCAAAAGAAGTTGCTAAAGCAGTCGGTGGTTTAGCAGTCGAGTGCGACGTATCAGATGAGAGTGCAGTTTCGGGGCTTGTATCTACAGCAGTTGAAAAGTTTGGCCGAATAGATTTAATGGTTTCAAACGCAGGTTATGTAACAGTGGGTGCTTTAGAGGCACCCGATGAAGAACTAAAGAAAATGTTTGATGTTCATGTCATGGCTCATCTTTGGGCTGCTAGACATTCAATTCCTCACATGGTTGAAGCTGGTGGTGGTTATCTATTAAACACTGCTTCTGCAGCAGGTCTTTTAACTCAGTTGGGTTCACTCCATTATTCTGTAACTAAACATGCCGCAATTTCTCTTTCAGAGTTCTTATCTATCTCATATAGAGAGCATGGAATTAAAGTTTCGGTATTATGTCCACAATCCGTAGAAACAGATATTTTACAAAACAGCCCAACCCGAGAGCTATTATCTGAAGGTACTTCTAATCCGGCTGCTGTTGACGGAGTATTGACACCAGAAGAGGTAGCTCAAAGCGTCATCGAAGGAGTTAGAGAAGAAAAATTTCATATTCTTCCCCATCCTGAAGTTTCAGAATACTCACGACGTAAAAGTGATGACATAGATAGATGGTTAGCAGGAATGCATAGATTTCAACAAAAGTTATTTCCTGCTGGAGAGTCTCCATCTGATTGGCTTATTTCTTAAAACCAGTTTTTTACGTTTGCGAAGTCAAATGAACCCATAGCCTAAGGATGATGCGTGTTAACAGTCCTGATTCAATTCGTTTTAGAGTAAATTCTTTTTTCGCTTTAACAAAACCAGGGATAATTCGTACTTTGTTAATCACAACTGTTCCGACAATGTTTGTTGCCGAAAAAGGAACACCTTCTTTGTGGCTCATTGTTGCAACCATGGTTGGAGGTACGTTCGCTGCGGCTGGAGCTAATTCATTCAACATGGTATTAGATGTCGATATTGATAAGAAAATGAACAGAACTAGCAACCGTCCTTTAGTTACAGGCGCAATTACAACAAAAGAAGCGACAGTTTTTGCTTTTGTTTTAGAAGTATTCGCATTTATTTGGCTCTTTGGTTTCGTTAATCTTTTAAGTGCATTTTTGGCTCTTTCGGCGACTGCTTTTTATGTATTTGTTTACACGATGTGGTTAAAACGTTCTTCGCCTAGCAATATCGTTATTGGAGGTGCAGCTGGTGCAGTACCTGTTTTGATTGGTTGGGCAGCTGTAACAGGAACTTTAGGTTGGGCTCCGATTCTATTATTTAGTGTGATCTTTTTCTGGACTCCGCCTCATTTTTGGGCTTTAGCAATCAATTACCGCGATGATTATGCTGCAGCAGAAGTTCCTATGCTTCCAGTTGTTACAGGCCTAAAAGAAACAGGAAGACAAATAGTTTTTTATTCAATTGTTTTAATAGCATTTTCTCTGGCTTTTTTCTTTGTTGCAGAAATGGGTACTTATTACTTGGTTGCGGCTATAGGACTTGGGTCCCTCTTTTTATTTTTTGCTTTGAAAGTCTTACTTAATCCAATTGAAAAAAATGCTTCACGATTGTTTCGATATTCGATAACTTACATTTTTTTACTTTTCAGTTCTATGATTTTAGATGTTCTCTTGTGAGTTTGAACTTGGAAATTCTTTTTGTAAAAGAATTGAATTTGTTAAATTGCAATGGATTATAGAAATAATCGTGTTTTAATAATTTAAAAAAATTTCATCTTGAATAATTAGTTTTGAATGTTATAAAACGGCTAGCGTGTCATAATTAATACTTGTTTGATCAACTTTTTTTACTTTAAAAACAGGTAGATTTAGTTGAGCAAAGTTTCGATTTTTTCTAACCCCCAGGACACAGGATTCAATGACTACTACTGATATCGCACCAGATTCTGTAGCGGTTACTAGTGAACAAAACCAAACTTTCGTAGAGCGTTTGGTTACTAACACAAGTAATTCTTCTATAGGAAAATCATGGATTTTCAGTGGTTGTATTTACTTTATTTTTTCAACACTCTTAGGGTTTTTGCTTGACATTGTTAGATTCGATTCTGATAGTTACTTAATTTTTTCGAACGTCGACAAGTTTTTCCAGTTTTGGTCTTTATACCGAACTTCCATAGTTCTTTTGGTTGTAGTTCCAATGATTATTGGTCTGGCTATGTGTGTAGTGCCTCGTCAAATTGGTGCAAATTCTATTATTTTTCCAAGAGCGGCTGCTTTTGGTTTTTGGGTCTGGTTTTTGGGTTCTGGCATCACAGTTTTTGGATTTTTAGCTGACGGAGGTTTTGGATCTCCAGAACTTGGGAGCCAGCGTGAAGCAGTTGCACTCACACTTGTAGGACTTCTTTTAGTCATAGCAGGAATATGTATGTCAGCTATTTGTCTGCTTACAACCATCATTTCAGGTAGATGTATGGGAATGAATTTGCGACGGATACCCATTTTCAGTTGGACAATGCTGGTTTCGGGAACACTTTGGATCTTGACATTACCAGTTTTAGCAGCAAATTCGATTATTGCTTATGTTGATTTAAGAGGCCGTTCTGCAATTTATTTTGGATCTGAAGATGTTATTTGGGATCAAATTTCGTGGGCATTTACGCATCCCCAGATATATGTATTTGTTTTACCGGTGATAGGGATTGTGTATGACATAGTTCCGGTGGCAGTAAAAGTCCGTCAGAAACTTTATAATCATGACCTTGTCTTAGTCTTTTCAGCTCTTTTTGGAATTGTTGGTTTTGGAGCTTACGCTCAGCCATTTTTTGACACACCCGGAACCCCGGTGAGGGAAGAAGCTTTGTACGTTCTTACCGCTTTTTTAGCAGCGCCGTTAATTTTTTTACTTTTCGGAGGACTTTTTGAGACTTTACGTATGGGTTCTAAAAATGTCACTAAACACCCTCCAGCTCCTCTGGTTCTTTCTCTTTTATCGTTACTGCTTTTGATTTCGGGTGCGGTAGTAGGAGCTTTAAGAGCAATAGAACCATTTGAACTTGTGTCTAGGTCTTCTACTACTGCTCAAATGAAACTAACCATTGGTGCAGGACTTGTTGCGATAGTTGCTGCAATGCTTTGGTGGGGTGAACGAATTATCGGTAAAAGCGCAAAGCAAGGTTTCGGTTTAATTACAGGCATTTTAATTACAGCTGGTGCATTGTTAAGCGGCTTTGCAGATTCAGTAAATGGATTTTTAGGCTTGGATGATTTTACAACAGTGGGTTTCCTTCAGGAAGTATCCGCTGAGTTGATAGTAAAGACTCTTATTGCGTTCTCTTTCATAGGCTCGTTGTTAATTTTTGGTGGTGCTGTTGCATTGATACTTGTTGAATTAGCGAGATTTAAAAATGGTTCGCTTTCTGAAGTGGACCCATGGGGCGGTCATACTCTTGAATGGACAGACGAAATAGTGATAGTTGAATCTGAAAGGCCGTTACTGGATGAAGCTGAGAAGGCAGGAACATAATGTCTAATACAGCTTTACCGCCATCAGAGTCAAGACCAAGAACACTTGTCACTGGGGCAGTTCTTGGAAGTATCACTTCTGTAATGTTTTTTGCAGGATTGTTTGCAATATATTTTTCGATGCGTGCAGACGCTAATGCTTGGGGAAGCGAATGGTTTCCAGAAGGGGCTATACAGCTCGTACCAGGCGGAATGAACATGGCGACTTTATCACTTTCAGTTATAACTATGGCTTGGGCTGTGCGTTCGGTTTCGAACAATGATCGGATTCATGCATATTTGGCGCTCGGTTTGACAGCTCTTCTTGGAGTTGCAGTAATCAACCAAACTGTTTTTTATTTAAATGACATCGGATTGCCAATTGACCACAGCAAGGCAACCACATTGCTGTTCACTATTGTTGGGGCTCATATGACAATGATTGCGATTGGTGTTATCTGGAATTTACTTCTCCTTGTAAGGGCTTTTGGAGGTCAAGATACTAGACGTCATCAAGATCTGGTTTCCGCACTATCTTTCTACTGGTATGCAGGTGTAGCTGTCTATTCGATCATTTGGATCGGCATATACATAGCGAAGTAAGGGTGTGATCAACTAATGCTTTCGACTGGCTTCAAACTGTGGTTTGGTCTCTGCGTATTAATGGTCGCAGCAGCTATTTTTGCCGGATATACCACTGGTGGAACAGAAACAGGTCCCATTTCACTCGGTTGGAAGGGCGGAGTTGGAAATCATGTTGTTTACACACTTCTCATGATTGGAGCTGCATCAATGGCTGTCATTGGTATCGTCACCCAAGCATTTCGTGATAGTGACCTTGAGGCCGCGAGTGAGTTGCTTGGCACAGAAGAAGTTCCGGAAGCTCAAAGCGTGGTAGGCAGTTCCTGGTGGCCTGTATTTGCTGCTTTAGGAGTAAGTATTTTGGCAGTTGGTTTAGTAGTAAATTCTGCGATTTTCGTTATAGGAATCATCATTGTTCTTGTAATAGGTTTTGAATGGACAATGACAAACTGGTCAGAGAAAGCTACAGCAGATCCAAAACTAAATAGTGAACTAAGAGAACGACTGATGAGACCTATAGAAATACCAATCATTGGGGCTTTAGGAATAGGGGTAGTTGTTTTAGCTATATCGAGAATTCTTCTTTCATCATCGGTAACAGGTGCAGTTTGGGTAGCTACCGTAGTTGGTGTAATTATTTTCGGTACTGCTTTTTTTGTAAGTAAGAGGCCTTCTATCTCAAGAGGTGTAATACAAAGTATTCTTTTCTTAGGGATAGCGGGAATTTTGGTTGCTGGTGTTATTTCTGCAGTAGTAGGAGAGCGAGATTTTCACCACAAGGGACCACATCACGCTGATAAAAGTCATGTTGACGAAAAAGAATAAATTAGAACATGTTTAAAAAAGAATTTAAATTTTCAGTTTTTTTGCTCGGTATTTTTGCTGTTACTTCTGCCTGCTCATCTGGTGCTGAACTTGACACATTAAAACCAAAGGGTCCAGTTTCTCGTTCGATTGATTCCTTATCCGATCCAGTTTTTATGATCGCTGGAATTGTATTCCTAATTATTTTTGGTGGCACAGCTTTGTTGTGGTTGCGTTTTCGCGATGATCATTCGGATGAAGAATTCCCTGACCAGGTTCATGGGAATTTCAAACTTGAAATCCTTTGGACTCTCATACCTACTTTAATACTTGCGGGTGTTTCAGTTTTCACTCTTATAACTTTGGCAGAAATTAACGATACTGATAATAATGTGATGGCTTTATCTGTTGACGGTGAAGCTGTTTCTTGGGAACCTGAAGTATTGGTAGTAGGACAACAGTGGTGGTGGGAGTACAGATACTACCTTGACGGGTTGGATGGAGTTGATTTATCTGACGCTAGAAATCTACCCCCTGCAGACATCATTACTTCTACGCAGATGGTCGTACCTACTGGTCAAGAAATTGAACTTAAAATCACTAGTCGAGATGTGATTCACAGCCATTGGATTCCGGCCTTGAATGGTAAGAGAGACGCTGTGCCAGGAAGAGTTAGTCCTTGGAAAATTGAAGCAGATGAGCCGGGAGTTTACTTTGGTCAGTGCACCGAATTCTGTGGTTTATCGCATGCCAGAATGAGAATGCAAGTAGTGGCGATGGAACCGGAAAACTTTCAAGCATGGATTAATAGACAAATAGAACCTGCACCTGAACCTATTACTGAATCATCTAAGCGTGGAAAGGAAGTGTATGAATCTTTGTGCGCTAGATGCCATGTAATAAAAGGTGTAAACGATGATACATCTATAGGAGCGGATTTAGTTGCTAACGCTGCTCCAAACCTCACTCATCTAATGAGTCGCACAACCTTTGCAGGCGGGATTTTTAATATGTATGAATCAGATGGTTCTCTAAATAGAACACAACTTGAGGCGTGGCTGAGAAATGCTCCAGAAGAAAAACCTGCTTACGCCGAAGGTAGAAGAGGTATGCCTAATTTAGGTTTAGATGAAGGTCAAATAGATGATTTGATTGCTTATCTACAGACATTAGGAGACAAACCAACGATTGAGACTATTGCTGCCACGGAGGTCGAGTGATGACACAAACAATAGAACCACAAGTGGAACCAATATCTGACGATCAGACAAATCACCAACCTCTAGGTGTATACACAAGACCAAAGGGAGGCAATGGCTGGCGGGATTGGGTAACAACTGTAGACCATAAGAAAATTGGCATACTTTATGGCGCGGCAGCTCTTTTCTTTTTTCTAATAGGCGGCATTGAGGCTTTATTAATACGTTTGCAGCTAGCGACACCAAATGGAACTGTTCTCGGTGCGGATATGTACAACCAGATGTTCACAATGCACGGTGTAACAATGGTGTTTTTGGTCATTATGCCCCTCGCTGCCGCATTTGCTAATTATTTATTACCCCTTCAAATCGGGGCTAGAGATGTAGCTTTTCCTAGATTAAACGCTTTGTCATTTTGGGTGTTTCTAGCCGGTGGTATTTTCCTCAACACAGCATGGATTTTCGGAGACGCCCCAGACGGTGGGTGGTTTGGATATGCGCCAAACACGGGGATTGTTTTTTCACCTGGTAACGGGATGGACTTTTACGCCATAGGACTCCAAATAACTGGTATTGCTTCGTTAGTGTCAGCTATGAATTTGATTGTCACAGTTCTTAATATGCGTGCACCCGGTATGACCTTATTCAAAATGCCAGTTTTTACTTGGATGATTTTAGTTGTTCAATTTCTTTTGGTTTTTGCAGTACCTGTTATAACAGTCGCCTTATTTTTGCTCTTATTTGATAGAAATTTCGGATCAAATTTCTTTAATCCCGTACTGGGAGCTGATCCTTTATTATGGCAACACCTTTTCTGGATTTTTGGACATCCAGAGGTGTATATATTGATACTTCCTTCATTTGGAATTATCTCAGAAGTTATTCCGACTTTTTCTCGCAAACCCATTTTTGGATATCCATTTATGGTTTTCTCAGGAATCGCAATTGGTTTTATGGGATGGGGGGTTTGGGCTCACCACATGTTTGTTTCAGGTATAGGACCAATTTCGGTAGCTGCTTTTTCCCTTTCAACGATGTTTATTGCTGTTCCAACTGGTGTGAAAATTTTAAATTGGATGGCAACAATGTGGGGAGGAAAATTATTATTCAATACCCCAATGTTGTTTGCTACAGGCGTTGTTTCAATGTTTACAGTTGGCGGTCTTTCCGGTGTAACACACGCAGTTGCACCTGCAGATACTCAACAAACTGATACTTACTACATAGTTGCCCACTTTCACTATGTAATATTTGGAGGAGCGCTTCTTGGAATTTTTGCCGGTTTCTATTTTTGGTGGCCTAAGGTATTTGGCCACAAGCTTGGTGAGAAATTAGGAAAATTGAATTTCTGGTTGATGCTAATTGGATTTAATTTAACTTTTGGTCCTATGCACATTTTAGGTTTGCAAGGAATGTCACGACGGATTCATACCTACAGTCCAGGTTTTGGATTTGAATTGTGGAACATGGTTGAAACAATTGGATCCTTCATAATAGGTTTGGGTGTTTTACTATTTTTAATCAATATCTATGCTTCAGCGAAAAAAGCAAAAGGTCAACCACCTATCGGTCCGGATCCTTGGGATGCTCGAAGCCTTGAATGGATTACTCCCAATCCAACACCAATACATAATTTTGATGAAGTTCCCAATATTGAAGAACTTGACGATTTTTGGCACAGAAAATATGGAAAAGACGAGAACGGGAAAATAACTCGAATTGCTTCGGCAGAAGAAGTATGCCAAGACGGTTCAGCAACAGATGTCCATCTTCCATCACCTTCTTATTGGCCTCTTGTGCTTGCATTAGGGTTCCCATTTATTGGCTATGGTCTGATTTACAGTCTGTGGCTTTGCGTACCTGGTGGAATCATGATTTTAATGTCTATTTACGCATGGGCATTTGAACCTCCGGATGATCCTGAAGGAAGTCATGGTGATCATCATGAAGAAAGTACTGATGATATAACAGAGGAGGTTTCAGTTGACTGAAAATGAACACTCCGTTGGAACAGGTTTGTCAAATAACAAACTTTTAATGTGGGTTTTTTTAGGCTCTGAATGCTTACTGTTCGGTGGGCTAATTTCCACCTATTTGATTTATCGAAGCCGTTTTGCCGATGGTCCAGCTCCAGGAGATATTTTCGACATACCTTTTACATCAGTTAGTTCTTTCGTTTTATTAATGAGTTCACTAACTATGGTTTTGTCTCTTTCTTCATTACAAAGAGGGGACTATAGGAATACCCGACTATGGCTTCTCACAACAGCTTTACTTGGAGCCTTATTCATAGGTGGACAAGTTTATGAATTCACTACTTTTTTAAGAGAAGGACTTGGTTATTCAACAAGCCCATTTTCATCAGCGTTTTTTACACTTACAGGCTTCCATGGAGTTCATGTGAGCATAGGAATCGTGATGTTGATGTCACTTTATGTTTCTTCAATGCGCGGCAACCTTAAACGTGAATCATCGGAAACGTTAGAGATTGTTGGTTTATATTGGCACTTTGTAGACGTAGTGTGGATATTCATTTTTACAGTCATTTATCTAGTTCCTTCACCCACAAGTTGAAATTAGGAGTTAACAATTGAGTAAAACGGAAATTGAGAATTCTGAAGCTCCGAATAACGCTGAAGAAGAACACGATCATCCTTCAGACAATAAATATATTCAGATTGCGATAATTCTTGGAGTAATAACTGCTTTAGAGGTCGCTACTTATTTCTTTGAAGGAATGCCCGGTTATATTTTAATACCTCTACTAATGATCATGATGGTCATTAAGTTCTTTTACGTAGCAGCTTGGTTTATGCATCTTCGATTTGATAGTCCTTTGTTTACGAAGTTTTTCGTTGCAGGACTGGTTTTAGCGACCGTTGTATATGCCATTGCTTTAACTGTTTTTGAGTTTTGGCATAAAGGTTGAAAATACTACTGTTTTTTCTAGATCGAAGTGTTTAATTTAATAGTCATAGTCCGGACTCGAACATGAGGGATTTAAGTTCAATAAATCCTTGGGTTTGGAAGGCCCATCCAGAGGTTTGGTTACTTGTAATCGCTATTTTCTCACTTGGATTTTGGGCTATTAAAATTATTGGTCCAAAAGTTGTTACTTCAGGTCAAAAAGTAGTTACCCGCAAGCAAAAAATTACATTTATTGTTGCCATAATTTTGTTATTAATTTCAGCGGATTGGCCTCTACACGATATTGCTGAAGATCACTTGTATTCGGCACATATGCTTCAACATCTTTTAATTACTTTTGTAGTGCCCCCACTTTTTCTACTTTCTATACCAGTATGGTTAGCCCGACTTTTAGTAGTTAGCGACAGTTTTACTGCAAGAATAATTAGAAAGCTTTCTCATCCAGTGGCTGCAGGTTTGACTTTCAATGCATTGGTAGCTTTGACTCATTGGAGTGGTTTTGTACAGTTTTCAGCTGATTCGGGTGCTTTCCACTATTTGATTCATCTCTTATTATTTACTACAGCGATTTTGATGTGGATTCCAGTAGTTTCTCCGATACCAGAACTTCGTCTATCTCTTCCAGGTCAAATGTTCTATTTGTTTCTCATGTCAATTATTCCTACTATTCCTGCGGCATGGCTAACCTTTGCTGAAGGCAATGTTTATAGACACTACGATGACGGTTATCTAATGTGGGGAATAAGTGTTCAATCAGATCAACAAGCAGCTGGCTTAATAATGAAATTGATTGGTGGGTTTTATTTGTGGTCAATTATTGTTTTCAAGTTCTATGTTTTCGCTCGAGAACACACTAGAAATCAGAATATAAGGACGATCTCAACCTGAAATTCAATAAACATTAAAATAAGTTTAAGGCTGGCCCTTTTAAAGGATAATTTAGTTCTAATGATTGATATTCGTTTATTACGTAATGACCCGATTTCGGTTAAACAATCGATTTCTAGGCGCGGGGAAGATACAACTGATTTAGACCTCATAATTGAATTGGATGAAAAATACCGGAAAACTACTGAAAAACGAGATCAATTACGTAATGAAATTAAGGAACTTTCAAGACAAGTAGGTGATCTACGTAAATCTGGAAAAGAAGATGAAGCTACTCCTCTTCAAGAGTCCAGTCGTGAAATGCGAGAAGAAGAAGAGGCACTCAGCGATGAATGTGATCATTTATCTATAGAAATACGAGAATTATTACTAAGAGTTCCAAACCTTCCTGCTGAAGAATGTCCAGATGGTAAAAGTGCGGAAGATAATGTAGTTGTAAGAGTTGAAGGGCAAGGTGAAAGGGATTGGGATAATTGCCAACGCGTCCCTCACTGGGAAATTGGAGAGACCCTAGGCATTCTTGATGTGGAAAGAGCAACCAAGCTTTCTGGATCCATGTTTGCTATGTATACCGGTTTGGGAGCTACATTGTGCCGCGCGTTGATCCAGTATGGACTAGACCGAAATGCCGATGAGTACCGTGAGATAAGACCTCCTACTCTCGTTTTGACAGAAACTATGGTCTCCACTGGACATCTTCCAAAGTTCATGGATGACGCATACCATCTTGAGAGAGATGACCTTTGGGCTATACCTACAGCTGAGGTTCCGCTTACGTCGTATGCCCGTGATGAGATTATTAGTGAAAGCGAATTGCCAATGAAGTTAATGTCTCATACTTCCTGTTTTAGACGCGAGGCAGGTTCGGCTGGTAGAGACACACGAGGTCTTCTAAGAGTGCATGAGTTTGACAAAGTTGAGTTACTTGCATACGCAACTCCAGAACAGGCTCAAGAAGTCCATGAAGACATACTTTCTAGAGCAGAGTCAGCAATTGCAGATTTGGGTCTGAGTTACCGTATTCTCGATTTATGTGCAGGAGATTTAGGAAATTCTTCAGCCCGAACTTTTGATATTGAAGTTTTCGCTCCTGGCGTTGAACAGTGGCTTGAGGTCTCATCGGTTTCTTGGTTTAGTGATTATCAGGCACGTCGAGCAAATGTTAGATATCGGGCAGAGGAAGTGAAAGGAACATCGGTTATTCACACTCTTAATGGTTCAGGCTTGGCGGTACCACGTGTGTGGGCTGCGATTGTAGAGACACATAGACAAGAAGATGGCAGTATTCAAATCCCCGACCCTCTTTTGCCTTATATGCAAGGTATAAAAATTATTAATTGATAATTTAAATATTTAGAGCAACTGTTGCTGCTAGTACACCAGAGACAATGGTAAGTAACGAATATATAAAACTAGCTCGGTAGTTTCTTTTGGATAAAGAATCTAAATTGGCGCAAAAAGCAGAAAAGGTTGTCAGTGAACCAAGTCCTCCGACACCGATGATTGTTAACATCGGGTCATTTAAATCAGTAATAAGACCTAGACAAAATGAACCGACTGTATTAACGGTAAATGTTCCTTTATAGGTGCCAAAAATTTTTGATGCTTTCCATCTGATAACACTTCCTATAGCTGCTAGAGCCAGAAAAGGTAGAACGATCATCTTTTATTCTCGTACACTTTTAAACCACTTTTAAACAGAAACATTCCTGCAAATAAAGAAATAAATAGGTAACAAAGAGAAATAAAAACCTCGTTGTCACGAAACAGTAATGCTATTTCCAGCGAAAATGTCGAAAAAGTTGTTAAGCCGCCGCAAAGACCTACACCCCAAGTGAGTAGAGACTTTTTTTCTATTTTTTTTCCTATAAGCACCCCAAGAGCTGCGCATCCAAAAAGATTGATTAAGAGAGTAGACCACGGGAAAACTTGCGTTGTAGTGTTTTCTATGACGAACCAGCGAAGACCTGCCCCTATAGAGCCGCCAATTCCAACTCTGAAAAAATCATATTTGCCCATGCAGCAAACATTACATCTTGATATTTGTAGTAGCTGACTATTTTGATAGACCATTTATATGGATTTACGACAGGTACGTAAAGAATATGAAAATCGTGGTCTTCGTGAAGATGATTTAGTTAGTGACCCAATTGACCAATTTAAAATTTGGTATTCGGAAATAGAAGAAGCTGGTTACTCGGAACCCAACGCAATGGTTTTAAGTACTGTTGATAAAAATGCTTCTCCCAGCGGAAGAAATGTTCTTTTAAAAGAAGTTCGTGAAGATGGATTTGTTTTCTTTACTAATTACGAGAGTAAAAAAGCTAAAGATATTAAAACTAATAAAAAAGTTTCCCTTACTTTTAGCTGGAATGAATTACGCCGACAGGTATTAGTTGAAGGAGTAGCAGAAAAAATTTCTGAAAATGAGTCAGATGAATATTGGGCGATGAGACCCTATGAGAGCAAAATAGGATCTTTAGTTTCTGATCAAAGCAGCGTAATTTCTAGTCGAGAAGAATTAGATGTTGCATTTGAAACTCAGGAATTAAAGTGGCGCGGTTTGGAAGTCCCAAGACCTCGTCATTGGGGTGGGTATAAAGTTTCGCCAAATTTCATCGAATTTTGGCAGGGAAGACAAAACCGGCTGCATGATCGAATAGGTTATGAGTTGACCTTTGAAGGATGGATTGTCAATCGACTGTCACCATAATGTGTGAGTTAATTCCTTTTTTCTTGCCAGCTATTAATACCTGAAACTAATCCTTCAATAAGTAGGTTTAAATCTTCTGAACGTGGGGTTCCATCGGCATCTGACCAAAAATTATATTCTCTATTCCACCTTAAACCAGGTGGTATTTCAATTTGCACACCTCCGTTAGTCGGACAATTAACTGGATTGTTAGGGTGTAGACCACGCAGATGTAGTGGAATTTGATCTATTTGATCAACCACACGGTATTCCTCTGGGAGGACTCCTCTCAATGAACCTGCAAGATGATAAGCCATTTCTCTGTTGCTTCCCCCGAGAAGCAAAGCCCAAAAATCATCTTCTTTTCCATATCCATGAATTGATATAACTGAGTCAATATTTTTTAAAAACTGATCTAGTTTCAAAGACTGTTTAGGGTCAAAATATTTAGACGACAAATGCAACCTTGACCCCTCAGGCTGTAAGACAGCATAGTAAGAAGAATCGGTACTTTTAGCTACATCTCGAGCCACAGCTTCAGTAGCTCTTTCTAGGCCACCTCCGTGTAGGGCACAGATACCAAAAGAAGATCGAATTTCGATTTCTTCGGTTATTTGAGGAGTTGAAAGAAGATCAGCAAAATTTTGAATTTGTTTGATTTCTCTCATCTTTTTTTCTCTTTAATAAAAGCCGAACAGCTTAAAGAAACAATCAGAAGAAAAATTATCGAAACAAGGACCTCAAAGGGAACGGCCCATCTTTCAGGCCTGTCAAACCAATGATTTATTCTTTCTGGCCATTTTAAAATTACATTCATTACTGGCCTGATAACTAGTACTCCTTTATATATAACACCTTCGATAAGAAGCCAAATTCCTAAAAGAGAAAACCTAAGATAATTTTTTGCGGTACCGGTAAATGCTGGGTTTAAACCCCAGAGTACGAAAGTTATTACTGTGAGCCACAAAGCCAAACCTATTTCTAATCCACCAACTTCTGAAATCCAAATAGTCAAATGTGATTGCAGTTCACTAATTTTTTCAACTATTGGATTAGCTCCTGATCCAGGAGAATTTAAAGTTCGGATTTCGTAAATTCCATAGATACACAAATATGCACCACCGGTTAATAGAGCCAGGGCGCCTATTTGATCAATATAAGGCAGTAATTTTCGGAGATTGCGGACGATACCTCCTCTTGCCAAAGCTAAAGATAGAGTCGTCACGGTTACAACAGCTCCTAATCCGAGTGCGTAAGCAAGAAAAATTATTGTCCCTTGAATAATTCCTTCTCTGCTAAAACTCCCTGAGATTTGTAGTAAAAAGAGAGGGGCTGAACATCCGACTGAAACAATTGCATAGGAAATACCGAACCCAATTACTGAGAACATTTCATTTGATTTTGGACCTCTCCGGTTGAAAGACGGGAACAGTTTTTTATTCTTTTTGAACAAGAGAGAAAATCCGTACGGAATTAGAAGTATTCCTAAGGCGACAGTTATCCACGGAGTTTTTTGTGCGATCGTTTCTTCGTTAACCAGGTGAGATATAACAAATCCAAGAAAACCAAAAACACCTACGAATGTTGCTGTGAGGGTAAGACTGACCCATAAACCTCTTATAACTTGCTCTGGTCGCGCTTGTTTGTCAGCAGTGTCTTTGCCAATAAAGTATCCGAGCCAAGTAGGAAGCATTGCAAAACCACATGGATTAATTGCTGTGACGATACCGAGGCTGAAAGGAAGTACTAGTTCTATATCAAGCATCTAACAGTTCCATTATTGATTTATCAAGGGTTTCTTGACTTATAGGTCCTTGATGGACTGTTGATAATTTGCCTTCAGCATTAAAGAAAGCAGTTACAGGTAATCCGATTGCCTTTAAGGATTTAGTAAAACTTCCGTCAGGGTCTTTCCCTAAAAGGTAAGAAATGTGAAGTTCCTCAGCTCTTTGTTTAGCTCTAGTTGGAGAATCACTAATATTTATACCGATAAAGTCTATTTTTCCCCCGTATTTACGGTGAGCTGTTTCGAAGAATGGCATTTCTTCTAAACAAGGAGTACACCATGTGGCCCAAAGGTTTACTACCATAGGCTGATTATTTTGTTCGTATATGCCTTTAAGGGTTTTAAATCCATTTTCCGTTTCAAAGGATTGATTTAAGACATTTTCATCAAGAGGTTCAATGCTTTCTATACCACTACAAGAAATTGCGGTTATCAGAAATATCAATAAAACTTTTTTCACATCTATAAAGGTAGTCGGGAGATGACCATTACGACTATAGGCATAAGGTCATCTCCCAAACTGCCTTAACAAATCGAGGTTCGTTAAATCGTCACCCCTATTTGATTTGGCCGATCATCAAGCAGAACGGAGGGCAGACTGCAGATGAACAGGTATAGGTATAATTGGAAGATCTTCTTCAGGCCTAGAGACTTTGCGTGGTCTTCCTCTTCCACGCTTGTTCGCTAAAATTCTTCCTTTTCGGAATAGTTGACCGCCCCAAACCCCCCAAGGTTCGTTTCGTTCTATAGCTGCCTCCAAGCACAATGCAAGCGAAGGACACTCTGCACAAATTCTTTTTGCTTGAGCTATGTCTCCTAGATCTTCAGAGAAGAAAATTTCTGTGGGCACGCCAAGTTGAGAGCACGCCGCATTTTCTCTCCAAGCTTCTGTTTTGAATTCTATTGCAAACATTTTTTACTCCTTTTTAGAACTAATCTCAAAAATGAAAAAAGCCGCCGGATTTTCCGGCGGCCATGGTTTCTGCGTTTTAGCTATTTAGCTAGTTGTTTCCCAGGGCCGCTTTATGGTGAAAAATCCGTACTTGTTGAACCAGAATGAAATTGTCTCTTTTGATAGAGCTACTGGATTAACAGGTGTAAGTACGTGCGAGGTCAAAGCATGATCAACGGTTTGATGTCCGTAATGATTGCGAATGCTGTTATTCATGCTAATTTTCTTTCTTTTTAAAACTGCTGAGCAGTTCAATAAAACAAGTTTACCAAAACTACGCTGCGTGACCACTCAACACCTTTGAGTGAATTTTGTCAACTTATTTTTCGATAAAATTCGATAAATGTTAGATAATGCTTTAAATCAAGCGAATTTATAGGTTTTTAAGCCCTTTTCTTCTTTAGGCGTGGCTTCGCCAAGAATTCTTAGATGTTCGAGATGGGCATAAGTTTCACTAGCTGCCATATCACCCCAAGATCTTTCTTTAAATAAGTGTTTCATATAATCGTTCACTGAGGCTTCACCGATCGAATCCCCTGTTTCTCTGATTAACTGCAATCGATCTACGTGATGTTGAATAATGTCATCTGTTCTTTCAACAAGATTAGTAAAAGGGTGTCCGTGAGCTGGGAGAACAAGAGTAACTTGCGAAAATTCTTTTGTTCTTTCTAAAGAATTAAAGAATACAGCTAAAGGATCTTCCATATTTCCCATACCCCCTATATGTGGAGTGATGGTTGGTAGCACGTGATCTCCTGACAAGAAAATCCCGTCGACAGGATCGTATAAACATAGATGATCATGAGTATGGCCCGGAAGGTGAAGAGCCAACCATGTCCTTCCACCGATAGTTATCTCTTCGGAGTCCTCGACAGTCAAGGATGGTTTAGGTACTTGAAAAGACTTTGAATCAGCACCTGTATTACTGCCACTCCACTTTCTTAACTCTTCGATTGAAGGGGGTTCTCTTTTCGTACCCCATGGAGTTGGCCTGCTAAGCATTTCACGAAGTTTCTCGATATCTTCATCATCAGCTAGGTCTAGTGAAGCTGCATCAGGATTTTCCATAATGTCGTCATTACCAAAAACTGATGAAAAAGACGAATGGGTGAGAACTTCGACATCATAATCATCTCTAAGTCTGTGAACTCCACCATAATGATCAACGTGGCTATGGGTAACTATCGTTGTATGCACGTGATTAAAATTAGTTCCTAAATCTTTAAGTCTAGATTTAAGGGCATTCCAAGATTCGTCGCCAGGCAACCCTGGGTCCACTAATGACAAGCCTTTGCTGTCTTCAAGTGCGTAACAATTAACATGTCCCAATCCAGGCATTGAAATCGGAAGTTGAAATCTGTAAATACCTTTAGCGACTTCCGTAATTTCCTTTGAAGCTGGTTCTTGTTCTTGTCTCATTGGGCGCGGAGAATCCGTCTCTGTTGGAGTATTTTCATTCATGGTTTTATAAAAAGGTTTTCACGATAATGACGGAGTTCCTCTATTGATTCACGAATATCGTCTAAGGCTCGATGTCCTCCATTTTTTTTCGGAGCAGAATTTATAATCTCTGGATTCCAGCGTTTGGCGAGTTCTTTGATAGTGGATACATCAATTGATCTGTAATGAAAGAAAGATGCCAAATCCGGAAGACCTTCAGACAAGAATCTTCTATCGGTACCAATCGAATTACCACACAAAGGAACAGTTCCCGCTTTTTCAATGTGATCTTTTAAAAACTCTAAAGTTTTTTCACCTGCCATTGAAAGGCTTGTTGTTGATTTTGAAATTTCATCAAGTAAACCGCTGGAAGTGTGCATTTGCTCGACATGTTTGCTCATATTTTCTAATTTTTGAGATGGCTGATTGATAACCAAGTTTGGTCCAGCTGCAATTTCTTCGAGGTCGTCGTTTGTAAGTAAAGTTGCAATCTCGACAATTACATCTTCTTTTGGGTTTAACCCTGTCATTTCTAAATCAATCCAAGCCAGCACAGATTTGAGCATACGGGCTTGATGTGTCGGTTATTCACTAAGAAGTGCAAGTAAGGTCATATTTATGCTGAATATTCCAATTATTAGATTAATCGACGATGCAATTATCCCTGTTTATGCAAAACCTGGTGATGCTGGAGCAGATTTGGTTGCTGCAGAATCTGTAGTTTTAGATCCAGGTGGTGGAAGAGCTCTTATATCAACAGGCATTGCAATAGCTATACCTGAAGGATTTGCTGGGTTTGTTCAACCTAGAAGTGGTTTGGCATTAAAACATGGAATCACGTGTTTGAATACGCCAGGTCTTATTGATTCGGGTTATCGCGGAGAGTTAAAAGTTTTATTGATTAATACTGATCCGAACGATGCCTTTGAGATCAATAAAGGCGAAAGAATAGCTCAACTAGTAATTCAAAAAGTTGAAGAGTGCATTTTTCAAGAAGTCAAAGAATTACCAGATTCAGAAAGAGGAGAAACTGGTTTTGGTTCTTCCGGAAGGTAAGAGATTTGAAAATAACTTATCTTCCAACAATTCACCCGCGTTCTAAATCCGTTAGGGATACAGGTTCTAATTCGCGAATGAGGGATATCACCCGAGACGTTGTTTACAAAAACGAATGGAATTCTAATTTGGCAGAAGAAGTAAAGAAATTGTTTGACGAAAAAGCTGCTGACTGGTCAACTACTCGGAATATTCCTGCTAGAGGAGTTCCAGTTTTAGATGCTTTCGAAAGAGGTGAAGTTCACGGGAAAAGAGTTGTGGACCTAGGAGCAGGTACAGGTTTGGCTACGCAAATATTAGTGAAAAAATTTGAAAATGTAATTGCGCTAGATATTTCAAAAGAAATGATTAAAAACTCTGTTGTACTTGAAACACCACAAGTTTGTGCTGATGGTAGTCGCCTTCCGTTTGCTAGTAATTCGATAGATGTCTTTTTAGCGATGAATATGATTCTTTTCCCTAAAGAGATAGAGAGATGTCTAAAAGCAGAAGGTTTTTTAGTTTGGGTTAGCAGTAGAGGTTCTGATACGCCTATTTACCTTTCTCCGGAAGAAGTTGTTGATTTAATGTCGACTAATAGTGAATTTAGTTGGTCCGGAGTTTCAGCTTATGCACTTGAAGGGTCGTGGCTGGTCGCAAGACGACAACTACCAGCTAGCGCTAATTGTGCGTGATTTACCATTTGCTCTTACTTCAGCAGAAATTTTGTTTTCACTAGGCTGAAATTCAACTTCTACAAACGATGCTTTTGCAGAAATTTTTTTTATTTCTTGTTGAAGAGAAACAGCTAATTTGCTGATCAGAGCAGGGTCGATTTTGTGGATTCTTAGGACTGCGGCGAGAGCGACTCTAGAAATTTCTTCAATTTCGCAGTCCGGTGAAAATTTGATAGTGGTGAAGGTTTTTTCAGCATCACTCATTTGATAATTGTGTCATCAAATTAAGTATTTTTAGTTGCTGGGAAAGAATTTCTCCTCGGCGTGCTTTTTTCATTTTTTGGAGACAACATGTGGAATGGCAGTAGTAGTTGATAAAGCAATTTGGCCTTACAAGGGTAACTTATGGGCCCATCTTGCTAGTGATGATAATTTGTCTGAATTACACGATTTTGCTGAGATATTAGGACTTCGTCTTATGTCATTTCAAGGTGATCATTATGACGTTCCAAAAGAAGTTAGAGATCAGGCAATTATTTTGGGAGCTATTGAAATAGACGGTCGCGAACTTTTATCCCGTTTAAAGAAAGCAAAATTAAGATTACCTGTGTCTGAGCGCCCTGGTAAGTGGGAAAAAATCTGCTTTTTTCCTCCGAAAGGTAAGTCGCCTGATTTGAGTGAGTTTAAATTCAATAAAACATTTCCAGAATTAGAAAAAATAGCTCGATCCAACTGGAACTTGGCAGAAGTTACTATATTCCAAAGAAGAAATGAAATGGCTTTAGTGCTTGAAGATCCCAATGGCTTAACTATTGAAAGTAATTTTTTAGAAAAATTCGACTGGCGTTTCATTAATGGCAAAATTTTAGAGATTCTGATTTAACAATATGGTTTTGTTTGTGAAAAATAATTACTTACGTTTATTGATTTTATTTTTTCTTATCTGGATTTTTTCTTCATGTGCAAGTAGCAAAATTACAGTAGAAAAGTTAGAAGAAAACCAAAAAGTCAAAGAAGAAAACTCAGAAGCTTCTAATGGTTGGATACAGATAGGAAGTCAGAAATTTGAGATGGCATTCACTTGTTACAAAACTAAGTTAGGAGAAGTAGCAGCTATAGGGAATGGAGAAGATACTAAAACTGGAGAGAGTACAGAAGCACTTATCCAAGCCTTTGCCGGGAAACCCTACGTAGGTTTGTTGAAAAACGGTTCAACGATGTTTGAAGCGTCACTAAATGAAACATTAGATCTTTTAGTTGACAATTTTGAGATAACGGCTGGTGCTATTAGTTGGCAAAAAAATTTAGATTTGGAAACTGGATACAGCGAAGTTGCTGGTTTTGGATCCTTGTTTGTTAATTGTGAAAAATTTGAAAGTGATCTTCTTGAAGAAAAATTCAGCAATTAGCAGATTTCAGTCATTTCAACCCAAGGTAGTCTGCCCGACCATAATCTGGTTATAAGTCGGCCATCACTTTTAAAAACAACTCGGAAGTTTTTGTCAGAAGAATCACTAGGTACATAAACGAGTAATTTTTCGGAAGATTCAGGGAGTATTTTTGTTTCTATTTTTTCCCCAAATAATTCATAAATTAAAGACTCTGTATCTCCGATACCAGCCCCAGAACGCGTCCTAATCAATTCATTATCAATATCAATACGTTCAACAGTGCTTTCTATAATCCAGAATGTAATTCCTTTAGGTCCTTTATCTGGAATTGCCAAAAAGCATTCACTTCTTGGGGTTACAGGAGAAAATCTTGTTCCAGCCGCTTTTTGAGCATTTTTTACAGTCATGCCGAATGTAACGGTATCTAACCCGACAGTACTGATAGAAGATGAATAATCGAGATTAACTTCTCCTTCTATTTCTATAAAAGGCAGAGTTCCGATAGGTGACAATATTGTTGTCGTAACAGTAGTTGTTGTAGTTGTTGTAGTTGTTGTAGTTGTTGTTGGTGCGGTTAGCTGTAGTTCTTTTACACGGTTATCAGTGTCTATAGCTCCAAACCAGATGAGCGAACTAACTACAACAATCCCTAAGAGAACGAAAAAAGTTAATCTCATATTAAGAGGTTAGAAGGAATCAGTTAATTAGTGAT
>JAKUNG010000024.1 GCA_022452285.1 Terriglobia bacterium | reverse complement strand
CGACATAATAGAATAAACATTTTGCTGATTTAATTATTTTGTTGTAGTTGCTGAGATTGGGGAGTGGGTGGTCTATGCGAGACATTATTACTTTACAATGTAACTCGTGTAAAAACCGTAATTACTCAACCACTAAAAATAAAAGAAAGACTACTGAACGATTAGAAGTAAAAAAGTTTTGCCGCACTTGTCGATCTCACACGGTTCACAGAGAAACCCGATAGAAAAAGACAAATGCTAAGTTAATTTTTTGAGGTATTAGATTTTCAAAGAGAAGCCCTTTGTCTGGAGTTTTTCTACAGGCCAGTAGCTCGAATTGGTAGAGCGCCGGTCTCCAAAACCGGATGTTGGGGGTTCGAATCCCTCCTGGCCTGCCAAAGTTTGTGAGGGTTTAATTTGATAGGGAGTTTACTAAGTGTTAAAGGGACTAAGTCTATCCAAGATTAGTCAGTTTTTCAGTAATGTAAAGTTAGAACTAAAAAAGGTTTCATGGCCAGGCCGAAAAGAAGTCTATGGGACTACGATTGTTGTTTTATGTACGGTTTTCTTTTTTGGGATTTTTTTGGGATTAGTCGATACACTTATGCAGTTTTGGGTTCAGGGGCTTTATGGCTGGTTAGCTGGCCGATGACTTAATTCCTATGTAGCTGCTTTAATGCAGTCAAATGGAGAGTTGGAATGGATAAGCAGTGGTATGTTATTCATACGTACTCCGGGTTTGAACGTAAGGTAGCAGAGAGTCTAAAGACTAGGGTTCAGGCTTTTAACATGGAAGGCGAGGTTGGAGAAATCCTAGTTCCTACCGAAGATATTCTTGAAATGAAAGATGGGCAGCGGGTCACTAGTTCTAAAATGACGTTTCCTGGCTACTTACTGATTGAAATGCAGATGACTGATCAGGTATGGCATGTAGTTAAAAATACTCCTCGAGTAACAGGTTTTGTAAAATATGGGACAACACCAGTTCCATTAACCCAAAAAGAGGTTGATCAGATTATAAATCATGCTGAAGCAACGGCAGAAAAACCAAAATTGGAATTTACTTTCCAGAATGGAGAAACCGTTAAAATCATTGACGGTCCTTTCAGTAATTTTACAGGGACTGTTGAAGAACTTAATGAAGAACGTAACACCCTGAAAGTTATGGTGACAATCTTTGGACGTCAAACTCCAGTGGAATTAGATTACCTACAAGTTGAAAAATCTTGAATCCTGAAATTTTATTTTATTTTTTCTGAGTTTAAACAAATTTCAGTCGCTAAAACTCAGAGTTGCATGGAGAATGGCTGATGGCAAAAAAGATCATTGGATATATCAAACTTCAAATTCCTGCAGGAAAAGCAACGCCTGCTCCTCCTGTGGGTCCTGCTTTGGGTCAACAGGGTGTGAACATTATGGATTTCTGCAAAGCTTTTAATGCCAAGACTTCTGCCAAGGATCAAGAGGGCTTAATTATTCCAGTTGTTATCACAGTTTATGCCGATCGGTCATATTCTTTCATTACCAAAACCCCACCAGCCGCTGTACTTCTTAAACGAATGGCTGGTATTGCTAAAGGATCTGGAGAACCGAACAGAGACAAAGTAGGTACAGTGACGGAGAAACAAGTAGAGGATATAGCTAAACAAAAAATGCCGGATTTGAATGCTAGTGATTTGACAAATGCTATGGCGATTGTTAAAGGCACAGCACGCAGTATGGGAATAGATGTCATTAACTAAGGAGGACAAAATATGGCTAAATCTAGTAAGCGTATGATTCAGGCAAAAAAAGAACTTCAGAATGATACTTGGCCGCTGCAAGATGCTCTTCCCTTAGTACAGAAGCTAGCTTCTGCTAAATTTGATGAGACTGTCGAAATTGCTATGCGTCTTGGTGTGGATCCGAAGCATGCTGATCAGATGGTACGTGGAACGGTCGTTCTTCCTCATGGTTTGGGTAAGAGTAGAAAAGTATGTGTGATTGCTTCCGGAGATAAACAAAAAGAAGCTGAAGATGCAGGTGCAGATCACATTGGAGGAGATGAACTAGTTGGTAAAATTCAGGGAGGATGGTTAGATTTTGAGGCTCTTGTAGCTACACCAGATATGATGAAATCATTAGGAAAATTGGGAAAAATTCTAGGTCCAAAGGGGTTGATGCCTAATCCTAAAACAGGGACGGTTACTTTTGAGGTTGGTAAAGCTGTAAAAGAAATTAAAGCTGGAAAAGTTGAGTTTAGGGTTGATAAAACTTCAATTATCCATACGCCTATTGGGAAGGTTTCTTTTGATACTGATAAGCTTTTAGAAAATACTAGAACATTAATTGATTCTGTAATTAAGGCCAAGCCATCTACCGCTAAAGGAAAGTATCTAGAAAGTGTCTTTCTCAGTTCAACTATGGGACCAGGAATTGCTATAGAAATAACGTCTTTAGAAAAGTGATATTGGGGGAACTTTACGGATGGATCGTAGCGATAAAGAAAAAGAAATTAAACATCTCCACGAAGAATTTAATTCTGCTAAAAACTTGTTTTTGACGGGTTTTGAAGGGTTAACAGTTAATGAGGACCTAGAATTGCGAAGAAGTATTCGTGCTTCTGGATCAAAATACAGAGTGATTAGAAATCGACTAACTAAGCGTGCTGCCCAAGGAACTCCAGTGGAAGCTTTTGAGCAGGAATTGAAGGGTGCTAATGGCTTGGCATATAACGATCAGGATGCTGTTGCTCTAGCTAAAGCAATTTCAACTTATGCTAAGGATCATCCACGTCTGGTTTTTAAGGTAGGTATTGTTGAAGGACGTGTAATTGAATTAGAAGATCTAAATCATTTAGCTAGCCTTCCTACCAAAGAAGAACTAATTTCCAAGATAATGTTTTTGTTAAATGCTGGAGCCCAAAGGGTAGCAAGTGTTGTGCAAGCTGTGCCTAGAGGATTAGCTGTAGTTTTAGATCAAGCTAGTAAAGAGAAGAAGTTTTCAGAGTAGCTTTTTGTTTAAAGTTTAGGAGGTATTTCGATGTCAGAGAAAGTTGAAAAATTGCTTGAGGGTATCCAAGAGTTGACCTTATTGGAAGCCTCGGAGTTAGTTAAGGGATTAGAAGATAAATTTGGAGTTTCTGCTGCTGCCGCTGCTGTTGCTGTTGCAGGCCCAGCTGGTGCTGCAGAGGAAGAGGCTGAAGAACAAACAGAATTTAACGTTATTCTGACAGCTGTGGGTTCTAATAAAATAAGTACCATTAAAGTTGTTCGAGAGGTGACGAGCCTAGGTCTCAAAGAAGCCAAAGATTTGGTTGATGGTGCACCTAAACCCGTCAAGGAAGGCATTGCTAAAGATGAGGCAGAGGAGATCAAAAAGAAGTTTGAAGATGCAGGCGCCACTGTCGAATTAAAATAGTTCAGGCATGCTGGTCCTAAGTAATTATAAACTTTTGCCTTCATGTGATATGGCAGATAGTAAATTTTTTGTGATCTAGGGTACGTAGCCTAATAACGTAGTACTTCCCTTTCAGTGAAGACCACGGTCTTTGTAAGAATCGAAGGAGTATATTGGAAATGGGTGTTGCTTCAAACGGACGGTTAAAAGAGCGGGTAGAGTTCTCAAAAATTGAAACTTCTATTCAAATTCCTAACTTAATTGAAATTCAAAAGAAATCTTATGCATATTTTCTTCAAATGGGATTACTGCCACAAGAACGCCAAGATATTGGCCTTCAGGCTGTGTTTAATTCTGTTTTTCCCATTAGTGATTTTCGGGGAGTTTCTTCTCTCGAATTTGTAGATTATTCAATTGGTAATTGGGAGTGTAAATGTGGCTCCCTTAAAGGCCTTTCCCATTTGAGGACAGATTGTAAATCATGTGGGTCGGTGGTTGTGACAAATCCATTCTCTATGGAAAAAGTAGTTTGTTCTGTCTGCGGTGCCGATAACAAGAATGTAGCTAGTTTTTGTGAAGAGTGTGGTGATCCAGTTAGCCTCAAGCGAAAGTTTGATGTTGCGGAGTGTCAGGAAAGAGGCATGACTTATGCAGCGCCTCTGAAGGTCAATGTTCGATTAACAACTTTTGATAAGGATCCAGACACTGGAGAGAAAGCGATTCGCGACATTAAAGAGCAGGAAGTTTACTTTGGTGAGATCCCCCTTATGACAGATAACGGGACCTTTGTTATCAACGGTACTGAAAGGGTTGTTGTCAGTCAATTACATCGTTCGCCAGGAGTATTTTTTGAAGCCGGTTCATCTAAAAACTATTTACTAGGTAAGCTTATTCCCTATCGAGGATCTTGGGTAGAATTCGAGTATGATCAGAAGAACATCCTTTATGTACGTATTGACCGAAAACGGAAATTTTTGGGCTCCGTGTTTCTTCGTGCTCTTGGTTTAAAAAGCGATGAAGAGTTGATTCGTGCTTTTTATACGACTGATTCAATAAAGATCTCAGGTAAACAACTATTTTGGAATGTGTCAGATACCTTGATTGGTATGAAAATCTCTCATAATGTTGTTCACCCTAAGACCAAAGAAATACTTTGCCGTGCCGGCAAACAAATTACCCATAGCCAATACAATTCGATTACGAAAGCTCGTATTAGTAAAGTTGAAATTAGTCCTGATGACCTAGAAGGATTTTCAGTTGTAAGTGATGTAGTGAGTCCAGAGACTGGAGAAATCCTCTTGGAGGTCAACAGTCAATTAACACCTCCTGTCCTTGTAGATATGATTGATTATGGAATTTCCGAATTTTCTATATTTAATTCTGAAAGGGATGATGTTGGTGTGGTATTAAGCCAAACTATTAAGAAAGATAATATTAAAACAACTCCCGAGGCTTTGATTGAAATTTATCGCAGATTACGACCGGGTGACCCTCCCACCTTGGAGACTGCTACTAATTTGTTTGAAGGTATTTTCTTCGATCCCCGAAAGTATGACTTTTCACGGGTTGGTCGATTGAAGATGAACATCAAATTAGATCTGAATACCCCTTTAGGGAAACGAAATCTTGAACCAAGAGACTTCTATGCGGTAATTACTTATCTTCTTAAATTAGGTAAAAACATTGGGAATGTAGATGATATTGATCATTTAGGTAATAGACGTGTGCGTGCTGTGGGAGAGCTTTTAGAAAATCAATTTCGAATCGGTTTAGTCCGGATGGAACGGGCTATCAAAGAAAAGATGTCGGTTTACCAGGAAATTGCAACAGCAATGCCTCATGACTTAATAAATGCAAAGCCTGTTATAGCGGCAGTTAGAGAGTTTTTTGGGTCAAGCCAACTGTCACAGTTTATGGACCAAACAAATCCTCTTTCGGAAATTACTCATAAACGCAGACTATCGGCTTTAGGTCCGGGAGGTTTGAGTCGAGAGAGGGCAGGTTTTGAGGTGCGTGACGTTCATACCACTCACTATGGTCGAATCTGTCCAATTGAAACTCCTGAAGGTCCGAACATAGGATTAATTTCTTCTTTGAGCTGCTATGCTCGAATAAATGAGTTTGGATTTATTGAGAGCCCATATCGTAAAGTCAAAAATGCTCGTATAGTGGACTATGTAACAGTAACAAATGGGGGTGATTCTAGTTTTAAGATTGGAGAACACCTTGAACAGACAGTGGTAGAAAATGAAAATCGATTTCTAAAAACTAAGAATAAGCGAATGGTGGAATTTGAACCGTATTCTTTTTATTTGACTGCTTGGGAAGAAGATAAATACATCATTGCTCAGGCTAATTTGAAGTTAGATCAAGAAGGCAATCTTGAAGAAAGTTTGGTGAATGCTCGTCAAGCTGGAAACTTTGTACTAAAGAACCGTGATGAAATAGATTATGTTGATGTTTCTCCTAAACAATTAGTTAGTGTAGCTGCTTCCTTAATTCCTTTTTTAGAAAATGATGATGCTAACCGAGCTTTGATGGGTTCCAATATGCAACGGCAAGCAGTGCCTCTATTACGGGCAGAAGCTCCATATGTCGGTACTGGTATGGAAAAAGTTACCGCTCATGATTCTGGAGCTGTAGTGCTGTGTCGCCGTTCGGGTATAGTGGATAGTGTTGATTCTGAAAGGATTATTGTTAGGGTAGATACAAATGGTAATGATCAATTATCTCGAGAAGTTGGTGCAGATATTTATCAATTGAAGAAATTTCGTCGGTCTAACCAAAATACTTGCATTAATCAAAAACCAATTGTTCTTCAAGGTGATCGAGTAGATAAAGAGCAAGTTATTGCAGACGGCCCCTGCACGGATTTTGGAGAGCTTGCCTTAGGTAGAAATATCTTAGTAGCTTTCATGCCTTGGAGAGGCTATAACTTCGAAGATGCCATTCTAGTTAGCGAAAAACTTGTTAAAGATGACTACTATACCTCTATCCATATAGAGGAATTTGACATAGAAGCTCGGGATACTAAATTAGGACCTGAGGAAATAACTCGAGATATTCCTAATGTGGGTGAGAGTGTTTTGAAAGATCTAGATAGTACAGGAATCATTCGCATCGGTGCAAGTGTGAACCCAGGAGACGTGATTGTTGGAAAAGTCACTCCTAAAGGGGAAACCCAGTTAACACCTGAAGAAAAGCTTCTTCGGGCTATTTTTGGTGAAAAAGCAGGAGATGTTAGAGATGCATCACTAGTAACTCCTCCTGGTATTGAAGGGGTTGTGGTAGATGTAAAAATATTTTCTCGTAAGGGTCAGGAAAAAGACGACCGTGCTAAAGTGATTGAAGAAGAAGAAATAGAACGACTTGAAAAAAATCTTAACGATGAAATTAGGATTCTAACCGATGAGCGTAACAAACGTCTTTGTCAACTTTTAGAAGGGACAGTGTTGACATCAGATCTCAAGAACGCTCGGACAGGTAAACGTATTTTGACTAAAAGAACTACCTTGAACCGAGAAATTATTCAAAGGCTGAGTGCAAAGGATCTTGCTAGGGTCAAAGTCGATCGCAAAAATGTAAAATTAGAAGAACAAGTTTTAGAAGTTGAAGAGATGATGACTCGGCAGATTGAGGTTATGCAGAAAATCCAACAAGAACGTATTAATCAGTTTAAAAGTGGAGATGAATTGCCACCTGGAGTAATTAAATTAGTTAAGGTATTTGTAGCTATGAAACGAAAGCTTTCTGTCGGAGATAAAATGGCAGGACGTCATGGAAACAAAGGTGTAATTGCTCGAATACTTCCTGAAGAAGATATGCCTTATTTGCCGGATGGGACATCTGTCGAAATTGTACTGAATCCCTTAGGTGTTCCCTCTCGAATGAATGTTGGACAAATTTTGGAAACACATTTAGGTTGGGCTGCAAAAGCATTGGGGTTGCATTTTGCAACACCTGTTTTCGATGGAGCCTCTGAAAAGGAAATCAAGAGTCTGCTTGAAGATTCCAAGCTCCCTAGTTCTGGTAAGACCGCTTTGTTTGATGGTATGACCGGTGACCGGTTTGAACAGAAAGTTACTGTAGGTTACATTTATATGCTTAAACTTTCTCATTTAGTAGATGATAAAATTCACGCTCGGTCAATCGGACCCTACTCCCTTATTACGCAACAACCCCTCGGAGGTAAAGCCCAATTTGGTGGTCAACGGTTTGGTGAAATGGAAGTTTGGGCGTTAGAGGGTTACGGAGCGGCTCATATATTGCAAGAATTGTTAACTGCTAAAGCAGATGATGTCTATGGTCGGTCCAAGATTTATGAAGCTATAGTTAAGGGTGAATCAGCCATTGAAGCTGGCCTTCCCGAATCGTTTAATGTTTTGATCCGTGAATTACAAAGTCTTTGTTTAGATATTGAGCTTCTAAGAAAGTATAAGAATAATTAAAGAGTTTAGCGGTATTAAGTACTTTCTATTGAACCAGTTTTATTCCGAGTTTTTAAAATTGCTTTAGAGTCAATTTTTCTAGAGTCTGCTTCCCAAGGAGACCATTGTGTTTAGACAAAACCATCTTGAACGAGGGAACCTTACAGCTGATTTTGACAGCATTAGAATAAGTCTAGCTTCACCAGAAAAGATTCGTTCTTGGTCAAAGGGAGAAGTAAGCAAACCTGAAACTATAAACTATCGGACGTTTAAGCCAGAACGTGATGGTCTTTTTTGTGCCAAGATTTTTGGACCAGTCACTGATTGGGAATGTCTCTGTGGTAAGTATAAAAGAATGAAGCATCGAGGAGTAATCTGTGATAAGTGTGGTGTTGAGGTTACCCTATCCAAAGTTCGTCGTGAGAGAATGGGACACATTGAACTTGCAAGTTGTTGTTCTCATGTTTGGTTCTTTAAGGGTTTGCCAAGCAGAATTGGACACTTGTTAGACCTAACATTAAGAGAGCTAGAGCGAATACTTTATTTTGAAGCTTATGTTGTTTTAGATTCTGGAGATACTACCCTTAAAGAAAAAGAAGTTCTGGGTGAGGAAAAGTATCGACAGATGATGCAGGAATATCCTGGACAGTTTGTAGCAATGATGGGTGCTGAAGCTATTAAGGAATTATTGAGGCAACTTGACATAGAAGAATTGTCGATTGAACTTAGGCATCTGATGAGAACTGAAAATTCTCAACAGAAGAAATTGAAGTTCTCCAAACGTCTTAAGGTAGTAGATTCTTTTCGAAAGTCTGGGAATAAACCAGAATGGATGATTCTAGATGTAATTCCTGTAATTCCACCAGAACTACGTCCGTTGGTGCCGTTAGATGGAGGTCGCTTTGCTACCTCAGATCTTAATGATTTATATCGTCGGGTTATCAATCGCAATAATAGACTAAAAAAATTAATTGAACTACACGCTCCTGAAGTTATTGTTAGAAATGAAAAACGGATGTTACAGGAAGCTGTTGATGCTCTTTTTGATAATGGTCGAAGGGGGCGTATTTTACGAGGTTCAAACAATAGACCATTAAAATCACTGTCAGATACCCTGAAAGGTAAACAGGGTAGATTCCGTCAGAACTTATTAGGAAAACGTGTTGACTACTCTGGTCGTTCAGTAATTGTTGTTGGACCAGACCTTAAACTGCACCAATGTGGAATTCCTAAAAAAATGGCTTTGGAGTTATTCAAACCCTTTATTTATAATCGTTTAGAACAGGAAGGGTATTGTACTACAATTAAAGCGGCTAAAGAAGTCGTGGAACAGCAGGAAGCAATAGTATGGGATATTCTTGAGGATGTAATTAAGGAACATCCTGTTCTCCTGAACCGTGCTCCTACTTTACACCGTTTGGGTGTTCAAGCTTTTGAACCAATTTTAATCGAAGGAAAGGCTATTCAAATCCATCCACTTGTTTGTACTGCTTTTAATGCAGATTTTGATGGCGATCAGATGGCTGTTCATGTTCCTCTTTCACCGGAAGCACAGATTGAAGCTTCAGTTCTAATGTTAGCCGCAAAGAATATTCTTTCACCTTCAAATGGAGTTCCTGTGGCTGTTCCTTCTCAGGACGTAGTCTTAGGATGTTACTATCTAACAATGTCCAAACCAGGAACCAAGGGTGAGGGCCGTCTATTTGGAAGTCCAGAAGAAGTTGTTTTAGCATTGGAAGCGGGTGAAGTAGAAACACTTACACCTATTCGTTACCGGTATACTGGTGATGTAATTGATCTTAGCACTTCCTATGATGATCAAAGTGTTCTTCATACGGAACTGATTAATCAGGATCGTACTTTCATTGATACTACCGTAGGTCGAGTTATACTGAATGACAGTCTTCCTTCAGAAATGCCTTTTGTTAATGGTTTATTAAAGAAAAAAGGTTTAGCTCAATTGGTTCAATATTGCTATTTAAGGTTTGGGATTGAATCTTCTGTGCAAATGTTAGATGAGATTAAACATCTCGGCTTTTCTTATGCTACAAAAGCTGGAATCTCGATTGGAGTTGAAGATCTCTTGATTCCCAAGGAAAAAGCTGCACTAGTAGACAGTGCAGAAAGTCAGGTACTTGAGGTTGAGGAACAGTACCAAGAAGGTTCTATTACTAAAGGTGAGCGTTATAACAAGGTGATTGAAATTTGGTCTGATGTTACTGAAAAAGTGGCTGATGAGATGATTAAGGGCATTGAAAAAGAAAACCAAGAGGGAGGAGAATTTAATACTATCTACATTATGGCTGATTCAGGAGCTAGAGGATCTAAACAACAGATCCGTCAGCTCGCTGGAATGAGAGGTCTGATGGCGAAGCCTTCTGGTGAGATTATAGAGACTCCCATCAAAGCTAATTTCCGGGAAGGACTAACAGTTTTACAATATTTCATTTCAACTCATGGGGCTCGTAAAGGGTTGGCTGATACTGCTTTAAAAACTGCTGATTCTGGCTACCTTACTAGGCGACTGGTCGATGTAGCTCAGGATGTGATTATCTCAGAGAACGATTGTGGAACTTTGGATGGAATTTTTGTTAAGCCGATTGTAGAGAGTGGAGAAATTATTGAACCATTAAGAGATAGAATTGTAGGTCGAGTATCTCTAGAAGAAATTAAGGATTATGAGGACAATAAAATTGTTGGAGTCAATGAAGAAATTACTGAAAAACTAGCTAGCGAAATTCAATTAGCTGGGGTGGAACGGGTGAAAATTCGATCAGTACTAACCTGTGAGTCAAGACGTGGAGTCTGTGTAAGTTGTTATGGTCGAAATCTTGGGACAGGTAATATGGTGGAACTGGGTGAAGCTGTTGGTGTAGTTGCTGCACAGTCCATAGGAGAACCAGGTACACAGTTAACTATGCGGACTTTTCATATTGGTGGAGCAGCCAGTCGAATATCTGAGCAATCGACCCTAGAAGCTAGAAATGAAGGGTTAATCAAGTTTGTCAATCTTGTAACTGTACATAATAAAGTTGGTGATCTGATTGTTATGAACCGTAATGGTCTAATTGCCATTGTAGACGAAAAGGGACGTGAAAAAGAGCGTTACTCAGTAGTTTATGGAGCTAAGATTAAAGTGGAAGAGGAGCAAGAAGTAAGTATAGGAGATGAATTAGTTGAGTGGGATCCATATACATATGCCATTTTGACTGAAGTTGGAGGGTCAGTGCAATTTAAAGATTTGATTGAAGGCATTACCATGGAGGAGGAAGTTGATGAGGTAACGAGTTTGTCCCACTGGATGGTAATTGAATCACAAGATGAAAAAAGACAACCACAGATTGGTATTAAAATTCCAAAAAGTAAGAGTTTAGCAAAGAAATATCTTATGCCTGCGCGTGCACATCTTATGGTTTCAGATGGTGAAGAGGTTCACCCTGGTGATGTTTTAGCAAAAATACCCAGGGAAACAACAAAAACAAAAGATATTACTGGAGGATTACCTAGAGTAGTTGAGTTATTTGAAGCCCGAAAACCCAGAGAGACAGCTGTCATTACCGAAATAGACGGAGTAGTTAAGTATGGGGATATTAGCAAAGGAACTAGAAAAATTTTTGTTACTAATGAAAATGGGATGGAAACACAATACTCGTTGCCCCGCAGCGTGCATATTAATGTTCAGGAGGGTGATTCGGTAAAGGCTGGGGATTCTTTAATGGATGGTCCCCGAAATCCTCACGATATTTTAGCTGTTTTAGGGGAAAAAGAACTTCAAGGATACTTAGTAAATGAAATACAGGAAGTTTATCGTTTACAAGGTGTCAATATTAACGATAAACACATCGAGGTTATTGTTCGACAAATGATGCGCTGGGTAAAAATTGAAGATGTTGGGGACACTGAGTTTTTATTGGAAGAGCAAGTGGATAAATTTAGATTTCAAGAAGAAAACGAACGTACTTTGGAGGCTGGAGGAAAGCCAGCAGATGGGCGGCCTTTATTATTGGGAATTACCAAAGCGTCTCTCTCAACAGACTCATTTATTTCAGCTGCATCTTTCCAAGAGACGACCCGTGTTCTGACTGAAGCCTCCATTAGTGGAAAGGTTGATTACTTAAGAGGGCTTAAAGAGAATGTAATCATGGGAAGGCTTATTCCTGCTGGTACAGGTATGGATTATTATCGTAATGTAAAATTAAAATCTGAAGAAACTGCTCAAAATGATGCTATTTCAGGTGAAGGTGAAGATTTGGATGATTCACTTAATTACATAGATGAGGTTAGCACAAACGAAATTACCACCTAGGTCACCTTCAGTCTTTTATAATAAAGTCTATTCAGCTCCTTCGGTCTTGGAATCGCCAGCTTTAGCTTCAGCTACAACTTTATCAGCTACCTCCCTTGGAACAACTTCATAGTGGGAAAACTCCATTGTGTAATCACCTCGACCTTGTGTCATAGAGGTTAATGTAGGTGCATAAGATAACATTTCGGCCATTGGAACTTGGGCTTTAATAACCTGCATGCCAGGTCGTGAATCCATTCCTTGAACTCTGCCTCTTCGGCTATTCAGATCACCCATCAGGTCTCCTGAATAGGATTCTGGAGCATAAACTTCAACGCTCATAATAGGTTCCAATAAAACAGGAGATGCTTGTTCCATGCCCTTTTTAAATGCTAGTGAACCCGCAATTTTAAATGCAAGTTCTGAAGAATCCACATCGTGGTAAGAACCGTCATACAGTGTCACTCTAAAATCAACCACAGGATATCCAGCCAGATATCCTCGAGCTGCTGTTTCTAAAATGCCTTTCTCTACTGCAGGTATATAATTTTTTGGAATTGCTCCTCCAAAAATCTCATTAACAAATTGAAATTGCTCTCCTCTTGGTAAAGGGTCTATTCGAATTTTACAATCTCCATATTGACCATGGCCACCAGATTGTTTTTTATGCCTCCCTTGCACATCAGCTTTGCCCCGGATTGTTTCTCTATAGGGAATTTTGGGTGGTTTGAGTCCTACCTCAACACCAAATCGATTTTTTAAACGCGCCACAATTATTTCGATGTGAAGCTGTCCCATACCAGATAACAGCATTTCGTTAGTTTGCTGATCACGACCAAATCTTAATGTAGGATCTTCTTCTAAAATTTTGTGCAAGGCATTACTGATTTTATCTTCGTCACCTCGAGACTTAGGGGCAATAGCAAAAGTAATTAATGGTTCAGGGAAATCTAGGTTTTTATATTTAGTTGGGTGGTCCTTATCTCCCAATGTATTTCCAGTTAAACTATCTTTGAGTTTAGCAACAACACCAATATCACCCGGATGCAATTCTGGAACTTCAACTGCTGATTTTCCTTGAGGAATAGATAAATGAGCTAAACGCTCAGAATGTTCTTTGTTGTAGTTGGTTAAGGTGGCGTCGTTTTTTAAAATACCTGAAACTACTTTTAAATAAGACAATCGACCTGCAAAAGGATCAGCCAAAGTCTTGAAAATATAAGTTGAAACAGTTTTTTCTTTTTCTCCTTCTTTTCTCAAGTCATCTTCATCAATAAGTTTTGGCACGGAATCTTTAGGGGAAGGAAAATAATCTATGATTCCCCTAATTAAGTCGTAAGCTCCAAAATTTAATAATGCAGAAGAAGCAAAAATAGGAAAGATTTTTCTTTCTGAAACAGCTTGCTTGAAAGCAGGTATCAGGTCCTCTTTTCTAATGGTGCCCTGATCAAAAAATTGTTCCATGAGTTGATCATCACCCTCAGCTACCATTTCCACAATTGCATCATGCCCTTTTTGAACTGTGTCTTTATGCGAATCAGTAATTTCACAGGGTGTAGCCTTTCCTTCGCCATCTTGTGAGTATTGACAGGCTTGAAGATTAATTAAATCTATCAGTCCGGAGAGTTGTTTTTCTTTACCAACTGGTTGTTGAACTGGAATAGAAGTTCGACCAAAATGTTCTTGTACAGAAGTTACTGCTCTTTCAAAATCAGCATTTTCTCGATCAAGTTTGTTAATAACAAATACAATCGGTAGATTAAATTCTTCAGAATATTGAAAAACCTTCTCGGTTTGGACCTCAACACCTGAAACCGCATCTAAAAGGATGAGAACAGCATCTGCAACTCTCATACTGTTTCGAGCATCCTGAATAAAAATACCCTTACCTGGGGTATCAAGAAAATTTATTTTAGTCTTACCTTGTTCAATGAAGGCAACACCTGTTGAAATACTGATTTGTCTTTCAATTTCTTCGTTGTCAAAATCAGTGACTGCAGTGCCATCATCAACTTTGCCTAGTCGATTTCCAATGCCACCTGCATATAAACAGGCTGCCACTGTAGAAGTTTTTCCACAGGATCCGTGTCCTGTGACAGCCACATTACGGATATTAGCAGGTTCATAAACCTTCATGGTTTCTTCCTCTCCATTTGTTTTTATTCTCTGGAAAAATTAGAGTATTTTTGCTGATCGTAACATACCAGACTTGGGCATGGCAATATGTGAACTCTCCAGAAAAATCTTGAAAAATTGTTCTGCAAAAAGTTAGATTCTTGTTGTCAATATCCGGTTGGAAGGATAGTACCAATTTTCGTTGCTTGAACACCATCTGAATTGGTTGAGGAATTCTTAATCTCAATATATTTTTCTATTGATTTAACATAGAACGAATCTTTTTTAAGTCTTCCCATGCTTCCTTTTTGGCTGAAGGATTCCTTAACAAATAGGCTGGATGATATGTGGCAACTACAGGGATGTTTTGGAAGGTATGGATTTTATTCCTGAGTCGACCTAAGGAAACTTTTAATTTTAGTAAAGATTGAACAGCAGTAAGTCCGAGGCAACAAATTAATTTTGGACTCAAAACAGATAGTTGTCGAAACAAGAAAGGAGAACAGGTAGCAATTTCATCTTCAGAGGGCGTACGGTTTTCAGGTGGACGGCATTTCACAACATTACAAATATAAACCTCATTACGCTGGAGTTGGATGGATTGAATCATCTTAGTAAGGAGTTGACCAGCTCTACCAACAAAAGGTAAACCTTGTTGATCTTCTTCTCTTCCGGGGCCTTCTCCAACAAAGACTAGAGATGGATTAGGGTTGCCTGACCCAAATACAATATTGGATCTTCCTTGGGAAAGTCTGCAGCGTTTACAATCAACTAGATCCAAGCTAATTTCTTCTAGAGAAGGGTCTTTTTTTAATAGGACTTGAGGTTTGGTTAGTGGTAAAGATTGATCTGAATTGTCTGAACAATTAATCTGAATTCCTAGATCTTCAGAATTTTTTATTGTTGGCAAAGTAGCAGGAAGTAGGGTCTTAACTCTGTTATCTAAACTGTCAATGCCTATATCCGAGTAAAATTCTAAATAGTTTCTTAGACTATTAGTTAGCGATAAAGAGTTTTTTTTAGACATAATGATTTTGAATCTCCGAGGTAGACAACTTTTTTTGTGTCTATTTTAATTTAACGGTTTTTCTTGTATTTGGAATATCCAGTACATGCCAGTAATTACCTGAATCATTCCTTTTATTGAGATTGGTTTACCTCAATTTTTGCATGTTTCTGCTTTAAAAGTGATTATTTGATCTAAAATAGTATGAGCTATTTTGGCTTTGGAGCTCCGGCCAATAGAAAGCTCTTTTCCATTTTTACTTATGATAGTTACTACATTTGTATCTAAGTCGAAACCAGCACCTTGTTGTGTTACGTCATTAATAACAATCATGTCCAGTCCCTTGTCGTGCATCTTTTGTAGACCTATTTTATGAGCTTTTTCGGTTTCTGCTGCAAACCCTACAAGAATTTGTTGCTCTTTGTGCTTGATCAATTCAGATAAAATGTCGATGGTAGGCACTAGAGTAATATTATGTGAGAATTTTTTCTTCTTAATTTTCTGCTTAGCTATTTCTTCTAGTTTGAAATCTCCAACTGCAGCAGCTTTAATCAAGATTGTACTATCTGGAAAGTGCTGTAGAACTGTACATCCCATTTCTTCAGCGGAACGCACTTGAAAAAAACTTACCTTAGGTGGAGTGGGTAAATTAGTTGGTCCACTAACCAAAATTGTTTTCGCTCCTCGTTCTTGTGCTGCTGTTGCAATAGCATAACCCATTTTTCCGGAAGAACGGTTAGTTAGAAACCTTACCGGATCTAAATCTTCACATGTTGGTCCAGCAGTAACTAGAATTGTTTCTTCAGTTAAATCTTGAATGTCTCCATTAATTGCTTTTACCGATGTATCTAAGATAGTTTCTAGATTGGCCATACGACCCTGGCCTTCAATGCCTTCTGCCAAATATCCTTCTTCAGGATCAATAAATTTCACTCCAACTGAACGGAGTTTACTGACATTTTCTTGAACAATTGAATTGTTCCACATTTGTACATTCATTGCTGGAGCTATGATTGTTGGAGCACTTGATGCTAGAAAAAGTGTAGAAAGAAAATCATCAGCAATTCCATTAGCCAATTTGGCTAAGCAATTAGCTGTTGCTGGCGCTATTATCAGTCCAGTTGCGTTTTGAGCGATGTCAATATGATCAATCTTTATTGTTTCTTTGCAATTAATCTGTTTGTCTGAATCAAACATTTTTGTAATAACTGATTTTTGACTAAGACTGGCTAGGGTTAAGGGAGTAACAAATTCCTTTGCATGCTCAGTAAGGACAACTTGAACTTCAAAACCACTTTTTTGGAGTAAACGTAAAAGTTCGACACTCTTATAGGCGGCAATGCATCCGGTTATGCCTAGTACTATTAGGTTAGAGTTTGACATGCTAAATTAAAATCCTTTTGAGTCTGTTTGTAACTCCGAATAGCTTCCAAGGTCCGAATCTACCTAAAGAGTGATAAAACAAAAGGGTTCTTCCAATTAATTTTCTTATTGAAGAGACCACATTGGATCTAAATTTGAATATTTTAGTTTGTAAACTCTGTAACTGGTTCATCATTCTCATGTTTCAATTCATCTACACTGGTAATTATCTCAAACTGAATTAGACCCAAAGATGTTTCTTCTTGAGCAATTTTAGTGAGTTTTCCAGACGAACTTGATATAAATGGTCGTGCTCCTCCTTGTAATTGCCGAGTGCGTTTTGCAGCTACAATGATGTAGCGGAATTTACTATCAATAGAACCAATTTCATTTACCAATTGAGTGTCCTCCAAAGGAATCAATAATGAGTTTAATTTGATGACGTAGATTTTTCTGGCGACTTCTTTCAGCTCGTACAATGCAATGCATCTGATCAACTGACTGAGTCAGGTTATCGTTTATCACAACATAATCGTAGTTACAAAACTGATAAATTTCCTTATAACTTGCCCATTCAAGTCGTTTACGAATGGTTTCAGCACTATCTAACTGGCGATTTTCAAGCCGTTTTTTTAAGGCGATATATGAAGGAGGCATTACAAAAATAGAAACAGCATCTGGAAGTCTACTTTTTACCTGCTCAGCGCCATTGGTATCAATGTCTAAGACAAGATCCTTTCCTTCAGCTATTTTCTTCTCTACATACTGATTGAAAGTGCCATAGTAATGGTCGAAAACTTTGGCATATTCAAGAAATTTATCTTCAATAATCATTGATTGAAAAATTTTTTCACTTACAAAAACATATTCAGTTCCACTTTTCTCCTTTCCACGGGGCGGTCGAGTAGTATAAGAAACAGAAAATTCTAAATCTTCATCTTTTGCTAGTAAGTTTTTTACCAGTGTTGTTTTACCTGATCCAGAAGGTGCTGACACTATGAAGATCTGACCTGTTTTAATCATTTTTCCGTTTGAGTTAATAATGTTATTCAAATCATTATTGCAACAACTGTTAAACTTATTCTACATTTTGTATTTGTTCACGTATCTTTTCGATTTCAGTTTTAATGCCAATCGCAGAGTCAGTGATTTCCAGCCGATTTTGTTTTGTTCCAGTTGCTTTGGCTAAAATGGTATTGGTTTCCCGGTTCATCTCTTGCATAAAAAAATCAATTTTCTTTCCAACTGCTTCTTTACTTGCAAGAAGAGTTTGACACTGAATTTGATGACTTCTTAATCTAGCCATTTCTTCACTGATATCACTACGTTCTGCATAGTGAGCTGCTTCTTGCAAAAGACGGGCTGAATCAATTTGGTGGTCTTCTAAGATAGTTTCCATTCGATTTTTTAGTTTTTCACGATACATATCTAGTACTCCAATTAAGAAACTATCCATAGTATTTAGTGTCTGAGTTATCTTAGCTAAATAACCTATGATCTCAATTTTTAAATTCTTACCTTCTTGGGTGCGAATTTTGTCTAGGTCTTTTACAGCATGGAGAACAGCAGTCTCTATTCCTAATTCAATCTTAACAAGTGCTTCTTTAGATAATTCAAAATAATTGGGGTTGAGCATCCCAGGAATTTTTAGCAGTTGAATTGGATCAATTTGACCTGAAATTGAATACTTTTGTTTTAGGTTTTTGAGAGCTTCTAAATAGTTTTCTAATAAGTTAGCATTCAGTCTCGATCCTATAGAATTTGTTTTTTCAATTGTCAAAAAAAGGTCAATGCGTCCACGCTTGACCTTTGACTTCACCCATTTTTTGACCTTATTATCAAGATTAGAAAACTCAGAAGGCAAATGGTTTTTGATTTCTAGGTAGCGGTGGTTGACAGACTTTAATTCAACTTTACAAATCCAATGTTCAGTTTCCCATTTTCCACTTCCATAGCCGGTCATACTTTTAATCATGGTGAAGCATTACCTTTGTTCACATAAATGGGGACTAATTTTATTTAATCTTGGAATACCAGTCATTAAATCAGGATATCCAAGCTGTTTCTATGCCTTCGAATTGCAGATCATGCAACCGTTGATAAATTCCCTTTTTTTCCATTAGATCAGCATGGGTTCCCACTTCAATAATTTTACCTTGGTCGATTACGACTATACGATCAGCCTGGCGAATAGTAGATAGACGGTGAGCAATAACAATGACGGTTCTCCCTTGCATTAGGTTAGTGAGAGCTTTCTGAACTAAAATTTCGGCCTCTGTATCTAATGATGAAGTAGCTTCGTCCAAGATTAGAATAGGAGAGTTTTTTAGAAGAGCTCTAGCAATAGCCAAGCGTTGACGCTGACCTCCAGAAAATTTTTGTCCTCTTTCTCCTACACGGGAATCATATTGTTGGGGTAACTCGGCAATGAAATCGTCAGCTAAAGCTGCTTTAGCACAGGCACGCATTTCATCCTCGGTTACTTCCTTTTTGCCATAGCAAATATTGTTTCGGAGGGTGTCATCAAACAAAAATGTTTCTTGAGTAACTATACCCAATAATGAGCGTAGCGATGATAATTTTATGTCACGAATGTCGACACCATCAATGAGTATCCTACCCTCTGTTACATCAAAGAATCGAGGGATCAAATTTACAAGACTACTCTTTCCTGATCCACTGGGACCAACTAGAGCTACTACTTCTCCACGGTGAACTGTTAAATCGATTTCTCTTAATACCGGAAGTCCACTTTCAGGGTAATTAAAACTAACTTGGCGAAATTCAATCTGATCATTAAAGTCTTGGATATTAACTGGATCGATTTTTTCTATCACTCCTTTTGGTTCCTGCATTATCTCAAAAACTTTACTGGAAGCACCTTTAGCATGCTGGAAATTTTGATAAATTCCACTCATACGTCTAATAGGTTCATAGAGTCCTAACAAAGCACCAAATGAAACTCCAAATCCTCCAGGTGTCATTTCACTTTGACCTACAGCTTTCTGTACGTAGTACAAGAGTGGAATGATCAATATTGCTCCTAATATTTCCATTAAGGGGGAGGGTAATGCCTGTATTCGAATAGCTTTTAGGTTAATTTTTGCGAGTTGTCGAACAGATTGACGAAATCGAGTAAGCTCAAATTTTTCCATTGAAAAAGCCTTAACAATATGATGTCCACTAATTGTTTCCTGCAGGATATTTGAAATTTCTCCTAATTTATCCTGACTTAATCGGCTATATTTCCTTACGATCCGACCTAACATTTTGGAAGGAACAACAATTAGAGGAGCAACCAGAAAAATCATTATAGAGAGCTTCCAGTCGAGAAAGATTAATATGCTAAGAAAAGTTATTAACGCTAATATCTGTTTTAAAGCATCAGCTAAATTTGTAGACAAAGCGAACTGAATTTTTTCTATATCATTAGTAACCCTAGAGATTAAATTTCCAGTTGGATTGTTGTGGAAGAAATTGGAAGACTGGTAAACAACTTTTTCATAAAGATTTTGCCTTAAGCTTACCATGGCAGATTGTCCAAAATAATTCAGAAGATAAGTTGAGCTATATTCCGAAGCACCTTTGAAAATAGTGGCTACTACTCCTAATAAACCCAAAACAAGCCAGACTTCGTCAAAGGGAAAAGGATTAACTTCATCTAGGAAAACTTTTTTAGAGACTAAGGGTATTTCTCCAAGCAGAACGCGGCTAGGACGCTCATTCTGAAGTACATAGTCAAGAATTGGTTTAATAAGAATGACTAGAAAACCACGAAAAGCTGCAGATATACCCATTAGTATAAAAGCAACTATGAAGATTGGCAGGAAGGGTTTTACATGGTCATAGACTGGCCATGTCTTATTTGTTCTGCACTTTGTTTGAGGGAAATGGTTGCCCACGGGACCTGCAAAGATAGCTAGTTTCGATAGAAATGTCAAGGATTGGAATGTTTTTCTTGACAAAAATAGCTCTATCGTTTAGCTTGGCAGCTTTGCTTGGTAAACGTAGTTTTTATAATGGTTTTGGTGGCTATATGAATACATATATTCCTAAGAAAGCAGACCTACAGCGTAGATGGTATGTTGTAGATGCAGAGGACGTGGTATTAGGGCGTTTGGCTACCCATGTTGCAAATTTGCTTTCGGGTAAAGGAAAACCTGTATGGACTCCTTTTCTTGACCATGGAGATCATGTAATTGTCATTAATGCAAAAAAAATTAAGTTAACTGGCCGTAAATGGGAGCAGAAGGTCTACTATAGACATTCTGGTTACCCTGGTGGAATTAAGGTGGTTAAAGTGGAGGATTATAGGGCTAATCGTTCCGACCGCATAGTTGAATATGCTGTAAAAGGAATGCTTCCTAAGAATCGACTTGGAAGATCTATGGCTAAGAAAATGAAAGTCTATCAAGGCGGTTCTCACCCACATGAATCCCAGAAGCCAGAATCTTCTCAGGTTTTATTATGAAAATAAGTTGAGGTATTTACCTAATGGAAAAACCTACTCAATTTTATGGCACTGGACGAAGAAAATCATCTACAGCCCGTGTGTTCTTGAGATTAGGACAAGGATCTTTTTTAGTTAACGGCCGATCCATTGAGGCCTACTTTAAAAATGAAACTCTAAGAATGATTATTAATCAACCTTTTACTCAAACAGAGACATCCAATAAATTCGATGTTAAGGTAAATGTAAATGGAGGAGGTCCTTCTGGACAAGCAGGCGCTGTAAGACATGGAATTTCAAGAGCGCTACTTGAGTATGATGGTGATTTGAGAAAAATTTTAAAAAAGAGTGGTTTTTTAACGCGCGATCCAAGAAGTAAAGAAAGAAAGAAATATGGACAAAAGGGAGCTCGTGCACGGTTTCAATTTTCAAAACGTTAGTTTTTATTTTAGAATGTTAAATAATGAAGACATACTGATAAACAGTTAATAGGGAGGTTTTGGTTGGCATCTGTTTCAATGAAAGATCTTTTAGAGGCCGGTGTGCACTTTGGTCACCAGGCTAGGCGTTGGAACCCAAAAATGAAGCAGTATATTTTTGGGAAAAGAAATGGAATCTATATAATTGATTTACAGAAAACCCTCCGGCTGTTCAAAGAAGCAATGGGTTTTATTTCGGAAATTGTTTCTCAAGGCGGGTCGGTTCTATTTGTGGGTACTAAACGCCAAGCTCAAGAAACCATTGCTGAAGAAGCGCGACGGAGTGAAATGTATTTTGTTAATCAGCGTTGGTTAGGTGGTTTGTTGACAAACTTCAGTACTGTTGAAAAATCAATTGATCGTTTGAAAGAACTGGAAGAAATGTCAACAGATGGTCGATACGAACTGCTGTCTAAGAAAGAAGTTTCTCGTTTGGAGCGAGAACGTAAGTCGTTGGACAAAAATCTTTCAGGAATAAAGGAAATGAAAACACTTCCTAAAATTCTTTTTGTTATTGATTCTAACAAAGAAGATATAGCTGTTAAGGAAGCCAAGCGTTTAGGAATTCCTGTGGTGGCAATTGTTGATACTAATTGTGATCCCGACTTTATAGACTATGTGATTCCTGGGAATGATGACGCTTTACGTGCAATTAAGTTATTCACATCCAAAGTAGCTGATGCAGCAGTAGAGGGCTTAGCTGTAATAAAAAAGGAAGATGCCTCTAGTGAATCAACAGGTGTTGATGTAAATGACGAGACCTTGCCTGAGAATAAATTGGATGGGGATAAGAAAGTAGAATCAGCAGAGGGCGATAGTGAGGTTGGAGTCGGGGTTTAAAAATGTCTTTTTAACTGACCGTTTAAGTAAAATTTTCTTTCAATATTTGACTTAAACAAAAAGCTTAAGAATTTTTGCTTACCTTTTCAGTGTTTTCTTCCCTTGATCGGTCTTCATTTCAATAATAAAAGACTGCTAAAAGCTACAATATTGTAATCTAGGTAAAAAATGGTGACCTGGTTTAAGTACTGTCAGGTCTTTTGATTATGGTTAGACAAGTACAACTTAAAAACATTCGTAATATCGGTATTATGGCTCACATAGATGCAGGAAAGACTACAGCCACTGAGAGGATTTTGTACTATACAGGTATTACACATAAACTGGGTGAAGTCCATGATGGTACTGCAACAATGGATTGGATGGAACAAGAACAAGAACGCGGTATAACCATTACTTCAGCAGCAACCACTTGTTTTTGGAAAGATATTCGAATCAATATAATTGATACTCCAGGTCATGTAGATTTTACCGCTGAAGTAGAACGTAGTTTGAGAGTACTAGACGGAGCTGTTTGTGTGCTTGGATCTGTTGAGGGAGTTGAGCCTCAAACTGAAACAGTTTGGCGACAAGGTGATAAATATGAGGTTCCTAGGATTGTTTTTGTGAACAAGATGGACAGGGTTGGTGCTGATTTTTTTCGATGTGTTGAAATGATAAAAAAACGACTGCTGGCTAATCCAGTCGTAATTCAAATTCCCCTAGGGAAGGAAGATGATTTTAGTGGTGTTGTGGATCTAATGGAAATGAATACTATAGTTTATAGTGAAGATATTTCTGGCGCAGGGTATGAATATGGTGAGGTTCCTCCAAGTCTTCTTGGTCAAGCAAAGGAATCTCGCGAAAAAATGGTCGAATTAATTTGTGAAACCAATGACACTCTCTTGGAAAAGTATCTGAACGGTCAGTCGATTACGACTGATGAATTAAAAAGTGCCTTGCGTCAAGCTACCCTAAAGTCGAATTTGGTACCTGTACTTTGTGGTTCTGCTTTCAGGAATAAGGGAATTCAACCATTGCTCGATGCAGTAGTAGACTATTTGCCTTCACCAGCTGACCTGCCACCAGTAATTGGAAATGATCAGGAAGGTCAAACTCAAATTAGCCGTAAAGCAGAGGACACTGAACCTTTTTCAGCTCTTGTTTTTAAAATTATGACTGATCCATACGTGGGCCAGCTTGCATTTTTTAGAGTTTATTCTGGAGTTTTGAAGGCTGGTTCGTATGTTTATAACTCCTCCAGAGATAGTAAGGAGAGAGTAGGTCGCTTACTGAAGATGCATGCGGAAAAGCGTGAAGAGATTAAAGAGGTTTATGCAGGAGATATTGCGGCTGCTGTAGGACTGCGTCAGGTAACGACTGGAGATACAATTTGTGATGAAACAGCAGCAGTTGTGCTGGAATCCATGGAGTTTCCAGTTCCAGTTATGTCAGTGGCTATTGAGCCAAAAACAAAAAGTGATCAAGAAAAACTTGGAATAGCTCTTGGTAAATTATCGAAGGAAGATCCTACATTCAAAGTTTCAACTGATGATGATACTGGACAAACTATTATTTCTGGAATGGGTGAACTGCATCTTGAGATACTGGTTGATCGAATGTCACGTGAATTTGGTGTGGGTGCTAATGTCGGTAAACCCCAAGTAGCCTATAGGGAAACAATTCGTAAAAATTCTGAGTCAGAGGGAAAATTTGTAAGGCAGTCTGGGGGTCGGGGTCAGTACGGTCATGTTAAGATTCGTGTAGAACCTAGTGTAGAGGGTGAAGGATTTTTGTTTAACAATGCTGTGGTTGGTGGGGCTGTTCCAAAAGATTTTATTCCAGCGGTTGAGAAAGGTGTTCGTGAGGCAATGGAAGCAGGCCCCTTAGCAGGATATGAAGTGCAAAATATCAAAGTTACACTATATGATGGTTCTTACCATGAAGTAGATTCAAGTGAGATTGCGTTTAAGATTGCTGGTTCAATGGCATTGAAAGAAGCTTTAGTTCGAGCAGCTCCAGTGCTGCTTGAGCCTATAATGAAGGTTGAAGTGGTGGTTCCTCAAGAATATATTGGTGCTGTTGTGGGAGATCTTAATTCTCGGCGAGGTAAGATTTCAACCACTCAGCCTAGAGCTGGGTCCCAGGTGGTAGATGCTGTAGTCCCCTTGTCAGAGATGTTTGGGTATTCAACCAACCTGCGTTCTATGACTCAAGGCAGAGCCAACTATTCAATGCATTTTCAGGAATATAAAGCCGCACCAAAGACTGTTACAGAGCAAATTATTGCTCGACTCCAAGGTAGATAATTGATTAAGGTAACTTCAGTTTAAAAAAGAGTTTAAAATTTAAATAAATTTCTATGGAGGGAATAGCATGGCTGTAACGGCACAGCAAGTGAAGGCTTTACGAGAAAAAACTCAGGCTGGTATGATGGATTGTAAAAGGGCTTTGGAGGAAGCTAATGGTGATTTTGAAAAAGCTAATCTTATTCTAAGAAAAAAGGGATTGGCTGCTGTGGCTAAAAGAGCAAGTCGTGCCACTGCTGAAGGTATTGTGTTTGCTTATATTCATCCTGGGGATAGTCTTGGTGTGTTGGTTGAATTGAATTGTGAAACTGATTTTGTTGCTAAAACATCAGAATTTCGAGACTTGGCTAAAGATTTAGCCATGCACATTGCAGCTCTTGGACCAAAATATGTTCGCAAAGAAGATATTCCTGAGGAAGAAATATCTCAGGAAAAAGAGATCTACCATTCGAAAGCTGCTGCTAGTGGCAAACCTGAAAAGGTAATTGAAAAAATTGTTGAAGGACAGCTGACAAAATATTTTTCAGAAGTCTGTCTGTATGAACAATCCTTTGTTAAGGATGACAAAATAACAGTAGGAGAACTGATTTCAGAAAGAATTCTATTAACTAAAGAGAATATTAACCTGAGACGTTTTGAACGATTTAAACTAGGAGAAGGAATAGAAAAAAAGGAACAAGATTTTGTAGCTGAAGTGGCAGCCCAGCTAGGTTAAACTTATTTTGGTGAATAATATGAAAACAAAACCATCTTATAAAAGAGTTTTGTTGAAGTTAAGTGGTGAAGCACTAATGGGGAATCAAACCTTTGGTGTTGACCCTAATACGACCAAAAGAATTGCCCAAGAAATTGATGAAGTTCATTCCTTGGGAGTTGAAATAGCTATTGTCATTGGTGGTGGGAATATTTTCCGTGGATTATCAGTTGAAGATCAAGGAATGGAACGCGTTTCAGGTGATTTAATGGGAATGTTAGCAACTGTAATTAATGCAATAGCACTTCAAGATGCATTAGAAAAAGCTAACGTTTTTACCCGAGTTGTATCAGCGATTGAAATGAGAGAAGTAGCAGAACCTTATATTAGAAGGAGAGCCATCAGGCATTTGGAAAAAGGCCGTGTCGTCATTTTTGCTGCTGGCATTGGTAACCCGTATTTTTCTACCGATACCGCAGCTGCTTTGAGAGCTATGGAAATAAAAGCAGAGGTGATTTTAAAAGCTACTAAAGTGGAAGGAATCTATGATGCTGATCCAATGAAGGTAAAAGATGCCAAGATGTTTGATAAGATTGACTACCTAGATGTTATTGACAAGGGATTAAAAGTAATGGACGCTACTGCAATATCGTTATGCATGGAGAATAGAATGCCTATTGTTGTATTTAACTTATTGCAGAATGGAAATATTAAACGAGCTGTTCTTGGACAAAAGATTGGAACAGTCGTCAAGGTTTAAATTAATGATTGAGAATATTATCAAAGCTACAAATATAAAAATGGAAAAAGTTGTTGAAGACCTACGAAAGAATCTTTCACTTCTAAGAACCGGTCGAGCTTCAGTGACTCTTTTGGATCAAATTAAAGTGGATTACTATGGAACTCCAACTCCTTTAAACCAAATAGGGAACGTAACTGCCCCGGATCCAACACTTCTTACTATACAACCTTGGGATGTTACTCTCCTTCAAGATATTGAAAAAGCAATACTTGCTTCGGATCTGGATTTAAACCCAGCCAACGATGGAAAAATTATTAGAATTCCGATACCACCTTTAACTGAAGAACGGCGTAAGCAATTAGCTCGTCAAGCTGGAAAGATTTTAGAAGAACATCGAACGGCTTTACGAAATATTCGTCGAACCCAAAACAACGAAATAAAAACGATGCTTAATAATAAAGAACTATCTGAGGACGATGAACGAAAAGGGGCAGGAGAAATCCAAAAAGCAACTGATCACTTTATAGAAAAATTACAAGATGTGACTAAAAAGAAAGAAGCTGAAATTTTAACTGTTTAATTCCTTTTTGGTTTGACAGTATTGTCATCGTTTGCTAAATTCAAAAGGTTTTGCGCTTGGATGTAGTGTATAGTAGTTATAATATTGAAAATGCTTGAATTCTGGGAGGATTAGGGATTGCCAACTATTAGCCAATTAGTCAGGCTGGGACGGAAAAGAGTCAAAGACAAAACTAGTAGTCCAGCTCTCCAAAAATGCCCGCAAAAACGAGGAGTTTGTGTAAGAGTTTATACTTCAACTCCAAAAAAACCGAACTCAGCGCTCCGAAAAGTAGCTCGTGTACGTTTGACTAATGGAATTGAGGTCACAACTTATATTCCTGGCATTGGCCATAATCTTCAAGAACATTCGATAGTATTGATCCGTGGAGGCAGAGTAAAGGATTTGCCTGGAGTGAGATATCATGTAGTCCGTGGAACTCTAGACTCAATTGGTGTTGAGGGTCGGAAACAGAGTCGTTCCAAATACGGAGCAAAGCGATCGAAATAAATTTTTTCCCAGTTTTTAATCTAAAATTATTAAGTGAGGGTATTTGAATTGCCCTAGTAAGGAGCAGGTTTTATGCCACGGAAAGGACATGTACCGCGGCGGGAGGTTATTCCTGACCCAGTTTATCAGAGCCCCTTGGTTTCCAAATTTATAAATTGTGTTATGTGGGATGGAAAAAAAAGCACTGCTGAGCAGTTGTTTTATGGAGCACTGAACATTATTAAAGAGAAAACCGGAGAGGATCCACTGAAAACCTTTAAAACTGCTATGGATAATGTTAAGCCTGTTTTAGAGGTGAAATCACGTCGAGTTGGTGGTGCTAATTATCAAGTCCCCATCGAAGTTAATTCAACTCGAAAGATTTCTCTTAGTATAAGGTGGTTAATTACATCCTCCCGATCGCGTAAAGAGAAGTCGATGAGAGAAAGATTAGCAGCAGAGTTTATGGAGGCTGCTGCTAATAGAGGAGCAGCAGTAAAGAAGCGAGAAGACGTTCATCGAATGGCAGAAGCAAATAAAGCTTTTGCTCACTATCGTTGGTAACTGGATTTTTTGTAAAAAAGAATGGGTTTTTGCTTCTTTGCTCCCAGAAAGAGTAATTGATTAGGGGCCTTTAATTTTTAATGATTTTATTTTTGGGTTTGTATTGTTAGGTGTTA
>JAKUNG010000023.1 GCA_022452285.1 Terriglobia bacterium | reverse complement strand
TCTTCGAACCACCCGGAAGTAACTAGTGTCCTGGCCGGTGGAGAAAAACCAGAACATGTTGCTGACAATTTTAAAGGAGCAGAACTGGTTCTTCCCAAGGAAGCCATGCAGAGACTCAATGCTGCCGCTGATGAGTATGATGCTAAACGGTTAAAAGAGATCAAGTCAACTTGAAGATCATTGAAAATAATGGCGTCTTTAACTCACTGTATGAGAGAACTCCCATACCTACTACTTTTTGTTTTGTTCCTAGTTGGATTCAAGAATGTCTTTGGGGAGAATGAAACAAAGGTAACCTCAGAGGATTTACAAAAGCTTACTGAGTTAGCGGATCAGGGGGACGCTAGATCCCAAATGACCCTGGGAGCCTGGTATTTTTATGGTAGAGGGGTTCCTAAGGACTATGCCCGGGCGCATCAATGGTTAAACCTGGCTGCTACTGAGGGTGATTCTTTTGCTCAAGCCCTCTTAGGAAGAATGTATGCCAGGGGGCAAGGGGTTTCTCAGGATTTCCAACAGGCGGTAAAGTGGTATCAACTAGGTGCAGCGCAGGGGAATTCACTGGCTCAATATGATTTAGGACTCAGCTATTTCACGGGTAAAGGGGTACTTCAGGATTTTGTGTTCGCCCATAAATGGTTAAATCTTGCGGCGGTTCAAGGGGTTAAAGAGGCGATCAATTTTAGAGATTCCCTGGCCAGGAAAATGACTTCCTCTCAACTGGCAGAAGCCCAGAAGTTAGCCAGAGAATTTAAGCCTAAAAAAGAAAATCCCAAGAAGGGATTCCAATAACAGATGATCAAGAAATTCCTCAGATGGGAAATAAATATGAAGATGAGATTTTATAACGCTGACTCCGTACTGGCAGGGTTTCAAAGATGGGAAATAAATTTAAAGATCAGGTTCTATAACTGGCTTTACCCAGAAGACCCAATCCCTTTTATTGAAAAAAAATAAAAAATAAGTTGAGCCTGTTATAAGATTATAGAATCTTCCAGAACAAATAATGAGGTAAAACCATGAAAACCAAACTCATCGTCATTTGGATTGGATTGGTTTTGCTGGCAGGAATGTGCTTGTTTCCCCCGTTCCCTACAAAAATTACAAAAAATAGCTGTACTGAATTTACCAGTGATAAAGTTGGCCGGACACAGGTTGAGGAAGGCAAGTATTGCAAAGATTGGAAGCCTTCGTATGGTGATTCGGGAATTAAGTATCTTTTTCTGTTTTCCACGCCAGACACTAGTAACGCTGATTCCGTCGGAATGGATACTAATAAAAATTCGTCGAGCTATGGGTACACGATGATTACAAGATCCAATAGGATTTATATGGATGATTACAAGTATAGTGTCAAGGATTACAAAGTACTTACATCGAAACGACTAGTAAAGGTTGATTACATCTACACTTACATTGGATCCATTGACTATTCCAGATTAGCTCTGCAAGTCCTTGCTCTTCTTGCCTTAACAGGGGTAGTGCTTATTACTATCTTACTTCTGGAACAGAGGAAAGAGTTAGAGGCATTACAGGAGGCAGAACAATCAAAAGAGTTTGAAGAAGAACATGTATGAGATCCAATGAAAAACCCGTAAAAGAAAATCAATGACTACTCTCAAATACATTCTACTGGGTCTACTAATTATTGGAGGATGTAGAATTTCTGTTGCGGATGAAATCCAAAACAGAATTAGTAAATTAAAGCAGTCAGCTGAAAAGGGAAACCCTGCTGCCCAATGGGCCTTGGGACGAAGATATCGCAATGGCAGAGGAGTTCCAAAGGACGACAAACAAGCCGCAAAATGGTTTCGACAGGCAGCAGACCAGGGAGATGCTATGGCCCAGTACACTTTAGGCTATATGTATGAGAATGGTCAGGGCATTCCACAGGATTACCGACAAGCCGCCAAGTTGTTTCGACGGGCGGCAGCCCAGGGACATGCTGATGCTCAAAGTAGCCTGGGAGCGATGTACTACCAAGGCCGGGGAATCTCTCAGAATTACCGACAAGCTGCCAAATGGTATCAACTGGCGGCAAATCAAGGACAGGCCCTAGCCCAATATAACTTGGGGTTGATGTATTTCTATGGTGAAGGGGTTCCACGAGATGATGTAGAAGCACAAAAGTGGTTCAATCTTTCGGCAGCCCAAGGTGACAAGGAAGCTATCAAAAGGCGAGACACCCTAGCCCAGCGCATGACGCCTGCCCAACTTGAAAAAGTACAGGCACTTGCGGCAGAATTTAAACCTCTGGAGGAAAAACCGTGAAGGCATTCACCTCCATTCTAATGGCTGTCCTGTTTTTGGGTGGGTGTGACAACATTGCTAATTCTACTAAGAATGATTTAATCGAAACGATTGAAAAGTTAAAATCAGAAAACCAACAGTTGGAAGAAGAAGTTGAAAGACTAAAAACTGACCCTAAAGAGATTGAGAAAGTAGCACGAGAAGAACTTGGGATGATTAAACCTGATGAACATAAAGTTATAATTCAACCTAAGAAAAAACCCTAAAGTAAAACAATCGCATCATTTTATTTATTATTTAAATTGAAAAACTTTTAAAGGATAGACTTATGCCAAAAGGATACGTTATTGCCCACTTAACGCTAAAAGACAAAGAACGTTTTTTTAACGAGTATGGTTCAAAAATAGAGGCTGTTGTTGGGCAGTTTGGAGGAAAGTTTCTTGTTAGAGGGGGTGAAGTTTTGTACCGAGAGGGGGAACCCATCGCAGATATTGATGTTATCGTCGAATTCCCAGATAAAGAATCAGGACAGAACTGCCTGAAAAGTGATGCTTATCAACAGATTGTCGCAGGACGATTGGATAACACGACTGGAACGTTTATCTTTGTCGAAGGTGTATAAAAACTGCAAGATGATCAAGAAATTCCTCAAATGGAGAATAGATATAGGAATCAGATTTTATAACTGGGGCTATCCACTAACAAAAGTTTTTAGATTTGGAATAAACGCTAGGATAATAGTTTACAACACCCTCTACCCAGAAGACCTCATCCCTTTGATTGAAAAAAAATAAAAAAATATTTTGAGCCTTACGATTACTTTAACATATTGTTTATGTAGTCCAAGATACCGACACCAACAACAATAAAAACACCAACAATAACAGCAATAATCAAATATCCAAGACGTGAGGCCCAGTTCGGCCCAGCTTTATACATAGGCTTTGAATAAGACCTCATCCCTTTTTTTGCCATGTACTACCCACCTATACCAAAGAAGCGAAAAATAGAATTAATAACAAGCCAAATAACAAATACAAGCAACGCTACATAGAGCCAACCATATTGGACAGTTTTTACAATTCGACCTATTCTGAACCATTTAAAGACGATTAAATAAGTAAAAGCTACTGAAACAATAAGACCTAACATTGGTTGTCTCCTTAGGGTTCCCTATGACAAATGCTTCTGCCCAACATGATACGTTACATGGCCGTTTCGCCGCCATCCGCAAACAGGCATGTACCTGTGACGAAAGATGCATCGTCAGAAGCCAGGAACAGCACACACGAGGCAATTTCTCGTGGTGTCGCCGTTCGTTTGAGAAGGGTGGGACGACCAAATTCTTCCTTGAATGCCTCGTGGGTTTTCCCAGCTGCAGCGGCGCGATGCTTGTGAAAAGCGGTAAAGGTCCGTCCTGGACACAACGCATTGACCCGGATGCCCTCGGCAGCATGAGCTCGGGCCAGGCCACGTGTCAAACCAGTAACTGCTGCCTTGGTGGTATCATATTGTAGAGTATTGTCGCCTGCTATAACTGCATTGGTAGAGGCAATGTTGACAATGCTCCCATTACCCCCAAGACGCAGGGCTGGGATGGCGGCTTTGGCGCAAAAGGCATACCCTTTGACGTTTACGCCCCAAATGGTGTCCCAACTTTCTTCACTGGCTTCGGTTATACCCTGGTAGAGACGGACGGCGGCATTATTCACCAGAATATTAAGCTGACCAAAGTGCTCTATCGTACGCTGAATGAAAGCCATAGCCCCAGCTTCGTGTTCTAATTGGGTCTTCACAAAGAGCACTTCTCCTCCACTCGCGTTGATCTCGTCTGCTATGCTGGTGCCGCGGGAACCATCACGATCGGCAAAAGCCACCCGGGCACCCTCTTTTACAAATAGTCGTACCGTGGCTTCGCCAATACCCGACGCGCCACCGGTGACTGCCGCTACCTTACCACCAAGTCGTTTCAACTCTTATCTCCTTGAAAAAAATGAGTTTCAATTTGCAACCACCTCAGTGACCACCCGCAGAGCTCCCAAAAGTAGGGGGGAACGAGTTTAATATGCACACAGACCTAATAGTCTGGAAGATCTCTCTACTAACTCATTGATAATGTTGGTCGGGGCGAGTGGATTTGAACCACCGACCCCCTGGTCCCGAACTAGGAGATCTTCCTACCAGTAAGTGATAACAGTTACCACTAAGTCATCTTGAATCAGTTTTCCAGCAGGTCTTTGGAAGCTATTTCCACATACTGGCATTGTATATTAATAACAGGTAGATAGGAATTTAATACGGACATAGGAGAATTCGAGCATGATGGTCAATCCTGTTCCTTTATGGGACGGCCTAAAACGGTGAAACTGGTTTTACCACTTTGACTGGTTGTGATGCTCCGATCTTGTTCTTTGTCCCTGGAAGACGGCATCAATTTGTAGGGGGAATTTCACGGCTTATTAGGATTCCCCTTTCTTCTGAAGTTGTTTCTTTAGATTTTCTACCTGCTTTCTTAGCCATCTGTTTTCTTGGTTAAGTTTTTGGACCCTTCGATAAAGCTCCGTACGACTAAGGAATACTTCGGCTTCTACCCAGTCATCCGACTCCCCCTTAAATTCTTTTCTAGGTCTCCATCCCATTGCCCGAGCCTGTTCCTCCGTGCTGAGATTGGAATCTTTTTTTTCATCCGTAGGTTTATCGAAAGCGCTATAGTCGTATGGCATTGGGCATCTCCTAGGTTATTAGAAACGAAACTCCAACCAAAAGAATCAAGATACATATAACATTCTTTAACCATGGTGGTTCCAGTTTTTCAAACCACTGATTTATTGCTGGGTTCGTAATCTGTCCTGACCAAAGAAGAATAACAAAAACTATTGCAAGCAGACCAAACAGTCGGACAAGGATAGCTTCAAGAAGGAACATTTGTATTACTGAACCATAACAAAGGAAATACCAATAACAAGGACAACTACCAGAACTAGCAGATGAAGAAGTTGCAGTGGATTGTTCTCACTTTTTAATCTTTTATATATGAAGGGAATATCCATACTAGGAAAAGTGTAATAGCTTAAATGATGTATATAGCTTTGTTGTTTGTCTGGTTTAAAAATATCGGGGCCACCTCTCCTATCGCCACAGCCACTATATCTTTGGAATTATACTTCCAGTTTTAAACATAGTTCATCAAAGTTCCCAGTCGTTAAGTCTGGCCTGTATTCTGATTCATCATAGGGAAGACCGTACCTATTTACATAAGCACCACGGAAACCACTGTGACGGGCTCCAAGTATGTCGAAGGAGTGTGAGGCAACCATCATGATCTGGTCTGGTTCCTGTTCCATTCTTTTTGCAGCGAACCTGTAAACAGATGGATGGGGTTTGAACTGCCCCACCATCTCAGCAGAGATGATGTCATGGAAGTCAATGCCTATACGGTTCTTGGCCAGGTGCTTGAGATACCACTCTTCACCGTTGGACAGTATCACAAGGTCGTACTTAGTTCCCAAACGTTTAAGACCATCAATAGCATCCTGGAACGGTGTAAGATCCTGGTAAACCTTCATAAACTTATCAATCTGTTCATATGTGAATTCAATTTTAAATGTCCGGAGACTGTAGAGAAGAGCCCTCTTCTTTACGGCCAAGTAACCGCTGTGACCTAACATGAGCAGGTTGTCCTGATACTGTTCTATCCGTTGTCTTTGTCGCCACTGTGACCAAACATCTGCGCCTGTGATAGATTCTGGGGCATTACATGATCTCAGTAGTTCTTCTAGAGGAGGAACAAGACTCCCTGCTAAATTTAAGACTGTACCGAATATATCGAAAGTTAGAGTTCTTACTCTTTCCAATGGGTTAGTAGGAGAGTTTTCATTCATAAAAGATACCACCAAAAAAACCATTCAACACAAAACTAAGCGTTGCAAAAATAAATAACAAATCCATGTCGTGAGCCCTTATTCCCAGAGTAACAACAAAACAAATCACAGCTAACAGTGACCACCCTCGGAGCCCTTAAAAACAGGGGTGAATCGATTAAATATGCACATGGCCCTAACAGTCCGGAAGATCTCTTTGCTAACTCATTGATAATGCTGGTCGGGGCGAGTGGATTTGAACCACCGACCCCCTGGTCCCGAACCAGGTGCTCTACCAGGCTGAGCCACGCCCCGTTATTGAATGACTGGTCGCTTATTGGCTAAAAAACCTTCTGACCATGATTTTAGCTCTGATAAAACCTCGATAGCAGTTTGATCAAGCTTAAGTGGAGTTATTGAAATATAGCCAGAGCGAATAGCAACATCATCAGTATCCCCGTCGCTAGGTAGGGAACTAAAATCCAGGTCTTGATCAAGCCAGAAATAAGGTCGTCCACGTGGGTCACGGGTTTCCACAACAAGGTTACGGACTTGATAAGAACTCTGACGAGTAATCTTCACACCTTTCCAATTCCCAGCGGGAATATTCACGTTAAGGATAACGCCTTTTGGCAATGGTGTGGTCAATAATCGTTCGGATAGCTCGGTTACAAATTGAACTGCTTGGTCAAAAATAAAATCCTTGCGGGTAGCCAGAGATATAGCTACGGCTTGCAGTCCATGTCTGGCAGCTTCCATGGCTCCTGCCACTGTTCCGGAATGGGCAATGTCATAGCCAAGATTAGGCCCTCTATTAATTCCGGAAATAACTAAATCAGGTTGTTGAGGCAGGATATGATTTAAAGCCATGAGGACGCAATCTGTTGGAGTCCCACTGACGGAATAACAATCAGAACTTATTTTTTCATAATGGATAGGACGGAGGAGGGTAAGGGATTGGCTAGTGGCACTTTGTTCTTGGTCTGGGGCCACAGTATTAATCTGTGCGAGCGAACGTAGTTGTTGAGCCAGAGAAGTGATGCCTGGCGACCGAACTCCATCGTCATTAGTCAGTAAGATTTCTGCCAAATCGTGGACTCGAAAAAATAAATGGTCGGGACGAGAGGATTTGAACCTCCGACCCCACGCACCCCAAGCGTGTGCGCTACCAGACTGCGCTACGTCCCGGAACCAAGCCGGAATCTACCATCTTCGATTTAACATTGTCAAGATCGAGTGAAGTTCAGACTTTATAGAACGGACTGTTTTAACTACTTCAGTACTAGCAGAACTTTCCTTTGTTCGGTTTTCTTCGGGCAACTTTTTATAAGAGTCTGGAGAAGTAATTGAAAGTTGAGTTATATGTTTTTTAGAAAGAAAATTTCGTGCTCCGGCAATTGTATACCCCTCTTCATAGAGGAGACGTTTTATAGTTAGCACTATTTCGATATCCCTTTTTCGAAATGTTCGTCTTCCATTTGTTCCTTTGGCTGGGTTGAGTGTTGGAAACTCTGATTCCCAAAAACGCAGAACATAAGCCTCTACGCCAACTATTTTGCAAACCTCACTAATCCTAAAGAATAATTTGTTGGGAATGTCTGTCTGTAGAGTAGTTTTTCGATTTAGATGACGTTGATTCATGACTTATTATAACTGAAGATGTCCAACTGAGATACCATCCTAGTCTATCCTACTTTCCGTTCAAGATTCTGCTTCAATATAATCGGTGTTCCCAGAAAACCGAACTGCTTTCTCATTTTGTTAATTAAATATCTTTGTACTGAAAGGTGTAATGAAGATTTTCGATTAGTCATTAGTACAAAAGTTGGAGGAGAATTTCGTATCTGTGTCATGTAGTGAACTTTGACTTGTCGGTTATAAGGAACAGAGACTTGATTGAGCGCAATCCGTTGTAAGAAGGAATTCAATTTTCCTGTTCCAATTCGAGTGTGCCTGGCCTTGAATACCTGATCAATCAAAGGAAATAATTTATTGATTCTCTGACCGGTTACGGCAGAGATAAATAGGATTGGAGCATAGTCTAATAGACGCAATCGTTCTCGAATATTTTCTTGAAAGGATTGCATTGTGGTGTTGTTTTTATTTATTAGATCCCACTTGTTAATGACAACGATTGTTGAGGTACCTGCTGTGTGTGCAAAATTTGCAATTGTTCCATCAACTGATGAAGCACCTTCAGTGGCATCTACCATTATTAAGGCAACGTCAGCTTGTTCTATACTTTTTCTTGCCATAATGACACTGAGTTTTTCTGTTTCCAAAAAGGTTCGTCGTTTTTTTCGGATTCCGGCAGTATCAATAAATCGATAGGTTTGACCTTCTCTGGTAGCGACTGAATCAACGGAATCTCTCGTCGTACCAGGCAGGGGAGAAACAATGGCTCTCCCTTCTCCTAAGATGGTATTGAGTAGTGTCGATTTCCCTACATTGGGCTTGCCAACGATAGCGACCCGGATGTCCTTAATAACTGGAGATTTTGGAGTGCCCTTGAGTGGAATATACTTACAGACTGCATCTAGAAGGTCTCCAACATTTAAACCGTGTGCTGCAGAGATAGGAATGATTGTTTCAAAACCTAGCTCAAAAAATTCCTGTGTATTAGCCCACTGTTTAATGGTGTCACATTTATTGGCCGCCACAATAACTGGTATAGACTTTTGAATCAAAAATTTGGCTAGGGTAAGATCTAACGAAGTCAGTCCTTTTCGTCCGTCTACTACCAACACGAGTACCTGTGAATTTTGAATGGCTGTTCCTGCTTGTTCAGAGATTAAACTCTGAATTAGGTCCTGATTGCCTGGGATGAGTCCGCCAGTATCAATCAGTTCAAAGTGATGGCCGTTCCATTGTGCTGATACATCTATACGATCTCGAGTCATTCCAGATTCATTGCCAACCATGGACCGTCTTTGTCGGCAAATACGATTGAATAAAGTAGACTTACCAACATTGGGGCGCCCTATGATAGCTACGGTCGGTTTTTTCAAAGGATACCTCTTTGTTTGACCCTATTTTTTAAGCATGGCAAAGTCCGAAACTACTAACTTAATTCTTCAGGGAAATTCGTCAAGCATTTTATCAATGATTTAACCAAAAATTACTGGAGAAATTCTGCCAAATAGTAAAATAATAAAAGCAAGACCTAACTTCTCTGGGAAAATCTTTGGTTCAAACTATTATTTCGTTTGTTGCTATTACATACATGCAAAGCATTTTAGATTAGTTTGTAGTGCTGGTCGAGATGGTTTTAAGTTTTTGTGTTTTAACTGTGATTTTTAGGTTTCGGGAAAACGCAGGTGATGCATTTTCTTCAAAGTGGTAAAATTTTCAATTGTCACGGAAGGTTTAATTTTCTGTTGAGAGACAAAACAGACAGAGATACACTACAAACTTAAAAATAAAAAAGCTTTTGAGAAGGAAATTCTTTTTCATAAAGTTGACTGTATAAATGAGTGGTTATCTATGTTTCAATTAGAGAAAAAATTATCATGAATACCAGACAATTAAAGACTTTCTTGTTGAGTTGGCTAGGATTAATGGTTGGAGGAGGGGTAATCCTTTTTGCTCAGACTCGATCAACCCCGATTGTGGAATTTGACAGAGATATTCGTCCAATTCTTTCGGATCGATGTTATGCCTGTCACGGGGCTGATGAAGCAAACCGTCAGGCTAATCTTCGTTTGGATACAAAAAAAGGTCTCTTTGCTCAAGAGGAAGGAGATCATTACATTCTGTCAGGTTTTCCTGAAAAGAGTAAAATTTTTAACCGAATTTCATCGAAAGAATTGAGTCTTCGAATGCCACCTGTATATTCGGGACTCAAGCTGAGTAAAGAAGAAATTGAGCTTATTCGGTTGTGGATTGAACAAGGTGCTAAGTGGCAACTTCACTGGTCTTTTATTCCTCCGCAAAGTCCCAAGTTTCCAGAAGTAACCAATAAGAATTGGCCTCGTAATGGTATCGATTTTTTCGTGTTAGATCGATTAACTAGTAAGGGGATGGTACCCTCTCCAGAAGCAACGAAAACCACATTAGTTAGACGAGTCTCCCTTGATTTGACAGGATTACCTCCTACTCCAGAAGAAGTAGAAGCGTTCCTTGCAGATGAATCAGAAAATGCTTATGAGAAGGTGGTAGATCGGTTGTTACAATCCCCACGATATGGGGAACGAATGGCTCAACAATGGCTCGATGCTGCCCGCTATGCTGACAGTAATGGTTATCAAACAGATGGTGAACGGATAATGTGGCGATGGCGTGATTGGGTGATCGATGCTTTTAATGCCAACATGTCTTTTGATCAGTTTACTATTGAACAGCTTGCAGGTGACATGCTTCCTCAACCTACTCTGGAGCAACGAATTGCCACTGGGTTTAATCGCAACCACCGAGGTAATGGTGAAGGTGGAATAATTCCAGAAGAATTTGCCGTGGAATACGTAGTAGATCGGGTTGAAACTACTGCAACAGTTTGGCAGGGTTTAACTCTAGGTTGTGCCCGCTGTCACGATCATAAATATGACCCTTTTACACAAAAAGAATTTTACCAGGCCTTTGCTTTTTTCAACAATATACCGGAACGGGGTAAGGTATGGAAATATGGCAATTCGCCGCCAATGATAAAGGCCCCAACCAAGAAACAACAACAGCAACTTGCCGACTTTGATCATCAAATAGAGTTATCGCATCAGAAATTTTCCAAGTTAACCTCTAAATTAGTAAAAACCCAACAAAAATGGGAGACCTCTTTCAAAAAAAGACGTCCTCTTCACTGGTCTGTTTCCGAAGACTTACTGGCTCATTTCCCCTTAGATGGAAATACGAGGGGAGTGCAGTACTCGATGCCAGGGCCAAGGAAGAGAAACCTGAAAAAGGGAAAATTTGAATCTGGGCGACGAAGTTTCACTGTTGGTCGAATTGGTAAAGCCGGAAATTTTGATGGAGAGCGCTTCATCAATGCTGGGAATGTTGGAAAGTTTGGTTTTTATGACAGATTTTCTTTAGGAGCATGGGTTTATCCGGCAGAAAAAAAGGGGGGTGCTATTTTTTCTAGGACCCTAGAACTAGCAAAGGAAGAGGGATATCAGATTGTTTTTTCAGAAGGTAAGTTTCAAGTTAATTTGGTAAAGCGATGGTTAGATGATGCAATCCGAGTTGAAACTGAAAAAGAGTTCTCTCCTAATCAGTGGTATCACATCATGGTTACCTACGATGGTTCTCGCACTTCTCGTGCTATTAAAATATATGTCAATGGAAAATCGATGAAATTCAAAGTGTTCGTTGATGATTTAAACCTTACTTTTGATGAAGTGAAAGAACCATTTCGTATTGGTTCAGGAGGAGGACCAGAAAGTCGTTTTAAGGGTCTAATTGATGACGTTAGGATCTATGGACGAATGCTTTCAGCAGAAGAAGTACAAATAGTTGCAACTGCAACTTCTATTAACGACATCGTTGCAAAATCAGTAAAACAAAGGAGTCCAAGTGAAACAGATAAGCTTAGAGCATACTTTCTAGAACGTCATGCACCAAAGGCTATTAAAGCAGTGCATCAGGAGATAATTACCCTTAAAAAACGCAGGGCTACATTTATGGAAGAAGTTCCAACGACTATGGTTATGCAGGAGCGAGAGCAGCCAAAACCTACTTTTATGCTGCTTAGAGGTGTCTATAATCGCCCTGGCGAAAAAGTTGACCCTGGGATCCCATTGGTTTTAAAGGGTACCAATGGTAGTAATCTGAAGACTCGGTTGGACTTGGCTAAATGGCTAGTCAATCCAGAAAACCCTTTAACGGCTAGAGTTGTCATCAATCGTTATTGGCAGATGTACTTTGGCCAAGGTCTTGTCCAGACAATCGAAGACTTTGGTTCACAGGGTGAGCGTCCGTCCCATCCCCGACTACTTGATTGGCTGGCTACCGAATTTGTTAGGAATGAATGGGACATTAAGGCGATGCAGAAAATTATTGTTATGAGTGCTACTTATCGGCAATCTTCTCGAGCAACTGATAAGTCCCTTCAAGAAGATCCAAGAAATTTCTTGTTGGCTCGAGGACCAAGAGTCAGACTTTCTGCTCAAGCTATTCGAGATCAGGCTCTATTTGTTGGAGGATTATTGGTTGAAAAACTGGGAGGCCCATCTGTTAAACCCTATCAACCTGAAGGTCTATGGGAAGAACTTGCCGGAGACATTGCTTATAATCAAAGTAAAGGGGACGATCTTTATCGACGAAGCCTTTACACATTCTGGAAAAGAACGATTGCCCCACCCTCCATGTTGAATTTTGATGCTGCCCAACGAGAAATGTGCACTGTACGTGAAAGTCGGACTAATACTCCCCTGCAGGCACTTAATTTGATGAACGACGTTACCTTTGTGGAATCAGCCCGAGGTTTGGCTCAACGTCTTTTGACTAATAAAAAGCTAATAACACCTGAAGATCGTCTTGTTTATGCTTTTCAGATCGCAATAGCTCGATTGCCGAAGGCCGAAGAACAAAAAATTTTAATTGATAGCCTTAATGCCAATTTAGATTTCTATCAATCTAATTTTCAGTTGGCAGAAAAGTTGGTTAGTGTAGGCGATTCTCTGATTCCAAAAGGACTCGATCTAAAAGAATTAGCCGCCTATACAACTGTAGCTAGTTTAGTTCTAAATCTTGATGAGACAATTACCAAGGAATAAGCTATGAATCCTTTTCTCGAAACACAGCTGTTACTCACCAGAAGACATTTCTTCAGCTTAGCAAGTTGGGGTGTCGGAACTGCTGCTTTAACTTCATTACTTAACAATGACTTGGCTGCAGGAACAGGTTTATCTACTGAACTTGAATCTAGTTCAGTCAAGAGTGGTTTGCCCGAGTTGCCCCACTTTGCCCCTAAAGCCAAGAGGGTAATTTATCTTTTTCAGTCTGGAGCACCAGCACAAATGGATTTATTTGATTACAAGCCTAGGCTTATAGAAAGAAGAGGACAGCAGTTGCCAGAATCAGTTCGTAAAGGACAACGTTTAACTGGAATGACTGCCAACCAAGAAACCCTACCCCTTGCTCCTTCTGTATTTAAATTTTCTCAACAGGGACAAGCTGGTGCATGGATTAGTGACCTTATGCCCCATACCCGGAAAATTGCAGATGAATTATGTTTTATTAAATCAATGCACACAGAAGCGATTAATCATGATCCGGCAATAACATTTTTCCAGACGGGGGCTCAAATTGCTGGTCGTCCTAGTATTGGTGCTTGGCTATCCTATGGACTTGGAAGTGAAAACCAAGATTTACCTACATTTGTATCTATGATTTCTCAAGGCACAGGCAAGCAAGATAGCCAACCTCTCTATGACCGTCTTTGGGGTAGTGGATTTCTTCCAACTAAGTACCAAGGAGTTAAGTTTCGCTCAGTAGGGGATCCAGTACTTTATCTTTCCAATCCTCCAGGACTTGGTTCTGACGCAAGGCGTCGATTTCTAGATGATCTTTCCAAACTGAACCAACTGAAGTTAAAGGATTTTGGAGATCCAGAAATTTCTACTCGAATTACCCAATATGAAATGGCCTATCGGATGCAATCTTCTGTTCCTGGTTTAATGGATTTGGAAGGGGAGCCGGATAAAACCTTTGAGTTATATGGGCCTAGTGCTAGAAAGCCAGGAACCTTTGCAGCTAACTGTTTACTAGCTAGAAGGTTAGCAGAGCGAGGAGTACGTTTTATTCAATTGTTTCACCGTGGCTGGGACCAACACAGCAAATTGCCGCAACAAATTGCTGGACAAGCTCTAGATACTGATCAGGCATCGGCTGCTCTTGTTCAGGATCTGAAGGAACGGGGGTTGCTTGAGGATACTCTAGTTATTTGGGGAGGAGAATTTGGTAGGACGATATACTGCCAGGGAAAATTGACCTCCGATGACTATGGACGTGATCATCATCCGCGCTGTTTCACTATTTGGATGGCTGGAGGGGGAATTAAACCAGGCATGACATACGGGGAAACTGATGACTACAGTTATAACATTGTCAATGATCCAGTGCACATTCACGATTTACACGCCACCATTCTCCACTGCCTGGGAATCGACCATACGAGATTAACCTTTAAGTTTCAAGGCCGTCATTTTCGTTTAACTGATGTCCATGGGAAAATTGTTAAACCAATCCTAGTTTGAAACTATAAATGTAAACGTAGTTTTCGTTTCTACTAGGGGAATTAATGCCAAAAATAATAGATTTTCCAGCTAAAGACATTCTTTCATGGAAAGCCCCTAAAAAAAGTTGAGAGTATAGGAATAGTTTATTAGAAGTTCTTGCAAATTATTTTTTGTCTTTGAAAGGAGAACAGTGTTCAAGAAGAAAACAAATCCTGTCAGAGAAATCCTAAATAACAAATCTTCCAGAAGAAAATTATTGAAATTGGGAACACTAGCTTTTGGAGGAATGGTGCTTCCAAGAATGACTGGGTGCTCCTTACCTCCCAAGACAAAATGGCCTTCGATGGAGGAATTAGTGGTGGCGTTAGATGGTCCTCACAATTATCTCCCAACCCCCTTTCATGCCAATTATGATCTTGATTCTGAGGGCCTGCTTAAAAATGTAGCTTTTCACGCAGAAAGGGATCGTCTAACTGTAGTAGTGGGTGGAGGTTTTGGTGAAGGTCTGAGCCTAAGTCTCAAAGAACACCGAGAATTGGTAACAGCTGCTGTTGTCGGAGCGCAGGGGAAAATGCCTGTAATGGCAGGTGTAATTGGAGGCTATAAAAATTCTATTTTAATGGCAAAAAATTGTGAAGCAGCTGGGGCTGATGCCCTAGTTATTTTTCCACCTCGACCTGTAAGAAATCATCCAGCCGAGAATTATTATAAGTATTACAAGACAATAATAACATCAGTTAATATTGGGGCAGTGATTCTCCCCCATGGCCAGCATGATTTTTGGCCTGATGTACTTATTCGATTAGCTAAGATTCCCAATATGATTGGTTTTTTCCCTTCGCTAGGTCTTGACAATGATTACTACTCTAGAGTGGGTGGTCAGGTTTTAGAGGAAGTCTCTAAACCGTTATTGTTTGTTTCAGAAAATGAACCTGCAGCATCAGCTTCTTTCCCAACGGGTAGTAGAGCTTATTCAACAGCGGTTGCTTCTCTTATTCCAGAGAGTTCAAAACGTTTTTGGAAATATGGAGTGGAAGGAAAAATTTCCAAGATGAATGAGGTTTTCAAAAACGATCTAGAACCAATTCTGAGCATTCGCGGTTATAAACCGGGCTATGGTATCAGTGGGATAAAAGTAGCCATGGAAGCTTTAGGACGAGCTGGAGGTCCTGTAAGACCTGCTTATAATCAAGTTGATCCAAGAGATAGGGTTGGTATTGCTGATATTCTGCGAAAACATCCAGAAACCCAGTCTCTTGTTGTTCATGACTTTGAGGCACAATAGGAAGAGATTTTTTTCTTGGTCTAAAAAGTAGATTACCTTTTGTAATGATTTCTCTTGGGTTGATTTTAGAAACTTTGCTGAAAAAAAATTTAAAATATCTTTGTACAATTCGGGGAACTTTTGATGGTAATAAAAAATGCTGATGAGCTTCGCCAATTAACTTATGAAATTTTGCATGTAGCTGGTGCTAATAAGAATCACGCAGAAATTGTTTCAGAGCATCTAGTACTTGCCAATCTTCGTGGTGTGGATTCCCATGGTGTTTGGCATGTTCCAGGTTATGTCGAGGCTATTCAAAATGGGAGCATTATTTTGGATAAAGAACCTGAAATTGCCAAAGAAACAGAAGTAAGTGCCCTTATTAATGGTGGGTGGAACTTTGGTCATGTAGTGGCAGAGTTTGCAATCCAAACTGCTATTGACAAGGCTAATAATCGAGAAGTTTCAGTGGTTTCAGTGGTTCAAACTCATCATATTGGCAGACTAGGTCACTATGCGGAAATAGCAGCTCGAGAAGGAATGATTTCCATGGTTTGGGCAGGTGGTCAAGGTGCTGAGGAACCAGCAGCTGTGCCGTTCGGTGGTCGCAAACCTCTTTTTCATACTAACCCTATTGCAATGGGAATTCCTCTAGGTACGGAGGAACCAATCATCATTGATTTTGCAACTTCTGCGACGGCAGGAGTTAAAATAGTTAACGCCTTTAACCGAAAAGAAAAATTACCTCCTCAGTGCATTGTGGATAAGGATGGAAATCCTACAACTGATCCTAATGACTTTTTTAATGGGGGTGCTCATTTACCTTTTGGTGGACACAAGGGATATGCTCTGATGTTGGCTACAGAATTTTTGGGTAGGACTTTTAGTGGATCCGATAATGGAGCTAACCTTAATTATTCGAATCCTCTTTTTCGTCGACATGGAGTGACTTTAATTGTTTTTAGAGCTGATTTATTTCAATCATTTTCGGAGTATGCCAAACGGGCTGACGAAATGTCTCAACGTACCCAAGCCATTCCACCAGCGCCAGGCTTTGAAGAAGTTCTATTGCCGGGTATGCCAGAAGCTAAAGCTCAAAACATTCGGCAGGAGGATGGTATTCCAATCGCTGATGATATTTGGCAATCTATAGCTGAAACAGCGTCTGCTCTTGGGATTAAAACTTAAAGAGGTTTAAACTACAAACTACACAATTTTCTTTCTCGAGTTCTTTAGACTGAAAGTACTTATTGGGATCTTAATCAAAAATTTGATTTTTAGATTAGTTGGTGTAATTAAAATAGTTCTTTGATGGGGTATCCACTTCCCCCCCTATTGAGTTTGCGATTTTTATTGGTCGTTCAATCGGACTCATATACTCCTTTGTCCAATCAATTACAAGGGCCTTATAGATTGTGGCAAATAGGTCTCCAATTGTTACTATTCGATCTTCTACCTGAGCACCTCGTTTATCACTAGCTCCGATTACTTGCCCACCTAGAGGAAAAATAGAAGTTATCTCGGGTTCTGATCCGAAGAAAATAGAAGGCTGCATCAGAAGAAAAAACAATAGAAAATAAATTTGACGGTGCATGATGAAATCTTTCCAGTCCTAACTAATTAGGTTATTTATATTATGGCTGAACTAATTACGTTAAGCAAAAGTCCGTTGATTAATTTGATTAGTCGGATCTCATGAAGGTATACACTGAAAGTTATCCGAATCCTATATTTTTAATGATTTTTTTCAGCAACCAAAATGAGTGATCAGAAAAAATTCTTTGAGTAAAGTTTTTACAGCTAGGATTTAAAAATGCGACTTGGTGCCACCATTGAAGATTATATCCAATCACGTGACCCTTTGGCTTATGTGAATGAATGTCAAAAACAAGGATATAGGGCAATCAGCTTCCCAAATGTTCTCATTGGAAAATCAGATGAAATTCAGGAAATAAAGAGGATTTTTTCAGTAGCTGACATTGTTATTGCTGAAGTTACAGCTTGGGTAAATCCTCTGGACCCTAACCAGAAAAAGAGACAGGCGAACTTGAAAAAAATTGCTGAGACGTTGATAATTGCCGATCAGCTTGAAGCTGTCTGTTGTGCGACAGTAGCAGGTTCATTTGATGGGTCTGGCACTCCCTGTTCTCATGTTGGTCATCATCCTGAAAACTTTGGGCCCAAAGCATTTGAGGAAGTTGTTCAATGGGTTCGCCATGTGCTCGATGAGGTAAAACCTACACGAACTAAGTTAACACTCGAAATGTCTCCTTGGACACTACTAGATGGCCCTGAAATTTATCTTGAGCTTCTTAAAGCTGTTGATCGGCCAGGACTTGGTGTTCATTTGGATCCATCTAATGTTATTCGTAATCCCCGTGATTTTTATTCAACCACTCAAGTTATTAATCGATGTTTTGATCTGCTAGGCCCTTGGATCCAATCATGTCATGCCAAAGATATTAACTATGCTTTAGATGCGAGGACTGTTGCAATTGAGGAGGTTCTTCCTGGTAGTGGAGTGCTCGACTATAGTACTTATCTCCGTCAAATAGAAAAGCTGTCTCCTAATACTCCTTTGATTATAGAACACCTAGAAAGTAAATTAGCCTATGCAGCGGCATTGAATTTTATTCAAGAGAAGGCTAGCAATATTGGCGTAACATTATAATGGTTTTAATAGTTAGTAGCATTTTGAACACATTTCAAGAGGGTTAGTCCTATGGGAGACAGATTAAATGGAAAAGTTGTCTTAATTACAGGAGCCAGCAAGGGCATTGGTCAGGGATTAGCCGTTGGGTTGGCTAGTCAGGGAGCTGTAGTTGGAGTGAATTATAAGACCGATCATCAGGGGGCAGCAGCAACAGTCCATCGAGTAGAAGAGGTTGGAAGTCAGGCAGAGGCTTTTCAAGCAGACATTGGTTCTAAACAAGAATTTGAACAACTGGTAGAAACGGTATACCAACGATTTAACCGTTTAGATATTTTAATTAATAATGCTGCACGAACTCGTTTTGGTCCTCTTTCCCAAGTTACTGAAGAGGATTTTAATGATGTAGTTGATACGATTCTTCGAGGACCATTTTTTGGTTCAGTAGCTGCTGCAGATAAAATGAAAGAAAGCGGAGGAGGATCGATCATCAACATTAGTTCAATCGCTGTAAGACAAATCATTCCTTTTCATTCCAGCTATACCATGGCTAAAGGTGGATTAGAATCTCTTACTAGACAATTAGCTCTTGAACTTGCACCTGCGGTTCGGGTTAACTGTGTTGCTCCAGCAGCTACGAGTAACGAGCGTAATTGGACTTATGACCCTGATTTTGATCTTAAATGGGCTTCTGTGACTCCTAGTAAAAGAGTTGGTCGGGTTCAGGACTATGTCGGACCCTGTGTCTTTTTGGCAAGTGACGAGTCTGAGTTTGTGACTGGGCAGATACTGACAGTGGACGGAGGATGGACACTGCAAGGATATACGCCTGATATGTCGGGATTTGATTTTTCGAAGGATCGCCAGAGAGATTAAAAGTGGATCAACGATGATTTTTTATCTGGCTCCAGAATTACAATGAAAGATTAAATGATTCCTAATACTCCTCGCATTTCAGTCATCGATTACAATTTTGATTGGATTTTACGGGATAACTATCTTAATCCTCGATCAAGTCCAGGATTCCTTAATTTAGAAGAAGTAATTTCTTTTTGTAGCACTCTGGATATTAATGGCCTTGAACTAATGCATTCCTACTGGGAAAAGTTCAAACCTTCCGACATTAAAAAACTTGCTGACAATGTTGGCCTACCAATAATCTGTTACATTTTTGAAACAGATTTAATAGTTCCTCCTGCTTCAGCACAGATTTCAGTGGAGAGGGTATTTAGTTTATTAGATAGAACACTTGAGATGGGAGCTTCACTGGCTATGATCATCCCAGGTTATGTAAAGGAAGAGGCTTCGCTAAAGGAACAGCGATCTTGGCTCTTGGAAAATCTTTGTTTTTGTGCAGAGCATGCTGGATCAATCGATATTACCTTAGTAGCTGAAAATATTGATTATCCTCCTGTTCAACCTCTTATGGGATTAAGTTCAGATTGCGCTGATTTCGCCCGTCAGATTAATTCAGACTCTTTTCGCTTAATTTTTGACTCTGCTGCACCGGTATTTGTTAACGAAGATCCACTAGAAGCTCTTCGTACAATGAGTGGCTTTCTTGCCCACATTCATTTAAAGAATGTTCGTCCTGTTAAATCGAACGAGCGAGTTGAACGTTTTCTGGACTCTACTGAGGGGAACCGGTATACAGGGGTTCCATTGGCTGAAGGGATAGTTGACCTTCAAGCAGTTTTATCCAATCTCCATCAGATCGAATATAAGGGTTACCTATCGATTGAGTATCAAGGGGAAACCGATCCGAGAGAGGTTTTGAATACAGATATTACTTTGGTTAGACAGTGGTACGACCACATTGATTAAATGTAAAATGCAAACAGAATAGATGATTCTACTTACCTATAGATTTTGACGATTTTGTGATCGGGGATCTTCAATTAATTTCCCACTGTGATAAATTCCCTTAATACAACGATTACGCCATGCTGCTGAGGCATCATAGAGTTTTTTAGTGGTGTCAATATGGTTAATGAGTACAGCTGGACGGTGAGGTTTCGCCCTGTCAACAATTATTCCTTCAGCACTGGAAACGAAACTTGGCCAAGCATATTTCCGGGTTCCGTTTGTCGCACTGATGGTAAAATAATTACTAGCTGCTGCTGATTGAAGTGTTGCAGAAACCCAGGTATTGTAATTATGGTAGTCTTTTAGCTTTCCTCCTGCATTGTGAAAAGATACAAGCATTAACTGAACCCCTCTCTTTTTATATTCGCGGAAAAGTTCTGGGTAGCGAAAATCATGACAGATTAATAGACCACATAGCATTTTTCTTAACCTGAAAGTTACAAAGGCTCTGCCTGGACTATAGTGGAGCAGGTCAGCATCATTATAGTTGGCTCCACAACAGAACATTTTGTCATAGCGGTTAATTAACTTCCCTTGGCTGTTTATTACATAAAGTGAGTTGTGGGGTTTGTGTTTTCCGGAAAGTTGATGGTTAGACCCTACCACAACCCATAAACCAAGTTCTTTAGCAAGGGACATAATTTTATGTAAAGCATTGGCATTAGATTCCCAATTTATTTCTTTAGCAGATTTCACCTCAGAGCCTAGATAACCTGAAAGACAAGCTTCTGAAAAATGAACTAGGTGTGCTCCCTGTTCTTTAGACTGTTTTAATTGGCGAATAATATAAGACAAATTTTTCTCGATTTGTTTCTGAATAGGGAATTGACAAGTAGCTAAAACTAGATTGGCCATAAATCTAACTCTCTCTTTCTGTAAATTAATGATGTTGAACGTTTTTACCTAGATTCCTTTTGCGAAGACGTAAGCTTTTGGGTGTGACTTCAATGAGCTCATCTTCTCGGATGAATTCAATAGATTCCTCTAGAGACATTTTGATAGGCGGCACTAATTTTTCAAATGAATCAGAAGTAGATGCTCGCATGTTTGTGAGTTTTTTTTCTTTTGTGATGTTAACTGAAAGATCAACATCGCGACTATTTTCACCAACTAACATTCCATGGTATACAGATTCTGTAGGAGCCACAAAAAGTTCACCTCGTTCTTGAAGATTAACAACAGCATAACCAGTAACTTTACCTACACGGTCAGCCACTAAGGCTCCTGTGGTACGGTGAGTAATATCACCTACCCATGGTCGAAACTCATGAAACAGATGAGTCAGGATACCAGTTCCCTTGGTATCTGTTAGAAATTCTTTACGGTAACCTATTAGTCCACGGCTAGGAACTTGAAACTCTAAACGTATTCTTCCAGAACCGTGGTTAATCATTTGAGTCATAACCCCTTTGCGATTACCCAGCTTTTGAACAACTAAACCCATGTACTCTTCATTAACATCAATGTAAGCAAGTTCGTAGGGTTCATGAATTTTGTTATTTATAGATTTGGTTATTACGTGTGGCATGCCAACAGAAAACTCATAACCTTCTCGCCTGATCTGTTCAATTAAAATTGCCATCTGTAACTCACCTCTCCCAAAGACGAGGAAACAGTCAGGTGAATCTGTTTCTTCAATGCGAATAGCGAGGTTACCAGTAGCTTCTCTGAATAAACGTTCCCTGAGATGTCTAGAGGTAACAAATTGACCGTCATGACCGCTAAAAGGTGAGTCGTTAACTCTAAACTCCATTGACATAGTTGGTTCATCAACAAGTAAAGGTTTTAGGGGATTTGGTAATTTTTCTTCAGCGATACTTTCACCTAGACCGATACCTGACATCCCTGAAATTGCAATAATTTGACCTGGACCGGCTTCTTTAACTTCTACTTGTTCTAATCCATCAAACACATAAAGTCCAGTTACAGAAGCTTTAGTCTGGGACCCATTCAAGTGACATAATGTCACGTTTTCTTGGTTATGAATGGTTCCCTGCATAATTCGTCCAATGGCAAGAGGACCAAGATAGGAATTAAACTGAACGTTAGTAACCAAAATTTGAAGGGTATCATTTGTTTTTCCTGGAGGAGATGGAATTTTATTACAGATCATTTCGAATAATGGTCTTAAGTCGGATAGAGGTTCATCAATATTTAGTTTACATTGCCCTAGTTTTGCAATTGAGTAGACAACTGGAAACTCAATTTGATTTTCAGAGGCATCTAAATCAATGAAAAGGTCATAAATTTCATTTAGAACTTCTTGAGGTCTAGCATCGTGTCTGTCAATTTTATTGATAACGACGATTGCTGGAAGACTGAGGTCTAAAGCTTTAGAAAGTACAAAACGGGTTTGAGGGAGAGGTCCCTCAGCAGCATCTACTAGTAGCATAATCCCATCAACCATCCGAAGTGTTCGCTCGACCTCTCCACCAAAATCAGCGTGACCAGGAGTATCAACAATATTGATCTTAACTTCTCCATAGTTAACAGCAATATTTTTTGCCATGATCGTGATCCCTTTTTCTCTTTCAAGATCCATCGAATCCAGGACTCGCTCATTAACCTCCTGATTGTCACGAAAAGTTCCACTTTGCCATAACATAGCATCGACAAGGGTAGTTTTACCGTGGTCAACATGGGCTACAATGGCGATATTACGTATTTTGGAATCAGTCATTATCAAAGAATTACAGTTCGTTCCATTAAATAGGTAGTAATTATTAAACTGTGACTATTTTATAGTGTATTCCTACTCTCGAAGAAGAATTCTGACAACTTTGAGTCAATCTAGTACTGATTAGTTTTGTAAAAAGATAAGGGGTTTTTTTGATAACCTTAATAAATTGTGTTTTATTTTTTTCTCCCATAAGGCTTTTTTATGAAGGCCTGTTTTATATCTTCAGCTGTCTTGGCACTGCGAATTTTTTTCATAGTAGTTTCTTCTTCCTTTTGTAAGGCTCGAACATTAGTGACTACAGCTTCGAGATGATCAGCTGGAAACTTACAAGCTCCATTTTCATCCATGTGGATAATTTCTCCGGGAGCAACATCCATCCCAGCTATATGCACCGGAACATTAATCGCCCGGATAGCCATTTCTCCATGTCCTGGTGTAATTCCACTCAATAGATACTGAAACTTCATAGGACGAATCTCATCAATATCTCTAGAGGGGCCGTTAGAAATTGCTCCCACACAACCAACTGACTGAATTGTGGTTGTCATTACGCCGCCAGCCAGTCCAACCTTATTAGCAAGATCAGGTGGAAATTTTTGCTGGAATGCCAAAATTGTAGGTTTTCTAGAACGATCCAGAGCATCGATTAAATCAACGAAGTTCAAGCGATCAAAATGAGGATCCGGCATGCCAAAGACACAGGTAACAGCATAACCAACAGTTCGACCTAACTCTGGATACATGCACTGAATTGAAGAATCGGTATACCAGTTTTCTTGCCAAGGATTAAATAACCCTAAACAAAGAGGATGATTAGGATAAGTTGCTACAACATTGGTAATTGATGGTGTATCGAATGATTTTAACTCTGTTAATAGTTCCTCTTGGCTTTTATTTGACATGGGTAATCTCCTGGATATTATTTTTCTTCAGCTATTAGATTGAATGGTAATGTCTTATCCTGATTAATTATTGAGTTATCCTCGTCCTATGTATGGCATTTTAGTTGCCATAATTGTCATGAACTGAACGTTGGTATCTAGTGGTAGGCCAGCCATGTATGTAACAGCTTGTGCTACATTTTGAGCATCCATCGTTGGCTCAACAACAATGGATCCATTAGGTTGAGGTATGCCGTTCTCCGATTTTGCTGTCATTTCGGTTGCAGCGTTTCCAATATCAATTTGACCGCAGGCTATATTGTATTTTCGACCATCTAAAGCAGTTGATTTAGTGAGACCAGTTATTGCATGTTTAGTAGTTGCATAGGGTGCTGTGTTAGGTCGTGGAACGTGAGCTGAAATTGACCCATTATTGATAATTCTTCCCCCTTTTGGGCATTGATTCTTCATGAGGTTAAAAGCTTCCTGTGTACAGAGAAAAGCGCCAGTTAGGTTGACATTCACAACGGTCTGCCATTCCTCATAGGAAATATCTTCTAGTAGACAAGAGGGAGCGCTAATCCCAGCATTATTGAATAGTAAATCGAGCCTGCCAAATTTTTCTTGAGTTTTAGTGAATAAGTTTCGAACATCATTAGGTTTGCTAACGTCAGTTGGCAATATAAGTGTATGGGACTCAGGGAGTCCTGATTCCTTAGCGACAGCCTCCAGAGGTTCCTGACGGCGCCCTGCTAGTGTTACAAAATACCCCTCACTGAGTAATGCAAGTGAAGAGTATTTTCCAATGCCTGAGCCGGCTCCTGTAACGATAGCAACCTTACGCTGATTAGGAAGGGAATGATCAGTCGTTTTTAATTTCTTCATCAAGTGGTACTCCTAAATTAAGCAGGTCTAGTTGATCCTGAAAAAAATAATTACTCTTGAATCCAGAATAAAAAATAAGGATTCGTGAGTTTGTTTGTAGTCTTAGTATACTGATAACTATCCCGACATATTTTGTTGGAACCCTTAGGGTCTAGTGTTAAAAAAATACTGAATCAAGAACAAGTTTTAAAGTTTGGGAGAAGCTAGACTTTAGAATACGGGTGTTTCTCTATAGGTGCCCCAAACAGTTTTGAGAGTTTCTACAATGTCTCCCATAGATGCCCCTGCTTTCACTAATTCAATAGTGATAGGCAGAATATTTTTTGATTCATCAAGAGCGATTGTTTTGAGCTGTTCTAATAAAGTCTGTATTATTTTAGGGTCCCGTGTCTCTCGAACTTTATTAAGCCTCTCGATTTGAAATTCCATGGATTGCAAGCTATAGGGATGAACCTCGAGATCAAATTCTTCTTCTATTTCAACGAATTTATTAATACCAATGACTGTTTTTTCACCAGATTGCTTGGCTAGTGCAGTTTCATAAGCATCATCAGCAATTTTCTTTTGGAACCAGCCCTCTTCGATTAGCTTAATTGTTCCTCCATTAGCGTCTATTTCATCCAGGATCTCAAAGATAGATTTCTCATACTGATTGGTTAAATTTTCTACATAGTATGAACCCCCTAAGGGGTCAACTACATTAGCTATATTCGTTTCTTCGCCAATAATCTGCTGAGTTCGTAAAGCAATTTTCATTGCTTCCTCAGTTGGAATAGAGAAAGCTTCGTCCATACCATTAGTATGAAGACTCTGGGCACCTCCTAGAACTGCAGCTAAAGCCTGAAAAGCAGTTCGAACAATATTAATTTTATATTGAGGTTTAGTAAGAGTTGCAGCAGCAGTCTGGCAGTGAAATCGTAATCGCATAGATGCTGGGTTTTTTGCGGCAAATCGGTTTTTCATGATCTTTGCAAAAGCTTGGCGTACTGCACGAAAACGTGCAACCTCTTCAATGAAATCAGATCCACAGGCAAAGAAAAAAGAGAGGCGGGGAGCAAATTTGTCTACGTCCATTCCGGTTTTTACAACTTCTTCAACATATGTAATAGTATTTGCCAAAGTAAAAGCTGCTTCATGAAGTGGAGATGCACCTGCTTCATTAATATGGTATCCACAGATGTTTACAGGGTTGTACCGTTTCATTTTGTGGGCACAGTAGGTAATGCAGTCTCTAACGATTCGCACTGAAGGGGCAATAGGGAAAATCCATTCTTTCTGGGCAATATATTCCTTGAGCATGTCTGCTTGAATAGTTCCAGAAAGTTTGTTTAAATCGAAACCTCGTTTTTCAGCCACTACCACATACATAGCGAGTAAAATCCATGCTGATGGGTTTATGGTTAACGAAACTGAAATCTTCTCTAGATCAATGTCCGAAAAAAGTGCTTCCATGTCGGAAAGAGTATCTATTGCGACCCCACCACGACCTACCTCTCCTCTGCTCATGGGGTGATCAGAGTCGTATCCCATCAAGGTAGGCATGTCAAAATCTGTAGACAATCCAGTTTGACCCTGACTGATTAAATACTTGAATCGTTTATTAGTGTCTTCACCTGTACCAAAACCTGCTATCTGACGCATTGTCCATTTCTTTCCCCTGTACATAGTAGGATAAGGTCCACGTGTGAAAGGGAATTGTCCTGGCAGGTTCACATCCTCAATTGGAATGTCCTGAACGTCCAGAGCTGTGTATACTCGTTTAACGGGAAAGCCACCAAGAGTAGTGAACTTATTCTGGCGTTCAGGTTGGCGATCTAGGAAAGAAGCGACTTCATTTTTTTCCCAGGATTCTACCTGTTTTTCTAGTCCCTTGAGAATTTTTTTGTCGTGTAATTTTTTCATTATTCCATCTCTCTTAGAAACTGGCTGAGTAAAATTTTAGCTGCTGCATTAGGGTGAAGATCACCAGAAAGTATCTGGTTAGTTAGGTCATTAATTTTACCCTCAGAGTGATATTCAAATTTTTCTCGGAGGATGTTTTCTGCTGCCTTTAGTAAACGTGTTCTAGCTATATCCAAACGTCTCTGACTTAGCTCACCTGAGCTTTTTAAGTTTTCTAAGTGGTTATCTATGGTTGACAGTAATTCTTCAATACCTTGACCATTTAAGGAGCAGGTAGGTAAGACTGGTATCTGCCATTCTGTCTCCTGTTGAGATTGTGCTCCCAACATTAACATACTCTTGAGTTCACTAATGGTTTTGTTAGCATCGCTCCTATCCGATTTTCCAACGACATGTATGTCTGCAATTTCCAATACACCTGCTTTAATCGCTTGAATATCATCACCAAGTCCAGGTGCTGACACTACCACAGTAGTATGAACAGCTTGAACTATATCAATTTCATCCTGACCTACACCTACCGTCTCTATTAAAACTACATCGTAACCTGCTGCATCCAAAATATCGACTCCAGTTAATGTTGTACGTGCTAATCCCCCTAATGTGCCTCGAGTAGCCATACTTCGGATAAAAACACCAGAATCTCCAACTAGATCATTCATGCGAATGCGATCACCTAGAATAGAACCGCCAGAAAAAGGGCTGGATGGATCAACAGCAATAACTCCTACTTTTCGTTTTGTTTTTCGAATCGTTTTACATAATTGGGCAACTAGTGTTGATTTTCCGCTACCAGGTACTCCTGTGATTCCAACGATATGTGCTTTGCCTGTATGTCTATAGATTTCATTTAAAGCCTCCTGACATCCTTCATTCAGTGATTCTGCATAACTCATCATTCTAGCAACGGCAAATATCTCACCTGCCAAAACTGCCTTGACAAGTGCAATAGGAGTTATTTGATCCTTCATTACTCACAAATCCTTTTCTAACTTAGCATTAAAGTCTTGAAATATTTGACGATCATCTATTACTCGCCTTGCTTTGAAGTCGCTGCGAGGCAGAGAGTTTTCTGGTACAACCTCTACTCTAGTACGAATGCCTAGTATGCGATGAAGTGTACCTGATATCTGATTTTTAAAGTGGTTTATAGATTTAAGCCCCGAGGCATAAGTTGTTTTTAGGATTTCAACTTGGACCAGTAATTCATCCATTTCACTTTCACGAGAAATAATAATTCTATGTTCTCCCCCATAGTCATCCATCTGATTTAGGGCGGTGTCTATTTCATTAGGATAAATATTTTCCCCACGAATAGTAAAAGCATCATCGATTCGACCAAAAATACCATCCGGTAAATGTGGATAAGTTCGGCCACAAGGTGTCAGCTCTTGCTTCCACATTGTAAGATCTCCCGAAACCAACCGAATCATGGGTTGAGAGGTTCGTTCTAAATGGGTATAAATTGGAGTTCCACGTTGACCAAAGGGTACTCGTCGAAATGTTTTTGGATCACAAACTTCAGTATAAACAATATCCTGCCAAAGTAACATGCCAGTTGTCTGTGCAGTTCCAGCGCAGCTCATCCAAGGAGTCATTTCTGCCATAGATCCAGAATCGATTACTTGGGCATCATAGTTTTGTATGATCCTATTTCGAATTCCAGGAACTGAAGCACCAGGTTCGCCAGAAAAAAACAAGATTTTTAAACCAAAATCACGTGGGTCAATCCCTTCATCTTTTGCAATTTCAGCCAAGTATAGAGCATAGGAGGGAGTCCCATAAAAAGCAGTAGGTCTAATCTGTTTGAGCCAGTGAACTGCACGTATTGTCATTCCTGGTGCACCGGCCCCATAAGGAAAAGACTTGGCATTCAAACGCTCAGAGCCAATCAGTGTTCCCCAAGAACCCCAGTACAAACTAAATAATGAGGCAATAAAGATTGTATCGCCTGGACGTAATCCCATTCCCCACATGATTCGGGCATGGGCATTAGCAATTGCATTCCAATCTCCTCTTCCAATGGCAAAAACAGTTGGAAATCCTGTTGTACCCGAAGTTCCGTGGATGTGATGGATTTCATCTTCAGGAACACAGAGATAATCACCGAAGCTTGGAGTCCTTGCTTGCGCTTCCCTTAAGTCCTTCTTATGAATTACAGGAACTTTATCTTCAAAGTCTTCGAGACTTTTAATGTGATCAGGATGAAAACCTGCTTGATCCCATATTGTCCTATAAAACCCAGCATGCTTATATGCATGCTGGGTTACCTCTTTGAGGCGATTAAGAATGTGCTGATTGCGTTCCTCATGGGGCATGGTTTCACGCTGTGGAAACCAGTATCGAGAAGAGGTTTCTGGAAAATAATCAGGCTCATATTGTGGAGGGAAAGACCAATATTCGATTTTGAGACTCCTTTTTTAACGTGGCCCACGTTCTTGAATCAAATATTGAATGGATTCAACAATTGCCTGTGGCGGTGTTCCTTGAAGAAGGATTTCCCTAACACCCATTTGTTTAAGTTTTACTACCTCATCATCAGGTATTACACCACCACCAACTACTAGGATGTCACTGTTATTATTTGTATGCAGAAGTTCCAATATCAAAGGAAAAACAGTCATCTGGGCTCCTGAAAGAATACTGACACCAAGGACATCAACATCCTCTTGGATAGCTGCAAGAACCACCTCCTCGGGAGTACGATGAAGGCCTGTATAAATAACCTCCATTCCTGCATCACGCAGACAGCGGGCTACTATTTTGACCCCCCGATCATGACCATCTAAACCGACCTTTGCAATCATCACTCGGATCACTGACTTCTTATCTTTGTTTTCCATTCAGTCTTCCTCAGAACTAAACTATGTAGATATATATGGTTGGTTAACCCTGTGAAAGTTTTTTATTATTGCCCAACTTACTTCAGAAATTCTAGGAATTTCACACTAGTTTACAAAGTGAAAAGAATGAATATTTCACAATGAGCTTGGGAATCGTACATCTGGGGTCTTAAAACATTGTATTAGGAATTAACTTAAAGGACCGAGTTTACTCTTCTTAGCAAAGATTCATCATTAATCATTTTCCCTAGTCAGTTAGGGTAGGGAACCAAGAAGAAGCCTAATTTTTTTACCACCAATAGTAATCTAACATTGATTTTTAAATAGTTTGGTAACCTTTTTACTTACTTTTTTACTTTTAATATTTGAGAACAATTCTATGTTAAATAGTAGAAATCATTCAAAAACATGACTTGATAGATTTAATACTACTTTACCTTTATTATAAGATTTGGTTTCTATGGAGTATTATGGAAGAAGTATCTTCTAAAGAAGATTCATAAGTTAATTGGAAATGAATTAAAATCCATGACTAGTGATTCGAAAGATAGGGTTTATGAGATTTTCTAGATTTCAAGGCAAGTTAAATCATTTCTTCAACCGCCGCCAATTTTTAACAACAGGAGCAATTGGACTGACAAGCAGCCTGGCCATGGTCCAGCCCTGGAAAGCCGTCATGGCTGCCAAAAAAACCTCTGACTCAGTTCATGGTCCCCTTACAATTACCGATATTGAAAAACATGTGATCCATCCTAATTATCTCGACTGGCTCCAATATGAGCTTAATCACTACTATGGTCCCAGTAAGCGAACAATTTATGTTGTCCATACTAACAAGGGATTCTACGGCCTGGGCGAAGGCAGCAATGAACCCCAGGAGGTGCTGGACAAATACATCGGAACCAGTCCCTTTGACTGGGTAGGCGATGAAACTTCAATTCCCATGGCCAAGGCCATGTATGACTTGATGGGTAAGGCGGCACAGGTGCCTGTCTATAAACTCTTTGGCCAGAGATATCGCCGCTGGGTCCCCGTTGGTTCCTGGACAGTCTCTACCCATCCTTCAGCTATGGCTGAGGCTGTTGAGAAGTATTCAGCCATGGGTTACACCTGGATGAAGTATCACCTGTCACCTTTTGAAAATGTTTTTGACCAGCTGGAGGCCATGGAACGAGTTGCTCCAAAAGGCTTTAAACTGCTCTTTGACCTGACCCGCTTTCATCATTATGGCCATAACGCTGACCTGGTAGAACGGATTTCCCGCTCGCCCATTGCCGGCTGTTTTGAAGACCCCCTCGACCCCAC
>JAKUNG010000022.1 GCA_022452285.1 Terriglobia bacterium | reverse complement strand
AATATTCCACATGTGCTGTTGCAATCGTAATTCCCCGCTCTCGTTCCTCTGGAGCATTGTCGATAGAATCAAAGGACCGAAACTCCACATCCGAATTACCTTTCCCCAAAACTTTTGTAATCGCAGCTGTTAGCGTTGTTTTTCCGTGATCGATGTGTCCGATTGTTCCAATATTAATATGTGGCTTACTTCTATCAAATTTCTCCTTCCCCATCTCACTCTCCTTAGAGCCTTATCACCTACAAAAGACTCATAACACCTAACAATACAAACCCAAAAATAAAATCATTAAAAATTAAAGGCCCCTAATCAATTACTCTTTCTGGGAGCCCACGACCAGGATTGAACTGGTGACCTCGTCCTTACCAAGGACGCGCTCGTACCAACTGAGCTACGTGGGCCAAGATCTGGAGCGGGAGACGGGGCTCGAACCCGCGACCAACAGCTTGGAAGGCTGTGACTCTACCAATTGAGTTACTCCCGCCTCAAACTCCAAGAGTCTGGTGGAGAGAGGAGGATTCGAACCTCCGTAGCTCGCAAGGAGCGGCAGATTTACAGTCTGCTGCCATTAACCACTCGGCCATCTCTCCTAAAAAAACCTCAGGTGGAGCTGGCGAAGGGACTTGAACCCCCGACCCTCTGATTACAAATCAGATGCTCTACCATCTGAGCTACGCCAGCCCGCTTACTGGCAAACGGTTTAAACTACCAAAAAGTTTGTTCTTATGCAATAAACAAGTACGAATTTAGTGAATAAAGTCTATAAACTCGTATTTATATTTAAATTTCCTTCCAGTCTTTGCCTAGTAACCTCATAAAGTACAACACCAGCTGCCACAGAAACATTCAGCGAAGATATAGCACCGGGAGTTGGTACTGAAACCAAAAAATCACATTTTTCCCTTATCAATTTTCTTAGTCCTGATTCCTCATTTCCAAAAACAAGAGCTGAAGGAGAATTAAAATCTAAGTTCTGACAGTAAAGATCCTGTCCAGTTTCAACTCCAGTAACCCAAAGTCCTTTATCTTTAAGTAAATCAATCGCAGCACTTAGGTTAGCTACGCGAGCAATCATTAGATGCTCTACGCCACCAGCTGAGGTTTTGGAAACCACTGTTGTTAAATTTACTGTACGGTCTTTTTTAAGAATGACACCATCTACAGCTGCAGCAGCACAGCATCTCAACACAGCTCCCAAATTACGGGGATCAACAATGGAATCCAAGACAACAACTAAGGCTTTTGGACGCAGACTAGCTATTAGTTCACGGATACCTATGTACCGGCGAGTAGCACAGACAGCGACTACACCTTGATGTTTGACTCCCTCTACCTTACGATCAAGACTACGTCTTGGTTCAAAATGAATAGAATGTCCAAGTTGACGAGCAAATTGAATCACATTTCTGATCTCTCGGTTGTTAATTTCTCGTGCAAAATAGAGACGAGAAATCAGTCTTGAACGAGACCTCAGACATTCTAAGACAGGATGAATGCCGCAAATTAAATCTCTCATAAATCACTAGAGGGAGGTGTTATCCCCACTAACGTCATTGCTTCTATGAATTCACTAACCCTAGTTCGACAGTTTTTAATTGGTCGCGGCAGATTTAAACTACTACCGAGTTCAAGAATAGATACCACTTTCTCTAATTCTGGACCAGAATCAATACCAGTTAACGCTACTCGAATAGGATGAAAAAGATTCTTGCCTTTCTGTCCACTAACAGACTTTATTTTTTCTAAAATGACTGACCAGTCTTTTATCAGATCTCGCTTAGGATCTGAAATTTGTACATTAAGCTCAAAGATTACTTCTACTGCACCAGAATTAGTCAGAATCTGGCAAACTCGCTCTGTATTGACAGATGCTTTCCCATCAAAAAACCAAAGACTTTTAGTTTTATTAGTGATTTGACTTAGATGGTCTATACCTGGCAAAAAAGCTTGGACAACTAACTCAAACCAAGTCTTTAATTTAGAATCCATTTCTTTCATAAATCCTTCTTGGGAAAAAAAACTTAAGGCTAAATCAATAACTTTGGAAAACTTAACTGTCTTCATATAATGACGGTTAAAAAAATAGAGTTTGTCAAAGTCAAAAACTGCTGAACTTCTTGAAACCTGTTCTAAGTCAAAGTACTCAATAAGTTGGTTTTTTTCTAATATTTCTCCTTGATCTTCACGTGGTGCCCACCCTAGTAGGGTTAAGTAATTCAGTAGAGCTTCTGGTAATACTCCCTTTTCTCTAAAATGTTGAATTGAAGTCGAACCATGACGCTTAGAAAGACGAGTGCGATCTTCACCTAGGATGGTTGAAAGATGAGCGAAAATAGGAAGCTTCCATCCAAAAGCCTCATATATTAAAACCTGCCGAGGGGTGTTAGAAAGATGATCATCTCCACGCACAACATGGGTAATCTTCATAGAAAAATCATCTACTACGACAGCAAAATTATAGGTGGGCAAACCAGTAGATCTAATTAAAATTGGATCACCTATTACTTCACTTGAGAAATCCATTTCTCCATGTACCATATCCTGGAATTGGACTCTACCCGATCGAACTTTAAGGCGTACTACTGATGGACACCCTTTAGCAATCTTGTCTCTTATGATTTCTCTAGACAAAGTCCTACAGGTTCCTGGATATTTCCAAGCTAGACCTGAACGTTTAGCTTCCTCTGCCTGAATAAATAGTTCTTTCTCAGTGCAGAAGCAGTTATAAGCTAAACCTTTATCCAAAAGCTTCTGTGATTGCACCTTGTAATTTTCAGTGCGATCACTTTGACGGTAGGGACCCAATTGACCATCTATGTCAGGGCCTTCTTGCCAATCTAGTCCAAGCCATTTAAGATCATTAAATATTTGATTTTCAAAACGTTTTTGAGACCGATCGATATCAGTATCCTCAATGCGAATAATAAAACTCCCTCCAAATTTTCTAACAAAAAGCCAATTAAAAATTGCTGTTCTGGCATTACCAACATGCAATTCACCAGTAGGACTAGGAGCGAAACGAAGACGGTTGGACATAGGCACTAAATTCATCAGAAAATAAAGGGGTTTTCAGGAAATAGAAGAGGAACTGACAAGTTATGTTGGACGTTAAAATAACTAAAATATTCTATGTTCATGTAACGCAGACCTCGAAAATAAAATGTTCAAAAAAATACCTTTGTGTTATCTCGCAGAAACTTAATATCTTGTGCATACAATTCAGCTAATGGCAAATCAGTAGGCTTAGTTATTTTAATGTTACGTTCACTGCCAAGCAGCACTGTGACTGGAAAACCTAAGCGTTCTACTAATGAAGATTCGTCTGTACCCTGAAAACCTTCTATTTCTGCTCTCTCAAATGATTCCTTCAGAATTTCATATTTAAAAGCTTGAGGAGTTTGAACCATTACAATCTTCTCTCGAGGTAACGTTTTAACAACCAGATCCTGATGAATCTCCTTGACTGTATCAAAGCAAGAAAGCACAGTAATTGCACTTCCCTTTTTTGCAGCAGTTTGGACAATAGCTTTGATCATTTCCACCTCTACAAAAGGCCTTACTCCATCATGAATTACAACTACGTTAGTGTCTGGTTCGACTGCCTTGAATCCTCTATAGACTGACTCTTGACGAGTCTCCCCACCCTCCACAAACTGGATGGGTTTTTGGATCTTTAAATCTTCTATTTCTTTTTTGAATGATTCAATCTCATCTTTTCTAAGTACAACATGTATGGTATGAATTAGCTGACAACTAATAAACTTTTGTAGAGTTCGGACCAGAACTGATCTTCCAGCCACCTTGACAAATTGTTTTGGAGTTGAAGATTCCATTCGCATGCCAATGCCCGCTGCGGGAATAATGGCTGCTATCTTCATGGTATTATTCCCCCCATTCTATATTTGATCGTCGTAACGGCCAAAAATCATTTTTCCAGCCGTCGTCTGCAAAACACTGGTAACAGAAATATCGATAGTTTTCCCAATCATTTTTCTAGCATGATCAACTACAACCATTGTTCCATCATCTAAATACGCAACTCCTTGATTGAATTCCTTTCCTTCTTTAAGAATGAAAACTTTCATTATCTCACCAGGTAAAACTATAGGTTTTAGTGAATTGGCTAGCTCATTTATGTTAAGAACAAAAACATCCTGTAACTGTGCTACTTTATTCAAGTTAAAATCATTAGTAACAATTTTTGCCTTCATTTCTTTTGCAAGTTCGATGAGTTTTAAATCAACTTCTTGAATATTGGCAAAATCTTTTTCCACAATTTGCACTTCAATTCCAGAAGTTTTTTGAATACGCTGCAAAATATCTAGTCCCCGACGACCTCTATTACGTTTTAAAGCATCGGCAGAATCAGCCACTTGCTGAAGCTCCCTCAAAACAAACTGTGGAACAAGGATAATCCCATCAACAAAACCAGTTTCACAAACATCTGCAACTCGACCATCAATTATCACACTTGTATCCAAAATCTTGTAATTTTTTCCACCACGTCTATCTCCACCAAGAAATCCTTCCATAGCTGAAAGATTGAGTAAGTCCCCCTTATTAGCTCCCATTACTAAACCTACATAACCCATAAATAAAAATAGACTTACTTGTAAAAAAGACAGCGTACTAGGATCAAGCATAGTTTTAACTAACATACTACTAATCATAGTAGCCCCAGCAATACCCGTTACAGAACCAATTGCAGCACCAATAAGTTGTTTTAGCGAAGTTGCTCTAAGACGTAATTCAAATAAAACAATTCCTAAAGCACCTAATCCCCCAACAAGCAAAGTAAACGGCATAGTCAAACCAAAAGGTTTGAAATAATAAGAGGTACAAACAAATACAACACCAAATACTAGACGTATTAGTAATCGCTCTAGCAAGGTATTACTCCTTTCCCTCAGAGAATGTTAGTAAGGCATATATGATTGGCAAAATTATTTTACGGGACTTTTTTGGAGGGGAAAAACCAATGTTGGTCATTTAAAAACTCCCTAATTTATAAGCGGAACTTTACAGTTCTGAACTATCTTCGGGAGTGTGTCTCACAGAATTAGTATATCATCTATAAGATCAGGTTGGTAAACTATTTAAACACCTTAACCATTAATCTAAAAATGAAATTATCTCTAGACGAAAAAAAATAATAACTTTAGATAATTAGCAACTGTACATAAAATCACCCTTTTTTAGTACAACAAATCTGTAATCTTCTAATAGGTTGTAGTAGCAGTTAGAAAAACAATAAAACTTTTAAATATTTTTACTATAAATCCTCTGAACCCTTGATCCAAAGCCACAGAGCACTTCATAAGGAAGGGTATTGCAATGGTCTGCAACTTCTTTTATAGAAATCTGCTCATCACCTTGACTCCCTATTAAACAAACCTCATCTCCAATCCTAGCGGTGGTGTGCTCTGGAATCTCTATAGTTGTCAAATCCATACTTATTCGACCAACGATTGAAAGTTTTTGACCATGTAGAATGACACTTCCCTTATTTGACAGGAGTCGATTAAGTCCATCTGCAAATCCAACTGGAAGTGTAGCAATCTCACTGTTCCTTTTAGTCCGAAATGTCCCTCCATACCCTATTCTACTACCAGCATCAACTTTTTTTATTTGAATGATTGAAGTCTTAAAACTTAAAGCTGAATGAGTTTCTAAATTAGAGGGGGAATCAAGAGGGTTGATTCCATAAAGCAACAATCCTGGGCGGACAGCATCAAACAAAGCATCTGGAAAATTCAAAATAGCAGCACTATTAGCTAGATGGTTACAAAATAAAAAATTTTTCCTGAAGGGAAAAGTCTCTAATACTTGTTTAAACCTTTTGATTTGAACCTGGTTAACTGGATCATTTTTATCTTCAGCAGAACTCAAGTGAGTATAAAAACCCTCACAATTCGCCCATCGACTGTTGAAACACTCTGTGAATATCTGATTCACTCGTGAATGAGCAAATCCCAAACGAGTCATACCCGTATCTATCTTAAGGTAATAGCCCACTGGAATACCTAAACGCTCACCCTCTTGACGCAAGGTTTTGATCATGTCCTTGCGAAAAATTGCCGGAGTAAGTTTTTCTCTTATGATCTCTTTCTCCTGACCTGGCCAAAATCCATTAAGGATCAGAATTGGTGACTTAATACCCGCGCTTCTTAGTTCAAGTGCTTCTTCCAAAATAGCTACTGCTAAAACATCAGCTCCTATTTTTTCCAAACATTTCGCTACAGGAACAGCTCCATGTCCATAAGCATCAGCTTTTACTACAGCTATAATACGAACATTCCTTTTAAGAAACTTGCGCAGAGAAATAAAATTACGCTTGATTTGATTCAGATCAATTTCAATCCAAGTTGGTCTTCTAACTGTATTCATCTTTTACTCGGTTACTAGAGGACTCTTCAACATATGGTTAAACTGATCCACTAATATCTTATGGAAATTGAATTACATAAACACATTAACAGGAAATCTATTCTAAAAAGGATACTTTCTAGGGGAAACAGCTGGAGATATTACATTTGACTCATTCTTGCCAGAGATTTTCAAAACTAGTATATTCTCTTAAAAAAGCTAGCTTTAAACCTCCTATGGGACCATTTCTCTGTTTACTAATGATTAATTCAGCAATTCCACGATTTTCCTCAGTAGGTTTATATACTTCTTCACGAAAGATAAACGCAACCAGATCAGCATCCTGTTCAATTGAGCCTGACTCTCTTAAATCTGAAAGCTGAGGCCGATGGTCACCAGTTCTTTGTTCAGGAGCCCGACTAAGTTGTGAAATTGCAATTACTGGAATATCCAATTCTTTTGCTAAACCTTTTAGTCCGCGGGAAATACTAGAAATCTCTTGCTGTCGATTTTCATATCGTCCTTTACCTCCAGCAATTAATTGCAAGTAATCGACAATCAATAGATCTAGACTATTTTCTGCTTTAAGTCGTCTTGCTTTCGCTCTCATTTCCAATAATGTAATACCAGCCGAGTCATCAATAAATACAGGAGCTTGAGACAATTCACCCAGCTTCTTAGTAATTTTGTGCCAATCTTCTTTAGATAGATAACCTGTTCGTAATTGATGAGCATCAACACGAGCTTCTGAACATAGCATTCGAAGCAACAATTGATCTCCAGCCATTTCCAAACTAAACATGCCGACGCTTTTCTTAACTGATAGGGCCACATGTGTCGCTATATTCAAAGCTAGTGCCGTCTTACCCATTGAAGGCCGCGCTGCCAAAACAATTAGATCAGAGGATTGCATACCTGAGGTTAAGTTATCAAAATCTGTGAAACCTGTTGGAACCCCAGTTACCATTTGACGACTACTGGCTACTGCTTCAATCTTCTTAAAACTTGTCTTAGCTAACTCACCAACACTTAAAAAACCAGAACGCACTTTAGATTCAGCGATATTAAAGATAGCACTTTCAGCATCATCTAGAATACTTTCAACATTATCCTGCTGTTCATAGCAAGAAGTAATAATTTCAGTCGAACGCTTGATCAAGTTCCGCAGTGTAGACTTCTCTTGAACAATTCGAGCATAGTCTTCAATATTCGTTAAACGAGGAACACCATCTATCAGGGATGAAATAAATGACGCACCTCCCAATTCATCTAGCTGACCACTACTTCGGATAGAGTCAGTTAAAGTAACAAAATCAATAGCTTTGGAATTTTCCAACAATGAAATCATGTGTTGAAAAATAAGCCGATGACCACTCAAATAAAAGTCATTTGTTCTTAGTAGCTCGACAGCCTGGTTAACGAGCTGGTTATCCAACAGGATAGCTCCTAACACACAGCGTTCCGCCTCTAAATTTTGTGGGGGACCTTTTTCCAGAGTAATATCAGCTGGCATTATCAGATTAGGAAAAAAAGTATCGGTTGAGGAAAATCTATAAAAAAAATCTTAGTAACTTGATGGATTCACAAATTAATTTCAGAACTAGTTTTATTCTTCCTTTAACACTTCAATCTTAAGAAGTGCAGTGACTTCTCGATGAAGTTTAATCGGCACCTCATGTTTGCCGAGTGATTTAATGGGTTCCTCTAAGTTAAGCTTTCTTCTTTCAATTTCAAATCCTTTTTCTAATAATATCTGAACTATATCCATTGTAGTTACAGATCCATAAAGCACGTCATTTTCTCCAACCTTCCTGGAAAATTCAAGATTGAGTTCAGACAGTTGTTGAGCTAATAAATCTGATTCTTTTTTTTCTATGGCCTCTCGGCGGACAAGAGCTGCCTTTTCTTGCTCAACTTGACGAACGTTATGAGGGGTAACCAAAATAGCTTTTCTTTGAGGAAATAAAAAATTACGAGCATATCCTGCCTTAACTTTTACAACATCTCCACGGTCTCCTAGCTTTTCAACTTTTTCTCTAAGAATGATTTCCATAAGAATACTCCAATTTCTTTTTCTTTATTAATCAAAGTCACCGTCAAGCGATTAATCATCCCTAATCCAACATACTCAGGGCTTTCTAGTCAGTTGAAAAAGGCAGGAAAGCAATAGTACGAGCACGCTTGAGAGCTACCATCAACTTGCGTTGATGAGGTGCACAGACACCGGAAATTCTCCTAGGCAATATTTTGCCCCGTTCTGGAATAAAGGAAGATAGCAACCGGCTATTTTTATAATCAATATAATCGATCTTTTCAACACAAAATTTACAAACTTTTTTGCGTCGAAAAAATTGTCGTCTAGGACCTCTTTTTCTTTGAGCTCCTAGACGATTAGACGTTCGGCCAATCGGCATTTTAATTGCTCCTTAAAAAGACTTCTCAACAAATAATGCTTAGCGCTTCAAGACTACAGAGAAGAAACATTAACGTCAGTTTCAGGTGCACTATTTCGTTTTTTAGTTTTCTTCAACCGAGCTTCTTTTATTTTATTGGCTCGTTTAAGTTCTTCATCTACCCGAACCGTCAAATAACGAATAACTCTTTCAGTAACCTTTAACCTGCGCTCGAATTCCTTAATACATTCTCCTGTTCCCTTGAGGTTGAACAAAATATAATACCCTTCGGGGACCTTTTCAATCGCATAAGCCAATCTCTTCTTGCCCATTTGATCAATACTATCAATTTCACCCTTAAAATTTTTCACTAGTTCTTCCATCTGCTCTACTAGTTGGGAAATCTCCTCATCGCTAGAAGATGGGTGAAGAATAAACATAATTTCGTAACTTCTCATGGAAATCTACTCCTAAAAAACTTCGCAACACCTTTAAAACCAACAAAAGTGAAAAATAAATTTAAACAAACTTTAATTAAAACTGTTCATAGCCTGCTGCACTCCTCTGTCACATACGGATTCTACAGCTTTTTTCCCATTGAGAACCATTTGTTTCACTCTCTGAGAGTAATCTTTTCCAATAGGAGAGAGAACATAGCTGCTAGCATTCACGACCTCAAATTCTGGATCTATACCTAATCGAACTCTTGTAAATTCCTGACTTTCTATACAGTTAATAACTGACCGCAACCCATTGTGTCCACCATGACCACCATTAGCTTTTATCCGAATACTCCCAAAAGGTAGGGCTAAGTCATCACAAACTACGACTAGGTTATCAAGTGTAACTCTATATTTAGATAACAAACTTTTAACCGCTTGCCCGCTACAATTCATGAAAGTATGGGGTTTAGCGAGTAACAATCCTATCTTTTTCGATTTAACCTTTGCAACTAAGGCAAAGCATTCCTGAAAATTCCAATTGACAGAGGCATCTGAGGCAAGTTGGTTTAAGACAACAAAACCTAGGTTATGTGGAGTCTCTTCATACTGGACACCGGGGTTACCCAACCCCACAATAATCTTCATTTTCCGCTCACTAAATAAGGGATTCGATTGAACCCTTTATGTTTCCGTACCTTTGTCTTCAGCAGGTTGTTCTTCACCCGATCCTTCATCTATTTCAGCTTTACCTTTCTTAATTACCTCTGGTTCAGTTGCAGTTTCAATTTCCTCTTCTTCAACTAACTCTCCTTCTAACTCTTCCTTCGGTGCTACTACATGCGCAACGACATTTTCCGAATCTGAAAGTATTTTCAATTTAGATTCAACATTTAAATCGGACACTCTAATGTTGGAACCAATTTCAAGAGATGAAACATCCATCGAAATCTGTTCTGGAATATCTGCTGGCAAACATTCAATTTCTAATTGACGTAAAATGAACTCAAAGATTCCTCCTTGATTTTTGACTCCTGAGGCAATTCCAACTGCAACGATTGGCACATTAACCTGAACAATAGCGTCCATTGCAATTCGAATTAAATCTGCATGGAGCAAGCTCTCATTTATTGGATCTAATTGCCAGTCTTTTATCATCACATTAGAAACACCATGTTTTTCAATTTCCAAGGAAAAAATAGTATTGTGCCCAGAAGTTGAATACAAAATTTCTAACAAGTTTTTAGGATCTAAACTGATTGGAATAGTTTCCTTTTTTTGGCCGTATAAAACAGCAGGAATTTTACCTTTTCTCCGTAACTCCCTTGATACATTTTTCCCGAAACTATTCCTTAATTCTGCAGAAATTTGGACTGATTTCATAATTCACTCTTCTCAGATTCAAAACAACAATAAATACATTAAATGAAAAGAGAACTCACTGAGCTCTCTTCATGAATTGATTTAATTGCCTGTCCAAGTAATCCAGCTACACTCAGAACTTTAATTTTTTTACACTCCTCAGCCTCAGGCAATAAGGGAATTGTGTTCGTAACTAACAGTTCAGTCAAGTTAGAATCTGTAATTCTGTTAATGGCTAAACCTGAAAGAACTGGGTGAGTGCAACATGCATAAACATTCTTAGCACCCTGACCAACAAGTGCATCTGCTGATTTCACAAGGGTGCCAGCTGTATCAACCAAATCATCAACAATGACCACATTTTTACCAGCCACCTCACCGATAATATTTACTACCTCAGCTTCGTTAGGACCAACCCTTCGTTTGTCAATCACAGCTAAAGTAGTATTCAACTTCTTTGCAAACGCCCGTGCTCTTTCCGTACCTCCTGCATCAGGAGAAACTATTGTTAGATCGGGTAAACCTAAGTCTTGAAGATATTGAATTAAAACCGGGCCTGCAAAAAGATGGTCAACTGGAATGTCAAAAAAGCCTTGAATTTGAGGCACATGTAAATCCATAGTGAGAGCTCTAGTAGCCCCTGCTGTAGACAAAATGTCTGCCACTAATTTAGCTGAAATAGGAACTCGTGGTTTATCTTTTCGGTCTTGACGAGCGTAACCAAAATAAGGAAGTACTGCAGTAATTCGACGAGCTGAAGCTCTCTTGAAAGCATCAATCATTACTAGCAGTTCCATCAAGCTCCGATCAACTGGACGACAGGTCGACTGAATAACAAAAACATCCTCACCTCTAACATTTTCAAGAATCTGAACATATACCTCTCCATCATTAAAACGGGAAATGGAGGCCTGTCCAATTGGAAGACCCAAAGATAAACAGATCTCATCAGACAAATTTTTGTTAGAAGTTCCTGTAAAAACCTTGATATCGTTAGTCAAAAAGTTTCACCATCGAAATTTACTCTTCTAATATTCTTTTTTAAATCCACAGAGAATAATATTTAAAAAGTTAGTGGCTGGGGCGGGAGGATTCGAACCTCCGAATGCGGGCTCCAAAAACCCGTGTCTTACCACTTGACGACGCCCCATCAATTTGTTTCCTGTTGGAAACACTGGACAAGGGAATCTTGGTATTGTTTCCGAGTTGTGGTTCTAGTAGTAATTAGTTGAATATCTTTATTCCTTAGAGCCATTTGGGCTTGTCTCAAATCTCGCTTACTATCAAAAAAACCCACTATGGCAGAACCACTTCCCGTGAGACCCGCTTTAGTAGCGCCATTCTGCAACAATCTCTTTTTAATTTGTTTCAAACTTGGGTGATTCTTAAAAACCACGGATTCAAAGTGATTCTCTAGGTCCTTTCCTGATTCAATGTTATCAATAACAGCTGGGCAGAAAGCCGGAATCTTACTTTTGTTATCCTGACTTGTCAACCGCAAACTTGCCTGTCTATAAGCCTCAACAGTAGCTATGGGAAAAGCAGAAATAACAATTAACAGATAGCTGGGCAAGTGATCTTGGAGGGAATATACCTCAGATCCTCTACCTAAACCAATAGCTCTCCCACCTAAGAAAAAGAAAGGAACATCCGCACCCAATTCTTCCCCAATTTCGAACCACTCCTGTTTAGACATCTTTAAATTAAGGAGGTAATCCAGCGCCATTATCGTTACCGCAGCATTACTACTTCCTCCTCCTAAGCCTGAACCCATGGGAATCTGCTTTTGTAGTTGAACGGAAAACCCTGTTTTTACCCCTTTCCGATTTCGAACAGCTTCAATAGCACGAACAACCAAATTATTTTCATCTCTTAATTCAACAAGGTTACAATTAAATTCTAACCCACTTCCTGCCTTTATTGAGATTTCTAAATTATCATGAAGCATAATTGTCTGGTAAAGCGTCCGGATTTCGTGATAACCGTCTGTTCGTTTACCAACAATGTGAAGCCCCAAATTTATCTTCGCAAAACTATGCAACTTAATTAGACCAAATTTCATATCACTTTAATGATCAATATAAGTCATAAGAAAAAAAAGCCCAATCCATAACGATTGAGCACTACTACCAAAATTAAAAACTACCCGTGTTCAATTATTTATCCGTACCAGATAATGCTAATTTAGTTTCTAGCTCTTCAACCTTCTTAGCAACTTTTTGAATTTCTTCTTCATCCTGACCATATGAAATCGACCTTTTCCAGGCAGTATGAGCTTTAAGATAAGCTCCTTTTTGGTAGTATAAATCACCTAAATGTTCATAAATTGTGGGGTCACGGCGAACTCGACCCAATGCCTGAACCAAATATGCTTCTGCCTGTTCAATTTTACCCATTTTAAAATAGACCCAACCAAGACTATCAAGAAATGCACCATTATTTGGTTCTATGGCAACTGCTCGTTTAATTAGACCTAAGGATTCATTTAACCGCACGCCTCTATCAGCCCACATATAGCCAAGGTAATTTAGTGCCGAAGCATGTTTAGAATTGAAGTTAATCACCTTTTTAAAAGTCCTTGCTGCCTTTTTATATTTTTTCTGACGTTCCTGCAGCGCACCTAACATAAAATAGAAGGATTCTTTTTTCGAAAAATATTCCCTAGCTTCATAAAGTTTTTCTTCTGCCTTCTTATATTTCTTTTGTCTCTGATAAATCTGAAAAATATAGTGATATACTTCTAAATCTCCCTTGTTACCTTCCAACATGTTTTGTAGTTGTTTAAGTCCTCCACTAGGATTACCACTTTCAGCAATTACATCTGCACACAATGCTCTTAAGCCTTTACTCATATCCATTCTATTCTTATTTACGTCACCACATACTGAGAGAGCTTTAGAAATCTGCTTCGAATCCCTATAAAGGTCTATCAACAGAGCAGTGGATCTATTAACTTTTTCCTTAACAAATTCTTTCCAGGCCTGGTCTGCACCGTTATCATTTTTTGTACCCAGAGTTTTTAGTTCTTCAAAATAATTAGTTGCTTTATCGAAATTACCTAATTCCTTAGCTATTAAACCCAAATGGGTTAAAAAAATGCTCTGATTCCTAAGTTGAGGAAAGGTATAGTCTTCATTGGACTTATGATGAATTCTTAAAAGTTGCTCAAAGCCATTCTGTGCCTCTTCAAGATGGCCAAGATCTTCATGAAGTTTAGCAAGTTTATAGGAAGCTTCGACATTATTAGGAAGATAGGCGTTAGCTTTCTTAAGATGTTGTAGAGCTTGTTCATAAAGTTGGCGTTTAAGACTAATCGTACCTAAACCTAGAAAAGCCTCTCCATCTTTAGGATCTTTTTTTACAACCTTCAGATACTCAGTTTCTGCTTCATCAATTTGTCCCTGATCCATTAGAGCAGCTGCTAAATTTTTTCTAAGAAATTGGGAATTGGGTCCATCATCCAGTCCTCTTCTGAAAATTTCTGCTGCTTTTTGATGGTCTCCTAGTTGCTGATATGCTAATCCTGTCTGAAGAAGAAGCATAGGTGAATTGGAATTGATTTTAAGAGCATTCTCAAATAATTGAATTGCTTCAGCTATTTGGTTTTGATCCATATAAAGTCGCCCAAGCAAAGTCAAAGTCTCTTCAGAAAAAGGGATTATTTGCAATGAATTTTTGAGGATTTCAATAGCTTTGCTGGGTTTTCCCAAATAACGATATAACCTAGCAACAACCAAATAAGCATTGGAATCCTTTGGTGCAAGCCGAATAATAGATTCAAAAGTCCGGATTGTCTTTTTTAGAGTGTCTTCCTTGGGAATTCTCTGACGATTTCTCTCTTGTTCAAAAATTGACAAATATATAGCACCTAACTTTTTATAGGCACGTAGGTTCCCTTTATTAACTTGAACGGATTTTTCAAATGCTTGAACTGCCTCATTCACACGATTATTTCTGAGGTAGGCTTCTGCCAACTCTGTTAATAAATTAGAGGAATTGGGATCATAGTTTAATGCCTCTCGGTACAATCTTTCCGCTTGTAGGAAGTGCCCACTTGCTTCCATTAACCGGCCACGACTAAAGTGAAAATAGGCCATGCTACCTTTCTTCTCAACACCAACCATTTTCGCATCTACTTGTCCCAACAAGGGTGGGTGTAGTTCCAAAAATAGTAAGAGGAATAAAGTGCCTGTTAACTTATAGCAAGAATTGCGACTGGGACTATAATATTTCATTAGGTTTGTCGAGTTTTTCTCTTTCTCATTTGTCTGGATTATCTCATGCAGTTTATTTTTAAGTCAAACGCTTCCAGATTAGAAAAGTTTTCGAATTTATAACCAGCATGTTTTGTTAAAACAATTTTATTTTTTTGGTTTGTTAGTATTCCTTGAATCATCAAAAATTGTGCAAAATTCAACATAAATTTCCCGAGATGTTATAACAATGGTAGATATATCTGAACTTATTGAATTAGTGACGAAAATGTCTTTTTCCTGTGAGGACCATTGCCATTTTCTTTTCGTTAGCAGCTTGAATGACCTCATCGTCTCTAACTGACCCTCCCGGCTGGATCACAGCTCGAATCCCAGCATCTGCAGCTACATCTATACCATCACGAAAAGGAAAAAATGCATCTGAAGCCATTACACAGTCCTGCAGTGACTGTTGGGCTTTAGTAATGGCTAGTTTTACTGAATCAACTCGGCTCATTTGTCCAGCACCAATGCCAATTGTTTGATGGGCATTGGTGTAGATAATGGCATTCGACTTAACATGTTTGACTACTTTCCAGCTAAGTTTTAGGGACTCCCATTCTGCAGTACTAGGCGATCTTTCTGTAGCTACTTGCCAAGTATTGCTATGATCTTGTTCTCTATCAATTTCTTGTACTAATAACCCACCTTCTACCCACTTATACTCCCATTGACAAGAGTTTAAATCTGAATCAAAGTATTTTAGGAGTCTCAGATTTTTTTTCTTGCCAAGACACTGGAGGGCGTCAACAGAATAATGGGGGGCTATTACAGCTTCAATAAAGGTTGTTGCAATTTCTTTAGCTGTTTCTATATCAACTTTTCGATTAAATCCCAGGACCGAACCAAAAGCTGAAACTGGATCACAATCTCGAGCTCTTCGATAAGCCTGTGATAGAGAAAGCTTAGAAATTCCAACTCCACAAGGGTTATTGTGTTTAATGATAACGGCGCAGAAAGTATCAAACTCAGCTAGCGTTTGGTAGGCAGAGTTAAGATCCAACAAATTATTGAAAGAAAGTTCCTTTCCTTGAATTTGATTACAATTTGGAAGCAAATTATGCTTTAGAGAACGTTCGAGATAAAAAGCTGACTGTTGATGGGGATTTTCTCCATAGCGAAGATCTGTAACCTTCTCTAAAATAATATTAAGATTTCGAGGAAATACAGAAGATTCAGTTTTGAAAGAGTTGTTAAAAATGTCAAATCGTGAAAGATAAGTAGCTATGGCAGCATCATACTGACTAGTGAGATTGAATGCCTTCTTTGCCAATCTAAATCTAGAATCATTGGAAAGTGTACTATCTCCTTCTTCTAATTCTTTTAGAACTCCAGCATAATCTCTGTTATCAACTACTACTGCAACATCTCCAAAGTTCTTAGCAGCAGAGCGAATCATAGCTGGACCCCCTATATCAATTTGTTCAATTACCTCTTCAAATCTTACACCAGGCTTAACAGCAGTTTCTTGAAAGGGATAAAGATTGACAACTAGAAGATCGATTGCACAGATTTCTTTTTCCTTCATTTGTTGCTGATGAGAAGAATCTTTTCTAATTCCTAGTAATCCTCCGTGAATTTTCGGATGGAGAGTTTTAACACGACCTCCCAAAATCTCAGGGAACCCAGTAACACTATCTATATCCGTTACAATAACCCCTCCATCTCTGAGGTATTGAGCTGTACCTCCTGTTGATACAATTTCAAAATTCAAATGGGTTAAACCCTTTACGAATTCTAAAAGATTACTCTTATCAGAAACACTAACCAAAGCCCGGCGACGAGCAGTCACAGTAATTCCTCCTTAAAATAAAAGTTTGTCGTATAGAGGTTATGCACAAAGAGATCCTTAAATTTAAAAATCACATATACATAATATTACTAAGTTCATTTAAGCAAAAAAATTTAGATAAATTCCTTATTAATTTAAGAATGTTTAACTAAAGTAAATGATTTTGTGATCATTCAAAGAAAGTATTCGCTACTATAACTTGATTTATCAGAAAACATGTCCCGATCTTTAACTATTTGATATTATCCTAAAAATATCATGGAACAAATGACTTCCTCAATTCACCGACAGATTCCTCCAGTGGACACAATCATTAATAGTCCAAGGTTGATTCCATTCATTCAAAAAACTAGTCGATCATTCATCATTGGCATAGTGCGTAGAGTGCTCAATGTTGTCCGTCAAGAAATATCAAGTAATACCGAAAAAGAAATCTCAACTGCGGACCTTAATAAAATCATATTTCAGAAAATCCATGAAGAGTTTCTTTTCTGGACTGAACCAACACTAAAACGAGTGATTAATGCTACTGGTGTAATCCTACACACTAACCTTGGACGAGCACCCATCAATCAAGATGCCCTAGAGTATGCAACTGAGATAGCTTCCAATTATTCGAACCTTGAATTTGATCTGGTTCGTAGAGTCCGCGAAAAACGAGACAATCATATTAGCCGAATCTTAGAAAATCTTCTCGATTGTGAACAAGCAATAGTGGTGAATAATAATGCTGCAGCTGTTCTATTGGTTCTCAACTCTCTTGGTTCAGGAGGGGAAGTCCTGATTTCCCGCGGAGAAATGATCGAAATTGGTGATTCTTTTCGGATTCCTGACATATTGCAACAAAGTGGAACGATTCTTAGGGAAATAGGAACCACCAATAAAACGAGACTTGCTGATTATGAACAAAATATTAACGAAAATACAAAACTAATTCTTAAGGTTCACCCAAGCAATTTTAAAATTTCAGGATTCACTTCTCAAACTACCTTGAAGGAGCTATCTAGTTTGTCCTCCAAACATTCTCTTCCTTTAGTAGACGATTTAGGGAGTGGTTGCTTAATAGATTTAACTAAATTTGGCATTGAAGATGAACCTAATCCTCACACTAGCTTAGTTGATGGGGCGGATATTGTTTGTTTCAGCGGTGACAAACTATTAGGGGGTCCACAGGCCGGTATTATTGCAGGCAAGTCTAAATTTATAAATAAGATCCGAAAAAATCCTTTATTCCGAATTTTAAGACTTGACAAAGTCACTCTTGCTATTTTGGAATCTACGCTGCTAACTTATTTAAAACAGTGCCCAGACCAAATTCCTGTAGTTCAAATGATATACCACAGTGAAGCATCCATCGAAAAACGAGTCCTTAAAATAATTCAACGATTTTCAAACAAAAACTCCAATTTGAACCTTAACATTGTCAAGGGGTTTTCTGTTATTGGGGGTGGATCTGCACCTTCTCAAAAACTAGGCACTTGGCTTATTAGCCTACGTTCCAAAACCCATTCTACTTCCAAAATAGATGCTCTTCTTAGAAGTTTAGATCCACCAATTCTCGCTAGATTTGAAATGGATACTGTTTTATTGGATCTTCGTACCGTTTTTCCCCAAGATGATTCTCTTTTAGCCCAATCCCTTGAGAATCTGGCTAAGTCTTAATAAATTGGTCTTCTAATTTTCTTGATTTTGAGAACCCAAATTATATTTTTCTTATCTAAATAATTGTGCTTACAATTGGCTAAATAACAATTTTCAATAATAAAACCTGACTCATTTATAGGTATCTTTTAAGAAATTTGATCGACTACAACAAGGACCCCAACAATGAATTCACAACCAAATATTCTTCTAATCCTAACTGACCAACATGCCCCTAAAATTGCTGGGTTTGCTGGCAATTCTATTGTGAAGACTCAAAATTTAGATAGGCTCGCAAAAGATTCTGTCTATTTTAAAAATGCCAGTTGTGCCTCTCCATCCTGCACTCCTTCTCGAATGTGCTTGATGACTGCAAAAGAACCCCATCGTTGTGCAGCTTGGTCAAACCACTGGATTATTTTTCCAGAGCACATTACATGGCCTGGATATTTTGCTGATCACGGATATTCTACGTGCCTTGTGGGCAAGATGCACTTTGGAGGAAAAGATCAGTTTCACGGATTTCAATTTCGCCCCTATGGTGATTTTCATCATGGTCTCTCCCATCAACCAGATCCACTTACCATGTTTCCTAATTATAGTGGAGCAGAGAGTGCTGGTGTAACTGAAATTCCTGAGAGTTTAATCCAAGATGTCATCGTGACTAGAGAAACTCAAGCTTTTCTTCTTGAACATCAAAGTCAGAATTCAAACCAACCTTGGTTCGTTTGTGCTGGGTACAGTCGTCCCCATTCCCCTTTTACAACACCTGGTCGATATTTCCATCGATATCGAAATAACGTTCCACCAATCCAACATTCATTAGATTTTGAAGATTCCCTTGAACCCTTCGCCCTGCAGAAATATAAAGATCATTATAGCCAGCTAACTTCACAAGAAACTCAGCTAGGTAGAGAGGCCTATTATGCTTGTGTAGATTTTGTGGATGATTGTATTGGAGAACTTTTACTAACCCTAGAGGGAAATGGGTTATTAGAGAACACAATCGTCATTTATACCAGTGACCATGGAGAGATGGCTGGCCGCCATGGACTTTGGGGAAAGGGCCTCTATTATGAAGAATCTGTCGGTGTGCCTCTTCTTATAAAAGGTCCCGGTATTAAATCAGGTCATTTTTCTATTTCAGATGTCATTTCTCTAATTGATTTATTTCCAACCTGTTGCGGGCTGACTGGACTCCCCATTCCTGAAAGACTGGATGGAATCGACTTTAGTGGATTTTTATCTAATCCTTCTGAACTTAAGTCTCCACGAGAATTCACAACTAGTCAACACTGCGATTGGGGCACCCGAATCAAGAGTCAAGCTCTTCCTATTGGCCAACCCCATCGAGCTTGGAGAGCCATTAGGACACAAAAGTGGAAATATGTTGACATTCAAGGAGGCAAACCGCTGCTCTTCGACTTGATCAATGATAGTCAGGAAATAAATAATTTAGCTCACAAGGATGAAAATTTCGAGGTCTGCAGAAAATTACAGGATCAATTGTCTGAAGGGTTCTGTTGGGAAAATGTTGTAGCCCAACTTCTTTCGGATCGTGAACGAATACCTAGTTTGTTATCAGGTGTTAAGCCAAGTACTCCTAATCAATACCGGTTACCTGATGGACGGCTTTTTGATGCAGAAGGATCCCTTTATGAAGCACGTTGGCTAAGAACTGATGATGAAGTATCAGGGGGTATCATTCCACAGCAATTTGGTTAGTATTCAATTTGTTTTTGAGTACTTAATCAAATTAGGATTTGTAAATAACAACGGCACAACTAAAAGAAAATTACTATGACTCAAAACCAAATTGTTGGAATCACTGTTATGCCAGAATATATCCAGAGTGAGACTATTAATGGCGTTCTCGACAACCTCCAGAATAAAGCTAGAGTCACAGCAGTATCTATCTCACCATATGTAATGGGAGAAATTGACAAGGACAAAGGCTCTAGAGAACCCCCCATAGATGCTGGCGCTGGAACAGTTCGATTACTAGACCGATCTTTGTGGGGGAAACGTGAACTCTGGGTTCAAACAGCCCCAAGCTTCCAACCAGATCTCAATTTCTATCAAGGATTACACTATCAACCTCCACCTGTTACAAACCTTACAGAGAAATCTGGCCACCTTGTCCAAGGATTTATTAGAGCTGCTCAGGATCGTGGATTAAAAGTCTACATGCAAATCCAAGCCGCTATTCCACCAGGCTACCGTGTACAGTTTGGTCAACCTGATCCAGATGATTGCCCTTGTTTACCAGATGGACAGATTCCCAAAAAACGATTATCAGCTAATGGTAGTCTAGCTAGTCCACATATTATTAAATATACACAAGCGTTGATTCGAGATCTTTGTTCCCAATACCCTAGTCTACAAGGTATTCGATTTGATTGGCCTGAATATCCACCATATCTTCTCGACTGTGCTTTTGTTGATTTTAGTAAGCATGCAATGAAAGCAGCCAATAGGCTTGGTTTTAACTTTAATCGCATGAAAAAAGCTGCTATTAGACTTTATCAAGAACTACATGGAAACCTTAAAGACTCCGATTTAATTGCTTGGAACGAATCGAACAAGGGTTTTAATTATATTCAGGGTCTTCGTCAAGAGAACAGTGGGCTAGGCGAATGGGTTCGATTCAAGGCTAAATTGGTTGAAGAATTACATTCTGTGTTCAGACAAACAATGAATCAAGCAGGAGCAAATAAAATGGAACTGTTGTCAAATGCCTTTCCGCCTCCTTGGACAATTTTTTCAGGGATGGATTATGAATGTGTTGGCCGTTATAGTTCTGCCATTTGCGTTAAACTTTATACAATGCATTGGCCCATGATGTTACAATTCTATGGACAACAATTACTAAAAGCTAATCATCAATTATCTGAAAAGCTTCTTGTAACAACCTTAAATAATGGACTTGATATTACAGACAATAAATCTTTAAACCAGCTAGAAAATTTCCATTATCCGACACCAAAAGAAGCACACTTAGCAGGAAAACAATCTCAACATCGAAAAATCATCCTAGCTCAAAAAGAGGCGGGGAAAACACCAGTTTATGCAGTGGTCCATGCATATGGCCCTCTAGAAGATTTTCGCCAACGATTACAGATAGCACAAGCAGCAAGTTCCCATGGTATTTGGATAAATCGTTATGGGCATTTAAGTGATAAAAAGTTAGAAATTATTGGTGAGTTAGATCATCGGCAAGATTAGAATAGCTTGCTTTTTTCCAAATCTTAAAAATGGAGATGTCTAAAGTTAAAGTTTCTATTCCAACATACCCTCTTCAGCTAGCATTTTTAGAGTGTTTTCAAAAGCTTCGGCTGTTTTTGCTAGATCTTCTTGAGTATGTATCCCCGAGACTAGTCCTCCAGGCCAAGGCATAATATCTACCCCACCACAAAGAAAACCAAGCCGTATCTTATGCTGAAGATCTATAGAAGTGGAGGATCGCAACTTCCAGGAATCTATTCTCCCTTCCATAATATCTTCAGGGCCAATTGATTCATGATCAGGGTTTGCAAATACATGAAAAGCAGAAAAATCGCCATAAACAGACCAATCACAACCCAACTGTCTAATTATTGAATTCATTTCTTGACGAAGTCTTGCTCCATTACGGTTAGCTGTTTCAATTGTATCAGTAGAACGAAGAAAATTTAATGTTGCAATACCAGCACTCGCCGAAACGGGACCACCATTATAAGTGCCATAGTGGGTAACTAGTGGAGAAACTGTACCCGTCTTCTTCTTTTGATAATCCATCACATTCATGACTTCAGCACGTCCTACTAACGCTGCTCCGGGATAACCCCCTCCTAAGATTTTGGCTAAAGTAGTTAAGTCAGGAGTTACTCCATAAACACCTTGCGCCCCTCCCAATGAACAACGGAACCCAGAAATCACTTCATCAAAAATCAAAACAATACCCCGTTGAGAAGTCCACTCTCTGACATCTGACAAAAATTGTGGAAGCAACGGAACTTTACCAAAAGTAGCTCCAGTTGGTTCAAGAATAACTGCAGCTACATCATCACGATTCTCACAAAGCCTAGTTAACTGGGATATGTCTCCTGGAGGACAGACTAAAATGTTATCAACAATTTCCTGTAGAATGCCTGGGGGTGGACTTTTCGATACAGAATCCTTGCCAAAAGCTACATGATCATGCCAGCCATGGAAGTGGGTAGCTAATCGAACAACCTTAGCTTTACCCGTATAAGCTCTGGCTACTCGTAAAGCCAAATGGGTTGCTTCAGTTCCAGTGACCGTGAACCGAACTTTTTCCGCAGAAGGAATTACAGATTTAACTACCTCAGCCCATTCTAATTCCAACTCGTGAGAGGCACCATAGTGTACACCTCTGGATACTTGTTCCCTGACTGCTTCCTGTACTACTGGATGATTATGGCCAAGAATTAAAGCTCCATGCCCACCAAAATAATCTACATATTTTCGTCCATCTACATCCCATTTGTGAGATCCTTCAGCCCTGTTAACAAAGATAGGATGGGGTTTAAGATCTCTTGATTGGTGTGTAACTCCCGAAGGGAAGATCGTTTGAGACCGCTGAAAAAGTTTTGCTGAAGTGGGAGTTTCTGCAGAATAAGTTTTTAAAATTTTTGATTCAAAAGTAGATGTCTTTTCATTCATTAGGATCTCCCCAATTATTAACTTTAATACTGAATATCTAACCCATTCAGGCCAAAATAACCGGCTAACAAGCAAGTTTCTACAAGAGTAACTTAGCACTATCTATTATTGCGAAACCTTCTTAAACGGTCAATCTTTGTAGTAACTCTAACAGTGACTTAACAAAAAAGGCAGCAAAACTAAATTCTTACGAGTCCTTTGCTTATTCCGACATGTTACCATTAGAGTAATGGAGCTGTTCTGCTATTTACGAATGATAATTTAGATAACCCAATGAGGTATAGCAAATTTAAACTTGATTGCTTATAGCATCAAAATCAGAGCCGAAAACTAATGCACCCTACTGATCTTAAAACCCTTCAGGCCAGTGAATATTTATTTAAAAAGATTGGATTGCCTGAATCTGCCCGGATAAATTCAAGTATTATTTTAGGGTCAGGACTCAGTGCAGTTACTGCGATTTTAACATCAAAACAGGAGATTCCTTTTCAATCCATTCCTTACTTCCCTGAATCGACTGTACCGGGACACCCAGGCCAGTTTGTTTTTGGAAAAATAGACGACCAGTACATTTGTATCATCCAGGGACGTTTACATTACTATGAAGGTCATGATATGCAGACGGTCACCTTGCCTGTTCGAATATTAGCCGCTCTTGGTACTAAGAATCTCATCATAACAAACGCAGCAGGTGCACTGAATGAAGAGTTTCATCCGGGAGATTTTGTGCTAATTAGGGATCATATTGGGCTCTTTTTACCAAATCCTCTCATTGATTATAACAAAAAACACCTAGAACCTCGATTCCCTGAGCTCACAGATGCCTACTCTAAGAGACTTCGTCAGATTGCTGTGAATTGCGGAGAAGAATTGGGCTTGGAAATGAAGGAAGGTATTTATGTTGGTGTCTCTGGACCATCATATGAAACTCCTTCAGAAGTTGCACTATTAAAAAGTTTAGGGGCAGATATGGTAGGAATGTCAACAGTTCCAGAAGTCATTGTGGCAAACCACCTTTCAATGAACTGCTTGGGAATTTCTGTCATCACTAATATGGCAGCAGGATTAAGTCAATCTCCACTTCATCATGAAGAAGTACTAACAGTTAGTAACAAAATTCAAAAACCTATAGGGCGATTCTTAAGGATGTTGTGCAGAAATCTGTAGAGCTTATATTTCAAATATGAATATTAAAGCTTCAAATAGACCTTTCATAATTGGTATTTCTGGAGGAACTGCTTCAGGTAAAACAACATTGGCTCAAAAACTAAAAAAATCCATACTACTTAGTCTTACTCTTTCTCAAGACAATTATTACAAAAATCATGAACATCTTTCTCTGAAGGCTCGATCTAATCTCAATTTTGACCATCCAGATGCCATAGATTTCTTACTGCTGAAAAAGCATCTTTGCCAACTCTGTTGGGGTAAAGATATACAAATCCCACAATATGACTTCAGCCAACACAAGAGACTAGAAAAACTAAAAACAGTAAAGGCCGACAGATATACACATATTATTGTTGAAGGCACCTTGATTTTTTCACAAATACCTAGTTTAGATTACAAAATATTTGTTGATACTGACTCCGATATTCGGTTAATCCGACGATTAAAAAGAGATTTTCAGGAGAGGGGAAGAAAAACAGAATCTATTATCCAACAGTATCTAACTACCACTCGCCCTATGCACCATCGTTTTGTTGAGCCAAAAAAAAGCCAGGCTGACATAGTAATATCTGGTACGGCTTTTTCTAATTGTCAGTTTAAGAAGCTGTTAAAAAAAATTAAGGAAAAAGCGAAAAAAATTAATTAGGACCATGATTCAGACTATTTAGTTTTTTTTAGATACGGTTAAGTTTCCTAATATAGAAAGGACTGGGTCATGAAAGTCCAAGTCAACAAACATGAGTTAGAGTATTCAGGATTTATCAAGATTGAAAAAAGCCGCCTACGGTTTGAAAAGTTTAATGGAACAATGAGTGAGGAGGTAACACGCTACCGGCACTATCGTGGAGATGCTGTTGCTGTCATAATTTTTGACAGCCTTTGCAATCAAGTTCTTCTTATCCAACAGTTTCGCTATGCTGTTCACGCTAGGACTAGTAACGGTTGGTTAGTCGAATGTGTGGCTGGAATGCAAGAAAAAGGAGAAAACCTAGAGGACGTTGCCCACCGCGAGGTTTACGAAGAAACCGGTTTGAAATTAACTAGTTTGAATCTGATGACAGAATACTTTTATAGTCCAGGGAGTTGTTCTGACAAAGTTCACATTTTCCTTGGCACAGTGAAGAATTCTGAACAAACCACTGAAATACATGGATTAAGCCATGAAGGAGAAGATATTAAAGTTTGGTGGGTCTCCCTAGAAACTGCACTGGCCATGTGTGATGCTAATGAGATCCAAGATGCAAAAACAATTGTTGGACTCAATCTTTTGGCAAGGCGTATTCAAATCAATTAGAAGACAACTAGTAAATTACAATTTAGAGTAAGTTAGTAACACCAATTTTCAAGCAGTGCCTTTCCAAGGTACAGATTGAACAACAAGGTTTGCGGGCTGAACAAACCTTACGACCATGGTTAATAAGGCGATGAGAAACGTTAATCCATTCTTTTTTGGGAATAATTCTCATCAGGTCTTGTTCAACTTTTTCTGGATTTTTTCCAGTGGTTAATCCTAATCGATGAGCAATTCTAAATACATGTGTGTCGACGACAATCCCAGAAATCAGACCATAGCTGTTTCCAAGCACAACGTTAGCTGTTTTTCTAGCAACACCAGGAAGACTCAGTAAGTCCTCCATAGAGTTTGGAACTTCTCCATTAAAATAGTACATAATTCGTCGACAGGCCTCTTTGATATTCTTAGCTTTGTTTCGATAAAACCCAGTTGAGTGAATCAGTTTCTGTATATTAGCCAACGATGCTCGACTAAATTCCTTGGCTGAAGGATAACGTCTAAAAAGAGCTGGTGTAACCATATTGACTCGTACATCAGTGCACTGGGCAGAAAGAATAGTAGCAACTAACAATTGAAGAGGAGAACTATGTCCCAAAGCACATTTAGCATCAGGATATGTTCTCTTTATAATTTTGAGAATTTTTGCTACTTGGTTTTTTGAAGGTTGCATGGTGTTTAAAAAATAGAAGTATTAGTACGATTCACTAAGGATTTACCTTCAAACTACAAGAATAAAAAATCATGGTTTGGATTCTGGAAACCCCTATAAGACAAATAGTCGCCATTCGTAAAAGTATAACTCTAGATTTCTTTTCTTTCTTTATAAATTTTCTTTCTGGAATCTAACTATCTTATTCAACAAATATATTTTCTTTTTCTTTAAAAAGACCTATTTTTCATGAACTTCTTGAAATTTTTTAGTCTTAAGCTCAAGATAACATTCTAAGGCAGTCCCTTAGCGAGGTGTATAAAGATGTTGGATCAAAACTCTGCATTAATCACAACTTTTTTAATAATTATTTCGGCTATACTAGCCCAATTCCTATTCAACAAAATACGACAGCGTTTAAGGCAACTTATTCAACAAGATCATCCCCTTGGCCCATTATTTCGTGGAGGATTACATTGGATCTATTTATTCTTTAGCGCTGTTATTTGGCTAGGTACTTTTTTCGGAGTTTTAGGAACATATCCTGAAACCAGATTTATATCTGTCCACTTGCTAACTATCTTCCTAGGAGGAATCTCATCTCTACAACAATTTTTCTTTACCCCAATAATACCTGGCATTACTAAACTTACTGCCTTTCAATTTTTCAAGGCAATCATTTTTATTATTTTTATTGGTCTATTTGCAAGAGGAGCTCGGAAACTACTACTAAACCATATTCTCAATAAAACTCCAATGGATCTTAGTATCCGGCATGTAGTCGCTACCTGTACCCAATACCTAGTAATTCTTATAGGGTTTCTCATCTTACTTCAAACAGCTGGAATTGACTTGAGCGCTTTAGGGTTAGTTTCTGCAGCTATAGGTGTTGGTGTTGGATTTGGTCTTCAAAACATCGCTCATAATTTGATAAGCGGTGTTTTCATTCTTTTTGAAAGACCCATCAAAGTAGGTGACCGAATTGAAGTGGGGGAGGTTAATGGCGATGTTGTTCGAATTGCAGCCCGTGGAACAACGGTTAAGACTAATGACAATATTGACATTATCGTCCCAAATTCAAGTTTTACATCCTTTAATGTAATCAACTGGAGCCATGGGGATCACAAAGTTCGCTTTCGGGTTCCTGTACCAGTAGCTTATAGCTCTGATATCCGGTTAGTAGAGAAACTTCTGTTAGAGGTAGCTGATGAAAACGAGAATATTTTGAAAAATCCTGTTCCAAGAGTAATCTTTCAAGCGTTTGGTGATCATTCAATAAAATTTGAACTTCGGATATGGACTTCCAAAATGCTTCATAGAAGAGGTGTCTTGTTTGGTCAGATTAATTTTTCCATCTATGAAAAATTTCAAAAACACCGTATTCAAATTCCATTTCCTCAGAGAGATCTTCATCTCAAAGAACTCCCTAAAAACTGGCAAACTATTTTAGATAATACAGTTAAATCTGAGGACTCACTGCCCAAAGCAGATGAACAAAAACCTTGAGTCATCGCGATACTTTTCTCATCGGGCTTAATTGAGTTGCTGCAGGATTTCCCCTAGTCGCTTAGTTTCTTCTCCATATCTTGCCCAGTCACCTAGTCGTAAAGCCTCCTGAGCACGCTTATATGTTTCTGTTGCTCTCTGAATCAGATATGTATTGGTTGTTACTCCTTCACTAGATTCTTTCTTTCCTTTTGACTGACTAGCAGCCAAACTTGGTCCAACACCAAAGATACGACCTAAGGAAAGTTCGAGTGTTTCTTCCATGGCAATCTGATTACCAAAAGCCACAATTACTCGCTTAAGCTCTGGTAGACTTCTTTCAGTGGATGCTGCTAAATAAAGAGGTTGTATGTAGAGAATTGAATCGTCAACAGGAATTACAAGAAGACTGCCTCTAATGACAGAGGATCCACCTTGTCCCCAAAGGGTAAGCTGTTTAGAAATTTCAGCATCCTGATTTATACGACCTACAATTTGCGAAGGACCATAAATCAACCGCTGTTTAGGAAAATTGTAAACAACCAGTTTCCCATAATTAGGCGTATCACAGCGTGCAGCCATCCAAGCAATCATATTTTCACGACGAGCAGGAGTAAATGGCATCATAAGGATGAATTCTTCACGAGCTGCCTCTGCACCTAGTTTCATGATTGTATAATATGGTTCTAAGGCAGTTCCTCCTGCTTCCTGTGATAGAGTTGGTATTCGCCACAAATCTTCCTTGTTGTAGAACACTTGGGGGTCAGTCATATGATAGGTTCCATAAAGACTTGCTTGAATTCTAAAAAGGTCAACTGGATATCTAAGATGTGACCTGAGATCTTTTGGCATAGTATCAATAGACTGAAAAACACCTGGGAAAATATTAGAATACACTTTTATCAGAACATCATCCGGATCATTTACGTAAAGCTTCACACTGCCGTTGTAGGCATCAATTGTAATCTTGACTGAATTGCGGATATAGTTGCCTAAGCCCCTAGAGGGTTGAGAATATGGAAAAAGATTGCTGACCGTATATCCATCCATTATCCAAAATAAACGTCCTTCTTCAGAGATTACTATATAGGGGTCTTTATCATAGCGCAGGAAGGGTAAAAGTTTTCGAAGACGAACCGAAACGGATCGATCAAACATTAGCTTGCTGTCAGTCTGAATGTCACTAGACATCAAAATCTTCAGTTCCTTAAAATGAAGACCGAATAGCAATTTTCTAAAAAAACCTTCAACTGGAATACCTCCACTGCCTGAATATTCAGTGTAGACATTTTCATCTCCAGATGGATAGTCGAACTCTTTAGCTTTAGTATTCACAAAGCAGTAGGAATTTGACAATTCACCGTAATAAATTTCTGGTTGACTCACCTTGATATTGGTTGAACTAACAGGTGGAATATCTTTAATCATAAAGGTTGGTAAACCTTCTTGGGTAAAGTGATTCACTGGACCCATACAAATTCCATAACCATGAGTGTAGGTTAGGTGTCTATTTATCCAAGTATCGCTAGGTAGACTTTCAGAAGAAAGTTCCCTAGGAGAAAGGCTCACCTGTCGGTATTTTCCATCAATCCAGTAGCGGTCATTGTCTACATCGATAAAGTCATAATAGGTACGGATAACTTGAAGTTGACCGTACGTTTGTAAAAGAGGTCGATGATCCCATAATCGGATATTTTGAATGGTTTGTTCATTATTACTTACAGCCTGCTGATCAAGATTCTCTAACGCTGGAAATTGTCTTTCTTCCACATTATCAATTCCGTAAGCCATTCGCGTAAACTCGGAATGCCACTTAATGAAAGGACTCTCCTTACTAATTTCATTAGGTGCAACTTCGAAACGCTGAATTATGCCAGGATAAAGTTGATTTCCTAAAAATCCTCCAACAACCAAAATTCCAATACCTATTAATGCCAATGTATATTTCTTGCGGAAGGCACTAAGCACAACAAGAACTGCTGCAATCACACTTAAGATAACCATTAACTTTAAAATAGGTAATTGCGCATTAATATCAGTATAGGTTGCACCAAATACAATCCCTCTTTCAGAAAATAAAAGATTATATTTCTCTAGATGATAGTGAAAACCCAACCATCCCAAAAATAAACCACCTAGAACAGATAAATGGAGACGAGTTGCCGAAATCATTTGCACACCGCTACGAGTAACGTGAATGCCTCCTTGAAAAATATAAACAATTGCAGTAGCAACAAGAGAAAAGATCAGAAGAGCGGACCCAAAATTATAAATAAACTGATAAAAAGGAAGACTAAATAAGTAGAATCCTATGTCACGTGAATAAAGTGGATCTACAGTGCCATAGGGAACAGCATTGTAAAAAGCAAGATAAACATCCCACTTTGTCCCAGCCCAACTACCCACTATATAGGCAATAAAAATGGTGGCTCCAACCAAAAACTTTCGAAATACTTTATCTATACCTTCAGGAAGTTGAATGAGATTGTCGGGAACAAAACGGGTTTCATTACTAGCTAATTTACTTGCTATTCTGGAGTTAACATAAACACCTATAAAGAACAACAGCCCCAAAATCACTGTTAATGACCATTGAGTAATTATTTGCTTTGTAAACAAAATGGGATAGCCTGTTTCTTCAAACCAAAGCCAATCCATCCAGAGACTAATAGCACCGTTAAAAAGACCAAGGGAAAACAAAACCAACATAAAAATAATTAGTCCCAAGTTTTTCTTCATAAAAAAATCTCCCTCAATTCTTAAATTAATTTCATTCGTATTAAACTATCAAATTTAACTAGGTTTAGAAAATTTTTTCAACTACCTATCTGATTTAGGTTGGCTTTTCTTCCAAGTGACCACCTTTTAAAATCTTGATTGTTTCTTTGGTAATGCCGAGAAACTAAGATCCATGGTGACAAACTATAAGCCTTTTTAATTCTAATAGGATTTAAATCCAAGGGTTGATTTACCCCTCCACTCTCCTTAATAAGGTTTTTAAGAAACTGGTCTTGCCAACGGCGATAGGTCTGAACATCGCCCTGTGAATTCAAAATGGCGTAGAGAACAGGACCATATCGTTGCGTTACGGCCAATCCAGCTAAAGAACTAACTCCTCCATCTTTTGATGAATTAGTTCCAGTTTTCCCAACGAGTCCACCTCGATAACTAGGACTTCGGAATCGCAATCTCAAAGTTCCACGGTCAATACCAGCTACAGGTAAAATGTCGCGCATTTTCATCTGGTTATTTTTTAATTGGTGATGAAGCGCACGTAAAACTTGGATTACGGCTCGAGCTGTCATCCGGTTGTACTCGAGACCAGAGGGTTTTTCAACATAAAGATCAGCGCGGTTCAAATCATATTCTCTAATAAGAAATTCTTGGATTTCTCCTGCACCACCTAAAGAACGCCCCAAACGGTCTGCAACATCATTGGTACTAAAAGCATTTAGCCGCCACAGGATTTCACCTAAAGGATCAGAATGGTGGGTTAGAAATTTTACCTTGGATTGTTCTTGAAAATCCGATTTCAAACGTAGATACGTTTTCCCTTTAATACGTATGCCCACTCTTCTGAGGATGCGCCGAAAAACTCTGGCAGTGTACTTAGGACTATAACGAGCCTTCAATGAAAAAGGACCAATTACAATTAGGTCTCCTTCAAACCTACGTATACCCTGGCGAACTAGTGCTCGAGCACAACGTCTAACATCAGATCGAGTAAAAACTGGATTCCCATCACTTAGTAAATAAAAATTACTGGCCAAACTTCTTTGACTGCTTTCTAGTGGCACATCTCCATAAATCTGTGTCACAAAACGATGTTTTGGTCCTAATTTTTCAAGGGCAACTAGAGAAGTTGCTACTTTCATCACAGAGGCTGGATTCAAGGGAAGATCTGGATTGAGTTCAGCTAAAACTTTTTGACCATCAAGTGATTCTACAAGAATACCTTGTTTGCTAAGTTCATAATGTCGCCTATCCAAACGCTTGACCCACTTCCCCAAAGCAGTAGTTTCAATATGCTGTCTACGAGGTCGAACTATTTGGGCTAGATCTTCTCCAAGTTCACTGCTTTCATTTGCGCTGATTGGCCAAAGTACCCTGGTAAGAAATAAAAGAAGACCAAGATAGATGGGCAACTTTTTTCTAATATGACCTGTCCCTGAATTTTGCATTATGTAAGGATTTAATTGGAAATATTGATAGGAGAAAGACTGAATCATACTAAGAAAATCAATCTTCTTTGTAAATCTAAAATAACATTACGTACTCAATACTCTAAACAAAGGCCCCTCTGAAATAACTAATTAACCAATTAAAAACCACAAACAATAGACCTGTAATCAAATCTTTTGAGACTACAGAGACAACAACAACAAGATTGGAGTAGGAAAATGCCCTTGACAGCCCATTTAGCGTTTACCTATACTCCGAAAATAACCGCTGGACAAGTGGTATGTTCTATTCATCTTCTATTTATCCTCTTCCATGGCCAGGAGCTATACATAATTTTAGTTTTTCCTGAGGTCTGACAAATAGAGAAATCATCAAGTAAGCTAATGACATCATTCAAGTTTGAAGGAGGAATGCATTGAGTTACTGCCCAGAATGCGAAGCAGATATTATTCTGAAGGATGTAGAAAAGGGTGAAATTGTTAGCTGTGCAGATTGTGGTGCGGAGCTAGAAGTAGTTGAAAATAATCCCATTAAGCTGGAACTTGCTCCTGAAGAAGAAGAAGACTGGGGTGAATAATTTCCCATTAAACCGACTATTTTTCTTCGGTTTATATCTAAGGCAGACTTAACCATAGTTAGTGGGAAGGTTATTTAACCAATTCCATCATCTATGGTTTTTTTTTGTGATTGCTATGAAAATAGGATTACTTTGCTCGATTATCCGCAAAGAAGAAAAATTATTAATTGCGGAATTGCGTGAAAGGAAAGTTAATCTTGAAATCCTTGATGATCGCGATGTAATTTTGAGCTTAAATTCCAAAAATCTAGAGTTTGACGTAGTACTCGAGCGGAGCTTAAATCATTCCCGCGCTCTCTACATCTTAAAGGTATTAAATGATTGGGGAATAAGAACAGTTAATAGCTATCCCGTAGTAGAAATCTGCGGGAACAAAATTCTAACAACGAGCTTTCTAACAAAACATAAGGTACCAAGTCCAAAAACAGTGTTGGCATTTACCCCCAATTCGGCCTTAAAAGCAATTGAAGAAATTGGCTATCCCGTAGTCTTGAAACCAGCAGTTGGATCGTGGGGACGCTTGTTGTCAAAAGTAAATGATCGTGAATCTGCCGAAACCCTATTAGAACACAAAGCAATTCTTGGTTCTTATCAGCACTCAATTTTTTATATCCAAGAATATGTTCCTAAGTTAGGTCGGGATATTAGAAGTTTTGTCATTGGAAACGAAACTATCTGTGCCATCTATCGTTATTCTTCCCACTGGATTACGAATACTGCCAGAGGGGGCAAGGCTGAAAATTGCCCAGTTACCAAAGAAATTGATAATATCTCTAAGGCAGCTGCACAGGCTGTAGGGGGAGGGGTATTAGCAGTTGACCTTTTTGAAACTGATCGTGGTTTGTTGGTTAACGAAGTAAATCACACAATGGAGTTTCGTAATTCTATTCAGACTACTGGTGTTAATATTCCAGCTAAAATTATAGATTATTTATTAGAACTACCCTTGATCGAGAAAGCATGATTACTGTTTCTATTATTGGAGGTTCTGGATATACAGGTGGAGAAACTCTCCGTCTATTGTTGAATCATCCTATGGTTCAATTAAATCAAGTGACTTCTGAATCTTATTCAGGAAAATATGTTCATGCAGTCCATCCTAACCTGCGGGGAATGAATCCTAAAAAATTTGTTAGTAGTTCTCACCTTGAAAAAGCAGACCTACTTTTTTTATGTTTACCACATGGAACATCAATGAATCGAATTGAGGAATTTCTAACAATAGGAACCCGAATAATTGATTTGTCCTCCGATTTTCGTTTACGGTCCAAAAGCGATTACCCTGTGTGGTACCAACATGAACACTCCAATCCAGACTATTTAGAAAAAGCTGTCTATGGTGTTCCTGAGTTACATAGAAACGAGTTACGCAAGGCAACTTTAGTAACAGGTGCTGGATGTCTTGCAACAGCTACAATTCTAGGACTTTATCCACTGTTTAAAAGTGGATTAGCGAAAACACAACACATTTTTGTTGAAGCCAAAGTTGGTTCCTCAGCAGCCGGAAATAAATTCAATCTAGGTTCCCACCATCCAGAAAGAAGCGGGGCGTTGCGTTCTTTCCAACCAACCCGTCATAGACACACTGCAGAGGTACAACAAGAGCTTTCAATTAATGGAGCTAATCCAACTATTCACTTCTCAGCAACATCAACAGATGCAGTCAGAGGTGTTCTTTCTACTGCCCATCTAATCCTCAATGAAGATCTTAATGAGAAAACCATTTGGAAACTATACCGCCAAGCATATAAAACAGAACCTTTCATCCGAATTGTAAAAGAAAGATCAGGTATCTATCGATATCCTGAGCCCAAAATTTTAGCAGGCTCCAATTATTGTGACGTAGGTTTTGAGCTCGATCACATTGAAAAACGATTGGTAATCCTAGCTGCTTTAGATAATTTGATGAAGGGAGCTGCAGGTAATGCAGTTCAGGCTATGAATGTAATGCATGGATGGGATGAAACTACTGGACTAGATTTCCCTGGCCTACATCCTATTTAGTGATTTCTATTGTTTAAAGCAAGTAAAGTACTGAAATGATATTCCAAAACCAGAACTATCAGAAACGTTTCTTATTTTGTTGCTTGTTGACTTTTCTACTATGTACACAGTTAGAAGATAATATCTATTTTTCTGAAAAATCAAAACAGTTTAAGCCTTATGCTCTCCTTAAAGGTAGTTGTTTTGACCAAAGAGACCTGAGTCTACCTGGGGTATCCATTACAATTAAAGTTCAACCAGATTCGAATAAAAAAGAGAGCAAAAAAAAATGGCAAACTTTTTCGGATCGGCGTGGTGAGTTTGCAGCCCGTCTTCCTGCTGGAAAACAAACATTCATAATTTTTGCGAAGAAAAAAGGATTTAGACTATCAAAAAAAATTGTTCCATTTGAATATGATGAGCAACATCACATTATTATTCGAATGAAACCTTCTTAATAGATTAAGTGTAGGATAATTTCTGTTTGTTCTAGCAGCTATAGTTATACTAGGAACCTTTTTAAAAACTTGCTTATGCACAGATTTTTTACACTCTACAGATTGTTTCGATTTGTAATCAATAGTTATTATAGAAAGTTGATTTTAATCCCTACCTGGTCTGTAACTGTTTTAATAATTGGAACATTGAACCTAACCATATATGGAAGTAGCTTATTAGACGAAGCTAGTAAAGCTAGAAAAGCTAATCCTCGAGGAATGACACCAGGCCAAGAAGAGTTATTAAGAAAACTTGGGAAAAAAGATAAAAAGGATTTCACCAAATCAATTGTTGGTCAAGTAACTGATTCTAGTGGGAATATAGTTCCAAATGCGAAGGTCTTTATACAAAGTATCCAAAACAAAACAATTACTGTGTTAATTACAGATCAAGAAGGCCTTTATTCAATCTTTGGTCTGGATCCGAAACATGATTTTCAAGTTTTTGCTGAAAAAGGAAAATTGTCCTCAAAGAGTACTACAGTTAGTTCCTTCCTTAATCGCTCCAACAATCTTGTCAATTTAAAACTAAGTTCTTTAGGTGAAAAACCTGAAGAACTTAAGAAGGATTTCATCAAGAAAAACGTTGAGATTTCTACCGAAGAAGGGACTAAACTTCAAGGGGATTGGTACCCTCCATCTGGAAAATACAATAATCCTACACCAGCTGTTCTGTTGCTAGCTGGATCAGGAGAAAGACGAAAGGTTTGGCATACGTTCATCAACGAAAAATTACTAAATAACGAGTTGGGAGTACTCAGTATTGATCTGGAAGAGGTAAATTCCTCTCTGGTTGACCGGGGGGACCTCGCTAGGTTAGAACTATCTCTAATAGATATAGAAGCTGTTATAAAATGGCTAAAATCCCAGAAATTGATTGATCCCTTTCGCATAGCTATTGTAGGTGTTGATTTTGGGGCAAATCTAGCTTTTGCAGCGTCTGGAAAATATGAAAATGTCCGATCGGCAGTGATGATTTCAGGTAACTTGAATGAAACTCACCAAATGGTTAAAGATATACCAAATTTTCAACCCCACTCTATTCTTTATATTGCTACCCAAGGTGACAAATCTTCTGTTTCTTCAGTTGCCTATTTTGAAAGGAAAACTGGTTTTCCCAGACAAACTCAAATTTTTCCAGGGTCGAAATCTCGGGGTTCCCAAGTCCTTATAGAAATTCCTGAAGCATCTAGGTTGGTAGTAGAATGGCTTCAAAAAACTTTGGAGTAATTGATTTGGTAATGGTCTCTTCAAAAAAGTTCACACCAACAATGAGTTAGAAAAACCCTAATTAGAGAAGGAGAATGTGTATGCTCCTAGTCAAGGTTGGAGGTAGCTTAGGGATCGACTACGATTCGGTATGTGAAGACCTAGCTTCCATTGTTCATTCGGGTCAACAAGTTATTTTAGTCCATGGTGGATCTGCTGAGACAAATCTTCTGTCTGAACAGCTTGGAAAGCCCCCAAGAATGGTAACTTCAGTATCTGGATATGAATCTCGTTATACAGACCAAGAAACACTAGAGATTTTTAAAATGGTCTACTGTGGAAAAATGAATAAAGGAATTGTTGAACGTCTTCAGAAACTCAATGTAAATGCAGTTGGTCTTTCCGGACTTGATGGCAGATTGTGGGAGGGGAAACGAAAATCAACCATTAGGGTTATTGAAAATGGGAAAAAGCGAGTACTTAGGGATGATTATACTGGTAAGGTTGAAAAGATTAATGTCAATCTACTGCAGATTCTTTTCAAAAATGGTTACACACCAATACTAACTCCACCTGGTATAAGTCACGAGGGTGAAGCAATTAACGTAGACGGTGATAGAGCTATTGCTGCCTTAGGTGCTGCAATCAACATAGAGAAACTAGTTATCCTGTCCAACACACCAGGATTATTAAAAAATCTTTCTGACGAAGGAAGCCTCATTGAAAAAATCCCATTTGAAAACATAGATACGTTCATGAAATATGCACAAGGACGAATGAAAAAAAAGGTTATGGCTGCTATCGAGGCTCTTAACGGCGGGGTCAAGGAAGTTATTTTCGGCGATGCTAGAATCCCTAAACCAATTTATCAAGCCCTTAAAGGTAGGGGAACGGTTATTTTTCGCCAAGATTAATTAAGATCAAATGACTGTTTAGGCTTTTGTTGTGCACACTAATTCACTACTTCTTCTTTTTTTATATAGTTGAATCCGTTAAACGCTTCTTAACAGTTAAACTAACTATTTTCCCATCTACATTTTTTCCAGAAAATTCCAACATTACTGCTTTCATGATTTTTCCAAAGTCCTTTAGACTATTAGCATTAAGTTCATTAATTACACTAGAAACAACATCTTCAATTTCTTGAGGTTTAACAGGTTTAGGAACATAATTATTTAATATTTCAAGCTCAGCCTCTTCTTGGGCTACTAAATCTTTTCTACCTCCCTTAAGGAACTGTTCGATAGAATCCCTTCTTTGTTTTATTAATGTTAATAGAACACTGAACGACTCCTCTGTTAACAGACTACGCCCTAGCTCAATCTCCTTATTTTTAAAATTAGATTTAATTCCTCTGAGAACTAATATTCTGACAGAATCTCTGTTCTTCATTGCTTCAACTAGATCCTTGTTAATGGTTTCTTGTATTGTCATGAATAAATACTTTCCCCCAAACTGTATGGCTTCTGCCTTATAAGCTATGGTTCAATATAAAAGCGTAGAACATGAGCAGCCACAACTGACTCAAATCCTTGATTAATATTCTAACTGAAGGGTCAACAAAGTGAAGGGGATTCTAAAAATCAGAATCCCTACTTTCTGTAACATCTCCAAAAATTTTTCCCTAAGAACAAACATTCTTTTAGTCTTTTACTAGTACTCTATTAAGCTCGGAAATTCTTTTCCAAAAAACATCTAAAAATGGAGATAAGTTAATTTACAAAAAAAGGCTAACAACCAAAAACTTGATACAATACCAATGAGGGTAGTAGAATTAGACTTCATCTTTTCAAAAATTATTCCCCTCTATACTGATAATATAATGTTTGACTAAGACAATAATGGAAGCTAGAAAATTTTCTAACTTAATGATGTCTACCCGTGCAGTCAAACAACTGACATAAACAGGTAGCATGAAAACGATTAATTATACGGCCACAGAAAAAGTTTATTTTCACTACAGGAGGTAACACATGGGGAAAGATCAGAAACCTGAAACAAAACATTCCCTAGAGGTATCAAGAAGGGGCTTTCTGACTGGAGCTGGCGCTGTCATCTCTTCCAGTATTGTAGCAGGAACCGAATCGTTACAGGGTGCTCGTCATCCTTCAGGAGTTAACGTTTTTGGACCTGCCAAGGTTTCTATGACAATTAAGATTAATGGCATTCAGCGAACAGTGGAACTGGAACCTCGTATTACCTTGTTAGACGCTCTTCGTTCTGATTTGGATCTGACTGGTGCGAAGAAGGTATGCGACAGAGGAACTTGTGGTTCCTGTACTGTAATGATAGATGACAAACCCGCTTATGCCTGTTCTATATTGGCAATTGAAGCACAAAATAAAGATGTCAGGACAATTGAAGGACTCGCCCAAGGAAATAATCTGCATCCAGTTCAACAGGCTTTTGTGGAGAACGATGCACAACAGTGTGGCTATTGCACTCCCGGAATGGTCATGGCCTGTAAAGCTTTGCTTGATAAACATCCCAATCCAACTTTAGAACAAATCAAACTAGGATTGGGAGGTAATCTTTGTCGATGTGGCACCTATGCAGGAATTACAGAGGCGGTATTGGAATCATCGAGAAATCAAACTAGTAGAGTTCTAAAAGAAGGAGGACCGCATGCCTAAGTATGACTGGCCAAAAATGACTGATCGCCAAGTTATAGGAAAACGAATCAGTAGAGTTGACGGAAATGATAAGGTAACCGGCAAAGCTAAATATAACTCCGATGTCAATCTCCCTGGAATGCTGTATGCCAAATTTCTCCGGTGCCCTTTTCCCCATGCTCGAGTTACAAGTATAGATATTTCTGAAGCGGAACAAATACCTGGCGTTAAAGCCGTCAAAGTGATTCAAGGTCCTGGAAAGGAAATTCATTGGGCTTTAGATGATATAGCAGTAGTTGCAGCTGTGGACGAAGCAACAGCTGAAGACGCAATTCGTCAAATCAAAGTGCAATATGAAAAATTACCACATTTGGTAAACGAGGATGATCCTCAGAAGGCTGGCAATCGTTTAAAAGAACCATCACAACAAACTAAAGGTAATCCAGATCAAGCTTTTTTAGAAGCAGATGTAGTTATCGAAGGAGAATATGGAATTCCAGTCATTACTCATTGTTGTTTGGAACCTCATGGACAAGTCATTGACTGGAAAGAAAATTCGATGACAGTTTATCAATCTACTCAAAATGTGTCCGGAACTGCTAACCAATATTCTCAACCGCTCGAAACTCCAGCTTCTAATATTCGGGTCATCCAAGATTATATTGGTGGAGGTTTTGGAAGCAAATTTAGTGCCGACAGTTGGGGATTAGAAACCGCACAACTTGCTAAGAAAACTGGACGACCCGTAAGAAATTTTCTTGAACGTGACGCAGAGTTATTTGTCGCTGGAACAAGACCCTCTGGATTTGCAAAAATTAAGGTAGGGGCTAGGAAGGATGGAACCTTAACTGCTTGGCAAGCAGACTCCTGGGGAACTAGTGGTTTACAGGGCGGAGGGGTTTCAATGCAAGTCTTGCCATACGTAATCAATCCTCCAAATGTAAGAAAGAAACACACTGGTATTGGAACGAATACTGGGGCAGCCCGCGCTTGGAGAGCTCCTAATCATCCTCAAACCTGTTGGTTAACTTTTGCTGCTTTAGATGATTTAGCCGCCAAGTTAAACATCGATCCCTTAGATTTCTATCGGAAAAATCTTAACCTTACTGAACGTCCTGATCTCTATGAGAAACAGTTAGAAAAAGCAGCTGAGCTAATGGGATGGCAGAAAAAATGGCATCCTCGAGGGTCCCAGACTGGACCTATAAAACAAGGACTAGGACTTGCCTTTCACACTTGGGGAGGTAGGGGCCACGACAGCACAGTTAAGCTTTTAATTGATCCCGATGGTTCAGTCTCGGTCAGCCTAGCTACTCAAGACATAGGAACCGGAACTTTAACAGTAATTGCAATGGTTGTTGCTGAAACATTTGGATTGCCAGTGAGTGCTATTAAAGTTAACACAGGACGTTCTCCAGAATTTCCCCGGTCAGGTCCCTCTGGAGGTAGTACAACAGTTGGAGGTGTTTGTGCAGCTACCCGTCGGGCCAGCCAGCTTGCATTAGAGGAATTTTTCCCTACAGTTGCACCTATTCTTGGTGTGAAACCTACAATGTTAGAAGCCCGTGCAGGTAAAATTCAAGTCAAGGGTAATCCATTTAAAAACATTTCCTGGAATCGCGCTACAAGACAACTTGGAGTAACCCCTTTAGAGGTAACTGGAAAAAATATTAGTGCTAGTCGAAGGGCTTCTGAAGGCAAGCTTATTGATTCAGGAGTTGGCGGGGTACAGATGGCAGAAGTCACAGTTGACACAGAAACAGGCGTTGTACGAATGAAAAAATTTGTTGCTATCCAAGACTGCGGTTTGATTATTAATGAAAAATTGGCTGAAAGTCAGGTCTATGGGGCAATGATTATGGGAATTAGTTCTGCTTTGACTGAAGAACGGATCATGGACGAAACAACTGGGACACCCCTTAATGGTGACATGGAATTCTATAAATTACCTGGTATAGGAGACATTGGAGAACTAGTTGTTCATATGTGGAAAGACAAGGAACAGGATTCCCGTGGGGTAATTGGTTTGGGAGAACCTCCCGTGATTGCACCAGTTGCTGCCATTGGTAATGCCGTTGCAAATGCTATAGGTATTAGGGTTCCTCGCGCCCCGTTTATTCCTAGACGTGTGCTTGCTGCACTCGAAAAAAAAGGAGGACTGTACACATGAATGCTTTTGAATATGCAAATCCTAGTACAAAAGAACAAGCAGTCCAACTTCTGGGATCTGAATGGGGAGAAACTGAAGTATTAGCAGGAGGGACCGACCTCTTAAGTTTAATGAAAGTTTTTGGTACGACTCCTAAGAGATTAGTTAACATTAAAGACATCGAAGAATTTCAGGGAATAGACTACATTTCTAATTCTGGACTTCGCCTAGGATCAACGTCGGTCCTTGCTAAATTGATTGAACACCCCATTGTCCAAAAAAACTATCGATCCCTCGTTCAAGCTGCAGAGGGAGTCAGAAGTTCACAGATTCAAAGTTTTGGTACAGTCGGAGGTGACCTATGCCAGAGACCTCGATGTTGGTATTTTCGCAATGGATTAGGCTATTTTCCAAAAGATGATGAAGGACACGACCTTATTCGTGATGGCGAAAACCAGTATCATGCTATTTTAGGAAACTCTGGAACTGCTTGTTTTGTTAGCGCATCTAGCCTTGCCCCTGCCCTGATTGCTCTAGAGGCCAATTTTCGAATCTTTGGGAACCAAGGATGGCGAGAGATTCCAGCAGAACAATTTTTTACGACCCCGACTCAAACAACCCAACGTGAGACAATCCTGGAACCCAATGATATTTTAGGTGAAATTCTCTTGCCTTATGCTACGAATACTCTAAATGCAACTTATGAAGTGCGAGAAAAAGAGGCTTTAGATTGGCCTTTAGTAACAGCCTCTGTAGCTTTAAAGATAAAAGAAGGTAAGATTGAACATGTTAGATTGGTTTTAGGTCATGTTGCCCCTACTCCTTGGCGTTGTATTCAAGCCGAAACAAATCTTGTAGGTAAAGTTATTGATGAGGATTCAGCAAAAGAAGCAGGAAAAATTGCTCTGAATGACGCTACGCCATTGAGTAAAAATAGTTATAAGGTTAATTTAGCCCAAGTAGCCATCAAACGGGCGATCCTCGATGCTAGTCTAGGAGGACTTTAAAATGAGAATAGAAGGTAAAAATCACGATCATCAGATTTGCAACTGTCTTCGTTGGAAAAGCCTATTTTATCAGGTTAACCCTACTCTTCCTTTAGATGATGACTATTGGTGTGCCCTAACCCAAAGAATTCTTGGGCCTGATGATCAGATTGTAGATACTACTACCTGTAAACCAGGTCGAACTTGTTTTCGACAAATTACTAGCTAAACGATCATATTGTTAAACCTAGTATTGTCATTAACATTGAAATTTTGATTAAGTGACTAGTAGTAATTCATCCAAACAACCTATACCAAGTGGGGAAGAATGCTAATGAAAGTAACAATTATGTTAGTTTTATGCCTTGGACTTACCCAACAAAGTTGGGCTACGAAAATTATTGGAGATTATGTAGAAACACGGAGTGCTAATGTATATACGGGGCCGTGTGTAGCCAATGCAGAGTCTGGTTTGACTGGTGATCAGGCAATTGTGGCTTGGCAAATCCGTAAAGGAAAGTGGAAAGGTGTAAAGTTGGATGGACTTGGTATAGTTGGTGTGGCTAAAGCTAAGGCAACTCTTGGCGATCCTTACTTGAACCCTTATCCAGCAAAATCGATTCTAATAATTGATTCCCGAGCTACCTTTAAACAACAGTCTGCACTAATAGAGTTTGCACAGACTATGGCGCCCCAACTTTTAAAAAACGTCGTTAAGATTGAAAAAACCCCCATTCAATTAATCGTAGGAGAGGGTAAAGCCCACGGTAATGTTAAGTTAAAAGCAGGGAATCTTGCTAATGTCCAAACTCGTAAGATTGGATCCAAAGATCATCTTTGTGGTAATGAGTTCGTATATTATCAACCTCTAACACCACTTTCCCATGCCATGGCTGCTTACACAATAAATGATGAGTTTAATGGAATTGGACTAGGGGTTACATGGAAAATCAACAACAAAACTAATGCTTTCGTTGGAACTTTTTCTCAAAATTTTTCAGACTAAATAGGAAATAATTCCATGTTCCTTCGCTTAATAACTTACATTTTTACCCTATTGATTCTGTCTAGTATTCAAGTAGTACTAGGGCAGGATTTTACTTTACATACTGTTAATTCACACCCTAATAAATTAGAAGAATCCTTGAAAAATTCACTAGGGTCAAAAGGATTTCAAATTATAGATGATCAAAAAAATCTCTGGTGTGAAATTTGGATTCGTCAAGAAATTGCAGTTAGCGAGTATGCTGCCTCACCTGATGCCCAATATCCTTCATTTCATTCTGGAGTTTTATTAGGTTTGATTAGATTTCCTAGTGACGCTTCTGACTACAGGGGTCTTCCAATAAAACCAGGCATCTACACGATGCGTTATGGAATCATTCCTCAAGATGGGAATCATGTAGGTGCTGCACCTATCGTAGATTTCGTTTTACTGATTCCTGTAGTTGAAGATGTACATGATCTGGATGCAAAGCTTACGTCTAATGAATTAGTAGCCCTTAGCCGTAAGGCTTCTGGAACTAACCATCCAACAGTCATTAATTTGGCATACCCTCTTGATTCAATAGATAAACCATTACTAGAAAAAGATGATCTTAATCACTGGATTTTGTCGCTACCAATTCGTCTAACAACTAAGAAAAATATACCCGTTAGTATTATTGTGTATGGTAAGGCTGCTGGTTAGCAGACAATAATACCTATGTATCCAAGCATCAGAACTTTTTTAGTTTTTCATCCAGATCGGGTTTCAATCTAGTTAGACTGAATTTACATACTATTATAAATTTCAAGTTGCAAAACATAGAGGATTCGTAGCATCATGGTCCGTTATTTTATCTAAATCTTTTAAATGGAGCGTATTCTGTGGTCAAAAGAAAGACTCGTATAACCCGTCCGAAGGGAAAATTAGGCATTCTCATTCCAGGGTTAGGTGCAGTTGCTACAACCTTTATTGCTGGAATTGAAGCTATCCGAACTCAAAAGAAAGCCCTTCCTATTGGTTCTCTTACCCAAATGGGGACTATTAGACTAGGGAAGCGTACTGAAAAAAGAATGCCCTTAATAAAGGATTTTGTTCCGTTAGCATCACTCGATGACCTTGTTTTTGGAGGATGGGATATTCAAAACGAATCATGCTATGAGACAGCAAGAAAGTCTGGGGTTCTTGAACCTGAAGATTTAAAACGACTACGACCGCGTTTGGAAAAAATTTATCCTTGGAAAGCAGTTTTTAGTGAAGAGTATGTTAAGCGTTTAAAAGGAAACCATGTTAAAAAAGCAAAAACTAAGCGTCAACTTGCCCTTGAATTAATTAAAGATATTAAAGAGTTCAAGAAAAAAAATAAATTGAATCGTCTGGTAATGATTTGGTGTGGTAGTACTGAAGTATTCCTAAAACCTAGCGAAGTTCATTCAACATTGACTAATTTTGAAAAGGGACTCGAAAAAAATGATCCAAATATTTCCTCTAGTATGATCTATGCCTATGCTGCTCTTTCAATGGGGATTCCCTTTGCCAATGGTGCCCCAAATCTTTCGGTAGATATTCCAGCTATGCTTGAATTAGCAAAAAAAAATAAAGTCCCAATATGTGGCAAGGATTTTAAAACTGGACAAACCTTGATGAAAACTATTATTGCTCCGGGACTAAAATCAAGACTTATTGGACTCAAAGGATGGTTCTCAACTAATCTTTTGGGAAACCGAGATGGTGAGGTTCTGGATGAACCTTCGTCATTAAAAACTAAAGAAGAATCAAAACTGTCAGTGCTAGATGGGATTTTGCAACCCAACCTTTATCCAGACCTTTATCGAAATTACCATCATAAAGTAACCATTAACTACTATCCCCCTGCAGGAGACAAGAAAGAAGGATGGGATAATATTGATATCGTAGGGTGGCTTGGATACCCTATGCAAATCAAGATTGACTTCTTGTGCCGTGACAGCATCTTGGCTGCTCCACTTTGTCTTGATCTTGTACTGTTCCTTGATTTAGCCAAACGAGCAGGAATGCACGGAATACAAGAATGGTTGTCATTCTATTTTAAAAGTCCTCAATGTTCTCCGTCAGTTTACCCAGAACATGACATTTTCATACAACTAATGAAGCTAAAGAACACGCTGAGACACCTAAAGGGAGAAAAATTGATAACACATTTGGGTTTAGAATATTATGACTAATTTAGACGGAATGAATTAGTGGTGAAGACTAAATCATGTGTTGTAGCAGGAAGGTGTCTGGAGAATCCCCTCTTACATAAACCCTTAGAATTAAAGTCTTTAAAAAAACTTCCCTTCCCTGGTTATCTGCAAGAAGAAGCAGGGAGAGGTGTGTTTCTACTCTTTCTACAGCCATCTGGCTCCATCGCTTTGGGGGGGCACCCCCCTTTTCCGCTTCTCTCGATTAATATATAACCCCCTGCGCATAAATTGATTCATTTTTGAAAGGTGGTCGAGGTCTAAAAATAATTTTTTGAGGAGAACATCTTGAATTTCAGGAATCAGAAGACGTCCATACAGTAAGATTTTTCAAATTATTATTTTGAGTATTCTTAATGAAAAAGCTCAGGAAGTAGGCCAAAAGAAAAAGAAAAACATTTGACAAAACGATGATCCAAAATTTATTGGGAAGGTAGGTTCTAATTTCAGGTAGAAAACTATTTCCCAAACTTGAATCAGCAAATAACCAAAACGCCACGCCAAATATCGTACACCCTGTAGCAACTAAGGTAGCTCGACTATTAACTCTGACTGTTAGAAAACCTAGAAGAAAAATACTTAGTAGTCCAGCCCCTAGAATTGAAACTACTAAAGTTTGAAGATCCATAAGAGTTTGAGTTCGAGTAAAATTAATAAAAAGAGCCACAAAAATCATTATTAAGCCAAAAACCAGCGATATCCACCGACCAAACTTAAGATAGTGTTGTTCATCT
>JAKUNG010000021.1 GCA_022452285.1 Terriglobia bacterium | reverse complement strand
TGGGCTGGAACGTCCCAATAAATGATTTGTGTAATCCAATATTCAATAAATGATTCAGACTGATAAATTCCACGTAAACTATTTTCAATGGAAGTGAGTGGGCAGGTTATTCCCAATAATGTTTCCAGTGTGATGAACACCATCATTCCAGTATGAAATATTCTTAACCTTGTATTTGCAATCCAACCCCAATCGAACTTGTAACCAATTGGTATAAGAACAAACCCAGAAATCATAAAAATCACAACGCAAAAATGAATTACTAAAACGATGTCAGCAATCAACATATATATTTTTTATTTTTTTAATTACTTCTTGGGTTTTTCCTTCTTAGGTTTGAATTCTCTAGCTAGTTTCTGGGCTTTTTTGATCTGGGAAGGTGTCATTTTAGTGGCTAGGACATTTCTTAATTCAGCAGAATTTTTATTTCCTTGAGCAGCAGATAAGTTGAACCACTTGTAGGATAGGACATCGTCCTTTGGAACTCCTTCAGCAAAGTAATACATCACTCCCAAACTGAATTGACCATGAGCAAATCCCTGCTCAGCAGATCTTTTATACCACTTCGCAGCCTCTTTGCTATCTTGAGGAACACCCAGACCTAAGGAATACATCAATCCTAAAACACTTTGAGCCTCAGCAAATCCCTGCTCAGCCTTCCTAATATTTTCCCTAACTTGCTCTTGAGTTGGGTTTGGTGTTTCATCCTGCCCAAACACACTGGAGCCTCCAGTCAGGAGAACTGCTATTAGGAGGTAGTTCAAAATTCTCATGGTCTTAGCCTTTTTATTTGTTAAGGAAGTTTCTACAATTTTACAACAATCAAAATATATTTTTATTTTTTTCTGAACTCTCTTTCAATTGCATGGGTAGGCAGGGAGCAGTATTATAAGGCATGGTTCCCAAGAAAGAGACAGAACAAAAACCTGCAAAGTATCCTTTCTCAAGAAGACCTGAACATCATTATCAGGGAGTCTTTGATGATCTGCCAATAGCACCAGAAGAAAGACCAGAGAATGGTCAGGACAACTTCCCTTCTACAGAAGATATTGAGTTTGATGGTGAGGATCTCATTTATCTGAAAGAGGTTTCCAAAGGAAAAGTACTAAGGACTCCAAGAACAGCTCATGCAAGGAATCTGTTTGCAGCCCTCTATGCCTCTGGATGGACAAAGAACCCAGTCAAGATAGGTTTTGATATTTCCATTCCTATTGATTTTTCCTTCATTGAAGGTTGCAGGTACTTGACTGCTTATTATCAGTGGCATCTTCCTTTGATGGACAAAGAACTTGATGAGCCTTCTAAGACAAAGGTCTATGGATATCTGAACTATTTAGACAGACACATCCATGCCCTTTTGAAAGAGCTAGAAGTAGAAAAAGAGATGGTTTATCACATTGAGGATGGAGATCTAAACATCACTGAAGAAGAGTTAAAATCAGGTAAACCTGTAAAGCTTGAGAACAGGAAATACATCAGGGAAAGCAGGAAAGAAAAACTCCTTGAAAACTTTCTTCTCAAAGAAAAAGGCTTGGGAGGATATCACTGGAGTCAAGGAGTATCAGGAGAAAATAAGCAATTAGTTCCTAGATTGCTGGAAGACCTGAAATCATTCCAGAAATATTTAAAAATTCAAAAAGAAGAGATTGACAGGGCAGGTCTTAACAAGGGCAGACCTTCAGATCCATATGCAGTCAGCACAATGGCTGGTGTTATAGAGCTGTTTAATGATTTCAAAATGGACAGGTCTGCATGGGAATTAACTGAGGATGCCAGATGGAACAGAGCAGGAGTGAGGGCAGAGGAATTCCAGAGTGACCTGTTTAAGGTTGTCTCTATTATTTTCAAGACAGCTGGCAGACCCAGAATTTACATTAATAACATTTGGAAATCCTATCAGAAAAAATCTGTTCCACATCCCAGATATCCCTTTTCACATTTAGCAGAATAGTTCCTATGCACTCTTCAATAGAAACAACAATGAGGTATATGAATCTTGCTCCCAGTGTCAATCAGAGAGCTTTGGAGGTTCTAGATAAAGTCTATACCAATCCAGAGATCTGGGAAGAAATTGACCTTCAACAGCCATCTGTTCAAATTATAAATTCATGAGGATCTTTAACTAACAGTTATGATTGAACTTACTCTCCTAAAGACATCTGCTACAACTAGTGGTGAAGTATAATTGATCCCCATTTACTTCATTGCCCAAACATAATTCTAGCTTTAGAGAGTTCTGATAGATTTGATTGAACTCGTGTTAACCAGTTTGAAATCATCTTTTTCTTCTCAAGAAGAATATTTTCCAATAAATTCATCGAATTTTTCTAAACCTAATTCTCTGGATAACTGAGAAATCCTGCTGTCAGAGGAAACAGGAGCTTGCGCTACAATTAATGACTCTATATTAGTTATTTTGTCCGAATTGACGATAATTGGCTTTCCCAATCTAAGACCCTTTGTTATACCTTGACAAGCTAAATAATGACTAAAAGCTCTTAAAGCAGGAAAATAAAGGAAAACATTAGGACCAGGAATAGGAACTAAAAAAGGCGTTAAACCTAAGGCACCTATGGCCAATCCAGTATCAATCAATAACCAAATAGCATGTCGTCTTCTTTGGTACAGTAACAATGAATTAAGTCTTCTAATAGTTTCTGAATCTTTTAATTTAGCACTACAGAATAATTTAATTGATTTACTCTTACCCATCCGCTTGAAAATACGTTCCATTGGGTCAATTTTATCTTCTAGTCGAACATAGGTGTCCCGAACAGTTCTAATTAGACCACTAAAAAACTTCTTCCACCAAGAATTTCCTTGAGCTAATTTTTTAATAAAAACTTCAACCTTGTCCCGCCTATTTTCTTTTAGTTTTTCCTGAGAATAGTTTTGCTCCGTGTACAAAAGGTAGCGCTTATTCAAATTAATCAGATAAAAATCCATACAGCCTCTTCAGAAAAGATTTGTCACACGCTAATTCAGCTAACTAAAGGTAAAACTAGTCCAAAAGTGATTCCCTAGTTTTTAAGAATTGGCAATTAAACACCAAAATACACAATAACTGGGCTGGGACAAACAATTCCTCTATGCTAATTCAAAAACGCCAGTATCTTGATTTGGAACCCTGTTACTTGGGAGATTCCCTTAGGGGGAGTAAAAAAATAACCCAGACTTGATAGTTGATGAAGCGGTTCTGATTCTTTTTATTCGGGCAACTTCGGGGCTATAATCTTACACTCATTTTCTAATGAGTTTAAAAATGCAAGCAAATCTTTTTTCTGAGCAATTGTTACTTTCTTCTTCTTAAGGTTTTTACGATCTAAATACTTGTTGGGCTTACCTCCACCAATCATTAAGTCAACTGCTTCCTCAAGGGTAGCTACACTACCATTGTGGAAATAAGGTGCAGATTTGGAAATGTCTCTCAAAGTAGGTGTTTTAAAAGCTCCTGTATCGTTTGATTTTTTAGTAACCTTAAAACGTCCAACATCTGGTTTCTCAGCATCCATTCCAATACCAACATTATGGTATTGCATATCAGTTAAAAGAACCCCATCATGACAATTATCACACTCCAAATCCTTAAAAACCTGGTGACCTCTTTTTACTGCCTCAGAAACTGCTGCATCATCGCCAGCTTGCCATCGATCAAAAGAGGTGGTGCCACTAATAATAGTCCGTTCATATGAAGAAATAGCCATTACAATTCGATCTGGAGTTGCTTCACCACCAAATACTTCTTCAAACTGAGAACGGTAACCTGCAATAGCATTAATTTTTGCAGTCACTTCCTGAGGATTAGCACCCATATTCCCACCCTTCCAAGCTGCCATAGCTTGCTTTTCAAGTGAGCCGCTGCGTCCATCCCAATAAAATTCTTTATGATAACCGATGTTCCACAGGGTTGGGCTACTTCGAGAAAGCTTTTTGTTCAGAGCTCCAATTGCCGTTGCCAATCCATCAGTTAGACCATTTTCACAAAGATGACAAGAATAACAGGATCGTGTTCCATCGGCACTTAAACGTTTATCAAAAAATAATTGGCGGCCCAAGGCAACTTTTTCAGGAGTTTGTGGGTTATCCTCGGGAATTACCATTGCTTCATATGTAGAAAGCTCTTTTGAAAGGGGTAGAATCTCTGGCTGATACTCTTGAACCTCAGTGACTGATTCTTTACTAGGCAAGCATGCTGTCACACTAAAAACCCAAATTAATACTATTCCCAAGGCAAAATATCTAGTAGCTGACTGATGGGTAGTTAACATACTCCTCCCCCTTTTATTTCATTGAATATTGTTTATTTTGCTTTTGAACCTTCTAAAGTCATTGGAATAAAGCATCAAAGGCATGATTCACAAAAAAAATAACCTGTTTCAAAGTCATTGTCACTAATTTATTTTCTCACAAGTTTATTCACATATATGTTAGCAGGTTCAAGGATTAATTGAAAGTTAGTCTGGCTGAGAAGTATATAACAATTAGAGTGTAGGATCATAAACTGTAATTAATACAAGGATTTAAAGGCTTAACTAAATACTTCCAAGCCTTTTTGGCTTGAAAAACCATGATTCCTTTCGTATTCTTTGGCTTGCTATTAACTTCTAATTAAACTAATTATCCACTGGATTATTGAATGTGCCCTGACTGCTTCCCAAAAACTACAAAGTACACCCCCATTAGAATATTTTTTTCAAGGAGAACTTTAAGTCGTTGAATTGTACTATTGATCGCAAGAACAGAATTGCTCTTGTGAAAGTAGATGAGATCCTAATTAATGCTACTCCTGCGCGGCTAGCTGCTCATTATGCCCGAAATGCTCAAACTTTTTTAGAGCGCTTCAATAGGCTCATCCTGATTAGCGTAATGAGAATCATCTGCCCAGTTGTGGGTTTATGGAACCTATCCCTAGCAACTCGACTGTTACACTTACCTTTACGAGGTATGAGTCGGGATCGTTTAAACCTTTTGGGAGAAGAGTATTTTGAATATAAACTTAAAGCTAATCTCAATCCTGAACGCATAAAGGAAATAGATCATTTAATAGCGACAAACTATCGAGTGGTCCTAGTTAGTGGGGAATTAGACCACTTACTTCGCCCTCTAGCCCAGCACCTCCAAGTCACTAATCTTCTATCGAATCGCTTCGAATTTCGTGATGGAAGAGCCACAGGTAAACTTCTCTGGCCAGTCATTCCTCCATTAGAAGGATTAATTGAAGGGAGAGCAGGAATAGAACATCTGGACTTCTTATTAAAAAAATATTCTGAATTGCATATTCCAAGATTTAATCAACAAATCCAGTTCCCCACTCGTAAATATAATAACCCCTCTCCTCCAGTAGTTGATTTTAATAATCGGAACCTTGCTTTGCAGAACTTCTCAGTGAAAAAAATCCTATCTGGGAAACACATCTTGCTTGTTGGTGTTACTGGATTTATTGGAAAAGTGTGGTTGTCCATGCTTCTCGAAGATCTTCCTAATATTGGCCGGATTTACCTGCTAATCCGTAGACAAGGTTCTCGTAGCGCACTTCAACGTTTTGAAAAAATCGTTTCAGAATCGCCTGTCTTTACTGTTCTTTATAATCGTTTTGGTGATCAACTTTCTAGTTTATTGATAGAACGCATAGAAGTTCTAGAAGGCGACATTGGAGAACCTAACTTTGGACTAGAAGCAGAAACTGCTAAACGCTTATGGGATAAATTAGACCTCGTAGTTAATTCAGCAGGATTGACAGACTTTAACCCAGATCTACGTCTTGCTATGTATACAAATGTTGAAGGGCCACTTCAGGTTTTGGCTTTTCTTCGGAATTGTGACCATGCTGGTCTTCTGCATGTTTCAACCTCTTTTGTGAACGGTCGCATTGACGGTCGAGTCAGTGAAGAGCTTCTACCTAATTATACTCCAATTGGCCACAATAACTTTGATGTCAATCAAGAACGACAAATTATTTATGAGGCTATAAAACGTTTTCATCAAGAAGCTCATAGTAAGAAAATTTCAGAAAAAGTTTCCGCCAGAATATTGTCGCGTCAACCAAACTTAACTGATCCTTCACGTCTCATTGAAAAGGAACGTAAACGATGGATTCGTGATCGTGGAATTGAATTTGGGATCGAAAGGGCAAATCACTGGGGTTGGCCGAACATCTACACCTTCACTAAAAGTCTTGGAGAATCAGTTCTAGCTACAGAAGATATGCCTATAGCAGTTGTCCGGCCTTCTATTGTGGAGTCCTCCATTCATCAACCTTTCCGCGGTTGGAATGAAGGGGTTAATACTACTGCCCCTTTATCATACATACTCAGCACTTATTTTCGCCAACTACCATCCAATAAACGTAAACGTTTGGATGTGATTCCTGTTGATTTAGTTTGTAGAGGACTCACTTTAGTCTCGGCTGCGATTATTCAGCGCCGTCATGAAAAAGTTTATCAGCTTGCCACCTCAGCTACTAACCCAGCTGATATGAGACGAACCATTGAATTAACATGTCTGGCTCACCGTAAATACTATCGATCTCTAGAAGGATTAGAACACTGGCTAAGGGCCCGCTGTGATACCATTTCCGTGTCAAAAAGAAGGTATCGCCATGTTTCCCTACCCCGATGGAGAACAGTTCTACAGGCTCTACAGAGATTGTCCGGACTTCTTCTTCTTAGCAACGAAAGTTTGACTAGAAAGCAACGGGCCCTTGAAAGAGTTCACAAAGTGATTGAACTTTACCAACCTTTCATACTAGATAATGAATACTTTTTTGCAGCAGACCACATTAGAAAATTAGGGTCTGATCTACCAGTTGATGAACATGAAACTTTTGGTTACTATCCAGAACGTATTGATTGGTATGACTATTGGATCAACTTACATGTTCCGGCATTACGACAGTGGACCTATCCTATCATTGAAGGACGCCGTCCCGAAACCGGACTACTAGCTCGCAACTTCAAGCTTTCACCTAATCCTGCTACAATGCCTTCCACCAAAGGAGAAAATGAAATAGCTGGAAATGGAATAGCTAAAGAAAAACCTCTCCAGCAATCTCAACAAAGCAGAAACTAAATCATTATGGCCATTCTCGTTACAGGCTCTACAGGATATCTTGGTTCTTACATCGTTAGTGAACTACTCCAGAATTATCATCAAAATGTCCTTTTACTTATCCGGTCTCAAGATCAGAAAACTGCTAAAATTAAACTTTGGAAAGCTCTGCAACTCCACATGGATTCTTCAAAATTTCAACAACTTTTCAATACTAATATCAAGATCTTTTTAGGAGATTTAACCGACCAAAAATTTGGCCTAGGAACCGATGAATATCAATTTCTGACAAAGGAAGTACAATCAATCCTTCATGTTGCAGCCTCTCTCAACAGAAAATCTGAAAAAGCCTGTTTAAATGTAAATTTAAGAGGCACTCTTGAAGTAGCAAGATTAGCTAGGAATATCCTAAAAGATCATGAATTAAAAAGATTTAGCCATGTGAGTACAGTGGCAGTAGCTGGCGTGCGTCAGAATAAAGTCATTTTAGAAGATGAAGCAATCGATTGGAATATTTCTGATTATGATCCTTATGCACGTACCAAAAAGTTTTGTGAGCATTTACTAAGAGAGCTTCTACCTGACATTCCTCTGACTATTTTCCGACCTAGTATTGTCTTGGGAGATAGTCGACAAGAAAAAACTACCCAGTTCGATATGGTGCAGGCCTTTGCTTTTCTTGCAAGTCTGACTATGTTACCTTTACGGCCTGAAGACCGTCTTGACATCGTTAATGTTGACTTTGTATCTCAAGCTGTAACTCATATACACCAGAAAAAGAATCCTCGCTTTGATACCTACAATCTCTCTTCTGGAATCAAATCTCAAACTTGTCGGCAAATTACTGATGCTTTGAGTACTTTTCAAAATCGGCATAGACCATTTTACTTTCCTTCATTAATCAAACCAGTGAAAACTATGGTGCACTTGTTAGCAAAAAAAAGAAACTCGTCGCTAGGTCAATTAGCTAGACTGCTGGAGGTGTTTCTCCCTTATTTATTGTGGAATACAGTGTTTGATAATAGTAGGATAGTCCAGGAAACAGGGATGTCACCATCTCGTTTCACAGATTACTGTTACCCTCTCTACAAGTTTGCTACCCAAAATAATTTTCAATACCCTTACCAAGAGTTACCTACATCGTTAGAGGAGGAATCCCATGATGGATCTAGCCCTACAACTTTGGGTTAGCAGTCTAATTGAGATATCCAAATTACGTTGGATTCTTGGTTTCGGAGAATCTTGGATTCCGGGGAAACCACTGAGACTTCTTTTTGCTGGATATAATGGCAACCGTAATACTGGTGCCGATGTACGTGTTCAGGAAATGATTCGTCAAGTTCGAAAAATTTTAGGAAAAAATAATGTGGATCTGAGTGTCCTCTCTCATAATTTAGAGAATTCCAAAGGATATTTTGAAGGAGTTCAGCAAATAAAATTACCTGACATTTTCCCACCATTTCTTATGCAAGAGCTTGGTCATCACCATGGAATTATCGCCTGCGAAGGTTCAATGTTTAAAAGCAAATTTGCTAATGCACTAAGTACAATGATGATAGGTTCTTTAGGTATCGCAGCAGCTCAGAACAAACTTGCAGTAGGATATGGTGCTGAAGCTGGTATCATGGATCAATCTCTAAAATTAATGTGTCAGCGTTATTGTGCTGACTCATTAATTATTACACGCAATGAAGAATCTCAAGCAGTACTAGGTGATTTAGGAGTTTCAACTGAACTAGGAACTGACACCGCCTGGACTTTTGAACCTCATGGGCCTGAATATGGAGATTACCAACTCAGAAAAGTTGGCTGGGACGGGCAAAAGCCAATCCTTGGTCTTTGCCCAATCAATCCTTTCTGGTGGCCCGTGCGTCCTTCATTAAGTAAATGGATGGCCCATTCCCTGTTAGGATTATATAAAGAAAGTCATTATCGATCCCTCTATTTTCATGAACAGAACCGCCGAACCCAACTAGCTTTTCAGCGTTATCTTAAAGCTTGGTGCCGTAGCATTCATACCTTCCAAAAGAAACATAATGTTTTCCCTATTTTGATTGGTATGGAAGCATTGGACCGTCAAACCTGTGAATTAATGAGTGCAGAGCTGGGAGGTCTGCCTCAGTTTATCTCCGACAAATATAACATGCATGAATTAGTTAGTATTTTGCGACGGTGTCATCTCTTACTTTCATCTCGTTATCATGGGGTTGTTACAAGTATGCCTGCTGGTGTTGCATCGGCTGGTGTCACTATGGATGAGCGATTACGGAATCTCATGAGAGAAAGAGGCCATCCTGACTTCCTACTAGAAGCTGACGATCCAGACTTAGAATTAAAACTTGAGGTACTTCTCCCAAAATTGCTTCAAAATTCTGAGGGGATGCAGTCCAATTTAGGTTACTCTGTTGTTAACAATCTTAAATCTATGGCACGAATGGGCGTTTATTTCCAACAACACTTGATTAACTGTTATCCAGAATTTCCTATAAAACGAGGACTGTTATCTTGGGAAAATTACCTTCCAACCCTCAATAAAAATTTAGTTCAGTTAATTGAAAAATTTGAGCACCAATCAAAAGACAAAATTGCCCGTGAAAGTTCAAATTCAAGCAGGGTAGATACATTTTGATCACTGAGAATTAACAGAGAAAATAATGGTTTTTCTTAATAAAATCTTGTGTAACCTTTCCAAATCAGCTGAAAAACCAATTCTCCAGGAGGTAGGAGAGAACCAATTAAAAACAGTTACAAGTTTCCAATTGTTAACTTGGATAAATGAAGCTAGAAAAAAAATTAAGCTAGCTGGACTTCTCCCAGGAAACCGTTGTGTTTTACTTGGGAATAATAGTAGCCATTGGGTGGCCATCAATCTTGCCATAATGGCCGAGGGTGGCATTGTGGTTCCACTTTACCCTCGACAAGCATCATCCGAACTCATTAGTATGATGCGAGACTGCAGTCCAACCTTACTTTGTTGTGCAGATGAATCCTTTAGTGAATCACTCACGTCTTCTTTAGATACTCCCCCTAAAATCCTTAGATTTAGTGAGATTTTCACAATATCTTCTAAATTAGAGGACCAATCTTTCAATAACCCAGATTCTCTGTCTAATAGTAAACAAAAGATAACAGAGCGTACCAATGATGAAAATAACTTCACTCAAGATAGAGTAGTTACAATCATATACACCTCTGGAACATCAGGAGAACCTAAAGGAGTCATGTTAAGTGATAGTAACATCAACTTTATGCTCCAACGAACAACTGTTCGTTTAGAAGAATTAATGGAAAATGTTGTTAAAACAGGTGATGACAGAGTCTTTCATTACTTGCCTTTTTGCTTTGCTGGCTCATGGATTCTTCTTTTAACTTGTTTGTACCGAAATAATTGCCTCATGCTCTCAACAGATCTAAATCAACTTGCCCAAGAGTTAAGTGTCAGTCGGCCTCATTATTTGTTGAATGTTCCAGCCCTACTAGAGCGGATTCAAACTCGGGTTAGCAATAAGATTCAAGAGCAAGGAGGAATTGGATATATGATTTTTCGTCATGGAAAATCGGCATGGATTCGTCAACAAAACAATAAATGGCAACTATGGGATCCGATCTGGTTGTTACTAGGACGCTCATTAGTTTTCTCAAAAATAAAAAAGAAATTAGGGCCAAATCTAAGAGCTTTGATTTGTGGTTCTGCCCCTTTATTAAAAGAAACTCAGCTTTTTTTTGAAATGATTGGTATCCCCGTACTGCAGGTATATGGTTTAACTGAAACCACAGCGATTTGCACAATGGACAACGTCAATCACACAGTAGCAGGTAGAGTTGGACCTGCAATATCAGGAATTGAAATGGTTCTGAGTAGTGACCAAGAAATTCTTGTGCGCGGGCCTAATGTCTTCCCAGGTTACTGGAACCGTCAGGAAGCTACTGATGAAGTTCTTCAAAATGGTTGGTTCCACACTGGAGATCAAGGAGAAATAGATAAGGATGGAAATTGGAAAATTGTTGGTCGAGTGAAAAATATCATTATCACCACTAGTGGACATAACATTAGTCCTGAACCCCTTGAACGAAAACTAGAAGCAGTACTACCGCAATCAGAGCAGGTTTTTGTTGTTGGTAATTCTCAGAAGTACCTTTCTGTAATCGTCACTGGTCAATTAAATCGTGAGCTAGTAGAACAGGGTCTTAAAAAGATTAATCAAGAGTTGCCCCATTACCAACAATTAATTAAATACCACCTTACAGAAGAACCTTTCAGCATTGAAAATGGTCTTCTTGCAGCAAATGGTAAAGTACGAAGATCCGCTGTAGAAAATTACTATCAATCTGAGATTAAAGCTCTTTACGACGAAAACTAAAAGATGCCAAAAATGGTTTTGTACCCTGAGAAAATAAATCTTCCAGTAACCCTAAATCAGTGTTCACTGGAAGAAGATTCATAATAAATTAATGATAAAAAATCTTCTTATTTATATATAAAATGACTTTAACAGTTTTCAAAATACCAAGTTAAAATAACTATTAAACAGAAATGAATAAATTCAAGGGAAAAACCTTATCATTGAATTTTGACGGTGCAATTTTTGAGTTAAGGTTACATAGAGAGCCTTGCAATGAAATTGGGCTGCTAACACTCAATGAACTTGAATTGTGTATTAAACAACTCAAAATATTTGCTCCCCAAGGTAGAGCTTTAATAATTCATAGCTCTTTAGAAAACGGATTTAGTGCAGGCGCAGATTTAAGAGAACTTTACTTTGGCCTTAAATCACACACTAAGGCAGGCAGTAATCATGAAGTGCAAGAGTTTTTAGAGCGTATTCACCAAGTGTTTAATATTATTGATGGACTACCGTTAGTAACAATAGCTGCGGTCCACGGTGTGGTTTTTGGCGGAGGATTTGAACTAGCACTTACTTGCGATATAATTGTTGCTGGCAGCAGTGCTCGATTCTGTTTTCCTGAACTCCGACTTGGCCTGATCCCTGGCTTTGGTGGAATTCCCAGACTTAAAAGAGATGTTGGAAATGCCCTTATCCGTGACCTCTTGCTAACTGGAAGGAGCATTAACGCTAATAAAGCTTTATCAGTAGGTTTAATAAGCCAAGTGGTAGCTCCAAAACAGGCTCTAAGAGTGGCTAGAGCAATAGCATCACAATCTAGCAAATTCGATCAAGAAACTATTCGTAGAGCTAAACAATTTACAAAAGTAATTCCGCAGAAAGATCTTGAAGAGGAGATTAAAATCTTTTGTTCATTAATCAGTCGTCCTGAAGTAAAGAATGCCTTGCATAAATTTGTAACAAGTAAAGAAAAACAGCCCTATCTACCATAATTAATTGAGAAAACTTCTAGTTCAAGAACATATTTTTTTCTCGATTAGGTAAAAATATGTTGACTTAAGTGTAGGTATCGTAACATCTTTAAGTTTATTTCAGTATTTCAATGTACTTTACCAATCGTGATTTGAGCATTTTTAATTTTTATAAGGGTAGTTTCTATGTCAACTATTGAAGAAACACTGAAACAGTTACTTGAACTAACATCCAAGAAATTTCATATTTCAGTTGATCAACTTAATCCTGAAGATGACTTTTTTGAAAAGCTTGATATTAATAGTTTGCAGGTTCTTGAATTACTAACTCAACTGGAAACCCATTTCCAGATTGAACTGCCAGATTATGAACTTCAAGGAATTAAAGACTTTGGCACGCTCGCTGAGCGCATTCATTCACGACTTTCATGAAGCTTCTTACTCCTGATCTGTCTTCCTACCCTTCTCTAGGTGCAGCCCTTCGTACTGCTAACAGCAAATGGGCTAACCATTTAGCTTTGATTGAAGCTGACCGTGATCGAGAAAATCACCGTTTAACATATTCTGAATTTAATAGTATGGCACTTAAGCTAGCTGATTCACTGCAATCCTCTGGATTTAAACCAGGGCAACGTGGTGCAATTTTAATGTCCAATCAGTCTAAATGGCTAGTTAGTGCCTATGCGATTTTCTACTGCGGGGGAATCCTTGTACCACTCGATTTCAAACTCACACCTTCTGAACACTATTCCCTACTCAAACACGCTAAATCAAAAGTTCTTATCACCGAATATCCTCTATGGATGGGCTTGAATCGTTCTATTGAACATGAAGAACTCACAAGAATGACTGTTGTTGTTACAGAAGCTCCAGACGGTGAAGATCTTAAAGGAGCACACCACTGGAAACGATATCTGAAAGATAAACTAACCCAGCCCCCTCAATTTCAACCTCGTAATCGTGAAGATATTGCCTGCATTGTATATTCATCTGGAACAGGAGGAAATCCAAAAGGATGCCTCCTGACACATGATAATTACCTTAAACAATGTCAGTCCCTCATGAGCTGGTATCCTTTTTGGCCTGGAATGCGTTATCTCAGTATTCTCCCGACTAACCATGCTATTGATTTTATGGTTGGGTTTATTGGTCCTTTCATCTGTGGAGCAACCGTGGTTCACCTCCGAACCCTTCGACCAGAATATTTAAGAACAGCTTTTCCTCAATATAAAATTGCTTATGTGAGTGTTGTTCCAATGATATTGAATGCTCTAGAAACAAATCTAAAAATCAAATTTTCTAAGCTATCAACATTTCAACACTGGATTCTGAAACGACTCATTGATGTCAATCGTCTTCTTACATCCAATAAACCCAGACCTGCTCTTAGTAGAAAATTATTGCCAAAGATTCATGAAGCATTCGGTGGGCATCTCCGAGCATTTATTACAGGTGGAGCTTTTGCTAACCCTGCAACACTGCAATTTTTTTATAATTTAGGAATTCCAGTTGTTAATGGTTATGGTTTGACTGAATCTGGCACAGCTGTCACAGTTAATGATTTAAAACCTTTTCGCTCTGATACTGTAGGAAAACCTCTTCCAGGAGTTACAATTGATATACTAGAACCTGATCAAACTGGAATCGGACAGATTGCTGTCAAAAGTCAAACTATCATGAAAGGTTATTTAAACGAACCACAGTTAACAGCACAAACTATAAAAAATGGAACTCTATTAACGGGAGACCTTGGATGGATTGACTCCTCTGGGCATTTACATCTAGTTGGGCGGCTTAAGAATATGATCGTTACTTCTGGAGGGAAAAATATTTATCCAGAAGATATCGAAGCTAATTTCAATGATATAGACGTCAAAGAGTTTTGTATTTTTTCAGTTAATTATGTGTGGAAACGTCACTCACTTAAGCAGGAGAATCTAATGATAGTTCTACGTCTAGAATCTAATGTTTCTTTTACTCCCCTCTTGCTAAAAGAAATCCGTAATCGGAATTTTCGTTTATCTGATTTCAGACGAGTCAGTAGTTACCTTATATGGCAACAAGATTTCCCTCGTACAGCCTCTTTAAAAATTAAACGTGATTTATTGGCAGAATCCATTGCAAAAGATTGTGATCCGGAATTGTTAACCAACCTTTGATAGAAAAGCTTAGAGTTTCAATTCCAATTTTTGCCGACTATTCAAAAATAATGAAACCTTATTTAGCAATCATTAACCCAGCTGCTGGAGGAGGTCGTTGTGATAAAAAAGCCGCACAAGTACTACAAAATCTTAGGGACCAAGGTGTGCCCATTGAGTCAACTAGAACAAAGGGAGAGGGACATGCTCGTGAACTAAGTCGAGAAGCCTATAACCAAGGATTTCGGAGATTTATAGCAGTAGGAGGCGATGGAACAAGCTATGAAATAGTAAATGGACTCTTCCCCCGTGAAAAGGAAACTGACCCTATTTATTTGGGGTTTTTACCTCTTGGAACAGGCAATTCTTTTTTAAGGGACTTTAGCTCGCAAGGTTTAAAAGCGTCCGTTGAAGCCCTAGTAAAGAACCGCTCCCGGTCTTGTGATGTTATACGTTTTACCCATCAAAATGGTCTCCTACATTATATTAACTTGTGCAGTCTTGGTTTCACTGCAGAGGCAGGCGCACTGACCAACCAAAAATTTAAGAAGTGGAGAGAGGCTGGCTATATTTTAGCCATTTTGCTCTCATGGCTACACCTGAATTATCCTACTTTTCCATTTCGTTTAAACCAGAACCAAACAATAGAGTACCAACCATGTATTTACCTTACCTTTTCAAACAGTCGCTTTACTGGAGGCAAACTTATGATTGCACCCCAAGCAAAAATCTCTGATGGACTGATAGAAATTACTGGGGTTGGTACCATCAGCCGTTGGAATTTCTTAAAAACTTTTCCAAAGATCTTTACAGGAAAACACATGGATCATCCTTTAGTATGGCGGACCTCAGCGAGTCATGTTGAGTTCAAAATATCAAAATCAATATCAGTCATGATAGATGGCGAAATTCTATTTTGCCTACCCAAGACTCTTGATGTACTGCCAAATGCTATTCAGGTAATGGTATAAATAGCTAAAGTATTGTTTTAGACCAAATTGTAAATTAATTTGATTTCTAATGAGGAATTTTAGCAAACTAATTAACCTTGTCGATTACATTAGAGCTCTACAAGAGAAGTGAATGAAGGGTCTTTATCTCATTATACGTTGTTTAATAATATGGGTGATAAGTGGGCTACACTTTTTTACTGTGTGTACCTTCTTAGTCATTTTAGGTTTCTTTGTAGACCCAAAAATCAATGATTGGCCTCAACGGCTCTTCTGTCGAAATATTTTACGACTGGCAGGAGTAAGGTTTGAGAAAAAATTATCCCCTGGATTTGATAATTCTCGGACTAGCATATTCATTTGTAATCACGTCAACATTTTTGATGCGTTTGTAGTTTATTGTGCCATTCCTCAATTTGTAAGAGGTTTAGAGTTAGCATCTCATTTTAAGATTCCCGCCTACGGTTGGATGATGAAGCGTTTTGGAAACATACCTGTTACTAAGGGTGGTGGAGCATCTCAATTCAAAAAACTCCTTACACAAGTTGATTCTAATCTTAAGGACAACACTAGTATTATTATTTTTGCAGAGGGGTCACGTACCCTAAACGGCCATTTAGGAAAGTTTCACAAAGGAGCCTTTGCCATTGCTCAAAAACTAAAAGCTCCTATTGTTCCAATGAGCATTTGTGGTTCCTTTCAGTTCTGTCGAAAGGGGAGTTGGATGCTTAAACCTTCTAAAATCATGGTCCACATTCACGACACTATTGAAACCAAAGGTTTACAAAGCCAAGATGTACCAGCCTTGACAAAATTGGTACATAGTATAGTGTCTGAACCTATTGAGGAAAACATACAACATTCTTCTTAGGAGACTGATGGTTTTTTATTTACATCTACTCTTTGATGCAGTCTTTCTTATAGGCAATGATTTCACGCAAAACTAAAGAGGGTAACATTATTATTAGGGCAGCCATAAATCTTATTGATTGTTTCTTAAAGAAAGCTATTGTTGCATTCACAATGGATTTAGCAAGTCGTAATGTAGCCTGATTTGACACATTGTGTAACCAAGGATCTTCCCACTTTATGAACCCGAAACCATTGGGTTTTAATGAAGTTTTAATCACAACTTTGTGAAAATATGATTCAGTCAAAAACTGATAGTTGTGCACCCAACCCTTACCGCTAGAACCTTCGACACCGGCACCCCATGGTAATGAAGTAGCAAAGGCCAAACCAGGATAACAGTTAATCCCAATAATCCCATGTTTTAGATGACAAACTGTCTGATGAATCTTTTCGGAGTCTGGATTAGCTGTATATAGAGATGCTCCTAGATCCCCTAAAAGCCTTGGATGATTCATTATTTTAACTGCTTCATTGGCAAAATCATGGTCTGGCAAACTCATAATTCCAACAATCGGTCCAAAAATTTCTTCTTGGAAAATTTTCATTTCAGTGGTGATTCCAGTAATAAGAGTAACAGGAAACTGTCGTCCATTTGGTTCACATGGACTAGGGCAAGCTGTGGCTCCACATTGAATAGCATTGTCCACTATTCGTTTTGCCTTCATTGTTGCCATTTCATCAATCAATAGTCTTTTAGGAGAGTGCTGATCAGCTGCCGAACATTTTAATCCCATTTCGGAAATTAGAACTTTACTTAAAGCGGCCTGACCTGATTCTGGAACTATAATCACCTGATAACTAACACAGTGTTGACCATTATTAGCTAATGCTCCGTATGTTAATTGCCGAGCAGCATAACAAAGGAGTTTTTGATCTTTAATAACCTCGGGGAAAATAATGACAGGCGTGACCCCTCCCAGCTCACTAGTAAACAATTTTGAACCGATATTCTTTTTTATGGCATCTGAAGTTTGTCTACTTCCGGTTAAATGGATTCGATCAAATCTAGGTTGGGCAATGAGTCTAGAACCAACTTCGACTCCCCCCTCTACAATTTTTAGAGCCTTCATCAATATCAAAGGGGAAAAAATATTTTCTAGATGAGGACGTAAAAATTCATTTTTTTCAGAAAACTTAGCAACTACTCTATAGGGCCCATGACATAATAAATGGAGAATATCTAGAACCCCTATACTCAATGAATTAAAAGGTAAAAGACAAAGAGCTAGTCCACCAAAGGAATTTATTGTGATCTTGTCTTGGCTGTCACCTAGAAATAAATATCCTGAAAAACCAGGGAAAAATAACCTATCAAAATTATTGGAGGGCATCATACTAACAGCCTGATGTTTGCCTAGTAATTTATTTGCTTTTGGAATTACTATAGGGAGTTGTCCTAAAGGAATTTGTCTTCTATCCGGAGAATTTAGAAAAGTAGCTGTAGAAAGCAGGCCCCACACCGACGGAAAGATTACTTCAAACCAAACTGAGGTTGGTGTAACACCCATATGGGCTGCAGTATCGGATACAAGAAAATCTCCTTCAATATAAAAATTTTCTGCAACCTGAAATAGAAGATCCGCTAATTCCCCCGACTTTATTTGTGACCAGGGAGTTGACTTTTCCTCTTTCAAAAGAGTTTCGAGTGCTTGCATAATTGAAGGCTATACAGCATGGCGGAGGCGTGTGGGAATCGAACCCACCCATCCCGACAAAATCGCGATGCACAGGTTTTGAAGACCAGGAGAATCACCAGACCCTTTTCGCCTCCTCAAATGAATATAGCACAGATACATGATCAAATAGATTCAAACCGAAAAAAAATCTGTCATCAGACAAAAATCCTATAAATCTTAAATAAAACTTTTTATTAGCTAGCGATTTCAAGGTTGATTTTACGAAAAATCCAGCCTACTCTCTAATTTAAAATCTAGGGAGGATTGTAAAAATGTCTGAGGAAATGGTCTTAGGAGTACCAAGATACCTATTAGAAAATTTAGGTATTGGTCAGGGACTACATTTTAATATAGAAGACTATCTTAGACAGTTACTTGACCCCAGCAATTCTGTTTTTCGTTCTAGAGCTCAAGTAGAGAATGACCCTGATTTCAAACAGCTCATTCCATATGTGTTAATTAAAAGAGGGAATGCTTGGTTACACTATATTCGGGGCCAAACCTCAGGAGAAAAGCGTCTAGTGAATAGAGGTTCGATTGGTATAGGTGGTCACATTAATCCTGTAGATGGAAATCTTTTTGAAGTGGGGCCAGCCATTTATGACGCTGCACTCCAACGCGAATTGTCTGAGGAAATTAAGATGGATGGCGTTTTTAAAACTAAAGCTGTAGCTTTAATTAATGATGATTCTACTTCAGTTGGAAAGATGCATCTTGGGATTGTACACTTATGTTTGCTGGATAATTTGAATGTAACAAAACGAGAAAACTGTATTACTAATCTTCAATTTTTGACTGCTAATCAGATTGCGGCTTGCCGCAACGATTTAGAAAGTTGGTCTCAACTTTGCTTTGATCATCTCATCAATAACTAAACAGGAATATAATGGTATTTTAATTTCTGTAAAGCGTAGCTTCAAAACCGGATTTAATCAGAAATTCTTGAGAGATATTCAAAAAACCAACGTTTTTTAGTCTTTTGTTTGGGAATAATAAGTCCCCTGTCAAAGTGATTATATCAAAACATTTATTCTTAAGAAAACTCAATATTATCCCTAAAACTCTTCTAAAATTTTCTTTTATAAGTTTGTGCTGGTTTTTATCTACAGATTGCAAACCTTCAAATCAGAATCTACTTCGTCCTGATTCAGAAAACATTTATCACACAGTAGTTAACGAAGGTGAAGTTTGGTTTCATAACTCCCTTGTGCAGCTTAGATTCGACAGAGAATTATATTCTGGGGTTTTTTTAAAAAGCCGTCATGGAAAGCTTCTTTCTCTATCCCATAACCCGCCAGATCCTAATTTAGCAAAGCCAAGCCATTATATTGTTGTTAAAGAAGGTGAAATCTTAGACTTTTTCATCGACTATCAAAACATTGGTCTTTCAGAAATACAAACCAACTATGGAAGTGGAAAACGTCTTCAGATTAGTGGTTATGGGAAATCTCCTAGGGGAATTCTAATTGAAAAGGTAATATTTGTTGAGTTATACAATGCCTATCCTGACACTGCAATCATCTGGGCTACTTACCGTAATAAGGATTCTAAAAAATCCATTCTTGTAACTAAAATCGTAAACAATTTTTTTCGGATGGATGCATCACTTACTAATCCGAATGCCGACCGACATAATTTATATTACGATCAGAATGGCCAACATTTTTATGGTCAAGATTCTCCTCAGTTGTTCCATTTAGGTTTTCACAGAATAATTAGTGTGGATTCCAATGATTTTTCACACGTGGCAACTTGGAATCCATTAATAGGAATGATACTTACAGCGCAACCAACAAACTACAGCCTTATGCTACCTGTTAAAGTAGCTAGTGACCAACGAGTTGAAGTGTCTTTTGAATATATGATCAATAAGGTTTTAGGGCCTGAAGAAGTGTTAAGCTCCTCAAAAGGATTTATTATGGTTCACTCAGATAGTTATCGCTCAGCTTTTGACCGCCAACTAAAAATGTTAAACCAAGGCAGTTAACTTTCTCTTAAAACTTATGTTTCCTTGCAACAACCTAACTAGTATTCTTGTGGCAAATAACACAGACTCTAGAATTTTTTAAATGACTCAATTTAGCAGTATTTTTTACACCAATTTTTTCGTATTAAAGTAGACAGAGAAACCGAGAAAATGCCTGAGACTTTATGTAGGAAGCAACAGTTTAATGGCTAAACCGTTGCTTGTTCCCAAAAAAACTGGAAGTCTGGGCACTTAATTTTCCTAATACTTTGTCATGTTTTTATTTCAGCTGCCAGAATAATCGCTTCAGCAATCTCTTTCATTGACTTCCGAAGCTTCATACTTTTCTGCTGAATTCGTTTGTAGGCTTCTTCCTCTGTGATCTGTTTCTCCCTCATTAGAATGCCTTTGGCCCGTTCAACAATTTTTCTTGTTTCTAAGGCCTCTCTCATTGCAATTGTTTCACTAATAAGGTTAGTATTTTGAATGGCTACAGCAGCTTGATTAGCTACTGTAGTCAGCAGTTGCATCTCAGATCGAGAAAAAGTTCTCACTTTAGAGCTGTATAGATTAAAGACCCCAATTACCAAGTCTTTAATCATCAAAGGTACTGAGACCAATGATCTCAGACCTTCCTGTATTGCCAAATCAGGATAACTGTAACCTTTTTCTTTAGTAACATCCCGAATTATCAGTGGTTTTTTCTCTTTAACTACTCGACCCAATAAACTCCGTTGAACTTTAATATTCGGTTTTGAAGAATAAGTTTTACGAAGACTCTGAGTAGCCTTAATTGCAAGTTCCTCACCTCTTTCATCCAAAACCATAATCGAACAAACAGGTGAATTCATGGTCTCAGCAATCATTCCAACAATGAGTTGGAGAATTTCATCTAAAAATTGATTAGAAGCAATTGTTTGACTTACATTAGAAAGCGTTTGAAGTTCAATAGTTTTTCTTTTCGTTTCTTCATACAGACGAGCATTCTCAATCGCACCTCCCACTTGATTAGCAATAGTAGCCACAAGAATCTTTTCACTACTAGAATGTCGATGGGGATTACGATGTTGAATGTTAACAACACCAATTACTTCGTCCTTACTGATTACCGGTATGGATAAGAATGCCTGATATCGATCTTCCGGCAAGTTATGAAAAAGTTTAAAACGAGGATCATTATTTGCATTTTTTTGAATAACAACAGGTTGACGCTCTTTTCCAACCCAACCCGTGATTCCTTCGCCCAATTTAACCTTAATTCTGCCGATTATCTTAGGGTGAGGATTTTTTGAAGCCCGAAGAATCAATTCTTCATTGTTACGATCTAAGAGGTACAAAAGACATGAGTCACAGCGTGTTACATTTGTTACTAGGTCAATTATTTCATTTAAAAGGTCCTTAAGATTTAGATCCTCACTAATTGTGCGGCTAATCTGATGGAGAATTTCAATTTCTTTATTTTTAAGTTTCAAGGCTGATCGAAGTGCAGCGGACCCTTCAATTGAAGAATCCTGTACTAATTTTTTTGCTAGTTTCTTCATGGAGTAAATAAAATTTGCTACGACAATCAAATTCAGTGAAATGTATAATGCTGATTATTTAGACTACTGTTTGAGCTGTTTTAAAATTTAACAGGATCCAGTATCTGTTAAAAGTAGGAACACCACTTTAGTATTATAAATAAAAACTGCTTTGATTACTTAATAAGGAGCTGTCTACCTTCATATTTATATGGTTGACGGATATACTTATTTGCAATTTCTTGAGCTCCCTGTGAATTATCATTGGTATCCAATGCTCTTTGATACTCATTTAGAGCTCTTTCACGTTGACCAGCCATGTCAAAAATTTTTCCCAGATTGATGTAACACCAAACTTCTATCCATTTTGGATCAAGATCACCATTTAGAGCTTCCCTAAATGAATTAGCTGCTGACTGAGTACTCCTTTGTTCAAGGAATACTTCACCTACTCGATAAAAGGCCAAAGAAGCATTTTTTTCAAATTCAATGGCTCTTTGATATTGACTGATAGCATTATTAGGCTCGCCTAATCTCCTAAACTCGTCTCCTCTAGCAATTAAGGTAGCCAAGCGAGTCTGACGGGAAACTTTCAGTACTTTGTTATTAGGATCAATGGTAATGCTTTTTGGTCGCCCAACAGCTGGAACCGAAAAATTATACTCCGAACCCATCATCTCAATTTTTTTTATCTCAGTATCACCATCCGTTTTAATCTCAATCTCTAGTGGCATTCTAAAAAGATCTAAATCTTGCTTAATTACCCCATCTACCCTATAACCATTCTTAACTAGAAATGTTGTATATTCGTATTCAAATTCTGGGACACCAGTTTGCTCAATCCACTGTGAAAAAAAGTAACCCAAATCCTTTCCAGATATTTTTTCAGCAAGTGACCTAAAATCTCTTATTGATGCCTTCTTATAGGTGAAATCATATAAATATTGTTTCAAAAGTTTAAAAAACATGTTATCACCCATGACCCCTCTAAGCATATGAAGTACATAAGCCCCCTTGTTCTTCAGAATAGAGTTATATTCAGGCGAATATAAGTCAAGCTGATAGGCATTCAAAATAGAGGAATCATCCTCATAGAGCAAAGCGGCTATGGAAATGTCCTGGAGTTCCTGAGCAAAACCTAGTTGGGTAAGTATTTTTTCTTCGTATAGTAGTGCCGAATAAGTTGAAAATCCTTCTTTCAACCATAGATCAGATTCTGTCGATGGTGAAATAAGGTACCCCCACCATTGGGAGGAAAGTTCCTTAGATATTAGTTTGATGTTAGGAATCGGTCCAAAAGCTCTATCAGCTAGAAATAACATTCCTGGAGAAGAAAACCCTAACAAAGAATTATCGTCAATGACCACAACATTAAAAGTCCTTGATGGATAGGACGAGAATTTTTCTGAATAAAATTCCAATAACTGAGTAAATAATTTCGTATAAGAGTCAATATAGTTACGCTTGTGATCAAAAACATAATACCTGAGTTCAAACTGGCCCACCTGTTCTGAAATCTTCTCATACCGAGCAACTGCTAATGATCCAGGAAAGTTCGAACTCTCACTTTCAATAGTCACAGTTCTGAATTCTTCAGTTTCATCTTCAGATGTCAAGTCTCCTTCCATCGCAATTTGATATTCTTTAGGAACGGTAATTCGAAAAGTTGATTTAACTCGATCTTGGTGAGAACCACTCATTGGAAACCATCTACTACTTACTAATAAATATGACACGTCTTCACCTAAATGGGCCGTCGTAACACCAAATATAGGAGAATCTTGTTCAAAGGATAAAATACCACTGAATTGGATAACCAATGATATCGTTTCAGCAGGTACAAGAGTTCTTGGAAGGGTGATTTCTAATAAATGATCATTTCTGTATTGTTGGAAATCCAACAAATTTGTATCAGCTGAAGCAGGATCTTTGGCAACTTTTCTAATTTGTTTTTCATTTTTCTTACGCCGAAGAATAGGAACGTTTTTTGAACTAAATGGTTCAGTTCCTTCAATCCTATTTGTTTGAAATTCCATAGAAACTGACGATTTACCTGGTTCCAACAAAAATATTCTGTCAACAGTCAGATTACCATTAAATTCTAAGAGTACTTCATTTACTGCAACCTCATTAGGTGACAATTTTAGAATTGCTTTTGCTCTAAGTTCTTGACGGATAGGAATTAATTCAACTTCAACATCATATTCTTCAATATTAATGATTCGTTCATTTGTAAAACCTTGAGGGAAAAAGACAGTGCAGACGGAAAAGAATAGAACTATAACTATTTTCCCAAATCTGAAAACCTTACTAAAACTGTTCAACATTAAAATTATTCTCCGGAGCCTTATAATGAGTCATTCTACTTACAAATATTAAGATTAGTAGTGTGAAAATTTAGTTGCCCACAATAAAGGATTGCCAATTAAAAACTTGATTTAGACATTCTGATAGTAATTTATTTTACTCTCTACTCCAGGTTTCAACAAACTCAGCAATCTTTTCTATAGCTTCTCTTGATCCTAATTTTTCACGGACCTCAGCTAAACCCATTCTAACATGTGAATCACAAACAGAATTATTAAGAATTTTTTGGATTTCCTCATATAATCTTTCCTCCGTAAAATCCTCTTGGTAGAGTTCAGGAATGATTTTGCGTCCAGCAATCAGGTTGACTAGACTATAATAGGGAATATCTATCAAGTATTTTCCAACGATCCAGCTTAAGGATGAAATTCGAAATACTGCAATCAGTGGTGTATTTAATAACGCCGTTTCAAGAGTAGCAGTGCCACTAGATACAACAGCTAAATTAGAAAAGGCTATTGTGTTATACGTATCGCCCTGAATAATTGTCATTGAAAGATCGGGCGCAACACTTTGCTTGAGGGCATTGATCATCTCATGGTGGTCAGAAGAAGCAATTGGAACCAAAAACTGTGAGGGTCTTTCCCACTGTATTCTCTGAGCTACACGCAGCATAGTTGGAAGGTTATATTGAATCTCTTTTTTCCGACTTCCAGGAAGCAAACTGATGTTCAATTCACCTCTATCCAACTGATATTTTTTAAGAAATGATTCATGAGAACAAGATACTTTGACATGATCTACTAAAGGATGACCGAAATATTTAACTTTCATTCCATATTTGGCATAAAACTGTTTTTCAAATGGTAGTATCACGATCATTTGATCCACTACCTTTTTGAGTTTGTGAATGCGATTCTTTCTCCAAGCCCACAGTTGAGGACTAACAAAATAAATAATACCTATCCCATTCTTCTTGAGTCTCTTAGCTAAAGGGATATTAAAGTCAGGAAAATCAACTAGGATCGCAAACCGTGTGTTTCTTCTCTTAGACTCTAAAACCAGTTGATTCATTGAGGTAAAGAATTGACTTAAATGAGAGATAGCTTCAAAAGGTCCCAAAACACTTAATTGACTGTTCTCTACTATTATTTCGACTCCCGCCTTCTTTAAAATTTCTCCTCCACAACCGAAAATTCTGGATCTAAAACCTGGAACCCTATTTTCAAGAGCGTTAACCAATTTAGCAGCATAAACCTCTCCTGATGCTTCTCCTGTAACAACTAAAACTGATTGTGAAAGTTGTTCATTATATGAATTCATAGGAAATTCTTTAAAATAAGAGGTGAATCCCTTAATAAATTAAAAATGACCTGAAGCCTCAATACTAATAAAGCATTTTTTCACCTGGAGGACGGGTCTTCCAGCGCCGGTGAACCCAAAGCCATTGATCTGGATACCTCCTAACTAGATTTTCTAGAACCTTATTAAATCGAGCGGTATTTTGAATGATGTCAGATCGATGATCACCAGTTTGAATAATCTCGACTGGAGGTTCAAAATGTAATCGATGCTTTCCTAAAGTAGAATCCCAAATTAGGAAACCCGGAATAACCGTTGCACCAGTTCTCAAGGCCAAAGCAGCCAAACCCGTTGTTGTACAAGCTGGAATACCAAAAAAATCTACAAAAATTCCTGTATCTAAAGTTGTATTCTGATCGATAAGGATACCAACTGTTTCTTTAGATCGGAGAGCTCGCAAAAGTTCTTTTATTGAATTCTTTTTTTTTATAATTTGATTGCCAGATCGAGTTCGATAAGAATTAATCAGACGATCCAAGTAAGGATTATCTATTGGTCGTATCACAAACTTAAGCGGATGGCCATAAACTGCTTGAGCAAATGGAGACAACTCCCAAGCTCCAAAATGAGCTGTCAGAAATAGAGTGCCTTTTCCTCGACGAACCGACTCAGAAAAATTCTCAAATCCTTCATAAATAACTATCTTAGAAATATTCTTGGGGTTTAATTTAGGCAATAGAGCAAACTCCGCTAATAATCTTCCAAAATTAATGAATACTCCTTTGACTATTCTGAGGTTTTGAGCTGGAGGAAGGTGAGGCAAAGCAAACTGCAAGTTTTTACTAGCTGTATTCCGTAGGTTTCTCATTATGTTGAAGGCTAATAGTGCAACCATACGAGAAATAAACATTGAGAAGTTTCTCGGAAGATTTCCAAGAAACTTCAACAGAACAAGAGCAATCAGATACTCTACTATCTGACAAACTCGACGGAACTGGCTAACACTTGAGCTAATTAGAGTGACTCCTAAAATTAAACCTATCTTCTCTCAACAGCTAAAAACGTCTGCAATCTATTTCAAGTCGTTTTGATTATAGATTGCTGCCTCTATTTTTCTGTTGCCCTGTTAGGATTAAAACTGAACCTTTGGCTAGGTAATAAAGAAAATTCCTTACTAGTTAAATTATCAATTTGTTCCTAGTTACTCAGCCCCTTACCACAAAATTTTAAGACTCCGGGTCTTCAGCAGACAAGTAACACTTAATCCACGATATAATTTCAGTTCTCTCATTGCTTGGGGGGTTACTTCAGCCCACAATGTCTGACCTACATCAACACGTACAAGAACCCTATCTGATAGTTCTACTAGTTCCTGAACAATACCATCTAAATGATTACGTGTACTGAGACCTTGGACATCCTGTACACTGAGAGTCAAATCTGAAGGTAGACATCGAACATAGAACGGCTTCAGATTTAAATCTTTTAATGGAGGGAGATTCAACTCTTGTACTCCTATTTTCCCAATCCAGCAATCATCACGCTTATAAGCTATCTCAATCCTCAGCAAATTGACCGGACCTACTGAATTGGTCCACGCCAAAGAAGTAGAAGATCCCAATACTTGGTCTGGTTTACCCACAGACAGTACTTTTCCTTTTTTCATAACAATCAGCCAATCAGCTAAACGGCGTACTTCTGCTTGACCATGACTAACAAAAAGGGTGGGAATTTTCCATTCGTTGACAACTCTTTCCAAATAGGCCAAGACTCTGAGTTTCAAATTGTCATCAAGAGCCCCCATTGGTTCATCCATGAGAAGTATCTCAGGACTACTTAACAGTGCTCTTCCCAAAGCAACCCTTTGACGTTCACCTCCAGACAAGTTATTCGGATAACGATCCAAAAGAGACCCCAGTTCTAACACATCAACTACTCTATTAAATTCAAATGGCTTCTTAATATTTTCATTTTTTTGACCAAATCGGAGATTAACATTTACAGTCATATGAGGAAATAAGAGCTGGTCCTGAAAAACCACTCCAACTCGACGGTTCTCTACTGGTTCACAAAATCTCTGATCAGTATCAAGTAACCATTTGGATCCCAAACGAATTTTCCCAAATGTAGGGCTCAACAAACCTGAAATCATGGCAAGAACAGTACTCTTACCACTACCTGATGGTCCAAAAAGTGATGTCACTAATCCTTCTGTTTTAAAAGCTACGTCAATTTCAAATCCACTAGAAAATTGATGTTGACATTGAAAACTAAGAAAATTCACGTCTCAGCCCTTTGCGTGCAATATATTCACTTATTGCCAATGCTCCTGCAGCTAGAAATAGCGAAACAACAACTAAGTAGCTAATTTCTACAATACCATCAGATCGATCTTTAAGAGTGTAAATCAGGAGTGGAATGGTTCTGGTACTCTCTCGCTGGCTAACTAGCATAACTGTAGCCCCAAATTCTCCAAGACTTCTGGCAAATGCTAAAACACAACCTGCTATTACCCCATTGCGACCCAAGGGCAAACTAATTCTAAAGAACGTAGTAAACCAGCTAACTCCCAATGTTCTTGCCATTTTCTCTAAACGGGGATCTACTGACTGAAAACCAAGTCGAATAGACCGCACCATTAATGGAAAACTCATTACGGCGGCAGCAACAACTAATCCTGGAAACTCAAATGCTATTTTCATTCCAAAAAATTTACTTAAAAACCAAGCTAATGGAGTTCCTGGCTTGAAAACCTGTAACAATAGGTAACCAGTAACTACTGGAGGCATAACGAGTGAAAGATTAACGAGAATTTCAACAAGCCATTTCCCAGGAAACTGACGACGGGCTAAAAAATATCCAACAAATAGAGCTAATGGAAGGCTGCTTAAAACTACAAAGACACCAACTAAACAACTATTTATGATTGCAGACCATTGAGCTACGGTGAAGAACACTTTTGCACCACATTTCCAAAAAAATCCTAATCTAAACTAAAAAAGAAGTCATTCATAGTTTTCTGACTAACTTTAGTACCAGCAATAAAGTCAAACCCTTTCTTTTTAAAGATCTGTCTAGACTCTTCCCCGGTTAAATAACTAAAAAAATGGAAAGCTGCATCGCTCCCGTTTCCTTGTTCTAACAACACTAGATGATATTGAAGATCCCTGTGGAGCTCTGATGAAAGCTCCAATTCAATGCGGACTAATGAACTAGCTAATGCATCGGTACGGTAAACAATTGCTGCTTGTACACTTTCAGTTTCAAGGTAATGTAGAGCCGTACGAACGTTCTCTCCATATACTAGTTTAGGAGATAATTGCTCCCACAAGTTAAGATTTTTTAAAACTTGCTTAGCATATACACCTGCTGGAACCAAAGAATCTGGATTGGCCATGGCTAGGACTCGAAAAGAACTATCCAGCATATCTTCAATAGACTTGATTCTATATTCTGCTTTTTTGGGAACTGCTACGACAAGCTTGTTGCCTAACAACTTAATTCGCTTCACAGAAATATTCCGACTAGAGACCACATTATCTGCCCACATCTGATCAGCTGATAAGAATAAGTCTACATCTGAACCTTGTATGATCTGGGTTGCTAAAGTTGCTGTACTTCCAAAATTCAGTTCAACTGGAATTTTTGTTAACTGGGAAAAATGATCACGAATTTCTTCTAGTGCATCTATTGTGCTTGAAGATGAATAAACTATAACTGGGTTAGAAGGCAACCACAGAGTTAAAAATTGATTATTACAACCAAGAATATTCAATAACACTAGGCCTATTACAAAACTTTTCCCCAACAAAATAGATTTAGGATTTTCTTTAAAGATTTTGATTAACATTTTCCTCTAGCCAAAATATTAACATATTTTCTTGACTGGAATTTATGGTGAATCCAACAAAAAAAGGTATACTTCCAGCCTTTTATGATTAGAAAAAATCTTCGATAGAATTATTGTAAAAAACCAAACCTTGGCTGGAGCAGAAAAGAAAACTTCAATGAACGAGCTGAATCATAATTCAATTTAGGCTTTAAAGAAAAATCAAAGTAACTCCTTCATTTTAAAGGGCATACTGCATCATAAGGAGATCTGGTGTTTTTTTATATCCACCATGCTACCAATGAAGCTCACCCCTTCCTGTTCAAGGAGATAACGTTGAGTACAATCTCCTTTTTCACAACCAAATGAATGAGTTAAAATTCGTCCTCTGGTACCAACAACCCTATACCATGCCAATTCTGATGGGCAATTATTCATTGCCCATCCTACCTGTCTGGCCATACGAGGATTCCCCAATAAATCAGCAATTTGACCGTAGGTTACAACTTGTCCAAATGGAATATCTCGGACAATTAAATAAACATTCTCAAAAAAAGAATTCTGTCTTAATTTTATTGCCATTCACTCTTCAATCTTAAAGAAAATCTAGCTTATCTTTCACCCCACTTGAGCTTTTGTCGCAGAATGTCAAAAAAGCTCTTTTCTGGAGACTGAATAAGCTCAACATAATTTGAGGATTTCTTTACAGAAACACGATCTTTCCCCTGAAGATTTAATCCTATTTGCCCATCAACAGTCATGAAAATAGATTCTTGTGTTGGCTTTAAACTTAGTTCAACTACTGAGGAATCAGGTACAACTAAAGAGCGAAATGTAAGCGTATGAGAAGCAATTGGGGTCACTACCATGGCATCAAGAGTGGGATATAGAATTGATCCTCCCGCCGACAGTGTATATGCTGTTGAGCCAGTTGGAGTGCCCACAATTATTCCATCAGCCTTATAGGTAGCTACAAAATTATTGTCTATCTTGACGTTAATATCGATGATGCGAGCTAAAACTCCTTTGTTTATTACTACATCATTAAGGCCTTGATAGGAGTTAATACACTTTCCAGCCCTAATCACACTAACATCAATCATCATTCTCTGTTGAAGAGTTGCTTTTCCAGCTATAACAAGTTCTAAAGTAGGAAACATTTCTTCTAACGTTATCTCCGTCAGAAAACCTAGACTGCCTAAATTCACAGCCAAAATAGGAACCAAATGGGTTTTTAAGATTCGTGCTACAGAAAGTAGTGTCCCATCACCTCCCATTGCTACGATTAAGTCACAACACTTTGGTATTTCTGACTTTGGAATACCTTGTCGATTAACAATAGAAGCAGTTTCATTGTCTAATTCAAACTCAATATTGCGTTCTCTAAACCAGTTCTCCAATTCTTGGATAACAACAGGTACTGTACTAATTTTAGGATTTACTATGATTCCAACTCTTTTAATTGTCCTCATTATTCATTCCTATTCCATGACAAAATAATATATTAAAAGTGAAATGAAGTGACTGAATTAAAAACTTTATTACAAATCATAAAGGGTAGAAGTTCTCATATCTCAAAATTGATTTAGTCTTTCTCTAATATCTCTCTTCTTTTGTCTTTGTCAGGTTAGAAACAAAGTATACTTATTTGTAAAATAAAAGCTAAAAATCATTGTAGACTTTAAAACTTTGAGGTTTTGTTCTGATTAACTTGGAATTTTCGGAACAATTCCAGTATGAAACCAAATAACAGAAACCCATAAAATGGATAATACTGTAACTTCACAAATAGAGGGTCTTGCTGCCAAACCTGTATTATTTTCCAGTCTATTAATACTTCATAGGAAACCATAGAAAGCCCAGAAAGTAAAAGCCAAGCTGGATTATGAAAAAAACAGAGATATGGGATCATCCAAATGAGATACCAAGGGTATAGTGTGGGGGTAAAAAGAATGATGGCACCAGTCAACCAAAACATCTGTCGTAATCGACAGTGTCGACTGAACCAAAAGATCATAATTAATCCAAAAAGTAAGAACATTATAATAAACATTGTTGCGGCCTCAGAAGATACTTGGTCTGAGATTGTAGGAAATAAACTCCCATAAAAACGCCAGTTTTGACCATAAATTTTTAGGCCTTCAAAAAAATTTTTTCCGGCAAATAGATAAGGCAATGATATGGTTACTAAACTAACAATTAAAATTGCCCAATATCTAATTGACAGGCCCTTTAGAAAAGTTAGTATCATAATCAAAGGGTAAAACTTTGACAGAATAGCTCCTGAAAAAAATAATATTGATGGTAATATCTTTCGTTTCTCTATTAGGAACAAAGCCCCTAAGAGCAATGATACTACTAATACATCATGATGACCGCTTCCAGCTATTTCCACAATCACTAGAGGATTCCATACATATATCAGAATCCTTTCTAAACTTTGCCCCCTGAGCTTCAGAATTGACAATATTGTAATGATAAGAAAACCCTCTATGATCAAAAAAGCTATTTTAAATCCAAAAATAGTTCGAAAACCTAAAAAAACAAAGGCGTTGACTATTTGAGTCATAGGAGGATAAATTGCAGGAACATCTTTATTATTAACACTGGGCCAAAACTCATTGCGATAGTCAAATAACGCTTTTGAATTGGGGCTATGTTGGTATGGACTAATTCCCTCAGTTTGTAAGTATCCTTCCCATGCATAACGGTAAATGTCGTTTGAAAGTGTTGGTGCTGTTGGTAGTAACAGTAAACGATAGATTAATCCAAAAAATAGGATGAATGCTACTCGTCCTTTTAACTTTAAAGATGAAAAACGGATAAAAAATATGGCAATTACATAAAGGACAAATACAACAAGATAAAGAGAAAAAAACTCTGGAATCTTTTCTCCAATGATTCCAAGATCATAAATTTTCCAGTACCAAAGTACTGACACTAACCCACATATCAATAGTCCAGTATCAGCTAGCTTATTACGAATGAGACACATAAAAATAAATTGAATTTTTTGATACACCAGCATATAGTCAGCTAATATTTTGAGTTATCTTATTCTAAAATAATAAGTTTTTAATCTTTACTACAAAATTCATTCATGGTTTTAGATATTTCCTAACTTTGAAATTTTATGATAAGGAATCATTTAGAAATTTTAATGGGAGTTTTTTGGTATAGCCATTTTTACTTTTAAAAAGATCTAAAAAGTTTTATTTTGCCAGTTCTTCTATTTAAATTAACCTTTTAGTATTAAATTGATCTGGAATTCGTGTTTGGATGCAACTAAATAGGATAGAGTTTTAATTGCAATATTCAGACTCTACGTTTCAAATTAAATACATATTAGTCCCTTCTAGAACCAGTTAGAAAAATCTTGATACCTGATTTTATTGGTGGGTTTTTTTTACCCACATACCTAACCACATTGGGAATATTGGCCATTTATGGACTACATCGGTACCAACTAATTTACCTGTATTTTAAAAATAGAAACAATAAACCTAGGTATAAGTCAGTCCTGAATAAATTCCCAGTAGTTACCATCCAACTTCCAATTTATAACGAACAATATGTTGCAAAACGATTAATTGAAGCCGTAGTTAGAATTAATTATCCCCATCACCTTTTAGAAATCCAAGTTCTGGATGATTCAACAGATGAAACACAGTCCATTACTCGGAACTGTGTTAACAATTTGCAGAAGATTGGGTTTAATATCCAATACCATCATAGAAAAGACCGTTTTGGATACAAAGCTGGGGCCCTTTCCTATGGTTTAAAAAGTGCAAAGGGTGAGTTTGTTGCTATCTTTGATTCAGACTTCATACCCAACACTTCTTTTCTTCATGACACACTCCACTATTTCACGGATCCAACCATCGGAATGGTCCAAGTACGTTGGGGACATATTAATCAAAACTACAGTCACTTAACCCAGATAGAAGCTATTCTTTTAGACGGACATTTTGTAATGGAGCATGGTGGACGAAACCTTTCAGGAAGATTTTTTAACTTTAATGGAACTGCAGGAATCTGGAGACGAAAGGCAATTGAAACAGCTGGAGGCTGGCAACTTGACACTCTTACAGAAGATACAGATTTAAGCTATCGTGCCCAACTTCAGGGATGGAGATTCATTTACCTTCCCGATGTAGTTTGTTCAGCTGAATTACCAGTTGAAATTAATAGTTTTAAAAGTCAGCAGTTTCGTTGGACAAAGGGGTTGGTTCAAAATGGAGTTAAGTTATTACCCTTCATTGTTCGAAGCAACATTACATTAAAAATAAAAATTGAAGCATTTTTTCATCTTTCAGCAAATCTGTGCTACCCGTTGATGTTGATTCTCTCTTTACTCTTTTTCCCAACCATGGTTTTTCGATCTTATCAGGGTTGGTCTCAAATTCTTTTAATTGATTTTCCCTTATTTTTTTTAGCAACAGTATCAGTCTCTTCTTTTTATCTTCTCTCTCAAAGGGAGCTTTGTCCAAGTTCCTGGAAGAAACAAATAAAATATCTGCCATTATTGATGTCAATTGGAATTGGATTATCGGTAAGTAACACCCTAGCAGTAATTGAAGCACTGCTAGGTATTGAGAGTCCCTTTAAACGAACACCGAAATACTCTATTCAATCCCCAACTAGTACTTATGTCAATCAACAGAAATATCAGAGTAAAATAGGATTTACACCTTTAATAGAGATCATTTTGGGAATCTATTTTTGCTTCACCACCCTTTATGTATGGTCAAGTGGAAATTATATTTTGATTCCCTTTTCGTTAATATTTTTAGCTGGGTTTTTCTATATGGGATTAATGTCACTGTTCCAAACACCAATAACGCGTTTTCTCCAGACCAAAAACAAAAACATTAAATAAAAATACTCTTCTGAACTTAGATTAGATAAGGTAAAACAATATACTAAAAAAAATTGAGGTTCCATGTTGAATTCAATCTACATAACAAAGATCGTTGGGATCATCTTCAGTGTAATTCTCTTTTGTGGCTCATACTTTTCAAATCCTACTGCAATTCAAGAAGAATATGCATCAAGACGACTTGCTTATCAAAAGCAATTAAAGGAAGAGGTATCCCTTATTTTTAATAATGACTTTGTAGATCTAAAAGAATATGTCCCCGACAAGAATTTCTTCTATTTGACTGGATGTGAAGAACCTGGTGCAGTCTTACTCCTAAGCCCAGGCAAAAAGTTCAACACAGAAACATTATTTTTACCAATTCGAGATCTGGAACAAGAAAGATGGACAGGTTTCCGTATGGCTCCAAACCAAGCAACAGCAGAAAAACTAGGAATTCAAAGGGTCCTAAGTAAGGAAAAACTTCGAACAGAACTTTCCCAACTCAGAATGACAAAAAGTAAAGTCTATACGAATCTCTCTATTAACTCAGAAAAAACCCTGGCAGGCCGAACATATTCAAAACTTATTGCAACTATTAAGAAATGGTTCCCCAAGATTCAACTATTGGATGCTAGTTCCGCTTTAGGTGCATTGCGTATGGAAAAGTCAAAACTAGAGCTAGACAAAATGAAAAAAGCTGTAGAAATAACAGTTGAGGCCCATCGTAAAGCTGCTAAAACAATTTCCTCTGGTAAATTTGAATACCAAGTAGAAGCTGTCATTGAATTTGAATTTCGTAACCGAGGTGCTACCAGACCAGCTTTTCCTTCAATTATTGCTTCTGGGCCTAACTCCACAATACTTCACTACATGAAAAACAAACGACAGATGCAGCCTGGAGACTTAGTCATAATTGATGTTGGAGCCGAGTTTGAAAACTACAGTGCAGATTTAACTCGGACTTACCCGGTCGATGGTCACTTTACCAATCGTCAACGTGAAATCTATAATGTTGTGCTTGGAGCGCAAGAGGCCGCCCTAAAACAGATTCGACCTGGGATCAGACTTGGTCAAAATGATGTTATTCAACAAGCTGCATATCAATATATTAATAACCATGGCAGGGATAATGATGGCCAGAAGCTAGGACGTTACTTTATCCACGGAATTTCCCACCACGTAGGGTTAGAAGTACATGACTTGACAAGTCAAGCATCCACTCTACTAAAACCTGGAATGGTAATCACGATTGAACCTGGGATTTATATTCCTCAAGAGAATCTTGGAATTAGAATCGAGGATGAAGTGCTTGTTACAGACAATGGTTATCAAATAATTTCTAGTGCACTACCTAGAGATTCAGTAGCAATTGAACAACTAATGTTAGAAAAATGAGATATTCTTAGCTAGGATACTAGAAAAGAATGTTTAGCAATTCAAAATTCATTAAATAGGAGAATGATTTTAATGATTTCAGCAACTTCTTTGAGACGAGGAATGATTATTAGAAAAGAAAAGAAATTATTCTCAGTTTTCTCGGCTATTCACCATACTCCAGGCAAGGGAAGAGGTTTTATTCAGACCAAACTGAGAAACCTGGAAACTGGAGCAATTACTGATTATCGCTTTCGATCGGTTGATAATATTGAAAAAGTAGCATTAGACCAGCAGGATATGGAATATTTATACAATGATGGTAATGATTATTACTTCATGAATATTTCAACTTATGAACAAATTCATTTAGACCAAACAATACTAGGCGACAATATTCTATTCTTGAGTTCAAATATTGTTATCAAGGTCGACTTCTATGATGAAAATCCTGTTGGCATTCAAATTCCAAACACAGTTGAACTGGAGGTCATAGAAACTGAACCGGGACTTAAAACTGCAACAGCTTCAAGCGTCAATAAACCTGCTAAACTAGAGACAGGATTGATAGTCCAAGTACCCATTTTTGTTAACACAGGTGAAAAAATCCGCATTGATACTAACGAAGGAACCTATCTAGAAAGAGTCCGCTAATAAAAGGGTTTCAAATCAATAAACCACCGTAATAATTGACTAATTCTTTTGTATCTAAAATCACTATCAATCTAAGAAAAAATGCTTACTTAATCTTTAGCTTGGACACTCATTAATTGTTTTAGTAAGGCAGTCACGATACACTAAGTTGAATTTTCATGCCATTGAACAAGCAGTAAAAGGTGAATGTGTATTATGTTGAAGCACGTATCCATTTAGATGAAATCAAACTTCATCCCAAAATTTTAAATATTGATCTATTTTTGTACAGCTTTATAAAAAGGAACTTTTGTAATTAAAAACTGCTTCCCTACCTAGTTTTATAATTCTGAGTTCTACAGGCAATTCATCCATATTGGGAGTATAGTTTAGTCATGAGAAAAACTAAGATTGTCGTGACAGTTGGTCCATCCAGCAAATCCAACTCTGCACTAAAACAATTAATAAAAAAAGGAGTTGATGTTTTTCGACTTAACATGTCACATGGTGATCTTGTCTCCCACAAAAAAGTAGTCCAACGAATCCAAAGTTTTTCTGCTTGTCTCGATCGTCCTACTGCTATTTTAGTTGATATACAGGGACCTAAAATTAGACTAGGACATTTCAAAAAAGGGCGAGTTAAACTAAAAAGAAAACAGCTTTTTACCTTAACAACCCAAGATCTAATGGGAGATGAAAAAACTGTTTCTGTTAACTACAAGTCTCTACCCAAAGATGTTCGAACAGGAGACAGGATACTGCTAGACGATGGATTAATTGAACTCAAAGTACGTGAAACTTCCCTGAAAGAGATCACTACTGAAGTGATCTTTGATGGCATTCTTAGCGATCGGAAGGGATTGAATCTGCCTGATTCTTTTTTGTCGCTGCCTGTTCTCACAAGTAAAGATAAATTGGACATAGAATTTGCTGTGAACCATAGTATTGACTATCTTGCTCTTTCGTTTGTGCGTAGAGGGGAGGATTTAGGACAGGTCAGAAAACTTTTGAGGGAACTAGATAATTCAACCATCCCTATCATTGCAAAAATCGAAACTCCGCAAGCTATCGATGATTTGCAAAATATTATACAGGCCTCTGATGGAATTATGATCGCTCGTGGAGACTTAGGTGTTGAATTACCAACTGAAAGTGTACCTGTCTTACAGAAAGAATTAATAACAGCTGCAATAGGTTTGGCAAAACCTGTAATTACTGCAACCCAAATGCTTGAATCTATGGTCAACAGCCCACGACCAACTAGAGCAGAGACTTCAGATGTTGCCAACGCTATTCTTGATGGTACAGATGCATTAATGCTCTCGGCTGAAACGGCAATAGGGCGATTCCCCTTAGATGCTGTAGGAACAATGAATCGAATTGCGACCCATACAGAAGCCAGATCTGGTCCATATTCTCGCTTTGTTGAGGAACGTTTCCATTCTGAAGATCGCTCTAGTAAAACTACCTATGGAGTTTGCCAAGCAGCTTTACTTGCAGCAAACCAATTAAAGACTGATAAAATAATTGTTTTTACTGCATCAGGTTCTACGGCCAATATTATTTCTAGTTTTCGGCCAAATCAAACTATCTTTGCTTTCACACATAATAAACCAGTTTTCCCTCGACTTAATTTACTCCGAGGAGTATTTCCTGTTCTTATTAATGAGATTGCAAATACTGACACCCTGATTCAAATAGCAGACCAAATTTTAATTGAAAGGGAACTAGCAATCAAAAATGAAACTGTGGTTATAGTTTCAGGGGTAATGAATGTACAAGGAGCCACTAACATGATGAAGATTCATCAGGTGGGAGCTTCAGCAAGTGAGGAAGGTTTACGTTCTCAAGAAGATGACCATAATAATAGACTATTTTAGGATATCTTTGATTAATTAAATTGGAACTTCAACCTTGATTAAGGTTTATACCAAAGTCAAAGTATACCTATATGTTTGAAAGACCTTATAGGATAAATCGCTATCAAAAGGATTTTGAAGGACATAGGTTGTAATCACGAATTCAAAGGAGGGATTAGATGAATGGAAAAATGATAACTTTTCCAGGTGGTGGCAATTTTTGTCAGGGTTATCTGGCCGAATCAGTAACAGGAGGACCTGGTATTATAGTATTGCAAGAATGGTGGGGTCTGGTTGATCAAATTAAAGAAGTAGCTGATCGATTTTCTGAAGAAGGATTTGTAGCATTAGCCCCGGACTTATATCATGGTCAATCAACAAAAAACCCAGATGCTGCAGGTAAACTAATGATGGCTCTTAATATTGAGAAAACTGCCAAAGAGATGAATAATGCTATAAATTATTTGAGCAGTCTTCCAAGTACTACTGGATCACATGTTGGTAGTGTAGGTTTTTGCATGGGAGGTCAACTTTCACTTTACGCTGCTTGCAGTAATTCAATAATCGGTGCTTGTGTTGATTACTATGGGATACATCCAAATGTAAAACCAAATATAAAATCTTTAGAAGCCCCTGTTCTCGGATTTTTTGGTGAAAAAGATCCCTCAGTTCCTCCCCAGGCAGTTCAAAATCTAGAAACAGAACTGAGGCAGTGTGGGAAAAAGGTGGAGTTTCATATATACCCTAACAGAGATCATGCTTTCTTTAACCACAAGAGACCTGAGGTATATGATCAGGCTGATGCTGAAGATTCTTGGACTCGCATGACCCAATTTTTTCGGCAATACCTTTTGGTTTGAAGAATTCCAAAAAATAAGACTATAGACAAATTAAACTAGAGATTGAAAAAAATTACACTTCTATTGCTCTTAAACTTGGTGATACCTCAAAGTGGGCATCTGTAGTTTTTTTGAGCTCTTTAATACTTAAGCCATCAGCAATTTCTTTTAAAATCAGTTTTCCCTGCAGAACATCCAGAACAGCTAACTCAGTAATAATTCGATTAACAACTGCTAAACCTGTTAATGGGAGACTACATTTTCGTAGAATTTTAGGTCGACTATCTTTAGTGGTGTGCTCCATTGTTACAATGACTCTTTTAGCACCTGCTACTAAATCCATAGCCCCACCCATACCTTTAACCATCTTTTTAGGGATCATCCAATTTGCTAAGTTACCTTTTTCATCTACCTCCATCGCTCCAAGAATAGAGAGATCAATGTGTCCTCCTCTGATCATGTTAAATGACTCAGCACTAGAAAAATAGGAAGCACTAGGTTGGGCCGTTACTGTTTCTTTTCCAGCATTTATTAGGTCAGGATCAACTTCTTCTTCTAACGGATAGGGTCCTAAACCTAACAATCCATTTTCTGATTGCAGAGTCACATCTATACTCTTAGGGATATAGTTAGCAATCAAAGTTGGCATCCCAATACCCAGGTTAACATAAAAACCATCTTCAAGTTCCTGAGCAGCTCTTTGAATAATTAGGTCACGAGTTTTCTTGGGCATCTCTCAACTCCTTAACCGTGTTCGCTCAATTCTTTTTTCGTATTTGGCACCTTTGAAAATGCGGTCTACAAAAATACCAGGCGTATGAATGGCATCTGGATTGAGCCTTCCAGGTTTAACCAATTTTTCTACTTCTGCGATAGTTATTTGGGCAGCTGTAGCCATGATTGGATTAAAATTTCGTGCAGTCTTGTTGTATATTAAGTTACCAACAGAGTCTCCTCTATAAGCCTTAACAAAAGCATAATCTGCTTTAAGTGGTAATTCTAAAACATAGTTTTTCCCATCCCAAGAACGAGTTTCTTTTCCTTCAGCAACAATTGTCCCATAGCCAGTAGGAGTATAAAAACCACCAATACCAGCTCCTGCAGCTCGAATGCGCTCAGCAAAGGTACCTTGGGGACAAAGCTCAATCTCCAATTCTCCATTTAAAACTAGTTCTTCAAATAATCGATTCTCACCAACATAGGTTGAAATCATCTTTTTAACCTGGCGCTTCTCTAACAAAATTCCAATACCAAAGTCATCCACCCCAGCATTATTGCTAATTATTGTAAGATCCTTAATTTCTTTTTCTCTAAGAGCTTTAATAAGATTTTCTGGAATTCCACATAGTCCAAAACCACCCATCATGATCGTACTTCCATCGGGAATGTCATCGATAGCGTGACTGGCATCAACAATCATTTTGTCCACTTTATTTCTACTCCTATGTCCAATTCTACTTTGTCCGTAAAGCAATCAACTTAAAATAAATAGCCTTGAAATATCTAATTACTAGGAATTCTTAATTTTTACTATAAAACTATGTTGAACTTGAAGTAATTTTCTTGCTTGTAACTTTTTCTCTCTCAACTTCTAACCGTTCAACCCTTCGTGATTCATCAATAATTCGTTTAAAGAGTCGCTTCAAGGCCTTATTCTCAAGAGGACCCTTATTATTAGCAATGATCTTATTAAAAATTTTCTCTTCCCGGTCAGGATCATAAACTGGAATATTGAGGCTTCGTTTCAGTCTGCCTACTTCAATCGCACAACGGGAACGCTCAGATAGTAACTTAGCCAGTTCCCTGTCAATCTTATCAATTCGTTTTCGCCAATCGGAAATATCCATACTAGGACTCTCCTTTAAGCCAACGCGTAAAGTTTCCTACCTGTTTCGCCAAATCAGATTTCCCTAAATTTTCTTCAATACACTGCACAATAGCACTTCCTACTACAGCTCCTTCAGACTGATTCCAAATCTGCTTAACATGTCCTGGAGCAGAAATTCCAAAACCAACTGCAATAGGCAATTTGGAATGACACCTAATCCGTTTCACTAATGATTCCACTTCTAAAGAAATTGACTTTCGTGTACCCGTAACCCCCATACGAGAGACTGCATAAATAAAACCAGACGAATAATCAGCGATCATCTTAATCCGTTCTTCAGTGCTAGTAGGTGCCGCTAAAAAGATCGAGTCAATTTCTGCCAATCGCAATAATTTGACTGGCTCCTCAGCCTCTTCAACTGATAAATCTGTAATTAATAGACCATCAACACCACATCTCTTAATCTCCTGGACAAGATGTTTAAACCCAAAAGCAAATAATGGATTATAGTAACTGAAAAGTACCAAGGGCACTTTTACCTTCTGGCGTAATTCAGCTATCAAGGCTAACCCTTTGTCTAGAGTAAATCCTTCACGTAGGGCACGCTCTTGCGCTCTTTGAATGATTGGACCATCTGCCAATGGATCTGAAAAAGGAACACCAAGTTCAATCAGGTCAGCACCTGCCTTTTCTAACTCAACGATAATTCTGCCGGTCTCTTCTAAATTAGGGTCACCTAAAGTAACAAAAGGAATCAAGGCTTTTCTACCTTCATCCTTAATTTGTCTGAATTTCTCTGTTATGCGAGTCATGTTTTTATAAAGCGTCAGTTCAATAGTCGTTTCCTAGTTTTCGGAAACATTAATTGGATTTACCTTAAAGAAAAATTTGATTTTTGTTGCTATTGACTATCTATTTTTGCCACTGTTTGTACATCTTTGTCGCCTCGACCTGAAAGATTAACCAGTAGGACTTGTTCTTTCTCAACTTTGGTTGCTAAACGGATAGCTTCAGCTAAGGCATGGGCACTTTCCAATGCTGGAATGATACCTTCTAATCGACTAAATAGATGGAAGGCTTCCAGTGCTTCTACATCAGTCGCAGTTGTATAACGAATTCTACCCTTATCGCGTAGAAAAGCATGTTCTGGGCCAACTGAAGCATAATCAAGACCTGCAGAAATTGAATGAGTATCAGCAATCTGACCAAACTCATCTTGCAAAACATAAGAATAGGTTCCTTGGAGAATACCGGGTTTACCCCCATTAAATCTAGCAGCATGTTGACCCAATTCTGGACTACGACCACCAGCTTCAACTCCTACCATAGAAACCGTTTCATCTTCCAAAAATTCGTAAAAAAGACCAATTGAATTACTCCCTCCACCTACACAGGCTACTAGGATATCTGGAAGTCTCCCTTCTCGGTTTAAAATTTGTTCTCGAGCTTCACGACCAATAATTGACTGAAAATCCCGAACCATCATAGGATATGGGTGTGCACTCAAGACCGAACCAATTAGATAGTAGGTCGTTCGCACATTAGTCACCCAATCACGAATAGCTTCATTAATAGCATCCTTTAAAGTACAGCTACCACTGTTAACACTATGAACTCTAGCCCCCAATAGACGCATCCGAAAAACATTTAATTCTTGGCGTCGCATATCTTCTTCACCCATATAGACTTCACACTCTAGGTTAAGTAGGGCACAGGCTGTAGCTGTAGCCACTCCATGTTGCCCTGCACCCGTTTCAGCAATCACTCGTCTTTTTCCCATACGCTTAGCAAGCAAAGCCTGTCCTAAGCAATTATTAATCTTGTGAGCACCAGTATGGTTAAGATCTTCGCGCTTTAAATAAATCTTTCCGCCACCTAGATGGCTAGAAACCCTGCTGGCTAAGGATAAAGGGGTTGGTCGCCCTGAGTAGTCTTGCAAAAGTCGACCAAGATCCGATTGAAAATCTTGATCAGTTTTAGATTTAAGATATGCCTCCTCTAGTTCCTGTAAAGGATGCATCAAGGTCTCTGGAACAAACTTTCCTCCAAAAGAACCAAAATGGCCTCCTTTATCAGGACCGGTTCTAAATTTTTGGTTCATTGTTCTATTGTTTTGTGTCATTTCATATTCCACAGTTCTGCTTTAGCCCGATGAATCTCATAAAACAGATCCTCTAATTTTTTCAGATCCTTTTTCCCTGGTTCAGATTCTACGCCTGAACAAACATCAATTCCATAGGGTTGTACTTTACAAATAGCTTCAAACACATTTTCTGGCTTTAGACCCCCAGCTAAAATAATTCTCCCTTTTTTCTTTATCTCTAAAGCAATTGTCCAATCAAATGAATTACCAGTGCCACCTTTTAAAAGCTTGTCCTTTGTATCTAATAAAAAGGCGTTAGCCGGAAAGTCAGAGACAGATCCAACATTAAATTTTTCATCAATAGGGAAAGCTTTAAAAACCCTGACTTCACTAATCTGCTTTGCATATTCGGGTCCCTCTGAACCATGCAATTGGACACTTCCAACACCCACACCATGCGCTATGCTCACTACACGGTCAGGACTAAATTCATCAACAAATACTCCTACCATTGAAACTAATGGAGGCAACGATTCAATCAGGGACTTTGCTTGAGAGGGGTCGATATACCTCGGACTCTTCTTATAAAAATTGAATCCAAGAGCATCAGCTCCCAATTCAATAGAGGCCATTGCATCATCGTAATTGGTAATCCCACAAATTTTTACTTTGACCATTCTAAACATAGACATAGGGGAAAGAAAAAAATATCGGTATTTCAGCTTATAGACAATTACTGCAGGCTACGAATCATCAAATCTCGAAGAGTGCGACCAGGGCTATCAGTCTTTATTAATGACTCTCCAATCAAAAACGCATTGAATCCCGCCTGCTTTAAAATTTGAATATCGTCGGAACTTTTAATACCACTTTCACTAATTGAGACGATAGACTCTGGAATTTTTTCAGCAAGATCTAGAGAAGTTTTTATATCAACTTCAAAAGTGTTTAAATCGCGATTGTTGACACCAATCACTTTAGCTCCACAATCTAAAGCAACTTTAAGTTCCTCAACATTGTGGACCTCAACAAGTACTTCAAGTTTAAAATGCCCTGCCATTTGAATCAACTGGGAAAGCTGCTCAACACTTAAAACAGCTACAATTAAAAGAACTGCATCTGCACCAGCAATAACTGACTCATAAATATGGTAGGGATCAAAAATAAAATCTTTCCGTAAAACTGGGAGTGAAGTTGACTGCTGCACTATTTTTAGATGTTCTATTGAACCCAGAAAATAACGTTCTTCCGTCAGTATAGAAAGCGCTGAAGCACCATTATTTTCATAATCAATTGCGATTTCTAGTGGATCAAAAATATCTTTTAGTAATCCCTTAGATGGAGAACATTTTTTTACCTCTGCAATAATATTAATTTGATCAGAACGACTCAAAACTCTGGAAAATGATGTCAATTTCCCCTTTTTCCCTTCCAAAAATATGCATACCTGCTCTTCTGATAAAGGCTTTGACTTTTTAAGTCCCTCCAACCTTTTATGGCAATTACCCACAATTTCCTTTAAAACATTCATTTCCATATTTTCCTCTCAGGCTTAAATCTGACCCTGACAAAATATCTAGACAGACGTCATTAATAACTACTTACCTTTCTTCTCTTTTTTAGCAAAATTTTCAATTGCCTTGATTAGAGAGTCTGATTAATTCGTTTAATTTATCCAAAGCCTGACCGCTGTTGAGAGAATGACGAGCAGATTCTAGTGCAGCATTTATGGACTCAACAACACCTGAGACATAAATACCTGCAGCAGCATTTAACAATACAATGTCCCGCTTAGCATCTTGACATTTTAACTCTAGTACTTCTTTCATAATATTGGCGTTTTTAGAAGTATCACCACCCTGAATTTCCTCAATAGAGGCTTTTTGAATGCCAAAATCCTCTGGGTGGATCTCGTAATTTTTAATTAAACCATCTTGAATTTCAGTCACCTTTGTCGGACCAGAAATCGAAATTTCATCTAAACCATCAAACCCCGAAAAGACGAGTACGTGTTCACAACCTAGAGATTCCAATACTTGACCATAAGTTTCAGTTAAATGTGGAGAGAAGACTCCAATAATCTGACGACGAGCTCCAGCTGGATTTAGTAAGGGTCCTAACAAATTAAAAATCGTTCGAATTCCCAGGCTACGGCGCAAAGGAGCTACTACTTTCATTGCTTGATGAAAAGCCGGAGCAAACAAAAAAGTAATACCACATTCAGCAAGACAGGCTTCTAAAATTTCTTTAGAAGCGTCAATCTTCACACCAAGCTTCTTCAGGACATCTGCACTACCACATTGCCCAGAAATTGCCCTGTTTCCATGTTTCGCTACTGAAATACCTGCACCAGCAATAACAAAAGCAGCAGTAGTTGAAATATTAAACGTACCACTGCCATCTCCTCCAGTACCTGCAGTATCAACAAGACATTTTACTTGATGGCTAAGTTGGAGAGCACAGTTTCTCATACCTCGAGCAAAACCAGTAATTTCACTAATTGCTTCACCTTTTACACTAAGTCCTGATAGTAATGCTGCAACTTGAACATCTTCAATTTTTTGATTTAGAATCGCACCGACTAATTGCTCTGATTCCTTTTCACTCAAAGATATCTTTTTCTGGATTTTTTTTATTGATTCTTGGTAAAAAGAACTAGTGTTTGTATTCACATTACATCCCCAAAAAATTTTTTAATAACTTTTTGCCATGATCAGTCAAGATAGATTCAGGATGAAACTGTACTCCCTCAATAGGAAACCTTCGGTGACGTAATCCCATAATCAGGCCATCATTTGAGGTCGCAGAAATCTCCAAGCATTCAGGAAGGCTCTTCTTTTCAACAATAAGGGAATGATAACGTGTTGCAGAAAATTGTAACGGTAGACCCTCAAAAATTGTTTTGCTATCGTGAAAGATGTTGCTAGTTTTTCCATGCATAAGATAAGGTGCTGGAATGATCCTTCCTCCAAAAGCCTGACCAATAGCCTGATGCCCAAGACAAACTCCCAATATAGGAAGTTTTCCTTCAAAATGATTAATGAATTCTAAAGTTACCCCAGCACCATCTGGAACTCCAGGACCAGGAGAAATCACAATCCTCTCAGGATTTTTTAACTCAGCTAGTTCAACATTAATCTGATCATTTCGGTATACTTCGACTTCCTCGCCTAATTCCCCTAAATATTGGACTAGGTTATAAGTAAAGGAGTCGTAGTTGTCGATTACTAAAATCATAGGAGTTACTGATTAATTAAATTCGTATTATAAATTTCAAAAACCCTTTCTTGCAATTTCAAGAGCCTTAATTAAGGCACGAGATTTGTTTATTGTTTCCTGAAATTCATTTTCTGGAACAGAATCAGCTACAATTCCTCCACCAGCTTGCACATAGGCTTTCCCTTGTTTAACAACGACAGTGCGAATAGCAATACAGGAATCTAAGTTACCAGAAAAATCCATATAAAGAATAGCTCCAGCATAAACTCCTCGTTTACTGGGTTCCAATTCATCAATAATTTCCATCGCTCTGACCTTGGGTGCACCACTTACAGTCCCTGCAGGAAAACATGCCATGAGAGCATCAAACCGGTCAAAATCTTGATTGAGCTTCCCTTTCAAGGTTGAGACTAGGTGCATCACATGTGAATAACGTTCAACAAACATGAGGTCCACTGTTTCTACACTGCCAAATTCACAAACTTTTCCTAGATCATTTCTTCCTAAATCCACGAGCATGATATGCTCGGCCTTTTCTTTTTCATCGCCCTTAAGTTCCTCTGCTAAAATAGCATCCTCATCCTCATTCGCTCCTCTAGGACGAGTTCCAGCTATGGGGCGATAATAGGCATTACCTTGTGAAACTTTAACTAACATTTCAGGAGATGAACCAATAACTGATAAGTCATTAAGTTTCAAATAGAACATGTAAGGTGAAGGATTAACAACACGAAGGGCCCTATAAATATTAAAAGGATATGCAGTAACATCTACTGAGAATCGTTGAGAAAGAACAACTTGAAATATATCCCCAGCTTTGATGTATTCTTTGGCTTTCTTTACAGCATTCAAATAATCGATTTTAGAGAAATTAGATTCAATCTCTATTGAGTCACTAACCGGAGAACCAACTTCAGGAACATAACTCGGTTGATTCAATTTTTCCTCTAAATCCTTGATCTCTTCCAATGCCTTCTGATATTTAGCTTCAAGGGACAAAGATTGATCGTCCACAAAAACATTGGAAATAATCAGAATTTGTTGTCGGACATGATCAAAGGCAAGAATATTAGAAAACAGCATCATTACTGAGTCATCTAGATCTAAATCATCCGATCCTGATTGAGGTATATCTTCGATCCAACGGACTGCATCATAGGTTAAATATCCTACAGCTCCTCCAGAAAAAGGTGGGAGGCCAGGAATCCTAACCATTTTATGGTTTCGGAGGGTTTCCCTCATTATATGCAGCAAAGAACCTTTACTTTTGACTACTTCATCATTCTTAATTATTTCAACCAAATCACCTTTAGCCCTAAAAATTAAATAGGGATTACAGCCCAAAAAAGAGTATCGAGCAATCTTTTCACCACCCTCAACACTCTCTAAAAGAAAAGCATTTGACATCTTTGTTTCAATTTTGAGGTAGGCCAAAACAGGAGTTAGCAAGTCAGCACTAACCGCTTTATAGACAGGAACAATGTTGCCTTGTTTACAATAACTAAGAAATTCATTGTAGTTTGGCACAGTCGAGGAATTTTGGAATTCAAAGTCTGACACACTAAAAAGGTACCGATAAAACGGCCCTCAATACCCCCTTAAATAAAAAGTTTTGGATTAAAAGAAACATTCTCTCTGCCAGGGAAATTACTACTAATCAATTACTACCTCATTTTTCAGGAGACCGCTTCTTAGCTCTCCTGTCTAGCTCAGCTATAACCTCCCCAATTTCTACACCCTCATTAATTAGAAGAACTAGGAGATGATAAAAAAGATCTGCACTCTCAGAGGTTAATTCCCTTTTTGATAAATTTTTTGCTGCAATAATTGTCTCAGCTGATTCTTCACCAATCTTTTTCAAAATCTTGTCACGACCCTGTGTAAATAGATAACTTGTATAAGATCCCTCTGGTTTATGCTGTTTGCGATTCTTAATCGTTTTCACCAATTGATCCACTGTTTTTGAAAACTGAGGTAATTGAGAATTACCCGAAGAGGTTTCAGAAAAAATTGATTGATAGAAGCAACTCTGAGCACCTGTGTGACAAGCAGGACCCTGGGGATTAACAAGAACTAGAAGTGCATCTCCATCACAGTCTGCCTTAATAGTAACGATTTTTTGAGTATTTCCTGACGTTGCTCCCTTGTGCCATATTTCTTGACGACTTCGACTCCAAAAGTAGGTTTCGCGCTTGGCCAAGGACAATTCAATTGTATCTCTATTCATAAAAGCGACAGTCAAGACTTCTAATGTAGAAGCATCTTGAATGATTGCTGGAATAAGACCATTGACATCAAACTTAAGCTTGGAGAAAAATTCAAGCTTTTCACTGTCTGACATAATTTTCCCTTATTTAACGAACAACAACATCTCGTTCTCTCAAATAATCCTTCACTTGTTTTAAGCTATAGTTTTCAAAATGAAAAATAGAAGCTGCAAGAGCAGCATGCGCACCACCTACAGTCAGTCCTTCGAAAATATGTTGAGGAGTGCCAACTCCCCCGGAAGCAATTACAGGTATTTGAACAGTAGATGTCACTGCCTTCAATAGATCAAGATCATATCCATCCTTGGTTCCATCTCGGTCCATACTAGTTAATAAAATTTCTCCAGCTCCAAGCTTTTCAACCTGTTGGGCCCATGATAGGGCATTAATACCTGTAGGTGTCCGTCCCCCATGGATGAAAACCTCCCACTCAACCGTTTTTGAGCGGAAAGTTCTTTTTGCATCGATAGCTACAACCATACACTGGCTGCCAAACTTTTGTGCCCCAATACTGATCGTCTTTGGATTTTTCACAGCCGCTGTATTTAAAGAAACCTTGTCAGCACCAGCTCTGAGAATCTTCTGAACATCCTCAGGCGTGCGAATTCCTCCACCTACGGTAAAAGGGATGAAGATAGTTTCAGCAACCCGCTGAACAACCTCCATCATAATGTGACGATCATCAGAAGAGGCTGTAATATCTAAGAAGACTAGTTCATCAGCACCCTCTTGGTCATATCGCTGACCGCATTCAACTGGTCCACCTGCATCAACTAGGTCAACAAAGTGAATCCCCTTCACTACTCGCCCTTTATCTACATCTAAACAAGGAATAATACGTTTTGCCAGCATAAAATTCTTAGTCTAATCAATCAAATCTTCGAATACAATGAGTTACGCTTATGGGCTTAGAGTCTAAACTAATCTACCGCATCTGAACCACCAAGCATACAAAACCTTAATTAAGTTTCTTTAGTCTTACAATATTAACCTTCAACACAGCGTAATGCCCTTGCTAGAGAAAATCTCTTCTCATACAAAGCTTTCCCAATCACTACTCCTTCAATACCAAGCGATTCTATTGTTTTGAGTTGCAATAAATCTTCTAAAGACGATATGCCACCTGAAGCAATAACTTTAATCTCAGCCTTTTCAGCTAAGGTTCTTATTTCTGTTAGGTTAGGCCCTTTTAGCATCCCATCCTTACTAGTGTCCGTATAAATTACCCTTTCCACACCTAGACGGGACAACTCTTGAGCAAAAGTAATCGCTTTAATCGATTCAACCTGTTGCCATCCCTGGGTTACAACCAACCCGTCACGAGCATCCAAACCGACTACAATTTTATTAGAAAACTTCTTTAAAAGTTCTTCTAATATTTTAGGTTGTTGAACAGCAGTTGTTCCAATAATAACCCTTGCCGCTCCCGCATCCAACAATTCCTGAACATCTGAAATACTTCGAATTCCTCCACCGATTTGTACTGGAATTGATAAAGTTTTGAATATTTGTTGCGCGAGTGAGCGGTTATTTTTACTAGCTGACATTGCACCATCCAGATCAACCAGGTGTAACCATGATGCTCCTTGATGCTGCCATTCCTGAGAAACCATAATAGGATCCTCAGAATATATGGTTTCATCCTCTATTCGCCCTTGTAATAGACGGACACACCTCCCGTTATGCATATCAATTGCAGGAAATATAATCATAGAGTTCTTACAGAAATTCTAACTGTGCTATAACCTTATCCGCTGCTCCTATTCAAAAGACTTAATTAGTAAGCTAGGACACTAGATACAGAGAAGCAATCAATTACATTTTTTTGGATTCAAAAATAAATCTTATTTTTCTTTTAACCTTCAGATTAAGGAAAAATTATGAAGTATTCTCAGACCAATATCTTGACTCTTTTCTGGATGAAATTGGGTAGCCCACACATTTTTCTTACGAACAACAGCTGTAAATTGCGTTCCATACTCTGTAGTTGCAAGAACATAATCTTGATTAAATGGAGTAGCGTAGTAGGAATGAACAAAATAGACAAAACTTCCCTGATTTACGCCCTTCAGCAATGGGTCAGATTTTAAAAGATAGAGCTGATTCCAGCCAATATGAGGTACCTGAACTGTTTTCGGTAATCTCTGAACCTTTCCATGAATAAAATCTAACCCTGAAACAGGACCAAACTCTTCACTTTCAGTAAAAAATAACTGTAATCCTAGGCAAAGACCTAGAATTGGAGTGCCTGTTTCTGCCTTCTCTCTAAGTAATTCAAATATCTTTTTTGTCTTCAGATTATTCACAGCGTCACCAAAGGCTCCGACTCCGGGCAGAACTAGTTTATCAGCCTCCCTGATTTTTCTAGTATTTTCTGTAATTTCTACTGGAATTTTTAGACTACGGAAAGCTTTTTCAACACTATTAAGATTATTAACTGCATAATCGATTATTGTGATCACTATAGGATTCCTTTTGTCGAAGGGATCCCTTCAACACGAGGATGCTTTGTAGCAGCCAAGCACAATGCGCGACCTACTGCTTTAAACATCGCTTCTGCCATGTGATGAGAATTTTTACCGTATAGAACCTCAATATGAAGATTCATTTTCCCATGTACAGCTAAGGGGCGAAAAAATTCTTCAACAAGTTCAGTATTCAAACCACCAATATTTTCAGATGAAAAGGTTACATTACACACTAAAAAAGGACGACCTGAAAAATCTACAACGGCTCGGCCTAGTGTTTCATCCATCGGAACATACGCCATGCCATATCGAGCAATTCCCTCTTTAGTCCCCAAGGCCTGATTAAAAGCCTCTCCCAGTGTAATACCAACATCTTCAACTGTATGATGGCCATCTACCTCAAGATCACCTTTACATTTTACCTCCAAATCAAAAAATCCATGTTTTGCCAAAAGAATTAACATGTGATCAAAAAAATGGATTCCTGTCGAAATTTGAGAACTGCCCTTTCCATCTAGATTAAGTCTAACTGAAACATCTGTCTCTTTTGTTTGCCGAGAAACTTCGGCTATACGTTCTTTTTTCAATTTAAATCTCCAGAAAAATGTTTAGGCCCAGTTTAAAGTTCTATTTTTTTAGCTAATTGTACCGTTATTTCTCCAAATCAAGTTTAGATTTTGGCTTAAGCATGTCTCATAATTTTAGTCAATGAGGTTATAAACCGATCATTTTCTTGCGGCAAACCAACAGTGACCCTCAAGCATTGGTCCAACATAGGATAACGGCTTACATCCCTAACAAGGATCCCATCTTGGAACAAGGAATCAAAAATAATTCGTGGATCCCCAGCCAACTGAAAAACAATGAAATTAGCTTGAGATGGAAAGGGCAGTACTCCAGGAATTTGTTTTAAACGAACCTGCAAGCGTTCCCTTTCAGCTATGACATTCTCAATTTGTGGTGCTAATAAGTCAAAATGAGTTAAAGCCGACATTGCAGCTGTCATGGAAAAGATATTTAGATTATAAGGAAGTTTAGCTTTAGAAATTTGTTCAACAAGTTTTTTGTTTCCCATTAGGTAGCCAACTCTTAAACCAGCCATTGACATGGCCTTTGAAAAAGTTCTAAGCACGATCAAATTTTCAAAGTCGTTTAATAGAGAAACAACTGATTGACGACTAAACTCATGGTAAGCTTCATCAACAATAACTAAACCTGAGCTAGTTTTTAAAATTAGTCTCAAGTCATCTTGCTCAAGTAGAGATCCAGTAGGGTTGTTAGGGGAGCAAATAATAGTCAGATCTGCCTGACGAGATTCTGCCCGTATACCTTCAACGTTAAACTCTAAACTTGGAAGGAGACAAACTTCTTTGCAATTACCTCCTAACATTTTTGCAAACATCGAATACAGTGTGAAAGTAGGTTGAGAAATAAGCACTTTGGTGTTTTTTTCAATAGCGGCTATCATAAGTGCTTCAATAAGTTCATTTGATCCATTACCTACTAAAATCCCATCAGACTTCCATTGATTAAACTCAGCTAACTGTGAAATGAGAACAGAAGGTACAAAATCAGGGTACCGACACCAAGCTTTTTCAGACATAAGTTTGTTAACAGCGGTTTTAATAACATCTGGCATATCATAGGGGTTTTCATTCTGATTAATTTTTACGGGAGCTCTATAGTGCTTCAAAGAATAAGGCTCAATAGCTTTGACCACTGGTTTAATTTTAGAAAGTATGTTGGTTATTTTATCTTTCAAAGTTAGGCACCTGAAAATTAATTATAAATGCTAGTTTGACTAACTTAGTCCTTGTATTACTTATAAGATAATGAAAAATCAAGAAACTCGATTAAGGTTTTGGCTTTGGCGATGGCAAACTTCTGGCCTCAACCTGAGACTGAAAGTTAGCTCCCCTGTGACTACCATCACAAAATGGCTTATTCTGAGAATATCCACAACGACAAAGACCAATAGTTTCTCTGCCAGCAAGATCAAATAATTGACCTTGACTATCACAAATTTCAAAGTTACCAGTTACTTTTAAAGAACCATGATTGTTAACTGTAATTTTAACAACTGCCATTGTTACACCTGTCCTTTCAAAACTTTAAATATCTTTACAAAATAATTAAATAAATTCATTGAATTCCATCAAACAATCAAAATTTTTAGTTCCGATATTTTAATCTTACCTACTTTTTAGCTTAGAAACTATTTGGATGCCTGAAAACTATTGTTCGTACGCATAAAACCCTGTTTATTCACCAGACCAAGCTATCATTAGCCACTTAACCGGAGATGGACCTAGCACCTTATAACCGTGCTTTACATGTCTAGGAGCAAAAACTAGTTCGCCCGGTCCAACATCCTGTTCAACCTCACCCAGTTGAAACCGAGCTTTCCCCTCCAGAACATAGAAAACTTGTTCTTGATTATCATGAGTGTGTACAGAAGTAGCTTTTAGATCAGGGTCTGCATCATACTGTTGTAGAGCGATCCAAGCCATTGATGAATTAGCTCTAAGAATGGGATAGTCTTTTGGAGTAACAAAAAGAGAAGCAGAAATACCTTGGTGTCCCCCAGCCTCTTCAGGGGTCAATCTTCTTAGGGGCTTGAGTTTTTCTGAAACTAAGGTGCTCTGTAACAAACGAGCATTACTTCCACTGTCGTTGCGCCATTCCATCAAAATCATTTTGAGAGGAACATTTCCTATCACTTCATAACTGTGTTTCACCTCGCTTGGGACAAAGATCAAATCTCCAGAACCAACTTTTTTAATAGATTCACCCAGAAGAAACCTAGCCTCTCCTTCAAGCACATAGAAGGCTTGCTCTCTAACCTGGCTATAGCTTCTAAGATCTATTCCCCCGCCAGCCTGGTATTGTATAAGTGTCATTCTTGCCATTATTGAGTTAGCTTTGTGATCTACAGCCGGAAGATCTACTGGCCACATAAAAACCGAAGCACTGGCATTCCGGTGAATAAAACCATCATCTGGAAAAACTTTTGTGTCAAGTGAAGTAATTTGTAACAATTTTTCTGCCATTATTAGGTTGCTGGTTTTTGAATTGACGCTATTTTCTTTTATACGATTTGTAGGAACTACACAGGAAAGTAACAACAGGACGGATGTGACAGCTCCCAATTGAAAACTATTTTTCAGAATTTTCATAAATTTCCCTTTTACGCAACTCGCTCATTCAACCGAGATAGAAACGTCATTCATTAAGATAGATTGCGTACTCTCAATTAATGTATTAAGTATCAACTTTTTTTTTCTTGCCAGTCAATTAGTTCCGTGTGATTAAATCACTTTATCCTAAAAATTAACAATATTAACAGTGGTATCAATCCTTTTAATACAATCTAACATGATAATATCTACATCAGAAATTAGGATGTCTTCAAAATAACTTTAGAATCTAGGATTCTTCAAATTCAAATAGATGTTTCTTGTAATATCAACTAGGTTTTTAGGATGACAAAATTAAGAAATTGTGAAAACTTCAGATCACTTTTAGCACTTTCCCCTCTTTTAGTTTAAAAAAAATTAACAATGGAACTTATTGGATATACAGACAAATTTAGCGTGACAGCAGGTGACAATCTTGAGTTCAAGATTAGCACCGATTCACCTGATTATAAGGCTGAAATAGTTCGTTTGATTCACGGAGACCAAAACCCACTTGGTCCTGGGTTCAAAGAGAAGGTTATTGAGTCTTCAATCAGCAAAAAATATCCCGGCCAAAAACAATTTGCATATTGTGGCTCATATGTAATGGTGCAATCCCATGAGGTTTTGGAAAAACTAAATCAACTGACTATACAAACTTGGGTCTTTCCAACACAAATTAGGGGAAAAACACCTCAGGGATTGCTTTCTAAATGGTGGAGTACCAAAAATGACGGGTACCGTTTATTCTTGAATAATAAAGGACAATTGGAATTTCAAATTGGCTATGAAAATGGAAAGATGATCAAATTAGCTTCTAGATTTTCTCTAGAAACTAACCATTGGTATTTTGTAGCAGTAACATTGGATGTTTCTTCATTAAAAGCAATTCTCTGGTTAAAAGAATTACCTGCCTCTTCTCATGACACAACATTGTTTTCTACTGAATGTCCTATCCTCCCCCTCCCTTTTCCCAATAATGACGCTCCCCTGCTTATTGGAGCTGGTCTTAGTAAAAAACTACCGGATAACAGGGTTATTGGATTAAATGGCTTCAACGGAAAAATCCAAAATCCCTGTTTCTTTGGTCGATGTCTGAATTCTAAAGAAATAGAGCATTTGAACCAAGGGATTCCCCCTGAAATAATTGATTCAAAAAATCTACTTGCCGCTTGGGATTTTTCCAGAGATATTTCAACATCAATCGTTAGAGATACAGGACCGCTCCAGTTACATGGAAAAACTATAAATACGCCGAGTCGAGCTGTAACAGGGTACAACTGGAGAGGGAATGAATGTGATTTTAAAAATGCACCTAATGAATACAGTGCCATCTATTTTCATGAAGACGACCTTGATGATGCTGGTTGGAAAACTGATTTTAGTTTAACAATCCCGTTCGACCTAAAGAGTGGTATCTATGCAGCCCGTCTTCGGACTGACAATGACGAAGATTACATTCCATTTTTTGTTCGATCAAACAAAAGAGTCCAACAGGCAAAAATAGTATTCTTAATTCCCTCTTTAAGTTACCTAGCCTATGGAAATGAGAGAATGCAATTTAATCCAATGCTAGGATCACTAATGGCAAGTCCAAGAAAACTTAATCATGACCCTCTCGACAGTTATTTGGCAAAACACCCTGAGTTTTCTGCGTCTTTATATGATAAACATACCGATGGAAGTGGTTTCATCAATGCTTCCCGCCTGAGACCTATTACTAATCTTCGTCCAAAATATCTAAAGTGGAGGGAAGGTGGCCCCCGGCACATTGTTAGTGATCTTTATCTAGTGGATTGGCTTGAAACTAAAAACTTCGAATTTGATATCCTTACTGACGAAGACTTACACCATGGAGGGATAGAATCTCTTCGACAATACCAGGTTGTTTTAACAGGAGCTCATCCAGAATACACTACTGGAAATATGCTGTCAGCCCTTGAACAATACCTATCTACAGGAGGACGATTAATGTATCTGGGGGGCAATGGATTTTACTGGGTAACTAGCATCTATTCGCATAAACCACATATTATGGAAGTCAGACGAGGACAGTCAGGCACTCGAACTTGGGAATCAGCGCCGGGGGAAAATTACCATAGCAGCACAGGAGAGTTAGGGGGTCTTTGGAAACATCGTGGAAAACCTCCTAATAATCTGGTTGGTATTGGTTGTTCATCAATGGGATGGGCAACAAAATCTGGAGGATATATTCGCTCTAAAGATAGTTTTGATAAACGAGTGGGGTTTATTTTTGAAGGAATAAAAGGAAATGAAATTATTGGCAACTTTGGTTTAGCTATGGGTGGTGCAGCTGGAGATGAACTAGATCGTTTAGATTATCAATTAGGAACTCCTCGTCATGCTATTCATTTGGCATCATCAACGGGTCATGACAATCGTTACCAACAAGTCATCGAAGATATTCTCCAGCTTAAAGATACCCAGGAATATGGAGGTACAGCTAATTCCAATGTTCGTGCTGATATGGTTTACTTTGAGACTCCCCATAAAGGAGCTGTTTTCTCAGTTGGCTCAATCAGTTGGTGTGGCAGCTTGTCCCATAACAATTACAATAACAATGTTTCTCAAATTACCGAAAACGTCTTGAAAAAATTCCTTAGCTGAAGGTTAACTCACAATTCCTTCAGGTATCATTGTACAATTGAGTGAATCCTACATGACTTGCTAAAATGGCTTATAAATTACAGGGAGAAATTCCGAAACTGATCTTAACTAATCACAAAATCATAATAGAAAAAAGTTAATGTTCAAAAAATTACTGATAAACACTATTACCTTATTTTTGATCCTGATTTTTACCCAATCAACTTTACTTTGTTTAGAGAATCCTTCATCAGTTGCTTCATGGGCATCAACTCTTTACCAACGTTATAGAGTCACATCTAATATAACGTATCTGACTGCAGATAATTGGGAAGCCAAACTAGATATTTATCAACCAACTGATACAACCTCTCCGACTCCTACCGTAATCTATTTTCATGCTGGGGGCTGGATAGGGAGTGACAAAGATGTTCGTTTTTTTCATTTGTTTCAATATCTGGAGATGGGTTGGGCAGTTGTTAATGTCGAGTACAGATTAGCCCGAGTCGCATTAGCTCCAGCAGCCGTTGAAGATTGCCGATGTGCATTAAGCTGGGTAATTAATCACGCTGAAGAATATAATTTTGATCCTGAAAAAATTGTTGTTGCAGGTAAATCAGCTGGAGGACATTTGTCTCTTACTACAGGAATGTTACCTGCCTCAGCTGGTCTTGATCGTCGTTGCCTTGCTCAAAAGAAATTAAAAGTAGCAGCAATTATTAATTGGTACGGCATTACCGACGTTAACGATTTACTGGATGGTCCCAATATGAAGAGCTATGCAGTTGCCTGGTTTGGCAGTCTAAGTAATCGTCAAGAAATTGCTAAAAGAGTATCCCCACTGACCTATGTCAGACCAGGGTTGCCACCTATATTGACAATTCATGGTGATGTTGATTCTACTGTCCCTTATTCTCATGCTGTGCGGTTACATAAAGCTTTAACCTCAGCAGGAGTAGACAATCAGCTTCTCACAATTGCTGGCGGAAAACACGGTGGTTTCACTGAAAAACAGGTTTTAAAAATATACAGTACTACTGTTAATTTTTTAAAACGACATGGCATTGAGAAAAGAGTTAGAACTGTATCTTTACCCTAATAAAGTTAATACACTAACCTCTATAAACAAAAAGGAGGATTTGCCCCATGCAGGTTGATACCAATCAATTTTTAAAAGATGGATACCTGGTCATAAAAAACGTCGTTCCTCCCGATCAATTAGCACCACTGCGCCATAGTTGTGAAATTTTAGCTGAACGTCAAAGAGCCCTTTCAATCAGTGACTGGGAATCAGTCCCAAGTCCGATTGTCGCAATCAATGAAGTTTGTGACAGTGAAACAATGAATGTTGTTCGCTTCCTGCTTCATGACAATACCATGGGGGTAAGTCAGCAGTTACTCAATTCATCCCAGCTTGCACTCGTTCTAATGCAGGTCATGTGCAATCCGATCAAGGATTTTGGACCAGGCAGCTGGCATCGTGACATTAAACCTAACTACCAGGCACCCCTTTGTGGANTGCAGGAAGACATGATGACGAACGGTCCCAGTTNNCTGCAGTGGAATATTGCTCTTTATGATGATAATAATTTCTGCCTGGTTCCCGGCACCCATCAACGACCTAATACTGCCGATGAGAACCAGCGCCTTGTAGACAATCCCCAGGGAGCCTTACCCGAAGGTGTTGTCGCAGACCTCAAGGCAGGAGATGGAGTTGTCTATCTCAACTGGATGCTCCATCGTGGNGCCCGCTACAGTCCGAAACAGCGTCGAACCATTCACCAGGTTTATCGAACCTTCGGTGATAATAACACGCCAAACTACAATGGCTTGTTTTTCTACTGGGATTCAGACTTGGTGGAAAAACTACCTGCCGACTGTCAACCTGTCTTTAAACGTTATCTGGAACTGGGAAAACAGGAACGGGCACTTTGGGCATCAGTNCTTNATAGTATTCTGCAAGCGGATCCGGTTGGATTTAAAGCCAATCTTTCAACTCTTCATGCTGCTGAAAAAGGCCAGATGGTGACAGTGATCCTGCTGTCGAAATTAGCTTTCCGCATCCGCAGTTTAAAAAATCCCAGCCTGGTTCAACATCTTCCCAGCGAACGTAAAGTTGACTTTGACGTTGCACAGGGAACCGTCAGACGATCGACCACGGCTCTTCCGGCACCGCCTAAGGAACCTGAACTACACTTGTACCAGTTAGAGGATATTGCCAAGCGTTTTTCTGTCGAGGACCTTGACACTCTGTGGGATCGCTTTGCTGTACTGGATGCAAAACTGAAAACTAATCAGGAAGAGTTTAATCCAGGCTTTCAATTCGGACCGTCTCCTTATCGTTTTAATGCAATGCCTGAAGACTTCGAGGTTGAAGATTTTATTGCCAGCTGGACTCGTTAAATGGTGGAACATTGATTCATTTAATCGTTTGCCCACTGTTAATCCAAAATAGTTTATACTGATAACTAGAACTATTAATGATTGTTAACAACAAAAATTTTTATTAGCCTCCAGAAGTGGTTTATGGTTTTCAATTCTTATGGTTAAACCTAACATCTAACTAATGTTGCTTATATTTAATGTACTGAACGGATTCTAAAATGAGTTTTCTTCGACGTGTTGTATTGCGAGTTGCCAAAGAACTAGTTCAAAATCCCGAAGCCAGAGCCAGAGCTTCTCGGGTCATAGAAGAGAAAATAAAACCCCGAGCAAAAAAAGCCTGGGTGGATGCTCAACCCGAGATAAATAAGGCTAAGCGCGGACTAAAGGACTTTTCTGAAAAGGTGCGTGAGCAATACAAAAAGAATGTTGGAGACAAATAAAATTCAGTCTTTAGTTAATGATTTTTTACTAGTGGTACAGCCAATCCACATCAAATAAGGTAATCTGTGTCAATGCTAAGCCATTCGTTGATTGATTGCCGGCACAATGCCCCAACAAGACACGATCCCCTACGAACTCAATTGCTGTATAACAGTACCAGCCCTTTGTATCACTTTCCAAAACTTTCCTTTGCTGCCAAGTCTTACCTTCATCTCGAGATATAGCTACGTTGAAGGGTGTCCGGTTGCCTGATCCTTCATGACTGGGTTCATAGTTATTATTCCACACCAACATCAGATCGCCTGTTTTGGGAATACGTTTAATACTAGCCGGAGACCGTGGCGACTTAATTTGGCTAGGAATGGGAAGTTTCCAGTTTTCCCCTTGATCACTGGAATAGGATAAGTACTGACTACCAGCATCGGTTCGAATAAACATCATCAATCGTTCATCATTTAATTCTATTACTCCTGGTTCTTGCATCTGAACACGATTACCTTCAGAGTTCTTAGCAGTAGTTAGAACTGTTTGACTTCGACGCCAAGTTTTTCCACTATCGTCTGACAAGTAGCACAAGACATGACCATAAGCAGATGTTTCTTTCCAGACAGGAGTGTTATGCAGTGCCATGGGAATGATTAAGCGGCCACCCTGTAGTTGTATTACCCGATCATTATTTACTACATAATACCCAATTTCCTCATCGGCAATAATTTCTATTGGTTCACTCCAACTCTGGGCTTCATCAGTCGACAGACGTAAAATTGGTCGGTCATCCTCTACTGAGTTTTTTCGAAGATAAAATAAAGCAATTTTCCCATTAGCCAGACGAAGTAGGGAAACTGACATAACATTCATTCCACCTTCATTCTCCAGAACTTTTATATCTTCAGCTGTCCAAGTGAGTCCTCCATCTGATGAAAATCGAGCCATAAGGTGAGCAGGATCATTGTCATGTCCCTCTCCTGCATAGTAGTGGCTATAAATAAACATAATTCGTCCATCATTGAGTTGTATAAAATCTCCTTCAGAATTTCGGGGGTTTCCTTCCCTTGGAGGAAGTAAACGAATTTTGATAAGACCATTCTGTTTAATAACTTCTGGCAACTTGACTTCTGGAGTGGTTTTTTTTGAACAGGAAGCTAAACAAACTAACATTAAGACAAAAGAAGTAAGCCATCCATTTGAAACCATTGCCGAAAGACTCCTTTTAACTAAAAAATTATTTATAAACCATTCATAATAAAATAATTAAGTTGTTTAACAATTTATTTTTCTCTTGAATCAGCGAATATGGAGAAACTCGTTAGAACTAAGCAAAACCTGTGTGTATTGTTCCCAGGGATTTAATCCAGCTTCTTTTCTATTGTTTCTTTGGGATTTTTGCAAGAACTCTAATGCTAAAGCTATTTCCTGCGGGGAGGGAGGTCGTGACAAAGCCAGCTGGAAAGCCTGTTGAATCCGTTCTTCCTGCTGATCATATACAGAAAGCCGCTGGTAGAAAGCCTTGGCCCGGGTCACCATAAATTGACTGTTCAGCAGAAAAAGCTGTTGCTGGGGAACAGTAGAAGTAGTCCTTTGACTGCTGGAAAGCCAGGCATTTGGAAAATCAAACAGGCGGAGAAACTTATCCGAAGGAAAGTGACTGTCCCGGCGAATAGGGGCATACAATGTCCTGCGGTTACTATCGAGAATATCTTTTACCGGAGGACCGCCCATCTGCAGATTCTGCTCTCCAGCCACTGCCAATAAACTGTCCCGCCAGGCTTCCACATCCATACGCCGGGGATTCATTCGCCAGAGCAGTCTGTTTTCTCCATCCACTTCAAAGTTACTTTGGTCAAAATAGCTGCTGAGCTTGTAGGTTGACGACAGCATGATCTG
>JAKUNG010000020.1 GCA_022452285.1 Terriglobia bacterium | reverse complement strand
TAAGATTGCGTGGGATAACTGGAGTGTTACTGTGTAATTTAAATTGGGTAGATGTTTGGCTGATAGGCACTTCAAATAGGAATGCACGTCTGCGTTTTCCCTTCGTTACAAGGCCGTCGTATTGTTGACCATTGTCTAATAATATTGATAGATCCTTGACGGAATCCCCATGAGGGTTACCCTCTATCAAGATTTGATAGTTCCCTGTTTTTGCTAATAGCTTCAAAACAGCCCCATTGATCACCCAGCCATCGGATTCTTCTGCTAAAGAGGGGGGGTAGGCCCCATCCAAAGCAACCACTTCAGTAAACGTGATCCAGTCTGTCTCACTTCTTTGAGTTAAACCCCAGGGTATTTTTTTACTAAGACCCACAGGTGTTACACGAATAGTATTAATTCCCGGCTCAAGAACGACCTGAAATGCAAAGGTACTATTCACTTTTTGCTGGTTTAACTCAATTTTTTTGATCACCCTGCCATCTAGCCACGAAAAGATCACTCCCATATCATCAGCCAATGGAGTTAATGAAACCTCAAACACTATTGTTCTTGGTCTTGTTGTCCATACAACGATTCCCCCTGGTCTTCCTTTTAAATAGCGCCCCCATGTATCTCCTTGCCAGGGAATTGGTGGATTCCAAGCATCACCCAAAAAGGTAAACCCTGAAGAAGCATTTGTGTCATAAATCTTATTCTCTCCATATTCCCAGGTTGGCTCAGACATTAAGTCTGCCATATCTCTAAAAATTTCTTTCCGCCAAGAACCCGGAATAGCAAAAATTGCATCTTTAATATACTTTTCCTTTAAAATGTCTAGTTCAACACCTCTATACCATACATGTGTTTTGACATAGTTTAAGTAATCATAGTCAAAGGCTTCAAAATACCGTACTTTTCGAAATAACACTTCCGAAGCTGCAAAAGTAACACCTGTTCCAGTACCAAACCAGTAAACAGAACGTTCCTTATTTCCGTCCTGACTTTGAAATTCTTCAAGTGTTTCAGCCATTTTGTAATCGTTATGGTCCATTATTACAGACTGGTCATGGGGCAACCATAACAATACTCGTGCCCAGAGCGTCCCTGTTAGCATTAAGGAACCAAGCAAACACAAAGCAAAACTACAATAAAAAACCTTTTTTACTGCTGGATGTTGATAACTCTTGATCGCAACTAACAATCCAATACCTGCTGCAGCTGCAAAAAATACACTCCCCATTTCAGCAAATCGAATTCCTGCATATTGGGTTTGACTTCCTCCTAATTGATCCCATGCAAAATAAGTCAAAACAAGTAAATTACTGCTAAAAATGACCCTCAAAATCCAGTTTGCATGCTTTAGAAATAGTAGTACCCCTAAAAACAAAAATAAAGAGACTGGTATCCCAACGTACCAAACTATCCATTTTATATTTAATGAAGAAGTTGGGAACAAAAGATCGAAGTCAACACTACCTGTTACACTTAAAAGGCTGTGCCAATTTTTCAAACCAAAATCAGCACCCTTAAATCCGGCTGACGAAAGCATTGTAACTATCCTTTCATATTCCGGAAAAATAAAGGCAAAACCAGCAATAAGAAGTGCACCCAGAGAAAGTCCGAGGTTCAAAAGGTATGAAGAAGGAGTTCCTTGATTAGTTTTATTGAAAGCCCTAGGAAAGAAGAGAATCCCAAAAGAATAAATAATGTACAAACCAATAGGAATTGTTGGACCAACAATAAAATAGGGGAGATAACTATGCAACATACTAGCACCAAAAATAGCCAACGCTAATACAGGAGCACGCCCACTCTGCAATCCAATTATACAAAGTAGTACAAACAAAGAATACAATCCCAAAACAAAAAAAGCAGGCACTGCATGAGAAGCTGCCATCCACAATAAAAGATTAGACAAGGTAACAACAACTGCTCCAGAAAAAATATAGCTATCGCCTTTTGCAAATAGATAGCCTAGTAAACAAGGTACTCCACCAACACATAACAGGAAGGAAAGTAACAAGCTAATCATGTATCCTTCGTCTACGGTTGTTAAAGAAAAAGCCATATATGGAAGTGCTGTTAAACTTTGTGAAAAATATCCTGAACCTTTTTGCAACGCACTAACATAAGTTAAAATATTCCAGTTGGGGTATGGTGGTAATATTTCAAGTTTGTCAAGTCCCTCTAGTGCGTCAGCAAGAAACCCGTTCTCTAAATAAAATTCTGCCACCCTCAGATAAAGAGAGGCATCTCCTCCACTAATTGCATAATAACCAGAGGTGTTTTGATAAATGAAAGGAAAGTAAAATACAACTATTACAAGTACTAGTAATACCAATAGGCCTTTAAGCGTAGAAGTTGCTGACCAGCTTTTCCATTGTGGTGGTAATTTTACAATCTCATAAAATTTCCAAGGGATGAAATATTGCAATAATCTATAAATTAGAATCACTGGGATTAGATAAAAAATATTTTCCCCAGCATAGTTCAATCTAACTAATAGAAGGCCCACTAGTACTAATGTTGCATTTCCTAAAGCTATCCACAAGATAGTATTAATCATTAAAGCACTGTGAATAAATCCTCTAGGATATAAACACCATCCAACCAGCAAAGTTAAACCAATCAACCAAAAAGTATTGATCAGTAACAATATAAAATCCATCTAGTTTTCTTCCTTGGAAGTCAAATGAAAATTAAGTTTGTTATTCTAGTCGCAGGACAGTCTAGAAAAGACCATTGAATCTTATATTCCCATTCAAATCTAAAAAAAGTTAATACTATTTTTTAGTCCATTTTTCAAGATCCTTAATAATAGGCAATGATGGTAGCTGTACTTTCCATTCTTCACAGAGATGAGCGAGAGGTGCTTTAAGAGCTGGGATTGGGTCTGATCCTGGAGTCATATCGGACAACCTACCACGTAACCAATCAAAAACTTCTAATAGGTTAGAAAATTTTGATTTAGAGAAACTAACATATAAATCCTCAACAACTGTGTTTTCAAAGTGTCGCTTACTATCAAGGTCTATAATATCGGGAAGTAATAATCCAGCTGTCCCTATGTTAATGTTCAATCGAAGTAATAATTCCTGATATACCCTACGGGCAAATTCGTCAGCTTTTGACTCTACTTCTCTCAAAAGCTCAAATCCCTGTGAGGTAAGAAAATTCTCATTGGGAACAATTTGACAATAAAACTTCAGTTTCGGTTCAGTGCCAGACGGTCGAATGGTTACGATAGAACCATCCATTGTAAATTGAATGACATTACGAGGAAGTCTATCAGATTCACTTAAAAAAGGTCCAAACTCTTCTTGATTCCAGAAATCCACAATCTTTTTAACCTTTTGTCCACCGAGAGTTTGGGGTGGAGATTCTCGTAATGAATTCATTACTTGATCCCTCATTACACACCCGTGCCCCCCCCCCATTACAATTGAGCGCCCAACATCTGCATAGCCACCAAGTTCCTCCAGTATTCCAACATAATAGTCAAGTAGGCTTAGATCCTCCTCTCGTAATCTTTGATAAAGAGCTGCAAGATACATACAAGCAGGAGTTGCATCCTTATCACGAATTGTAGGGATTAAAATTACTCCATGACTCTCCTCTGCAGCCAATATTAAATCCTTCGGCTGAGCAAAAATCTCACCATACTGACCCTTTTGCTCAAGAGCTTTCAATACCTTTGCTACATATTTAAACCCCACTGGCAAATCATCAATTATGGAACAGCCACCAGCACTCTTAACCATTGACCTCAATATTCTGGTAGTTACTAGAGTTTCAATAATCAAACCCTTCTTTTTTGGACCATTGGGATCAAGCATCAGAAAATAACCGAGGATAGCTGCAATCTGATTACCATCAAAATGATACCAACTTCCATCAGGAAGTTTAATTTCCAGGCCAACCCGATCAGCATCCGGGTCACTGGATAAGACGATCCCTGAACCAATTTTATCTGCAAATTCCTTAGCAGGTTCTGTAGCTTGCAATACTTCTGGGTTAGGAGACTTGAAAGGTATAACTGAAAATTCTCCGTCGACATCCTGTTTAGGTGGTACCTTCACAGGAAAATTCAATCGTTTTAGTACATAACCAGCTGTTTTTAGACCACAACCACAAAGTGGTGTATAGACAATCGTTAAATTTGATTTTGGAGAAAAAATTTCATCATATAATGAAATGTACATCTGCACATATTCTTCATGGAGTTCCTTTGGGATCGGACAGATCTTGTTTTCATCAACACCCTGTTCAAAAGATACACTGATAATTTGGGTAGCTTTTTCCATTGTATCCATGAGTAGTTGATCGTCAGGCGCTACTGGCTGACTTCCAAACTGATCATAAATTTTTATGCCGTTGTCATCGGGAGGATTATGTGAGGCTGAAAGATTAATGCCACCTACCGCTTTCAACTGACCAATCAAAAATGATAGCTCAGGTGTACTTATAAACCCTTCTTTTGATAAAGGTTCCGCAAAATAAGCTGTAATGCCATTACCAGCATATATTTCACAAGCTAGTTTCCCCAATGAGCGTGAAGAGGTACCCAAAAGAGGATGGTTTTCACCAATAAATTGATAAATTCCTGCAAAGTCATTAAAAACGCGAACATCGTTTGCAACAACTACAACCATGTCTTGGCGACAGGGGAAAAGATCTCTTAAAAATTGACAATGTCCCTGAACGGTCATAGCAACTGTTGTAGGATTAATCCGGTTAGCACCATAGCCAACTCGACCTCTTCTCCCGCCAGTCCCAAAAGGTAAAATTTGTCGAAAGGCGTCAAACAATAATTCTATTTGTTTGGCCTCAACATGCTTGCGTAAAATATCTGGATAAGCATAAGGGACCTGACCAGAAAGCCATTTCTCTAACTGATTGATAGCTTTTAAACCCTGATCTTGGTGACGTTTTACCAGCTCTACAGAGACTTGTTTTAGAAATTGACTAGACAAGGCTACTATGCCCTCACAACCAATGATTTGATTAACTAGACTCTAAAATTCTGCACGTTTTTTCCGAAAACTACCTTGTGTGAGTATACAGGAAAGAAGTCAGACAAAACAGTCAGCTCTCTTGGGTAACTGCAACCAACTTCGTCTAACATATTGATACTGTGACGCTCATACTATTCACTGTATAATTACTTTGACTGGTCGTCTCGATATTTTAAACCAACATGTCTTCTAATAACCCTTCGTACTCAAGAAAACCAACCTCCATTCGTTACGGCGTTCTAGTATTGTTAGCTATAGCTGCTTCTAGTGCTTACTTGACTAGAATTTGTCTTTCAGCAGCCAATACTACTATTCAAAAGGATCTTCACTTCACAACCGAGCAAATGGGTTGGATTTTAAGCATGTTCTTTGTGGGTTATTTATCCTTTCAAGTCCCTGGCGGCTGGCTAGGAACTCGACTCGGTCCAAGATCTGCTTTTTCTATAATTAGCATACTTTGGTCACTATTTAACCTTTTGTGTGCCAAGGTAACTTCTTATGTTCCTATGCTTATTCTACGGGGAGCCTTTGGTGCTAGCCAAGCAGGATTAGTACCTATTACAACACTTGTTATCAATAATTGGTTTCCAGAAAAAAGACGGGGATTTAGCAGTGCTGTTGTAGAAATGTCAATGTCTATTGGAGGCATGGTCTCTCTTGGACTAACGGCTAGCTTACTAGAATACTATCACTGGAAAGAAGTGTTCAGCATGTATTCTTGGGTAGGAATTATCTGGGCAATTGTTTTTTTCCTCTACTTTCGTAACAAACCCAAAGAGCATCGCTGGGTCAACCGCGCCGAAAATAGGTTAATTTTTGGAAAACTCCCTTCATCCCCAGACTTACTTCAACAAACTATTCATAAGCCAAAACAACGAAGTAATACTTCTTCATCAAAAGTAGGTTCATCTGCTCTATCCAAAAACCTTATAAAAAATATGGTTACTAGTGGCAGTCTTTGGGGAATATGTTCTCAACAATTTTTAAGGGCTGCTGCCTATGCTCTTTTTGTAACCTGGTTTCCTGCATTTCTTGAGAAAGGTTATGGGGTAACACGAATAGATTCTGGATTATTTACGATGTATCCACTAATTTCTGTGGTCATTGGATTAATGACTGGGGGTCTAATAGTTGATTATTTGTTGATTCGAACCAACAACAAATGGGTTAGTCGTAGTCTTGTTGCTTGTATTGGTCTCGGAATATCCGGATTATTAACTTTATCATCTATCTGGACATCCTCACCCTTACAGTTGGTTCTGGTTTTATCTCTAGGAGCTATGATTGGTTCTTTTGCAGGTCCCCCTTCATGGACCGCAACTATGGATATCGCAGGCCGTTATAGCGGATTACTAATGGCCGTTATGAATATGGCCGGTAATGCTGGAGCGTTCTTACTTCCCATTGTTCTTGGTTACTTAATAGGACATATTGAACGCACAGGAGGTGACTGGAGCCTTGTTATTTATCTAATTGCCAGTATTCAGTTATTAGGAAGCTCCTGTTGGATATTTGTCAAGCCAAATAAAACTATCTTTCACAATACTTTAGAATCGGAAAATCAGTAGTTAAGGTGATACCATTAAAATTCCATTCTATAGTTGAACAGATTGCCCATCATTTTTCATTCTGGGGAAATCATAACAATTTACTTTTTTTCAATAATCTATCTAACTTCTTACATTATCCATAACCTTCGCTATGTTTGACATCATTATTTCCGGCGGTGAGATCATTGATGGCACTGGCTCACCAGCTATCCAAACTGACCTTGGAATTGTGGGAGAAACTATCGAAGCTATTGAGGACCTCTCTCAAGCTCAGTCTCACCAAATCATTGATGCCCAGGGACTGTCTGTTGCTCCGGGGTTCATTGATACTCACACCCATTCGGAAGGAATTCTCCTAATAGATCCCCAGCATGCTAATGGTTTATTACAAGGAATTACTACTGAAATAGTAGGATTGGATGGAATGTCTTTTGCACCACTATCAAAAGAAAACTATCATATTTATGCTAGCTACTTGGGAGGACTGCTAGGCAATCCTCCACTAGAACTAGACATGAGCAGTATTTCAGCATTTCGAAGTCATTATCATCGAAGAGTTGCAGTCAATTTAGCTTACCTAGTTCCTCATGGTGCAATCCGGTTGGAGATTCTAGGTTTTAATGACCTTCCACTAGTAGGAGAATCTTTAAAAACTGCCCAAAAAATTTTACGAGAAGGACTTGACCAAGGAGCAGTTGGTTTTTCCACTGGAGCCATTTACTATCCTGGACATTGGGCAACCACAGATGAGCTTATTGAAATGTGTCAAACGGTTAAGGAGGCCGGTAGTATTTATGTCAATGAACCTAGGGTAGGAAACCCTCGTCGAGCTTTTAAACAGGGAGGCATCCTAGAAGGACTGGAAATTGCAAAGCGATCAGGCGTTTCAATCCATTTTGCGCATCTTAAGACTGGAATTGAAACTGCTGGAAAAACTGAAGAACTACTGTCTCCAGTCGATAAAGCCAAAATACAGGGAGTGGATTGTAGTATGGATATCTATCCCTACCCTACTGGAAGTAGCACGCCAGTCAGCTTTCTACCTAGCACAATTCAAGAAGGAGGGCCTTATGCCATTATTGACCGCTTAAGAAAATCTAGCCACCAGAAAACAATTCTAGAATTTTTAAAAACCCAGTCTTTTGCCAAACTTGACCAAATCATTTTCTCTTATCTATCGAAAAGAAAAGATCTTGAAGGAAAAAGACTGACTGCCATTTCTAAGGAACGGGGAAAATGTCCAGAACAGACTCTTTGTGACCTACTCCTAGAGGAAGAATTAAAGATTGGATATGTCAATGCACCTCCCCAAAATCAAGTCCTGTTGGATTGCATCAACCAAGACTGTATGAAATTACTTGCCCGACCTGATTATATGGTTTGTAGCGATATTACTCCAATGGGCAGATGGCAACATCCTCGCTGTTACGGAGCTTTTCCCAGATTTCTTGGTCGACTAAGAAGAAACTCTCAGTTTTTAAGTTTGGAAGAGGTTGTGAATCGTATGACGGACAACCCGGCCAGAAGATTTAAGTTAACCAAGAGGGGTAAACTTGCAAAGGGCTATTTTGCAGACATAGTAGTATTCGATCCGGATCGAGTGATTGATAAATCAACCTATGAAAATCCCCGTCAATTTCCGCAGGGTATTACATTTGTCTTGGTCAACGGTCAAGTAGCGGTTAAACAAGGCAACTGTACTGGCATCCTAGCTGGTCAGGCCGTCCCTTAAGAATCGGAGCTGCCCATCAAAAGTAAGATGATTAAAGGTATTAGTAAGTCGGAAAAACCGTCTAAAAAATTCCACTATTTACAAATAAGGAATAAAGTCCCCAAAAAAAATAATTCTCTAACTAAATTGAATGCAAAATCATTCTAACTCATAATAAATCCACCTACTAAATCCCTTTATTTTGTTCTTTTTTTAAACGAATTTCCAAACCAGGCACACCAAGGTCCAACCGAAATAAACTACCCGGAGAACCTCCTGTAACATAAAGTTGGTTTAACTGAGGGCCCCCAAAAGCACAATTGCTGGTAGTTAAATTTCCACCATCATAACGACGGATAATCTTTCCAGTTGGATCTAAAACTTGAACTTGCCTCATACCATAATGAGCAACATAGAGATTCCCTGCTTGGTCAAGGCAAATCCCATCTGGCTGATTATCAGTCTGTTCACCCTCCTTTGTAGGGAGCTCAGAAAAAATTTGCATTGGCCCCACCTTGCCCGGCGAGGACAATTCGTACAAGAGAATCCGATTCTTCCCACTCTCAGCCACTAAAAGCCGTTTGCGATCGGGAGTAATAACAATGCCATTGGGATAGGCTAAATCCCCAGCTACAAAGTGAGTTTTCCCAGAGGAATCAACATAATGTATTGTTCCTATGGGATTAGAAGCATTTGAGCCACCAGGATCAGTAAAATAAAAACCTCCTTGAGGATCTAAAGTAAGGTCATTGGGACCTCTTAGTGGTTGTCCTTCACATTCCTTGGAAGCAGGCTCTAACATCTTACCCGATGCATCTAAATGTAACACTGCATGATGACTGGCATCACAAACCAAATGGGTGCCATCAGGGAGAATCTTATGACCGTTTGGCTCACCAGTCTCAGCCCAAATACGCTCGGTACCATCGGGCGCAACTATAGTGATGACCTTGCTATGGGAAAAATAAATGTTCCCATCATAATCAATGACCACTCCCTCAGAATAATCTCCAGTATGAACGACTTCAACTGGTTTAATTGAATTTGGCAAGGGTAGTTCCAGCATGCTGGATGAAGAACCAGTCAATTCTTGGCTTGAATCAGGAGTTGAACTACACCCGCCTAATCCAAATATTAATGCTATTAAAACCACAGAATAAGACAGAATGAAAGAACAGTGAGTCATAGAACCTCCAAGAAAAAAGTTTTCTGTGTCTAGAAGGAAAAGGGTTGTATTGAATTTAGGATCCTAATAGTTTTGGATTACTAAGATAAATTTTAATTGTCATTTTAATTTTATAAGGAACTACTCGGTAGTCAATATGGAATATTATTTTATAAGCAGAGTGTATAGATTTTTATTTAAATTTTTGATGTCAACACATTTTTGTACCTTTTCAGTAGTTAGATTTTAGATTGTTGATCCAGTTAGTTTATAATTTAGCTATAATCTAAGTAAAATTAGTAAAAGAATCCATTAGATTGTAGACAGGGTTATAAAATTGCAAATAAGAAGCAAAAAAACTCCTTTAATCATTGTCATTTTTACATGGTTCTTATTTCCAGTTTTAATACAAGCTAACCAAAATGCTGAACTGCTAACTTTTCAAAAAGAAATACTGCCAATATTTGCCAATAAATGTTTGATATGTCACGGCAAAGAACCATTCCAAGGTGAACTAGACTTAACGTCTCTTCCTGCACTTCTGACAGGTGGAATCTCTGGTACTGCTCTTGTTGCAGGAAAATCAGAACAAAGCCTCTTAATTGAAAAAGTTGTCACAGGTCAAATGCCTCCCGGTGAATCTAAACTTTCCAGTCAGGAAATCGAACAAATTCGAAACTGGATTAATATAGAAGCTCCTAAAGAAATTAACCGGATCAATAACAACAATACCCAATCGAGTTTTTTGCAACTGTCCAAAGTTTCAGAACAAGATGTATTACCTATTTTTCAAATTCGATGTATTGCCTGTCATGGGAAACGTCTTAAGGAAGGAGGACTGGACTTAAGAACACTTACTTCTAGATTGAAAGGAGGACGATCGGGACCGGCAATCATTCCTGGAAAACCAGCGGAAAGCCTTATTATTCAAAAAATCGAATCTGGAGAAATGCCCCCTGTTGAAATGCAACTACCTAAATCTGTTCGACCACCTAACGAATTGGAACTTAAAATACTTCGGCGCTGGATTTCAGCAGGAGCTCCCGCTGATCTTAATCAGTCAAGCAAGGTGCCAAGAAATAACAATCAGGTACATGATAATCCTGACCAAGTATTTTGGTCTTTTCAACCGCCAGTTAAACCAATCATTCCCAAGGTAGTAGCTGAACATTTAGTGCAAAACCCTGTCGATGCATTCCTTTTAAAAAAACTGGAATCTAAGGGATTAACCTTCTCAAAGCCGGCTGACCCTCTCAAACTCTTAAGGCGTGTATATATAGATGTTCTGGGGATGCCTCCTTCCGAAGCTGAAGTCGAAAGCTACCTTCAAGACACAAGCCGAGGTGCCTATGAACAACTGATTGAACGTTTGCTGTCATCAAAACACTACGGCGAAAGATGGGGTCGCTACTGGTTAGACCTTGCAGGATATTCTGATTCAGAGGGGTTTGGCAATCATGATGGAATCCGAACTTATGCTTGGCGTTATCGAGATTATGTAGTTCGATCTTTTAATCAAGATAAGCCCTATTCACAGTTTTTGACCGAACAAATTGCTGGAGATGAACTGAGTGACTATAAAAATGAACCAATCACTCAACAGCTAATCGACCGCTTGGCGGCAACAGGATTTCTGAGAACTACTCCCGATCCCACAGATGCACCAGAGCGAGGATTCATTACAGAACGCATGAACATCATTGCAGACGAGGTTGAGGTACTATCTTCAGCTATTTTAGGTCTTACGGTGCAGTGTGCTCGATGTCACGACCACAAATATGATCCGATCTCCCAGGAGGACTATTATCGCCTAAGTGCAATCCTTCATACTAGTTATGACCCTTATGAGTGGATTCCTCCTAAAAAGCGTCGGATTGAAATTGGATTAGAAAAAGAAAATCAGGAGGTGACTCTCCATAATGAACCGCTTAAAAACCAAATCCATAAATTGGAAAAACAACTAATAAATGTAGCAGCGCCTTTTGTTCGTAATCTCTTTAAAAAACGACTGGAAGTACTCCCCCATGCAATAAGAGAAGAGTTTGAAAAGTTGGGTCATACTCCCCAAGGTTATAAAGGTCCAGAACGATTAAGAAAATTTAATGTACTAAACAAACCTCAAAAGGAAACTAATTCGGAAATTAATTACTACCTCTACAGCAAATTTAAAAAGACCCTTGAAGTAACATCCGAAGACCTTGGTCAACATTTTCCAGAGTTTAAAGAAAAAACAGGAGCAATCCAAGGACAGCTTGATTCTGCAAAAGATAAGCTTCTTCCAAACCCATACATTCGTACACTTAATGATATTGGAGGAACCCCTTCAACGACTTTCCTATTGAAAAGAGGAAACCCCATGACTCCCGGCAAACCATTACTTCCTGGGGTTCCTTCTATTTTAAATTTAGGACTAAAGCCCTATCAAATAGTGGTTCCTTGGAAAGGGGCAACCACAAGTGGTCGACGTCTTGCATTGGCAAGATGGTTAACACAACCTAATCATCCCTTAACCTCCCGAGTGATTGTCAATCAAATTTGGCTCCGGTATTTTGGACGAGGATTAGTTCCTACTCCTTCTAATTTTGGTCATTCTGGTAAACCTCCCACCCACCCAAAATTGTTAGATTGGCTGTCAACAGAGTTGGTGAAAAAAGGCTGGAAGATAAAAACAATTCATCGCTTAATCCTAACTTCCTCAGCCTATCAACAAACATCTCAAATTAATTCAAACGTTTCTAAAATTGATCCCGAAAATATCTTAATTTCCAGGATGAAAAGAGGGCGAATGGATGCTGAGGCTCTTTATGATTCCATTCTTAAGGTAACAGGTCGCCTCAATCCAAAAACCTTTGGCCCACCTGAGCCTCTCATTACTCAACCTAATAACGAGATTACTGCCAAGGGTTCTAACAAAGGATTTCGTCGAAGTATCTACTCTTTGCAACGACGATACGATCCATTGTCATTGTTAGAAGCCTATGATTTGCCACGTATGACCCCTAATTGTTTGGAACGCAAACAATCAACTGTTGCAACACAAGCGTTGCATATGATGAACGGATCCACTGTCTGGGAACATTCTCGCTACATGGCGGGCAGAATTATAGACAAAGTAGGTTTCAACCTAGAAGACCAAATAAAACAGGTTTATTTAAGAGCTTTGTCACGAAAACCTACCCAATGGGAATTAAAACGAGGCCAAAGAGCCCTAATTGAATTTGATCATCACTGGCAGCTTCGACTAAAAAAGGACCTAGTTTCAACCCCTTTGCAATGGACAGCTCATTGGCAGGCCCTGGCTGCTTTTTGTCATACTATACTGAACTCAGCCGAGTTTAGCTTTATTGATTGAGGACGTCATGAAAAAGATCAAAAAAAATACTTCTTTAAACTCCAATTTAGAAAGTGTCACTCGCCGGGACCTTTTTGAGAGAACAGGAACATTATTACAAGGAACTGCTTTAGCATGGATATTGGGCAGCGGAGTATCCTCAGAAAAATTTGCTCGAGCCTCAGCTCCAGCAACCTATGATTTAAGTCCCAAAAAACCTCATGTGGAACCTAAAGCCACTGCTGTCATTCAACTATTCATGCATGGTGGACCCAGTCAGGTAGATCTTTTTGATCCTAAGCCCATGCTCAATAAATATGCAGGCAAAATACCGACTAGAGATTTGACAACTGACATTACTTCTCCTCTGGAGTCTGGTGGATTACTTCCTTCTCCTTTTCAATTTTCCAAACATGGTCAATCTGGAATGGAGCTTTCCGAACTGTTACCCCATTTAGCTACTTGTGTAGATGACATAGCACTCGTTCGATCCATGTATGGAGAACATTTTAATCATGAGCCAGCTATTTTTCACATGCATTCTGGACGAACAGTCCCTAATCGACCTACGATGGGTTCCTGGATAGCTTATGGTTTGGGAACTGAAAACCGTAATCTTCCCGCTTACGTGGTGCTAGACGATCCTAAAAATCTTCCAACTAATGGGATTTCCAATTGGCAGTCAGCTTGGTTACCTCCAATCTACCAAGGTACTCGCTTCCGTTCTGAAGGGCCCCCAGTCCTCAATTTAGAATCCCGCCCCGAGTTACCTAAGCCATTATTAGAAGCTCAAAAACAGTTATTACGAGATCTGGACAAGAACCACCTTCGTGAACATTCTAACGATTCCTACTTAGAAGGACGCATTGCCAGCTATGAATTAGCGGCCAGAATGCAAATTGCAGCAAGTGATGCTCTGGACATCTCAAAAGAATCTAAACAAACCCAAAAAATGTATGGTCTTGACCAGCCTGAAACAGCATCTTATGGTAAGCGTTGTTTAATGGCCCGACGCCTAGTGGAACAGGGAGTACGTTTTGTTCAACTGTACATTGAAGACCAAATCTGGGATGCTCATAGCAATCTAGAGGACAGTTTAAATTATAGTTGTAAAAAAACTGACCAACCAGTATCTGCTCTACTGAAAGATCTTAAAGACCGTGGTTTGTTGGATTCCACTCTAGTAGTTTGGGGAGGAGAGTTTGGTCGTCTACCTTTATCACAGACTGGTCCTACTAAGATTTCAGGTCGCGATCATGGACCTAGTGGTTTTAGCGTCTGGATGGCAGGTGGTGGAATAAAAGGAGGAACCGTTTATGGTTCCACAGACCAGTTTGGCCACAAGGCTCTGGAAAATCGAGTGAGTGTTCACGATTTTCATGCCACCATCCTGCATCTACTTGGTATGAACTTCCGCTCCTTAACCTATGAACGTCATGGACTGCAGGAGCGTCTTACCGATCAATTCCCTGCTCGTGTTGTTTCAGAAATTCTTTCATAAATACATCAATTCTTTAGTCATCACCCTAGAAAGATGATAAGAAAATTTTTACCCGAATCATTTCAACATTTCCTATTTGGCAACCGTACAAAGCACGGACTTGCTCCAGATCTAAAAGATCCTGATTGGTTGGATTGGGTGCAACAATCTGTAGAAATTTATTCCAAAGTCCAAAAAAGTAATATCGGATTGCTAATCAACAATCTTGGGTACAAGGCAATATTTAGAGAAATTGAATTAGATGGAAAAAAAGTTTTGGAGATAGGTTCAGGGGATCTTTCTCATATTGAGTTTTGGAATAGCAGCCCAGTTTCGTATACGGCTGTAGATATTGACCCTGAATTCTTAAAAATGACTGCACAAAAAATCAAGTGTTCCTTTCATCCAGTCTTGCTTCAAGATAGGAACCAAACTCTTCCCTTTCCAAATTCAACATTCGATATTGTATTATCCTTCTACTCACTTGAGCATCTGTATCCACTAAAGTTCCACTTGAAAGAAATAAACAGAGTTTTGAAAAACGATGGGTTTCTTGCTGGAGCAATTCCAAACGAAGGTGGTTTTTCCTGGGCACTTGGAAGAACTTTAACCTCAAAGAGATGGGTTCGAAAGAATACTTCTATTGAATACGACAAAATTATATGTTGGGAACACCCTAATTTCGCTGATGATATTTTATTCGAACTCAACCGTATTTTTTCAGTTGTTAAAAAAAGATACAGTCCTTTTAATTTCTTGCCTTCCTTAGATTTAAATTTAGTAACTTCTTTTATTGCTTTCAAAAAGGATACTCACCGCTAGCTAGATATTATCAATGGATAATCAAAGGGGATTACACTAAAGCAACCAGTTATGAAGTTGACCTTGATCTTCAACCTGGATCTAATACTTTTGAACTAACGCCACTGCGACCTTCGCAACCTAATCCATGGTTTTTAGTTTTTAGGATTATTATTGAAGATATTATTGAATAGTAGATTTTACCGTCAATAATAGGAAAAATGTGTAACTATGGTACAAATTAAATTGGAGTTAGTGGGTAAATGAAAACTAGAAATCCAATCTTGTCAGTCATCATCCCTTGTTATAATGAAAAGGATATTATTGCCACAACTTTAGAGACTATCTGTTGCTATCTCAATGAAAAATATCCAAATCTTGAATATGAAATTCTCCCAATTAATGATGGTAGTAATGATGATACTGCTGTCATCATCTGTGAAGCATCCAACAAATTTTCCCAAATAATTCCAAAACTTGGTTATAACAATAATCGGGGTCGTGGGGCAGCCATTAAGTTTGGTATTGCCTGTTCACAGGGCAAATATGTAATTTGCTTAGATGCAGACCTTTCCTACGATGTTAACCATATCGGAGAGATTTTGGAGTCATTCAATCTAGATCCTTCCCTTGATGTGGTCGTTGTCAGTCCATATATGCCTAAAGGAACAGTTGTTGGAGTCCCTATTATTCGCAGACTAATTTCCAGAGCTGCTAATTGGCTGCTGTCCGGTTCACTGCCCGGCAAGTTACATACGGTAACTTGTGTGGTCCGTGGCTATCGAGGCAAGCTAGTACGCCAAATACCTTTTTTTGAAAATAGCAAAGAACTTCACCTAGAAATGTTAAGTAAACTTTGTGTTCAGGGGGCTAGTGTTTTGGAAATACCTGGCAGATTACACTGGAAAAATCAAAAACAAAGTCCCCGTCGTAAAACCTCACAAAAATTTGTTTCATCTGCAAAAAAACATCTTCTTTATGGTTTACTACTTAAGCCAACCCGATTTTTTTTAGCTGTGGCTGGATTCATTATGTGTGTAGCAATTTATGAAACCATAGTCATTATGTGGACTACCTATGAAAATTTTTCTTGGAATGATAATCTTTCACATTCTCTATGGCTAGCCATGTCCACAGCCTATAGTCAATCACCTCATACTTTTGGAATTGCTGCAGTAGCTTATGTGTTGGGATTCCAATTACTTTTCTTTCTTACACTCTGTCAAGTTTTGACGATGCAACACAACGAAAATCAGAAAATGATTCTCTATTTTGGTCAACGTCAAAATCGGAAGAATAACATTAATAACGAGCCAGACTGTGACGATGACAAATCCTTATAAAGTTGTTGTCTTTTCCTCTAATGATCCCTTTGCTGGAATCATGCTGAGGGGACTACTAAACAGCACCTCTTATACTGTTGAGAAAGTTTATTTCGAAAAAGAATGTATGGGGGGTATGGGTAGTGTTGAAGTTTTTCGTAAAGTTATAAAATCCTCTGGCTGGCGCTATGCGCTATATCAAGGGTTTGAACTCTTATTTTATAGATTCATGACCAAAATCCTTACATTAAAAGAGAAGGCATTAATTCTTACACCGCTAGACATCTGCAAGTCTTCAAAAATTGACTACGACCATATCGATATTTCAATCAACCGGGATGGTTTCCATGACAGAAATGAATGTGACATTCTTTTTTGTTTTCGATTTAGCAAGATTCTAAAGGGTCCTTTATTATCAATTCCCAAGCTTGCTTCAATTAATTTCCATGGTTCTCTTTTACCTAAGTACAAGGGTTTGGGTTCTATTTTTCAAGCATTACACAACAAGGAATCTGAGATTGGAGGTTCCTTTCATTTAATGGTCCAAAAAATTGATGAAGGTCACATAATTACCCGCTCAAAATTTCCCATTGATTATACACGTTCGGTAAGTTACCACCATCTCAAGGTCTACTATGAATCATCCTTAATGTTTGATAGATTAGCAGACAACTTGAACAATAATATTCGTGAAGAAAATAAGGCAGAGGAAAAGCAATATTTTTCATTCCCTAAAAAATCTGACGTGAGTTCTTTTAAAGGGAAATTATTAGAATTAAAGGATTTAATTACAGCCTGGAAACTATTTAGTTATTATAAAATTTAGGATTGGTTTTCGAGTGTATTTGCCCTAGTTCCAACTAGATAACTATTTTGCCCATCTCCTTCTGGATTTAATGTGAAATTATGTGTGGATTTTTAGGTGCTTTCGGTCCCCACGCACTAAATTACAAGGAAAGAATAGAGGATACAATTCAGACCATTAGCTACCGTGGACCAGATGGAGAAGGTCTTTATGTAAGTAGCGATGGAAACTGCGTACTTGGCCATGTTCGTCTGGCCATCCTTGATTTAAGTGAAGCGGCAGCTCAACCCATGTGTAAACATAGTTCCGCTTTAGTTTACAATGGGGAAATCTATAATCATCAGTTTTTTCGTCCCCAACTCGAGAAGAAAGGATGGATTTTTTCTAGTTCCTCTGATACTGAAACTTTAATAGCGGGTCTTCGATTGAATGGCCATTCCATCATCAAAAGCCTAAATGGAATGTTTGCTGCGGCTTGGTATGATGAACGCTCAAAAAACCTTCTAATTTTTAGAGATTGTCTTGGCATCAAACCTCTTTTTTTTGCAACTCTTTCAGATTCAACGGTTTTATTTTCATCTGAAATAAAAGCTATTTTTTCTGTCGCCAAAGATTTGTCGCGAGATCTTGACGAGGATGTTTTACGGTGTTATCTAACATTCGAAAACTATCCTCAACAATATTCCTTATTTAAAAAGGTTGAAAGCCTCCAACCTGGTGAATCCAGAATTTTTTCTCTAGAGTCCAAATCTTTCGTTCAAACCATTGAATCCTCCCATCAAAAAGGTCTACTGAAACTAGATACCCATGAGCTCATTCATTTGACACGGCAAAAAATTGAAAATTCGGTAAGACAACATTTGTTAAGTGATGTCCCAATGGGAGTTTATCTCTCAGGCGGATTAGATAGCTCTCTTGTCGCATGTATGGCAGCGCGCCATGCAGGAGGATTAACAAGTTTCACTGGTTTTTTTGACGACAAAGACAGTTACTATGATGAAAGACCCTATAGTCGAATGGTTGCAAAGCAAATTGGCATTGAGTTTAATGAGGTCAAAATTACTGCTAATGATTTTATTAATCACTTTGATAAATTGATTGACCATTTAGGCCAACCTCGTATGGGCATGGGATCATTTTCTCAATATATGGTGGCTCGTATAGCTGGAAAAAATCGAAAAGTCTTTTTATCAGGTCATGGTGGCGATGAATTGTTTGCTGGTTATCCAATTTTCAAAGCGGCTTTATTAATTCAAAATGGGTGGTTATCAGCTCGATTCTGGCAAGTGATAAGACATCTAAGTTATAACCAAATTCCTTGGGTTCTCTATATGACCTTAAAACGCATAAAAGAAAAAAAGACTCCCTTAGCGCCGGCATTGTTTACCAAGAGCTCTTCAACACTAGAAAATAACTTTCACAGCACTTCGACATCTCCTCTAAATGATCTTCAAGCATACTATCAGTCCATATATCTACCTGGACTTTTACTTGTTGAAGATGCTTTATCAATGGCACATTCCTTGGAAACGCGGGTGCCCCTTTGGAGTTCTGATCTAATTAACTGGGCAAATCGTATTGAAATGACAGAGAAACTTCCCAAAGGTCAACTGAAGGGATTGCTTCGAGAAGTTGCTAAAGGTATAGTCCCAAAAGCTCTTTTAAGTGCACCAAAAAGAGGCTTTCCAACCCCACTTCGAAAATGGTTTCGTAAAGAACTCTTAGAATATGTAACCGATCGACTATTATATTCATCTAGTGTCCTGGATATGATTATCCCTCGTGTAGAGCGAGAAAAACTGATTTATTCCCATGTTAAGAGACCTCTTCCTTTCGCTTTGGATGAACGACGAGCACACCGAATTTGGATTCTTTTGTGCATTGAATCTTGGACACGGCAATATAAAGTTGGGATTAAATATTGAAAGAAAACTCTCCTCCTTTAGACTGGTCAAGTTCTAATGCAAAACTAATAGTAATGGATATGCTCGATTGTTACTGGCAAAAGGGTTCAGATAAGATACTAAATCTTCCAGTAGCCCAAACCAATGTAATTCCATCAGAACTACCAGTAAAGTTAAGTTTAGTAGAATTGCCAGAATGGGCCTATGACTGTGGCGTAAAAGGCAAAATTCTTGTTCCTTCTTTCTGGTTCAATAAATGGGAACAAGTACCTTGGTTTGACGTTATATATTGGATGGCTCATGGTTTTGCCGAACGAGTTTGGGAGAATCAAAATGGCTGCATAAATTCGTACTCTATTAAGCTTATTGGATGGGATCAACGTCTTTGGGACTACGCATGGGTAAATCGAATTGGAATTTTTTTAAGGCGCTGGGCAGCTCACACCCTTGATGCTGATGAAGCTGTACTTTTTGGATCGTTGCCAAAGGCTGAACTAGTGTTGACTCATGATGTGGATGCAATATATAAAACAATCGTTATAAGGGTTAAACAATCTTTATTCAATCTTTTTAATGCTGTAAGGGCTCTAGTAAAAGGCCAACCAATAGAGGCATTGAGAAAATGTTTGGCTGTCTTGCGTTTCCTATTTTCAGCTGACAACTATATGTGTATACCGCATCTAATGGAAATCGAAAAAAAGTATGGAGTTCGAAGTACTTTTCATTTCTATGCTGGAGAAACAGGCTGGAAACGCTCTTTAAGAGCTTTGTTAATTGACCCAAGTTATGATGTTACAAATAAGACCCTCCAGTCAGTTTATGTCAATTTATTACAAGGGGGCTGGCATATTGGATTACATCCATCGGTACTCTCATGGGATCATCCAAAAGGTATCGACCAACAAAGAAAAAATTTAGAGGAAGTCATCGGTAAACCAGTTAAATCTATTCGGCAACATTGGTTGCGTTTTTCCTGGGGAAAAACCTGGAATGCCCAATTGCAGGCTGGCCTTACTTTGGACACTACTTTAGGGTTTAATGACCGATCAGGGTTTAGGAATTCAGCTGCTTTACGTATGATAGTTGCCTCAGATAAAAATTATCCGAAAAAGTTGGAATCGATACCAATGGTTTTAATGGACTCACACCTCTATGATTATAATATGCTTTCCTCCAAAGACCGCTTAGCTTCTATGAAATGTTTATTAGATGAACTGTATATAGTGGGTGGAGTAGGATCTATAATTTGGCATACTCAGGCATGTGGCAAAGACTATGGGTGGTTATCGGGATATGAGGATTTACTTGCCTATTGGGCAGAACTGAATTCACAGTCATGAACGGAAATAATCCTTACTTAAATCAAATTGATCGTGTACTTCCGCGCATACTGGCTCTGTATGACAAGAATCCAGTAAGCCCTACAATAGGATTGGGGGACCGTTATTATTGGTCATGGAAATTAACAGATTTTGGTAACGCTACCTTTCAGGGTGCAGCAAATGGATTAGCTCGTCTGTTGAACGCAAATCTTTTACCTGAAAAGATAGAAAAAAAAGTAATAATAAAACGAATATTACATATGGTTAATGCTGTCGCCACAATTCGAGATTCTAACGGTAGTCTTGGAGAAGCATTTCCTCATGAATCATCATTCTGCGTAACTGCTCTAGTCGCGTATGATTTACTAACTACTGTTCAAACACTAGCAAATGAACTTTCTGATGCTGACCGTGAAAAAATTCTTGTCGAAATTTCTCCTCTAATTAGGTTTTTACATAACTCTGATGAGAGCCACGGCCTAATCTCAAATCATCTTGCTACAGCTGCTGCAGCTCTTTATAAATACCATGCTTTAACTGGTGAAAACAGTTGTGCCCGCGGAAGGTTATTTCTTGACCGGATAATCAGTCATCAGTCTAGTGAGGGATGGTACATGGAATATGAAGGTGCTGATCCTGGATACCAGTCTCTTTGTACATATTATCTTGCAGACCTTCACCACTTGCGCCCTGATCTAGAGTTACAGGATTCTTTGACTCGATCAGTTCGGTTTCTCTGTCATTTTGCCCATCCTGACGGTTCATTCGGCGGTGTATATGGCAGCCGCAATACGCGATTTTATTTCCCCGGTGGTTTAGAGTTGTTACGAAATGAAATACCAGAGGCAGGAATGCTGGCTGACTACATGCGATCATCCATTAGCTCCTACAGCACAGTAACACTAGAAACAATGGATGAACCAAATTTAATTCCTATGTTTAATACCTATTGCCTAGCAGCAGTACTGCATAAACCTGAACCTACTAAAAAAGAACTCTTACCTTGTAATGATAATGATCAAAAACTTTTAAAATTCCAAAAAGCAGGAATAGTTATTTGTGGTGATTCCAAGTCCTATACAGTAATTTCTACGCACAAAGGTGGAGTTTGTTACCATTTTTCAAAAGTAAAAAATAAAAACATTATTGATACTGGCATTGTTTGTAGCAATAAAAAGGGAACTTTTTTCACTACACAAGCTTTTCAAAAAGATAATGAGGTTATCATTGGTATAGATAAAATTAAGATTTCAGTGCCATTGGTCCAGGTTAATGATTCATTACCTACGCCAAGTCAATTTATTTTTCTCCGCTTTCTAAACATAACAGTCATGCGAAGTTTAATGATAAATAATTTGGTAAAAAAATTTTTGGTCTGGCTTTTGTTTAAACGTAAAAGAATCAGCAAAGTAGTTAATCAGAGAACTATAATGTTTGGAGAAAAATTCATTATTGCTGATGAGTTGTTAAATAAACCCTCAAATTGGCAGAAATTAAAAATTGACATGCCATTTGTTGCAACACAAATGGCCAGTCAAGGTTATTGGCAAAAACAGGATGATGCCACTTGATTCCAAGATTAAAACCCGACTTAAGTTGGCATGAAATTGCCACTTTATTTAAAATCAATAAATTAGACGATGTTCCTGAATTTGAATGTGCATTTGCTACTCTAATGGGAAAAAAACACGCGATTTTTTTTCCATATGGACGTACAGGATTATTGTTTCTCCTTGAAGCACTTGGAATATCCGATCAAGAAATTATCTGCCCTGCCTACACTTGTGTTGTTGTTCCTCATGCCATTGTTCTTAGCAGGAATGAACCTGTTTTTGTTGATAGTAATCCAGAGGACTTCAATATGAACTGGGATCAAGTTGAGTCTGTAACAAGTAGTAATACAGCTGCAGTAATTGCTACTTCCCTCTTTGGTAATCCCGTTAACCTTGATGCCCTCAAGGATTACATGAAAAAAAACCCCAACGTATTTATTATTCAGGACTGTGCTCATAGTTATGCTGCATCTTGGAAAGGCGAGCAGGTACAAAAGGTAGGACACGCAGCGTTTTACGGAAGTAATATTAGTAAAATCATTACATCTATTTTTGGAGGCATGGTTACAACTGATGATTCGGCTTTAGCCGACCGACTGCATTATATTAGAGATAAACGAATCACTAAATCATCCTTCAAAAAAGACATTAAAATGAGATTATATCTTTTAGGAGCTTGGTTAACCTTCCAAGATTCAATTTATGGATTCACAAATAAGTTAGAACATTTGGGATTTCTAGATCATTTTATCCAATACTATGATGAAAATAAGATTGATATGCCAATAGATTTTTTGGCAGATACTACGCCTACTCAAGGAAGAATTGGGACTATTCAGTGTAAGCGTTATTCAAAAATTTTGATTGGTCGAAAAAAAATTGCTAACTACTACAATCAAAAATTAAGAGATTTAGGAGACTTAATCCTCCCTTCAATGATTGAGGGTACAACATATTCACACTATGTTGTTCAGACCAAACACAGGAAATCTCTTATGAACCACGCCCTCAAGCGAGGTGTTCAACTTGGTCAATTGATAGAATATTGTATTCCTGATATGCCCTCTTACCAAAGGCGTACTGGCAATAGAATGACCTATCCTGTAGCATCTCGTTTATCACGACAAACTGTAAACCTTCCAATTTCTTTGTCTGGTTCGACTGAAAAAGCTTCGAAGGTAATCTCAACATTGCTTACCTTTCCATTCAATTAAAATATTTGTTGATATCTCCCCTTCTTATAATTAATTAAATACTCAGGATTTAGTGCATCAGAGCAAGTAAAGTTTGAATGGACTAATGTAGATCTAAAGCATGAAAAGATTCGCATAAAGGATTCCAATCCTCATTCTCATCTACATATCCAGATACCGTACAGCCTTTTATTACTTCCTTTTATTTGGTAGATTAAGAGGATAAATATCAGGAAAATAATCGTATGAATTATTTAAGAATTGTCCTAGGGAAACAGCAGTCATTTGCAAAAGATTGTTTTGAAAATGGATACATGGGCCTGTAGCTCAGCTGGATAGAGTCACGGTTTCCTAAACCGTTGGTCGGGGGTTCGAATCCCTCCAGGCCTACCAAATTTTTAGTTCATTAGAAAAGAATAGGTGAAAATTAGCTAATTAAAGTTTTGTATCAGATAGAACTGATTGACTTCAACAAAACCCTTAGCTTTAATTACAATTGCTGTATTAAACAAAAAGCTCTTCTAGTAACTAACTATTACCACCTTACTGTTGGTATAACCCAACAGATCAGGAAATTAGAAAAGATGATCCATCTGGTTATAAAATTGATATTTACTATTCCAATTTTCAAATGAGATCTAAAACCATCCGATATTCTGCTCTATTGATTCTTTTTTACCTTGGCTTAACCATTATTTTAAGCCCTATCGTCATGGTGGGTAATGAACAAACATCCTTTAAAGAACTTGAACATGATTATAGAAAAAAGATTCGACCAGTCATTCAAGAGTTCTGTCTAAGTTGTCATTCAACGGTCATGCATCTAGGGGAATTAGACCTTCAACAATTCACAACATTAACAGAGGTACAAAAAAAAACAGAGATTTGGCTCAAAGTTGCCGCGATGCTCGATAAGGGTGAAATGCCTCCAAAGGACTCAAAACAATTGGATCCTGAGCAACAAAAAGAATTTCAGAACTGGATCAAGCGATTTCTTGAAACAGAAGCATTAGCCAATGCTGGTGATCCTGGACCAGTAGTTCTAAGACGACTAAGTAATGCTGAATATAACTATACCCTTCATGACTTAACGGGCATTGATTTTAATCCAGCTAGTGAATTCCCTTCTGACAATGCATCAGGAGAAGGATTCACTAATGCAGGCAATGCCCTTATGATGTCCCCTGGTTTATTACAAAAATACATTGAGGCCGGGAAAAAGATCGCTCAGCATGCTGTCCTATTACCAGATGGCTTTCGTTTTTCCCTTCAATCCACACAACGTGACTGGACCGACGAAATCCTTAAAAAGATTCGGCAATTTTATAAAACTTTTGTTAACCCCCAAGACCTGGGCGTTGGTTCAAAGGTTGGTAATGTTAACGTACACCAAAATTCTCGAATTGGTTTAGCTGGAATTCTTCCACTGGAAAAATATTTCGTGGCTACATTAACTAACCGAGAGAAGCTGATAAAAGGTAAAAAAACCATCGAGTCTGTGGCTCAAGAGCATGGACTTAATGCTAAGTATCTAGGTATTCTCTGGTCAAACCTGACTGACACCACTTCAATACCACTTCTAAACAACATTCGGAATCAGTGGCATAGTGCCCAAGAAAATCAATCAAAAGAATTGGTTAATACTGTTTCAACTTGGCAAAAGGAGTTGTGGAAATTTGGCCCCGTTGGCTTGATTGGAAGAACAGGAGGACCATTACGGTGGATGGAACCTGTTGATCCTCTTGTAACAGAACAATATCTATGTCAGACCATTCCAACCCAGATAGATAGTGACGAAGTAGTCTTGTCTTTGGTAATTACTGATGCCGGAGATGGAAATGAACATGACTTCGTGGTATTGCAACGACCACGACTAGTACGAGTTGGACGTCCTGATATTCTCCTACGAGATATTAGACGCTTAGCCCTAAATTCAGTCCCCCTTAAAACTGATAATAATCCGACGTATCAAGAACAATGGGGACTTGATCCAATGTTGTTCGGAAAACACCCGAATGGAACAAAAATTGATGGCGCTTCACTATGTATACGCGCCCCATCAATAATAAAGATGCGCCTTCCTAGCTCCCTAGCAAAAGGACGTGATTTCATAACTTCTGCTGTCCTTGAAGAAAAAACAGGGTATGAAGGAAGTGTACAGTTAGCACTAACTACTGAAACCCCCATCCTTAAACCAGGTTTGTTTCCTCCAAACATGCGAGTTATGTTTTCAAGTGTAACGCAGGTTTTCTCAGAAGAAAGATCTGTTTCTTTTTCACACCCTATTTTAGTTTCAAAAAACAGCGCTACTCGACGACGCTTCGAATTAGCATTAGATAAATACCGTAATCTATTTCCAACTGCACTTTGTTTCACTCAAATCGTACCTGTCGATGAAATTCTTACTTCACGATTGTTTCATCGAGAAGATGACAAATTGTCACAGTTAATGCTCAACAATAGAGAGCAAGGACAACTTGACCGTCTATGGAGAGAACTGGTATTTGTTAGTCAAAGTCCTTTAAAAGAAGTTACTGCTCTAGAGTTACTTTTAGAAGCTACGGCTGGAAATGGATTAAACGACCGCACTCAACATAAAGCGATCGAACCTCTTCGGGAATCAGTAAATATTCAGGCTGATGCTTTTCGGCAAGAATTGGTTGATGCCGAATCTAAGCAGTTGGAAGCATTAGTTGATTTTTCTTCCCAAGCATATCGTAGGCCTTTAAGGAAATCAGAAGAAAAAAAGATCTATGAACTGTACAACCGATTGCGTGAACAAGAATTATCCCACGACAAGGCATTTAGATTAACACTAGCTCGAATTTTTATAGGGGCACCATTTTTATACAAGCTTGAAAAGGTACCTCTTCAGGGTCCAGCCAAAGTTTCTGATTGGGAACTTGCTAATCGACTGAGCTATTTTCTTTGGTCATCACAACCCGATGAACAACTTCGTTCCATTGCTTCCACTGGAAGGTTAAACAATCCTGAAATGTTAACCCTACAAGCTAAGCGAATGTTAGCGGACGTTCGTATCCGCCGACTAGCCACTGAATTTGCCTGCCAGTGGCTCCATGTTTATGAGTTCAACCTACTTGAACAGAAAAGTCGGAAATACTATCCTGAGTTTTCAGGACTCCGGGATGATATGTATGAGGAAACAATCCTATTCTTTACTAATCTATTCCAACGTGATGATTCATTGCTAACTTTGCTTAACGCTGATCATACTTTTCTGAACGAAAAATTAGCTACTCTTTATGAGATTAATGGCATTAAGGGAGAAACATGGCAACGTACCAAAGGGATACAACAGCATGGCCGTGGGGGCATCTTAGGACTTGCAACGGTTTTGAGCAAACAATCCGGGGCTTCACGAACGAGTCCCATTCTTCGAGGAAACTGGGTCAGTGAAGTTCTACTAGGTGAAAAACTGCCACGTCCTCCACAGAATGTTCCTCAACTGCCAACCGACGAATTTACAACTGACGGACTTACGGTACGCCAATTAGTTTCAAAACATACTAATGACCCTAGCTGCTCATCTTGTCATGAAAGAATTGACCCATTCGGTTTTGCACTTGAAGGCTATGACACTATCGGTCGCCTTCGGGAAAAAGACCTTGCTGGACGAGCTATTGATACAAAAACGATCCTTCCTGATGGAAGTGCAATACAAGGACTCTCTGGTTTAAGAAACTATTTATTGGAAAAAAAACTTGATGATTTTATTGGACAGTTCTGCAGAAAACTTCTAGGTTATGCAATTGGTAGGGAGTTAAAGCTTTCAGATGAACCTCTTATCAGTGCCATACAGAAAAAATTAAGGGAAAACAACTACCATTTTTCAGTAGCTATTGAAATGATTGTTCAGAGTCGTCAATTCCGAGAAATCAGAGGAAAAAGTTCCTATAAATCAAGTGCAGCTAACTATTAATTTTATTTTTACCATTTACCTAAATAGAATTAAGACTACAACATAGTCACGGAATCAAAAACTTTTTAGTCAAACATTAATGAAAATTAATCATCTCAATCGTCGAAAATTCTTGTGTGGTTTGGGTGTAACAATGGCCATACCCTGGATGGAATCATTCTCTGTCTGGGGCTCTGAAACAACGGGAAAATCGAATTATAAGAATGAGGCACCTTTGCGTTTAGGAGTAATTTTCTCTGGAAATGGTTTCCATAGTAAAGAATGGTGGGCAAAGGGAAATGGTAAACAAATGGAACTAGGCCAAGTATTGACACCTATAGTCCCATTTCGTGAGAAAATGCTTTTCATTCGCGGACTGTATAATGAGGAAGCTCTAAAAGGTAATATACATAGTTCACAGACTGGTAACTTGCTCTCTGGTGCACCTTTAGCTTCAGGTGGGGCTATTCGTTCTGGTACTAGTTTTGATCAAATTATTGCACAACATTATGGACGTTCCACAAAAGTTCCTAGTTTAGCAATTGGCTGTGAACGATCAAATCCAGGTATTCATAAGAACTATTCAATGCTTTATAGCTCTCACATATCCTGGAGTTCGCCCACCTGCCCAACACCACTGGAAGTATATCCAGCTCTAGCTTTCGATCAACTATTCAAGGACAACAGTTACCGAGGTGAAAAGAGTGTTCTAGATGTGGTTTTGCAGGAAGCAAACCATTTTCGTCGAGAAATTAGCTCTACTGATCAGCAGAAGCTTGATGAATATCTGAACTCCGTGCGTGAGGTTGAGCGAAGAATTGAACAAGCTTCACAAAGAGGCGAGGTACAAGGTTGGCGACCCACCATAGAGAAACCTAACATAGAACGTCCTCCAGCCGGAATGCCTCAGGATATTGCCGAACATATGAGACTAATGTGTGACATTATGGTCCTGGGTTTTCAAACTGATGCAACACGGGTATGTACATTAAAACTTAATAATGATCACAGTTACCTACTGTTTCAGCACCTTGGTGTCAATGTCGGACATCATGAACTATCACACAAAGACGATACTGCTTGGCTACGAGTAAATCAGTTTTTTGTGGAACAACTGGCCTACATTGCTCAAAAATTGGAGATGATCCAGGAAGGTGAATCAACAGCCCTTGATAACTCTATGTTGTTGTTCTGCTCTAGTATGCTAACAGGTCGCCATCAGGCAAACCAACTGCCTGTTATTTTACTTGGTGGTGCTGGAGGAAAACTTCAAGGCGGCAGAGTATTGGATTACCTAGAAAAACCCAATCGAAAGATGTGTAGCCTTTACTTATCTATGCTTGGTAAATATGATATTCACTTAAAAGAGTTTGGAGATTCTCAAAAAAAACTTGAAGAAGTCTAACTTATAGACTAACTGATTTCCAAATAAATAGCTTACCAACCCTATTCCTAAAACCAGGCAAATCCAAAAATTCACTATTTAATTACTAATTAGAAATTCAGAATTGTGTTTTTGTTTAGAAGGGTGACTGATCTCCAATTTTAAATAAGGAAGTCTATCTCTGAAAAACCTGGATTTAATCAGTAATCCCAATAATCCTATTTTCGTTGCAATAACTGCTGGAATTCCAACAACACCTTGCCTCGATTTAAATTCATCATCCTTATTAAGTCTTATTAATAAGTCAGAAATAATTTTTTGATCCTGCTTGACTCTCAATTTAGATTTACTGCAATGATCCAATATTTCTCTTAATTTAACAAAATTAAGACTGTTCCATAAACCAACATATTCATTTTCTTGCTCAAACTTTTTTATTAATGGACTAAACAGGTGGTAGGTTACAAATTTATTTATGATTACTGGTAACTTAAAGTGTGGTTCGTATGGAAAATGATAATTAGGACAAAGAATCAAACACGTCCCTTGTGGGCTAAGGGCGAATTTCAAAAAGTCAAGAAAATGCCTCCAATTAGGCAGATGTTCAAAAACATTGACTAAGAATATAAAATCGAACTTTTCTCCAACTTCCAAATTCTCATAACCTCTACGAAGAAGTTTAACATTTGCTCTTTTTTTGAAAGATTCAAGAAGTTCTATAAAAATTCGGAACCCTTCTCCACCTGGTTCAACTCCAGAAAAATTGAGTTCTGGATACTTCAATGCAATCTTGTCCAGTAGAATTCCAGGACCACAACCAACTTCAAGTACACTATTTCCTTTCTGTAAACGGGACAAGAATGGGGTAATTTGCTCAAAACCAAAATCTGCTTCATCTTCTAATATCGAAAGCTTTTTCAAATCAATTTTACTTAATGGTTTTCCCATATATTCTAACCAATTACCCATATACAACTTGCAAAACAAATATTTTGATAAAATACTGGAGAAGTTCTATTAGACTATTAACTCAAACAGATGCTTGTTCGGTCTACAAAAAGACTAATGGAATTATATTAAAACAATTTCTCACAATAGATGAAGTACAAAAATATTTAGAGTCTAGCATTGGAGATCACATTCGTGTGCAAGCCTAATCATAAGAAAAACAATCTAATTTTTGAGATCAAGAATGCATTAAGGTCTTTAGGAAGAACATACAATTATCTCCAGATAATCATTGGCCCTGTATTAAGAAACGACTACCTAGAAAAACAGTTTCATCAAATAGTTGATGATCATCCAAAAAAACAGTTCCTAAACCTAGGTTGCGGCACCTCTCTTGGAAAAGCTAACCTAAAGAACTTGGATTGTTATCTTGGTTCAAATGTTGATATTGTAGCTGACCTTCATCAGATTCCCTTGGCTGAAAACTCACTTGATGGAGTCACATCAGTTGCTGTCCTTGAACACATTAAAGAACCAACAATTGTTGTTAAAGAAACACTACGAATTCTCAAACCAGGCGCAATAGCTCATTTTAATATTCCATTTATGCAACCCTATCATGCTTCCCCCGATGATTTTCAGAGGTTTACTTCGTCAGGACTACGTCATTTGTTTCGAAATTTTGAAATCATTGAACTTCAGTCCATGGGAGGCCCAGCTTCAGCAATGGTTTGGCTCACCACTGAGTTTCTTTCAATCTCACTTAGTTTTGGAATTAAGCAGTTACATGCTTTGTTATTTATTCTGTTCACGTCAATTCTTTGGCCATTCAAGTTTTTGGACATTATACTTCGCTGCTACCCAACTAGCCAGATCATGACTTCAAACTTTAGTTTGCTATTACGGAAACCTAAAAAGAAAATATGAATAGAAAATAGTTAATTGGAGAAAATATTAGTGAACAAGAATATACCAGCTGTTGAGGGTGGCATCCCAGTTTTAAAAGAATTCCTTGCTATAGGGCAACCTGACATCTCAGAAGCAGAAAAACGAGAGGTTTTAGATACACTTTCCGGAATTTGGTTAAGCAAAGGTCCAAAGGTTCAGTTATTTCAAGAACAATTTGCCCGTTATGTTAATGCATCTGGTGCACTTGCCCTCAATAGTTGTACAGCTGCTTTACATTTGTCACTCATTGCCTCAGGAATAGGTCCTGGAGATGAGGTAATTGTCCCTTCATTAACTTTTGTCGCTACAGCTAATGTTGTTACTTATGTGGGTGCAACCCCTGTTCTCGTTGATGTTGACCCCAATACTTTATTAATTTCAGTTCCAGAAATTCAACGAGCTTTAACACCTAGGACACGTGCCATCATTCCAGTACACTTATATGGTAGGCCTTGTCCAATGCAACCAATAATGGAAATTGCCCGCCAAAAAAAACTGACGATTATTGAAGACGCTGCACACGCCATTGGAACCGAAGAGAATTCACAAAAAATTGGGAGTTATGGAGACTTTACTTGCTTTAGCTTCTATGCAACAAAAAACATCTGTACGGGAGATGGGGGAATGGTAACTTGTAATGAAAATAACCAGAAAAAGCTAGCCCACATGGAAATTCTTAGTTTACACGGTATGAGTACCGACGCATGGAAGCGTTTTTCTCCAGCAGGAAGTCACGTTTGGGGGCTAGTTGAAGTTGGGTATAAATATAATATGACTGATCTTCAGGCATCACTGGGTATTCATCAGTTAAATAGATTAGAAGGCTTTTTGGACTGTCGCCAAAGATTAGTCGATCATTACCGGAATTTACTTCGTCAAGAAAAAAGAATCCAACTGCTGCCCAAAGATCCTACCAATGGTCGTCATTCACACCATCTTTTCCCTATTTTATTAGATACCGATCAACTTAGGATTAACCGTGACAAGTTCATAGCAGCTTTAAAAGGAGAAAATGTTGGTTGTGGTAATCACTACCCAGCCCTACATATGCAACCTTACTACAAAAAAACATTCTCCCTGAAAGAAAATGATTTCCCTGTTTCAACCAAGGCCCACAATTCTCTTATCACTTTACCTCTTCACACAAAAATGAACCTTGCTGACGCAGAGTTAGTAGTTACTGCTCTCTCTAAGCTTTTAAATTTCTACTCACGCTAACGCTGTTGGTGAAAAAAGTGGTTTAATAAAAACTTCAAAAACCCTAAGAAGCACAATATTCATTATTGATCTATCTAGAATTATCCTCTGTCCAATAACAATAAATAGACATTAATCACTCAACTCATCTAATGGTTTAGGCGAAGCACCATGTAACTGTTCCCAATAGCGTACTAACTTTTCATTAAAGCCACCTTTAACTTGCCGACGGTATTTTTTTCGTTCTGCTTCAACATTGGTAGAACCATTTTTGACAAATACATTATCTACTTCAAAGGCTGAAAGCTCTTTGCCAACCATGTCTTGACTCGAAACAATTTTAATTTTTAGATTCAAATAGCGATGATTCTTGTCATTTTCCCATTGTAGAGTATTAGCAACTTGCTGCTGAAAAACAATTTCTGAATAAAAACGATTATTTTGCCAACTCAACTCGTTTTCTCCTAACAAATCGCCTCCTTCAGTAAAAATTTTGACTTTCGTACTCTGAAAATCCGTAAAACTCCCCTTGTTCAACCAGCCGGTAACCTTTAAAGATGGTAATTGAGAATCAGCAGACCAAAGCTTCCCATGACCTGCATCTCCATTTGAATCTACCAGATATTTTTTATTATTAGGAATATATTCCAGAACGGGTCGACTGTTAAATTTAACAGCATCTATCCAAAATGCAATCGGCCAAGAAGCATCTCTACCACGTTTTTTACCCTGGACAGGAGTAAGAAGGATGCGATTAAATCCTTTTCGAAGACGAAAGGGGGTGTGTTTGACTAAATCATCGGCATTCTGATGGTTTATGGAGGGAATTAATATCTTAGTCAAGGTCCCAGGTCCATATTTTTGGTCAAGTTCTTCTTTATTTGAAGGAAGATTTTTGGCTCCTGTAATTCCAATCGGAGGGTTTAGATAAAGTTCTAGACTTGCATTCTTATCTCCGGTAACCCCAATGTGAGTTTCAAGCCAGATATCTTGTTCTTGGGGTGACCAGATACCGAACCATACGGAATCCTTGATGTACCGATAGATTCTTCGGTTCGAGTGTTTAGGTCCGTAAAATTGGACATCATTCCACCAACCTCCTATCAATCCCTGCCTAAGCTGGTCATCGCCAGTTTTGAAAATTGTCCACCGTTGATTTTGCCAAATAGGTTTTTCATCAGTCAAAGTTGTAATATCAGGAACCTGTTTGTCAATCGCTATTAAAAGGGGCTCATCTGGAGAAACCATATCAGCAGGATCATACTTACCGCGCCCTCCAATATAATCATAAACTCGAAGGCTTTCAAAAGGAACTTTGTGCAGTAACATGTCCATAGCAGGTAAATTTAAATATTGGTCGTAAAAGACTCCGATTTTTTTGCTACCTAGGGGTGCATAAGACTGGATTTTTTGGAGTATTTCAGAAAACTCTCTACTTGCATCCAGCTGAAGAAAAGTATGGTCTGTTCCAGTTACCACACGATAAGTAAAATAACCCCGGTAGACACATGCAGAAAATGCTACCGCTAAGAATGGTATAAGTAAGCATATAGATCCAAATCTCATCCTTAAAACTGAAGGTCCTGGACGATTCTCTACTAGTTTTTCTTTGTTCCAAGTCAATTTAACTCGACGGAGTAAAACAACTAAGCCTACACCAATGGCAGAGAAATAATATGGGGTTAGATATAGAAACGCCTTTAGAAGCATGTATGGTTTTAAATATAAAAGCGTTTGGCTAAGGCAAAATAAAAGTAGATAAATACTAATAACAGTTATGAGAAACCGTCTACTACCGGAAAACCATGCTCCTGCCAGTATTAAAAAAAGCGAGAGGATCGTATAAAGCTGCATACCAGGTTCAAACCAAAAAAGCTGTCTTGCAATAGGAGTATAATTCCAGGTATACATCAGTGTTGGGTCAACTACTCCAGCTCCAACAGTATAGAAAGCCCACCATTTCATGGGCACAGGTATTCCTGTTGGCTCAGTACGAACTTTCATGCCATCCGAAACTCCAGCATTGATAACAAGTTCAGAATATCGGTTAAGGCTTATATTGCTAGCCATCTCTGATACTAAAAAACCAAGAATTACGATTAATAGTGTAGATGTAGAAATGGCAAAAAAAGTATTCAACCTCTGGCGCCACTGACCTTTTTTCCATATCTGAACCAAAAATATTGGAAGCAATGCTAAGGCGTGCATTTGAAGGGTATAAGGATAGATTGACCAAATCACAAAAAATGTTAGAGCTCCTGAAACAATTGTACGGTACTCAATTTTTTCGCATTTCCACAAGACTAGTAGCAGTAACATAGGAACAAACAGGGACAAGAAGTGAGGATAAAAGTGCGCATACAAAGCCCAAGTGAGAGCAGGTGAAAGACTAGTTAGTAGACACCCACCCATACTTAATCCATGATCAAGACCAAACACAACTCGACAAAAACAGTATAAGATTAGACTTAGAAAAAAGGGGAGTAGGGCTAAAACGAGCGTATATGAAGTAAGCCGGTCAGCAATGCTCAAAGCCTGAACCATCCCAGGCAAAACCACCCAACCCGCGGGGCAAGACCAATAATGGTGGTTAAGCCACAAAATCTGTTCTGCGGCCCATCCTGGCCTCGGTGGGGTCCTCCACTCTTCTGGGTCATGACGGTACTCCTGCCTGTACGGTGAATCGGAGCCAAAAGAATTATAGATTCCTGTTGGATAATAACGAAGAAAAGGCCGATCCTGTAACTTGTCTCCAATCCCCATGTAATAGGAAAAGTCTCCTCCTCCCAAACCAAAAATTCCCTTGTCGCCTAAAAATAGAGCGGGAGTCAAATAAATTAGACTAGAAAAAAGAGCCAGGGAAAAAACTGCCATTGTTTGCTTAGCAGTAGGCCCTGAAAAAACTTTTTCGTCTTCTTTTTCTACTTTCTTTCCAAAAATTGAAATGATGCCTAAAACAGCTAGTATCAATATGCATGGCCAAGTAATATAGCTTAGACCCCACCAAAATGTATTGAGCTTGACACCAACAAACAACCAAGCACACCACCCAAAAACAGGATAAAGAATCCACTTAAAGTTCCGCAGACGAACTGGAAGAAACCAGTTAACAAAACCAACTCCACAGAAAAACATTAATCCAACTAAAAAGAGAAAACTGGAAAGGAGAGAAATAATGTTTCCAAAAGAATCAAAAGATGAGTACATACTGAGTTAGAAGTTTAGATATGTGTCGAATTTAGTTTCTTTCATACTAAAGACTGTCTTCTTTGAAGCGCTTTTTCCAGTGATAACAAACCATACCAGCACTGTGGGCAAGAGTGTAACAAAAAATCAGAGGACTAAGAAAAATAGTTGCCGGTTGTTTAGGAAGGGCTAGTAATACTTGCGCCAATGAACTTATTATACTTAGGGGAAGATAAAGAACAAGACTAGTAATTAGACTTCCTGGTAGAATCCAGTGTCCATCAAAATGTTGCCCCTTTCTTACCGGAACAACCCATTTTCCGTATTGAAAATTTCTCTTTAATATGGCCCTGAAGTGATCGTTGAACTGGTGCAGGATAGCTGTGGAAGAATCGTATTTCAGACTAATACCCTGGCGTTTGGCTCGTTGTGAAAAATCAACGTCCTCGAGTTCGCCAAATACCTCATTAAATCCTCCTAAATCCTCAAAGGTGGTCTGAGAGAAGCTCAGGTTCATAGTCTGTAGAAAAGAACCATACTGAAGCCCGTCACGAGTAAGAGCAGCTCTTGCTTTTCCCCACAAACTATCTGTAACATTAATAATCTTTCCACCAATCAAACTTTTAGGGAATTTTTGATTGAGAGACACATGTTTTTTGATCCAATTCAAATCCGCCACATAACAATCGTCATCAATCAAGATATAGTAATCCGCATTTGCCGAACGAATTCCTCGGTTACGACTAGCTGCTTGTTTTTGATTTGTCTTATTTCTAAGAATAGACACTTGTTTTATATTTTTAAACCAAGTATGACTTACAGGTTCAGGTGAAGCATCATCAATAACGACAATTTTATAGTTTGGGTAATCTTGATTTGACAAGGATAATACACACCGAACCAGTTGTTTTTTTCGACCATAAGTTGGAATAATGACAACAATACTAGGCCAATCCACTTCCTAGTAACCTCCAAATGGTAATCCTACAAGGCGGGGGTAGTTCCGGGGATCAAACAAAATATTATCAGTCATATTACAGTTATGGGTACAGTGGCAGTTTTTGGCCTTAATTCCCTCAACAGCAGCAAGATACGGTTCGGAAGCTAAAATTTCTTGTAGGGAATTTTCTTTGAGGCTACCCACAGTAGGTAACAATTCACATGGTGCCACAGTACCATCCGCATATATCACTAAATGAGCTTGCCCCCCTAAACAGGGAATTACTTGGGTTTCTTCCTCTAAAGTTCGAAGGGACAAATCCCATAAATAGCGATGGTACTGTTTAGCTACAAATTCAGTCAATCCAGACTTATTATACTTGTACTTGTCTATAAAGCTTTTATAGATTGAGAGAAACTTCCTAATCTCTTCTATTGGAGGTAACTTCACAGTGGAATCTAAAGGGTCACCACGTAATAATAAAACTGAATGGTAGGAAGGCGAATAACCAGACTGGATAAATTCAAGTAACTCTGGAATTTCAAGATAATTGTCTGCTGTAAGAACTGTGTTGACCTGAAGTATCATCTCTGGAAATTGATTTCGAACTGTTTCCAAAGTCTTCAACGCCCTACGAAACGATCCTCTGCCTCGTATATCATCATGTCGAGCTTCCAGACCATCTATGGATATCATAAGTCCAAACTTGTTGGGCTTCATAAATGAAAATAATTGGTCTAAGAATGTTACCGTCCTTTTTGTATCCCAACCATTTGTAGGCATTCCTATGAACCCACTGTCAGAAAAAAGCTTAACAATATCTATTAAGTCTTTTCTGAAAATAGGCTCTCCACCTCCAATGTTAAGAATTGAGACAGGACCTAGTTGATCCTTAAGCCTACGAAATTCATCCAGACTTAGGTCTTTTTTATCAAACTCAACAAAACAGTGTTTACACCTAAGATTACAGAAGCTCGTAACATAAAGAATAACATGCTGAACATTATGATGAAGTTGATAATCAACAGCTGCATTTAAGTAATTAAGCACGAATTCTCCACTCCTCGTTTAAATTATTAGACCATATTAAGTCTTATCAGTATTAAAATCCATTAAAAGTATAGTAGCTTTATTTATTTATTTCTTAGACTTTAATTCAAATGATAACCTAATCTTAACAAAACTACCCAACTAGAGTAATTTATCCAAACCAAAAGTTAACATCAGCAAAATACTGATGTATCCATTTATAGTAAAAAAGGCAGCATTAACCTTTGTAAGATCACTCGGTTTAACAAGGTGATGCTCATACCAGAGTAAGGTAGCTACTAAAACGATTCCGAGCAAACTAATCCAACCTAATCCCTCTACCCAGATCAAACTGATTAAAATGCAGAGTGTGCATAAGTGCAGGAGATAGGATATTTTGAGTGCACCTTTAACACCAAAATATTCTGGTATCGAGAATAATGAATGTTTACGATCGAAGTCAACATCCTGGCATGCATAAATTATGTCGAAACCAGCTGTCCAGAGTACTACAATCAAACTCAAAAGAACTGGCGTCAACTGGATATTACCACGGACCGCGATCCAGGCACCTAGCGGTGAAAAACCAAGACAAATTCCCAAGTAAAAGTGTGAGAATCGAGTGAATCTCTTGGTATAGGAATAAAAAAGAAGAATTAGTAAAACTGGAAATGACAACCAAAGACAGAGATTATTCAACTGAGCAGCAGCAACAACAAAAATTAAACCAGAACCAAAAATAAATAGTTTAACGAATAATCTACTTAAATGGCCTGCGGGTAGTGCGCGGTTTTTAGTTCGTGGATTCAGTGCATCAATATTATGATCAGCAAATCGATTAAACGCCATGGCAAAACTTCGGGCACCAGCCATTGCTATAATGATCCAAAATATCTGTTTGGAGCTTGGCCAACCATTCGAACCAAAAACAGCACCTAACATGGCAAATGGCAATGCAAAAACCGTATGTTCAAATTTAATCATTCTTAGGATAATCTGGAATCTTGAAAAAATACTCATTATGGCTTTAGCCCTTGTTAAGAGTAGTTTCAATAATGTCCACTCTTGCATTAAAACCAACATTCAGGGAGTTTTGTCTCCTGTCCAACTGAAAGCTTTATCTGGATTTAATCCTAAGTGGAACATAATTCGAAAAAGAAATTGATCAACTACATTTTGAAGACTGGATGGTCTATGATAAAAAGAAGGGGTAGCTGGAAAAACCGTTGCACCTGCTAGTGTTACAAGACGCATATTTTCTAAGTGAATCAAGTTTAGAGGGGTATCTCTGACGACAAGGATAAGCTTTCTCTTTTCTTTCAACATCACATCAGCGGCGCGTTGAATTAAATCTCTAGAAATCCCATGAGCAATGCTACCTAGAGTACCCATACTACAGGGAATAATAACCATAGAATCTGTATGGTAAGATCCACTAGCTATGCTAGCTCCAATATCATCATTGCTTATCAACTTGATTTTCTGCTTATTTTGTTCAACTAACTTTTCAGGAAGGGTTTTTAAACTTAATGGTTGTAAATCAAGTTCATCATTCATTACTCTTATTGCTGCCTTAGAAGGAACAAGATTAATCCTAGAAACCGATTGTTCTGCAACTAAAAGGTTGATCAATCGATGAGAATAAATTGCTCCACTAGCTCCAGTTATGGCAACAGTTATTTCCAAGGTTTTGTATTTCTATCCTAAAATATAACCAAGTGTCTCAAAAAAAAAGAACTTCTGTCTTTTATGGTACATCAACTCTTAAAAAATAGGATAGGATTCTTAATTTGAAAAACTCACTACTTGACTTCCTGTAACGGGAGCATTATCAATCTAGCTTCCTCGAGGGATTATAATGAATGAAAAAGATATTAAACTCTTACTAGAAAAGATTAGAACAAAAAAAATAACCGTTGACCAAGGTATAAAGAAACTTCGACACCTGCCATTTGAAGACATAGGGTTTGCCAGAATTGATCATCATCGAGTCCTTCGTCAAGGATTTCCAGAAGTGCTATTCGGTCAAGGGAAAACACCTAAACAAATCTTCGATATTGTAAAGCGAATGCTTCCTCTCAAACATAATATCCTAATTACCCGCACTGAGGAGGCAGTTTATCGGAAAATCAAAAATTTAGACAAACGAGCAAAATTTTATCAAGACTCAGGAACAATTATACTCTTGAGAGATCAGATTATCCGAGGAAACGGTACTATCCTTATAATCTCGGCGGGCACCTCTGATATTCCTGTAGCTGAAGAAGCAATGGTCACTGCTCAGGCTATGGGAAATCAAGTTGAAACATTATTTGATGTAGGGGTCGCGGGGATCCACAGATTACTTTCTTCACAGGATCAGTTACAAGCAGCTAAAGTAATAATTGTCATAGCTGGTATGGAAGGAGCTCTTCCCAGTGTCGTTGGTGGATTAGTTTCTGTACCTGTAATTGCAGTACCTACCAGCATTGGGTATGGAGCTAGTTTTGGAGGAATAGCCGCACTTTTAGGGATGCTTAATAGTTGTGCTTCTAATGTTACTGTAGTAAACATAGATAATGGATATGGTGCCGGGTTTGTAGCTAGCTTGATTAACCGGTCATAAACAAAATTTGGAAATTTCAAGAAACCTATGTTGAGCTTGAGTACAGGTATCGCCTCTGTTACTCTGTTTACATCGCTTTGGAAGGAGAATGCTAATGTCTGGACATTCTAAATGGCATAGTATCAAACATAAAAAAGGTGCGGCTGATGCCAAAAGAGGTAAACTTTTTACTAGTTTGATCAAAGAAATTACAATAGCTGCTCGCATCGGAGGGGGCGATGCTGAAGGAAATCCTCGACTTCGAACTGCAATTTCTACAGCCAAGGCAGCTAACATGCCAGCAGAAAACATAAAGAGAGCTATTCAGAAAGGAACAGGAGAATTGCCTGGACTCAGTTATGAAGATGCTACTTATGAAGGCTATGGTCCAAATGGGATTGCCGTTCTTATTGAAGCCGTAACCGATAATAAGAACCGGACAGTTTCAGAGATCCGTCACTTATTTGCTAAAAATGGGGGGAATCTAGGCCAGTCAGGCTGTGTCTCTCATTTGTTTCAGAAAAAAGGTCTGATTCTTGTCAACAAATCCACTACTGATGAGGATAACTTAATGACGATTGCCCTAGAAGCTGGAGCTGAGGACCTCAAAGATAGCGATGAAGCTTTTGAGGTTTATACCGCACCCCAAGATTATGATGACGTACTGGAAGCAATTAAGAAAAAAGAAATTCCCATAACTTTTTCCGACCTATCAATGCTACCTCAGACAACGCTTAAGATTGAAGGAAAATCAGTACAGCAAGTACTTAGATTAATGGAATCACTAGAAGATCATGATGATGTACAAAAAGTTTTTTCAAACTTCGACATCGATGAAACTGAAATGGAAAAAGCTGTTTCATAAACCAAATAATTTTCCGGAAAAGATTGTATTAATTTAGCTTAGACCTATAAGATCCTATGAGAATTCTAGGTGTTGACTGCGGATCGCGATCCACGGGATATGGTATCATTGACAGTAGTGAGAATCGTCAATTACTTGTTACATTTGGAGCTATTCGTCTTCATGCCAAAAACTCCTTTAGTGATCGTTTGGTAGAAGTCCACAATCAATTACTTAAGATCATTCAATCATATAGCCCACAATTTGCTGCAGTTGAGGACCAATTTTACCTCACTAATTTTCGAAGTGTCCTCAAACTTGGTCAGGTTAAAGGAGTCGTTCTCTGCACTGCCGCTCTGGAAGGGATTCCCATCACTGAATATAGCCCATTACAAATTAAGAGTGCAGTTACTGGATATGGTAGAGCCAATAAGATTCAGGTCCAATCGATGGTTAAACAATTACTGACACTACCAACCAACCCTGAACCCCATGATGCTGCTGATGCCCTTGCAGTAGCTCTTTGTCATGCTCAAGTGCTGTCTAATCGTAACCGAATCCGCACAGGGATAATCAGTGCTTAATATTCTTTTCGTCTCAATGACTAAATTAATTAAGATTTTTCAAATCAGCACTTTTCTAATTTTTTGGACAATGTTACTTCTACCATTTCATTATTCTAATGGTGATGTTCTTAATAAAATTACCTGGAAAAAAGATCTCACACGAGGGCCAATGGAATCATACCAAATTGAAGTCAATGAAAATGGCCAAGTCACTTATCAGTTTTCCCCAGATCAAGGAGAAGTTGTTGTTGTTAATCTCAGACTAAGTTCAAAAAAAGTTGGTTTTTTGTTGGATATGTTTTCTAAAGCTGACTTTTTAAATAAGGAAAAAAAATTTGTTAGTTCAAGGAAGGTTGCTAGTACTGGAATCAATACAATTCGGTTAGAATCTGGACTGCAACAGAGAGAAATTGTTTTCCGTTACACTGAGAACAAAAGCCTGAAAAAAATCATTCTTTTTTTTAACCAGCTTTCTCAACAGGAACAATCTTTATTTGAAATGGATATCGCTTTAAGATATGACCGGCTTGGTATCTTAAAAAAATTGGATCAACTAGACCGTTATCTAGACAGGAAGGAACTTATTGATCCAAAAAGATTCATTCCCGTTCTGGAGAAAATTTCTACCGACGAATCATTAATTAATCTTGCACGAAAACAGGCGCGTCAGATACTACACCAAATTAATAACCGAACTTATTAAGTTGTGCTGATGTTCTCTGTTCAGATTAAATAGTAGTAAAAAAACAAAAGCGTTATTAACTTAATCAGGAAAAGTAATTTCTTGAGGATTCAATTTAATCCATCAACTAGTAGATAGTGATTCCAGCATAACCAACTACTTCAGTTCTATCTCCTCCAATATCTCCAGAAGTTGCATACTTAACAAGTTCTGATCTAGTCGTTTTTGCTGATTCTTTAACCCCATACAACATGGCAATGGTCGGTTCATAACCACACATTGAAATGGCCTCCTGTTTAACTATTTTATAGAGACCATGTGGATCCTGGTCTAATATCTTTTGAATAGCCTTATTATCTTTAATTCTAGTTGTCGCATCTGGCTCAAAATGGTTCATATCGCTACTTGCAACAAGTAGAACCTCATTCTCCGGATTATCTCGTAATACAGCTGCAATGGCCTTACCCAATTGTTCACAGCCCCTGTATCCCTGTGTCTTCATTACAATTGGAACTATCTGAATATCCTTTTTCAGATAAAAAAGAAAGGGTAATTGAACCTCGAGAGCATGTTCAAATTGATGGGCTTCCATATCCTCTTTCAGCATAGGGCACTGACAAATTAATTTCTCAGCTAGTTCAGTATCAATTCTAACTGTTCCAAACGGAATATCCCATTCTCCCTGACTCATGATCGACAGAGATTCTCCTAGACCGGTATGATTAGGGCAGAGCAGTAGTACACGACGAGGAATGACAATTCTTGAAAAAACGGCCCCAGCTACATATCCGGAATAACGATATCCGGCATGAGGAACAACGATACCTTTAACAATTTCTTTAGTTTGATCAGAACCCAAATATTTTTTTATATCTTTTAGAAGAATTTCAGGGTCAGAAGGATAGAAACTACCAGCTACTGCGGATTTTCTTAACATCATTATTTAAAAAATAGGTTACTAAGCAACCAGAAAAACGCCTTACAATTGCTACTTAACCTTTAGTTTTTCGGTAACCTGCGCGAGTTCTAGCTTTGACTCTCTTTACCTTTTTCCCATTCTTATCAACAACTTGGACTTTGATCTTACGAAACTTACCGTCTTTTTTTATATTAGTGGACAAATAGCCAAGACTATACTGATTCCTTAATTCAATGCCTATTTGTTGAAGAATTCCATGATGTTCTTGTGGAAAACGAGGAAACCAAGCTTTTCCTCCAGTAGCTTTAGCAAATGTTTTAAGATTATTTTGTGCCTGTAAATAATCGAGTCGACTACCCATATAGGTTTCACTATAAAAACTACTTCGTTCTCCAAGACCTAAGCAATAGATCACAGCATCAGTAGTCCGAACCCTTTTTAGAACCGTACTAAAGTTAATCTTGCTAAAAGTATCTACTCCTGTACTGACCAACAAAACAGCTTTCTTCCCGTCTATTTCATCTAAAGAATCCAAAGTCTTCTTGAGAGCATCATACATGTTAGATTCAGTCCAATTAGGGATACTCATTCGAGAAACGGCCCCAAAAAGTTCCTGTTTATTCTGTGTAAAATCAGTCAGTAGTTTGGATTGCATATTGTAACTGACAATAGCAGCCCAATCAGTGGGACGTAACATTTGAATAAATCGAAAAGCTGGCATTTGGGAATCATCCCAGAAAAACCAAGCGTTATTGCGGGTAAATTCAAGTAACATAACTACGGTCAGTGGGGCTATGGTCGGGCTAAAATTAGAAATTTGTTGCTCAATCTTGTCTTCGTAGAGCCTGAAGTTATTTACTTTAAGGTTGGGGATAAAGTTTCCACTTCTATCTGTAACCACTACATCGAGATTGACTAGATCAACATCAACTGCAAGGGTAAAATTGTCTTCTAGCTTTGTTTTTTTTGCTCTCTTCGGTCGAGTGGGTCTTAGTCGACTCTTCCGAATGGTTGGCTTCTTCTTACGAATAATGACTGGATCAGAGATTTGTTGCTGAGGACCTTTCTGATCTTGTATCTTCTGCTGTTCCGCTTTTTTATCTTCTGGAATGCCTTCTTTTTTTTGAGAATCGTTCCCTTTTAAAAAAATAACTCCTGATGATAAATTCAATACTAGAATTATCAGCAAGGAAATGCTGTGGATTTTAGCCTCTTTTTTCATAATGAGTCCGATCCCATAAAATAATCTTTTTCCCAAATCCTAAGAGAAATTCTTTGGGTCGTCAATAGACTGTTCTACTAATCGTGAGATTAATTTATAGCCACTTTCTGACTTTGTTAAGCTGATACCATGAAAGTTTCTACATCTCAACTGCGGTCATTCGGATAAACTAAAGTCCACTTCCTTAATATCCTCAAATGCTTCCTTCATATATTCTTTTATCCTACCAACTAATTTCTTTTCTGAAACTCTAATAGCTTCGCGTGTAACCCCATACTGATCTGCAATTGACTGTAAAGTAAGAGGTTCCTCAGCCAATAACCTCTGTTTTAAAATTACCTTTTCTTTTTTTGAAAGGAATGTTGCAAATTCTGTAAATTTTGAATCAATGAAGTCCTTCAATTGGCCGGCTGCTAGCTTTTCATCGATTAAATCTTCGGTCGAGGCCAATGTTTCTAAATAATAGAGGTCGGAATCATTTGACATTTTTGCATCTAAAGAAAGTTCATGACTTTTAATGCTATTTTCAACATCTACAACATCCTCTTCGCTAACACTTAGATTCTGGGCTATAAGTTTTGAAGTAGGAACTATACCTTGGCTTTCCAAGCGTCTTTTTTCCTTACGCAAATTCAAAAGTAATTTACGCCGGTCATTAGTAGTTCCTACACGAACGATTCTGAAATTATCCAAGATAAACTTAATTATATAAGCCTTAATCCACCAAGAAGCATAGGTTGGTAAACGAGCACCCTTATCTGGATTAAATTTTTTGACAGCCTGTAGTAATCCTAGATTACCCTCTTGGATGAGATCCATCAGATTTGTATATACTTTGTTGTAAAGAAAAGCAATTTTAACAACTAATTTAAGATTTGAGGTTACAAGACGTCGGGCAGCTTCGACATCACCCTCATCATGATACAATTTAGCCAACCTTCGTTCTTCTTCAGGGGTTAAAGGTTCATATTTACTAATCTCCAACAAGTAATGCCTAACAGGATCATACCGGACTAATTCAATGCGATCCCCATCATCCTCTGAGATCTCAGGTTCTGTTACTTCTTTTGTAGTTAGAACCTCAGCTAAAACCTCAGCCTTCCCTTGAGAATCAATATAATCATCAGATCCTCCATCGTTTTTTTTCTTTCGATTCACGAACTTGATCTCCCCAAACTAAAAAGAGATATATTAACTACTACATGGTTCATCAATAATAAGTTGTAGCAGGAATTATACCACGCTAGTTGATAGTCTATTGAAATCTAATACCCACCTCTATTAGTAATTGGATTAATGATATTAAACTCCAATAAGGCAACTTGACGAGTATAAATTCCTAAACTAAACTATAATCACGTTTTGTATACATTCGGAGAATTTTTTATGTTCCTGTTCGATCCGTTTTATCTCATCGTTATTTCCCCTGGGATTATTTTATCTCTATGGGCTAGCTGGAAAGTAAAATCTAATTTTCGCAAGTACTCGGCTATTCGTTCGGTAAGAGGAATTACTGGAGCCCAAGCTGCTGCTGAGCTATTACGTGCAGGTGGAGTTCAAGACGTAAGTATTGAAAGCCACGAGGGATTCATGACTGATCATTATAATCCCTTATCTAAAACACTATCTCTGTCCAATGAGGTATTCACTTCAACTTCAGTAGCAGCCATAGGTGTTGCAAGCCACGAGGCAGGGCATGCCCTTCAGCATGCCGAAAATTACAAACCTCTTTGGCTAAGGTCCACGCTGGTCCCTACAGCAAATATAGGATCAAAATTAGGATATGGGGCAATGCTCCTAGGTTTATTCATTCATCCCAGCCTGGTCCTTGTCGGAGCAGTATTATTTTCGGCAGTACTTCTGTTTCAATTAGTAACTCTGCCCGTTGAGTTTAATGCTACCAACCGTGCTAAAGCATTAGTCCTAGAACAAGAAATTATTCATCCCCGTGAACGGGAAGGTGTGGATAGAGTCTTAAATGCTGCTGCATTAACGTACGTAGCTGCTGTAGTTAGCACTCTAATGACTCTAATATATTTTCTGATGAGAGCTGGTTTTTTGGGCGGATCGGACGATTGATTGGTATTCAGTTTTTAGCACTATACTAATGTTTCACTAACTATCTTGTTGTAAAAACTTATCATATTCCTGCTGAATTGTTTTATAGTGATCCTCTTCCTCTTTAGCAAATTTCAGAAAAATTTCCTTACCTCTCGTTTCATTAAATCTTTGGGCATAATCCTCAAAAAAATGGAACGATTCTTTCTCCATTTCCATTGCCAATAAAAGTGCCTCTTTTTCTTCTAGTTGATCATTGTATCTATGTTTAAGTTCTTCTCGAGTGGGGAAAATCTTCTTAAGGGATTCATAATCAAAGTGGAGGAAAACAGGAGCTTTAAGCAGATTCTTATTATTTTTTATTAATTGATCAAATTCTTTCTGTAAACCTCGAAGATGTTCATACTCATCTTCCGCTATCTTTAGAAAAGTTTCTTTTCCTGAAGTTTTCTTCATAGTTTCAGCGGCGGAGCGGTAAAAGTTAATGCCACTTCGTTCAGCTTCAAGGGCAATTTTTAACGCATCTCGAGCAAAAACTAAATCAGAATCCCAAATGTCTTGTGAAACTGTTTGATCTTTCTGACAATTTTCACAAACCCCAAAGATTTGAAGTTGGTGTTTGAGGGATTTAAAGTGATATTTGGAAACAATTTTCTCTTGGAGGGCTTCTAGTTCTGGACTCGAGAATTCAATAGTGCTATTACATTCTTGACAAACAATATGGTGATGATACGGGCGATGATACAAGTGCTCAAATCGAGTTCGACCATCACTTAAATAAGTTTCCCGAGCTAAACCACAATCTTTTAGTGCTTTCAGTGTTCGAAAAACCGTAGTGTAGCCTAAAGTCTTGTCTTTCCTTTTAACCAAATCATACAGTTCATCCGTACTCACATGACCATCGGCACTAAGAAAGCTTTCCACGATCGTCTGTCTTTGGCGAGTCATTCTCAATCCATTTTTTCTGAGATAATCAGTAAACAGCTCGGTTTGTTTTAAAATTTCGTCTCGCTTCATTTCTAAATTCCTAAACTGAGAATCTCTGGACCATTTTCTGTAATGGCAATACTATGTTCAAAGTGGGCAGACTTTTTCCCATCCTGAGTTATCACTGTCCACTTATCATCTAAGATAATAACCTTATCGGTACCCTGATTGACCATTGGCTCAATTGCTAGAACGAGACCAGGTTTCAAAGAAATACCACGACCATTAGATACATAGTTCAAAACTGCTGGTTCCTCGTGAAGATTCCTTCCGACACCATGTCCTGAAAATTCTTTGACCAATGAAAATCCTCGGCTCTCAGCATGGCCTTGAATAGCAGCTGCAATATCACCTAAATGGTTTCCAGGTAAGGCTTTTTCAATTCCTAGTGCAAGACTTTCTTGGGTAGTTTGAAGTAAAAATTCGACTTCCTTTGATACTTGACCAACGGGAATAGTGACGGCTGCATCCCCATAAAAATCCCGATGAAAAACTCCATAGTCTATACTAACCACATCACCGTCTTTCAAAACTCGATTAGAAGGAATGCCATGCACTACTTCTTCGTTTACCGATGTGCAAAGGGTACCAGGAAAGCCCTTATACCCTTTGAAGGCTGCCTTGGCTTTATACTTGAATGTTAAATCTTCTGCAATTTTATCTAGTTCGAGAGTGGTTATACCTGGTTGACAATGTTTTTTCAGCGTATTTAAGATCACTGCAACAATTTGATTACATTCCCTTAAAATTTCTATCTCATTTGCTGACTTCAGATGAATCATGCAAGCTTATCCTATTGGAAAATATTAATATCCATCCTTTTATTTGATACAAAATCAAAGATATTTTCTCCATCATTGATAAAAGTCGCAAACTTGTCAAGTTACTCGTTAAATCTGACTTTTAAATTAGTAATTGCCTGATTCTCTATCCTATTTTATTCTTTATTCACTGTAATTCATTAGTTAATAAAAGGCCATGCATTTAGAGATTCTTTTTAGCATTTTAAAAACGACTTTAATTGAAGACTCATTGACAATACTATTTCAAACGTTAAACTTCTCTTGAACTTATCAAAGAAGAAATTCCAATGAAGGATAAAGTTGAATTGAGATCTAAACCTGAGATAAAACACACAATTGAATCACTTCGACAGATCCTCTCCGAAGTACAAAAGTTAGTGGTGTATCGGAGTGTCCTTAAAGATCCTGTGGTCAAAGCTTTTATCAATTTTATAGACTGTATAACTAATGAAAATGCTCTGTCTACGAAGGTAATTAAAAGTACCTCGAAACATTATGCTAAATTCTTCACACAGTTATCTTTAAAAGTTGCTTCGAGCAGCAATAATTTCTTAAAGACTCCTTGGCAAGATTATCTCCTAAACAAAATTCTTGGTGATGAAAATCCCTTCTCTCTAAAAGCTGAACAAACTAAAATAACTCAGATAGGTAGTTCCTTAGTTCTCCAAGTTGAAGAAGACCTAGATCGACTACAGGGTCTTTATACTATACAAAACGAACAGATTAGAACAATCCTTCAAAGTATTGGTTGGGGGGAAACCTGGCCAGGATGGGAGGAAATCGAACAAACCAATAGTTCTTTGAAAACTGCTCTTGATTGTCGTTATTTAACCAAAACCCAATTTAATGAAGCATTGGAATGGAAGAGTCTAGTTAATGAATTATCTTTATTCTACTATCAAAATGGGGCTGGAATATTTTCAATGTTCAAAGCCTTTCATTGGCAATCAACCGAAAACGGAGGACAACTCCAGGGAATACCTTTCCCAGACCCGATTAAAATGGATGATCTTGTTGGGTTTGACGACCAAAAGGACTGGTTAATTCGAAATACACAATATTTTTTAGCTGGTCACCCCGCAAATAATATTTTTGTTTATGGGGATCGAGGTACAGGCAAGTCATCTTCAATAAAAGCGCTTTTGAATTATTTTAGTAATGATCTTTTACGAATTGTAGAGATCTCTAGAGATAATCTTAATGATTTATCTAAAGTTATGCATTTACTGAAAGATAGAAAGCTATTTTTTATTATTTTTATTGACGATCTATCTTTTGAAGAAGAGGAAACTGAATATAAGACCCTAAAAGCCATTTTAGAAGGTAGCTTAGCAATACGTCCAAGCAACATTCTAATCTATGCAACTTCTAATCGGAGACATCTAATCAGAGAATTTTTCTCCGATCGTAAAGACCATGAAAATGAAGAAATTAGACACCAAGATACCCTCCAAGAGAAAGTGTCGTTAGCTGATCGCTTTGGAATTCAACTAGCTTTTGTAGCACCAGATCAAAAACAATATCTTAAAATTGTGCATTCACTTTGCAAGAGTCGTAAACTCAAAATCCCCAAAAAGACTTTGGAGCGTCGAGCAATTCAGTGGGCTCAGCTCTATAATGCACGTTCAGGACGTACCGCCCGACAATTTATGGATTTTCTCGTTGCAGAAATGCAAGTTAAACCCTAATAAAAAGTCTTTTAACTACAATCATTTAACATAGTTTCCTTAGTAACAATGGTTGGGGAAAATTAGCTGAGTTGTATAACTTATTTCTTATTTTTACCTTAATTAATTTCATCATTTTGATCCTTTAATAAGTCTTTAACTCCATTATTAAAAGGGCTTCAAATTGACCAGTCCATTGAATTTTGTTAGCATAACCGGTATGGTTAGTGATTAGATATCTCTCAAAAGCCAAGGTTGGAGTACCTCTTTCTTATTTCTAAAGGTTATTTTTATTGAATGGACATTAAATTAACATCCTCTGCGAAATCAAAGCTGCAAAAAAATGGTAAAATTGTAGTGTCTCGGCCATTACTAACACTATTGTTTTCCCTTAGCCTTTTAGGTTTAATTTCATTTGCAACTTGGACTGTAGGTTTTGGTAGTAAAACTATTAATTTCATAGAGATAGATCAGCTTAATTCAAAATTAGCCCTATCCAAAAACGAAAATAGAATTTTAAGGGCATATTTAACTGAGATCAGTAAAAAAGTGTCCTCATTGGAGTTGTTGGTACAAGAAGTAAATGCTTTAAATAAAATAAAGGGGAAAAATCTTTTTGCTAATCCAACCGCCATTGAGCAGCTCCCTACTTCCCAACTACATGATTTTTCAGTACCTATAAAAAAACAAATTTTTGAAAATTCAAAGGAAGACCTTAACAAACGAATTAATCATCTTGGGGAAATTTATACTGACTCCTATTTAAAATTGGCCTACACCCCTAGTATTTGGCCAGCTGATGGCATTTTAAATGATCGTTTTGGTAATATCCAAGGGCGATTTGAAATTGGTAAATCATCTTTTCACCAAGGAATTGATATTTCTACTCGAATTGGAAGTCCCGTGATGGCTACAGCAAATGGAGTCGTTTTCTCTGCAGAATACCACCCAACTTATGGCAAAAGAGTTATCCTAAATCACCAATTTGGAATTTCAACGGTCTATGCCCATCTTTCCAATTACCAGGTAAAAACTGGCGTTGCTGTGCATCGTGGACAAGTGATAGGTTTTGTTGGAAACACCGGTCGATCTACTGGTCCTCATCTTCATTATGAAGTGAGAATTGGTAATATTGCTGTAAACCCTATGCGCTACATTTCCAAATATGCTTCTAATCTACTACCCAGACTAGGCTCATAAATACACCCAAAATCTCCTCTTAACCAGCAGTAACATAAGAAACCTCTGCCTGGTGTATGTTTGTTTTTTTAAACAGCTGAAAGGTAATAAGGAGGTAATAGTAATATAGGACAACTAAGTTTTTTCACTGGGGGCAAATATGGAGGATCCTGCTATTGACAATCCTTTGTGTTAATATTGACAGGCTTAATCTAAGACCTGTCTGTTTCCAATTATTTCGATTGTAAAGAATTAAACTTCAGTTTTTTTAAAAAAATAGAAAATAGCATCTGATTAATTGGCCAACTCTGATCCTTGAATTTTTGGCAGACAGCTGCTAAAGTTCTGACTTATAAAAGGTTAGTTCTTTATTTGGAGTTTAGAAAATATGCCTATATATGAATATAGCTGTAAAAAGTGCGGCAAACATATTGAAGTAATCCAGAAATTTTCTGACAAACTCCTCCGTACATGCCCAGACTGCAAGGGACGACTCGCAAAATTAGTTTCGAGGACTTCATTTCAGCTAAAAGGTACAGGATGGTATGTAACAGACTATGCTCGTAAAACTGAAACGAAACAGAAACCTTCCGAGTCAAAACCTGATTCAAACAAATCCAATAGTGATTCAAAAAATGAGAAACAGAAGAAACCTTCTAATAGCAGTCCCAAAAGTGAAAAATCATCAACACAGAAAAAATAATAATTGCTTTGATGCTAACATCCTGTAAATCTCACAAGGGCATCAACTCAGCAAATTAATCAGACCACCTTCAGCGAACTTTCTCTCAAATCAAGTCGCATCAACTTTTAAAGATTCCATAAAATAATGAACGATTAAGTGTTGTAAAAAAAGATGCACTGTTTCTACATGGCCGTAATGTTGGCTATTTAAAACAATAGACTGGTCAGCAATTGACTGTACTATTCCACCACCAAAACCAACAAGTCCCAAAACAATTGCCCCTTTTGATTTAGCGAATTTAACTGCATTGACAACATTCGGTGAGTTGCCTGAAGCCGAAATTACAATTACCAGATCTTCTCTATTCACCAAAGGTTTAAGTTGCTCAGAAAAAACCTCTTCAAAACCGATATCATTGCCAATTGCTGAAATCATTGCCACATTATCTGTTAAGCTCAATGCACGAAATCGTCTTTTTCCTTCAATAGTAACTCCTTTGGCCAAATCAGTGGCAAAATGAGAAGCAGTACTAGCACTGCCTCCGTTCCCAATAAAAAATATCTGCTTATCCTGACAGTAAGCTTCTTTCAGCATTTCTACAGCTTTCTTTACTTGGTCTACTTGTACTTCATTCAAACAACTCTGTAGTTCCTGAAAAAAACATTCAGTGAACTTCTCAAAATTCATACTGTTCTTGTTTAATTGTTGATTCACGCTAGACTCACTCCCTATTTAAACCTTCCATGTATCCTGTTTGATATTGAAAATCACTTTACTCCCACCAGATTCAAAACGAAACGGCATTTCCTTGTACACTCTTAATGCGTGACGAACCTCTTCCTGCTTTTCAACCGGGCAGAACAATAGCATAAAACCACCCCCACCTGCTCCGAGAACCTTTCCTCCTATAGCACCGGCCTGTCTAGCCTTATGGTACATTCCATCAATTTCTGGATTTGTGATTTGAGTTGACAATCTTTGTTTAAGGCACCAACCTTCATGTAATAGATCACCCACACCATCTACTTCACCATTTTCAAGATATCGACGCAATTCAAAAACTTGGTCTTTCATTTTTTTTAAAATGTCACGTCGTTGCCCAATATTATTCTTTTGTTCAGACAATATTTGAGCAGCACTCCTTGTTTTATTTGTATAGAAAAGTATTAATTGTGCTTTTAATAACCTTTTGGTTTCATCTGAAATATTTATGTATTCAGTTGTAACACTTCCGTCACAATGAAAAGTAAACTGTCTGAAGTTTCCATAGGCAGCAATATACTGATCCTGTTTGCCAACCGGATTCCTTAGCTTTTCCATCTCAATCGTACAAGCTTCCTGAGCCAATTGTTCCGAAGAAACTAATTCTCCTTGAAATGTGTGAAATGCATTAAGCAGTCCAACTGTTACTGCACTTGATGAACCAAGACCAGACCCTTCAGAGGGAATATCAGCTGTTGTTATAACTTCCAAACCCTTCATTGCTTTAGTCAACAATAGACCTTCTCTGATTAGATCATGTTGAATTTCATTAATATTATTGACAATTTCTTTGATAGTCCAACTCAAAACAATCTTATCGTCGTACCGTTCCTTAACTAGAACAAAGATATATTTATCTATTGCTGTACTTATTACCGTTCCTTCTTCAGAACGGTAATAATCCTCTAAATCAGTCCCTCCACCAGCAAAACTTATTCGGAGTGGAGTTTGTGAAATTAACATTTAACCCTCCAGGGATTTTGGCGAAAAATGAAGTTGTCTCACATCGATTTGAGCTCTTTGATAATTCTGGTGAGTACCGATATCTAAAAGATATTCTTTAATTACATATCCCTGCATTTTCCCAATTAGCTTTGGAAGAAGATCATATCCTATATCACAGGGTACTTTATCCGAACAATAGTCAAAAACCTCAGGGGAAGTCCAGTAGATACCTGCATTTGCCAAGTCTCCTTTTGGTTGAATTGGTTTCTCTTGAAACCCTATAACAACATTATTTGGATCTAAGGTTGCAATTCCACATTCTTTAGGATTAGGTGCATGAAACAGACCCATTGTAAATAATGTTTTAGATTGAAGATGCTGGGTCCGCATTTTTGTTAAATCAACGTTGGTCAGATTGTCCGCATAGAAAACTCCAAACAAATCTTCTTTTGCAACAAAATTTTTATTAGCTGCAAGTGTACCCCCACTACCTAGAAGCTGAGTTTCATAGGATAATCGAATCTTAATAGGCCAATTTTTGGATTGGATAAACTTCACTACCTTTTCGGCATGATGATGAAGATTAATTAGAACTTCTTGAATTCCATGCAACTTACAAGCTTCTAGCCAATACTGAAGAAGAGGACGACCTCCAATAGATAATAGGCACTTAGGGTTATGATCTGTAAGCGGTTTGAGACGACTACCTTTTCCAGCAGCTAGAATGAAAGCCTTCATTTTACCCAAAAGATTTTTTCTTTTTTCAAGGTTTAGGGTTCATAAATATTTTCAATCAAATAACGAGGCTTGTCCATATTACTATGATAAATTCTAATGATATATTCCCCAATAATTCCTAAACAACCTAGTATAAGTCCAGCAATCCCCATAATTAAAGTAAGCAGAAGGCTAGTAATTGTTAATTTATTTAATGAAAGACTACCCACAAGAGTCACTACACTGAATAATGCCGTTAAAACTCCTATAACCTCGATTACTTGAAACGGACGACGAGCATAGCCTGTAAACAAACTCATAAACTGATTTAATTGAACAAAAAAATCATAGCGAGACTTTCCTGATTGTCGATCCCCATGCAAGACTTCCACTTCAGCGTATTTGAGTCCTAACAAACCAATTGAAGCCGTGAAAAATCCCCCTGGTTCCGTATATTCTGCGATTTCTTTAGCTGCCTTGTTTGTATAGGCTTTTAAGAAGCAACCCGTATCAGTTTGAACAAGGCCTGTTCTTACGGAAACAAAGCGATTAATCAACATTGAAGGAATTTTACGGCGAAAAAAAGCATCAGTGCGATCTAACCGTTTTCCACTCACCACATCAAATCCTTCTCTAATTTTCTTTAGGAGCTTAGGAATATCACTCGGATCATTCTGTAAATCAGCATCTATTGAAATTACTATTGCCCCCTTTGAGTTCTCAAAACCAGCAAAAGTAGCGGGGTGCTGGCCAAAATTTCGTCGCAGTTTAATAATTCTCAGATGGGAATCTTGCTGCTGGATTTCCTTGAGGATTGAAAACGAATCATCTGTACTACCATCATCGATTGCTATGATTTCATAAGCTTCTGTTAAAGTATTCAAAGTTTTAGAAAGACGTTTATGGAGTTCTAGGATATTCTCTTGTTCATTCAAGATTGGCACGACTACTGAGAGTTCCATATAACATTTACCTTCGAAAATAATAACTTGATTCAATTAATGAAAAGCCTGCGTTCAAATACATCTTAACTGAAGAGTAATTAGTTGACTCTGTTCTCACAAAAACAATGTCCGTCCTTTTCTGAAACCATTCCAATGCAGCTTGTATTAAATTACCACCGATCCCTTGACCATGCACGTTAGGAGCAACAGAGACTAGAACAATTTCACCAAATCGCACTTTGTTAAGTTCTCCTGCCAAACGACAAGCAATAAACCCGGAGGGCTCTCCATCTTGTCTACTTACTAGCACAACATCGGCTAGGCTATTTACGCAGCAATTGGTTACCCACTTCTCATGGAGGGAATCACAATGCTTGTCGGAAAGTTTGTAGTCTTGGTGAAACCTGTCATGAATAAAAGCCTGACCAGCTATTGTAGCTAAAGCACTTACTTCACTCGGATGACAAGGAGTGATTTCAGCTGTTTCCTTTTTTGGAAGCCCATTGCGCTTAAAGTTAAACTGGAATGAAAGCATTCCAGACAATATTTCAAACCCATAATACTCAAGAACATTAGCCGCTGCTAAATCTTCCGCTGGAACACGGCAAGTAATATAGTCAAATTTTTCCAGTGGCACTGTTAATTCTTTTAGAAGCAGGTCTTTGATCAAACAATTTTCTGAATATCTATTCCCAAGACTGCGAAAAATCTCTAAAGAACCAACCTTCTTTTTAAAGTGCGTTGAGTCAAAATCTCTTTTTTTCAGAAGAATTATTCCTAAACATTGTCCTTTTCTTTTTACTATTTTTAGCGCACTGACATCGTCTTTTTTAGTCCCAAATGCACGGTCAATTTCTAAACTCAAAAGTGGAAAGGGTTCTGCAACAACAGTTAATTTCTTCCGAAGGGCAAGCACACTATCATCGCCTAAAGAGGAAGAAATTATCTCCCAATCTAGTGTTTTTGTCGTCCCACTATTATTCACAAATCCTGAATTTACCAACGTCCTGATCACCAAAGAAGGTTATCCATTAATAACAGAGGCACAATCCTATCTATTAAGATGACACCGGAGACTTTCGAGTTCTCCACTCCGCATATTTACGGACTCCCTCTCGAACATCTACCATTGATGTGAAACCAAGCAATTTTTGTGCTTTAACCGTTGAACATCTGCGACGTTTAACAAGATTGACATCATGAGGTTCAAAAATAGGAGGTTTGTTAAACCCGGTAACATCCAAAATTATTTCTGCTAACTCTTTTACTGTCGTTTCAACGCCCGAACCAATATTGAAAAAATCATCGTCTACTTCACTCTTTAAAGCTAGAACATTTGCACGAGCAATATCTTTTACAAAAATAAGATCCATTGATTGAGAACCATCTGAATAAATAGTTATAGGTTGTAATTTTTCGATTTGATCAAACCAGCGAGGCAATATTTGGGCATAAGCTCCCTTAATTCCCTGACGAGGACCGTAGACATTATAATACCGGAGACCTATTTGTCTCATTCCATGTTGGTGGTACAAACTTTTCGCAAATTGTTCACAAGCTACTTTTGTAGCTCCATAAAATGTAACATTATTAAAAGGATGATTCTCATCTACAGGAAGCTCCAGAGGGTCACCAAAGACTGAAGCAGAAGATGCCCAAACTATTTTTTTTACTCCATTTTTTATACATGCCTGAAATAAATTGAATGTCCCTTGAACATTAACATCTATAGCTTTTTGGGGTTCTACTGTACTCTCTAAAAGTAGAATAGACGCTTCATGAAAAACATAGTCAACATCCTTACAAATGAGATCGAGATCTTCTCGGTTTCGTATGTCGGATTCAATTATCGAGATCTGAGTATTATTTTGGGAAAGAGCCACTTCGAGATTGTCTTTTTTACCCTCAGAAAAATTATCGAAGACAATAATCTTTTCAGGTTCTTCAATTAGGAGTTCGTCCACAATGTGAGATCCAATAGTACCAGCTCCCCCAGTTACAAGAACAGTGCTTCCCTTAATCAAATTCATTTAAACACCTTTTTAAAAAATTCAACTTAACTAAAAATATTTAAACCAAGTTATCTTGTGTAACTAATAAATCACAACGTACTACTTGGAAAATCCATTGATTATTTCAGACAAGGGCTTAGGGTTCTATTTATTTGATTTAAAAACAGTTACTATCAAAAAGAATGGGGTGAGTGATGGGGATCGAACCCACGACCACTGGAGCCACAATCCAGTGCTCTACCAACTGAGCTACACTCACCATAAAGACAACCCTTCAACACCAAGTGCCGAACAAGATGAGTTTAGTACAAGAGCTTACGACAAGCAATAGGGAAGCTTGAGGCCATTTGTTTGATGCTCTTAAGCCAAAAGAATAAATGTTTTAGGAATTTTCTCTAGAAAATCTTAAATAAATCAAAAGAGGGGGTGGGTTTATAACCCACCCCCTCTTCTCGCAGTATTGTTCTCTCAATCAAAAGGGAAATCCGAATAACTCTTTATTAAGCTTCAACTGAGTATGCCTTCCTAACAGTAAAATTGTGTCAAAAAAATGAGAAAAATAAAAAGATTCATAAAACTAATTAAGAAGGATTTTCTATAGAGTACCTGCGCTACGTATGAAACCTAGAAAAACTCAGTGAAAATTTAACTATTGCCTGAAAATAGTTAACAGTGATGATCGAAAAAATTAAGAAACCTCGTAAGAAAAGTGAACCACAAAAGCTCTTAGGCCAACCCTTTACAATAGAGCCCCTGCATGCTAATCTCCCACCGTCTTATTCCAGTGATCACACATAATGGGCCGCTAGCTCAATTGGCAGAGCAACTGACTCTTAATCAGTAGGTTCGGGGTTCGATTCCCCGGCGGCTCACTCCTTGAAATACTCATTAATAAGGACTTGAAGGAAATCCGTCAAAGCGAGAGGGTCTGAATAGGAACAGGTATGGAAAATATTAATAATCGTTATGAAAAATCCACCCTTGGTCTTTCTCCCCTGAAAATTGAAGGGGTTAAAGTCATTGCTACCAGTCCAGAGCCTGATTATTCATGGGTATTTGTAAAAGTTCTCACTAGCGAACCAGGACTTTATGGATTAGGATCCGCCAATAATTGCTATTTAGCCTGGGCAGTTAAATCAGCCATTGAAAAACACCTAGGACCTTTTTGGGTCGGTAAGGATCCAGATCGAATTGAGGATTTATGGCAGAGTACTCATGTCCGCTCATATTGGCGCAATGGAACCATTACTAATGTAATCCAGTCTGCCCTAGATATGGCCCTTTGGGACATCAAAGGCAAACGGGCCAACATGCCTCTTTATCAGCTTTTGGGAGGCAAAGTAAGAGATGCCGTTCCTGTTTATGCCCACGCTAACGGAGAGACTGAGCAAGCCTGCACTGAGAATGTTCAATCATACCTAGAACAAGGATTCCGACATGTCCGTGTCCAGATGGGTGGATATGGTGGAGGTGGATTTATTCCCCCAGGGGAAGGAAGTCGTCCTAAAACTGGCTATCAAGGCCAAGTTTTTGATGAACAGCTTTATGTTGAAACCATACCAAAGATGTTCAGACACTTACGTACCCAGCTAGGTTTGGGAGTTAATCTGTTACACGATGTCCACGAACATCTGACCCCCACTCTCGCTCTTGAGTTTGCCAAACGTATGGAACCCATTCGCATGTTCTTTGTTGAAGATATCTTACCTCCCGAACAAATTGATTACTTCCGAAAAATCCGTGGACTTACCTCAACACCAATGGCAATGGGCGAACTGTTCACTCATCCCCACGAGTGGCGTTCTCTCATCAGCAATCGGCTAATAGACTTTATTCGTTGCCGAATCTCCGCAATTGGTGGAATTACCCAAGCCAAAAAAATCGCTTCCCTCTGCGAGCAGTTTGGTGTCCGAACAGCATGGCAAGAAGGTGGTGAGAACGATCCGATAAATCAACTAGCGGCTTATCATGTGGACCTTACAATCCCAAGCTTTGGAATCCAAGAATCTAATCATTTTTCAGAAAAAATCCACGAAATGTTGCCCGGAACAGCTCGTATCCATGATGGGTATCTCTATGGCAGCGAAAAACCAGGTTTGGGAATCGACATTGATGAACAATTAGTGAAGAAATATCCTCTTGCTGACAACTACCAGAATTCGGACTGGACCACTGTCCGTGGAATAGACGGTTCTTTGGTTAAACCGTAGCAGAGCTTCAAGCAAAGAGCTCTTCGCTTTTCCTCCCTATGCGCAGGTGTAGGAAACAAAGGTTAAACCTCTTGTTCAAACTGTTACCAAGCTCTTTAGCCCATATCGATTCGGACAAGAAGATTTTTCAAATGACCTTGCCACAGTTTTTTCCAGAGAAAGAAAAAACACCCTACGCCACAAAAAAGTGCATAAATCATATAAAAGATTTCACCAAATATTGTAGTCATAACCTCAGCTGACTCCAAATAGAGCAATACAAAATATAATGCAGCAAGAGGAACACCATGAATAATAAAAGCTAAATACAAAAAAAGAGCACTAAAAACTATCATCATTAGGACTTCGACAACCCACCAGATAATTTCTTTGTTCCTTCTATTCATAGAAAATGTGTAGCAAAAACATATTCCTTACTTTAGTAACTCCCTTAGCTTGAACGGTAACAACTAAAAACACATATTTGGCTAGTTTGATTCCTCGAGTTCAAAAATATTATGTAAAAGTTAAATGTTCAAAGAGTGTAGGGAATAGGATTATGTTCCTGTTCTTTTTTAGATTGATATATTTCAATGATTTTTGAAAATTTACTTTTTCTTCCAATTGTTTAAAACTCACCAAGAAATTTTTGATCATCTTTTATAAATTCCTTCTCAATTCTTCTGACATCTTGCCAAAGTGAGGTTGAAATACCTAACATTTTGGCCATATTTTTGTGCTCCTGAAGTAACTTATCTATCTCCGAAATTTTTTTCTTTGTTTTCAATTTTGCCTTAGAAAATGCCTCTTCCAATTCATCAGAATCTTGCCTGATTTGGCTTAACTGTTCCATCATATGGTTGATCTTGCCTTGGATACTAATTTCCTCCTGATATAAAGCTTTACGTTTAGCCAGAATTACCAGATTTCTCTTAACGACCTTGATAAGTTGGAGTCGCTTTTTTAGGAGATCCGTCGAATATTTTTTTAGATTTTCTTCAGTAAGATTGGCCATCTTCTTCTAAAACGTATTTCCTCGATTAATCGTTCAGTATAGACACAACTTGAATAGTCTTTAGAATGATTCGAGATCAATTTCTAAAGCGGAACAGCCATTAACTTTTTCAGAGTATTGACTAGAATCGGCTGTTACTTTTCCACTTTCAAACAAGTGTAAAAAGAACCTCAGTATTGTAATCCCAAGAATTAATTGATGGCAAGAGCAAGAAAAAGAAAATTTAACACTGGAACAAAAATCAGGCTATCACTGAACATTGCCCACCGTCAAAATAATATAAATCTAGTTGACTTGATTAAAGGGAAACTATTGATAAAAATCATTGCAAACTGGATTATTGAACCCAAGGATTGATATATTATTGATCAACGGATTCCATTAATCCTCTATTAAGGATTAAGATCAGATGACTAAAACATTGCAGTTTCCCCAAAAGGAAAGTATTGATTCAGAATATAACTGGGGGAAAGTGTACCTTGGTGGAATCGGTGTTCCTAAAGACCATCAAGAAGCCGCCAAAAGGTTTCGAGTTGCTTCAGAACAGGGGCACACAGCAGCCCAATATAATCTGGGAGTATTATGTGCTGGTGGACGAGGAGTTCCCAAAGATTCCAAGGAAGCTGTAAAGTGGTTGAAAATAGCATCAGAAAAAGGTAATGCTACTGCTAAAAAACAATTGCAAGAAATCTTTAAACAGGATCTTACGACGTCAAGAAGGGATGATCTTCAGAAGTATCATCAAACCTCATACACAGAATTATTACGGTTAGCAAAACAAGGAGATTTTAACGCTCAGTACTATTTAGGAAATTTCTTCGAAGATGGCCAAGAAATTCCACAAAACCACCAGGAAGCCATTCACTGGTTCCAACTAGCTGCTAAACAGTCGGACGCAAAAGCCCAGTATAGTCTTGGTAATATCTGTTTCTATGGACGGGGACTCGAGCAAGATTATAACGAGGCAATCCGTTGGTGGAAACTGGCTGCTGAGCAAGGACATCCTGATGCCCAATTTAATTTAGGTTCAATTTACTATAACGGTCAAGGGGTTGAGCAAAATGACCAGGAGGCCGTGCAATGGTTTCAAATGGCTGCTAAACAAGGGGATGCAAAAGCCCAGTATAACTTGAGAGTCATGTATTATGAAGGTCGAGGAGTTTCCAAGGATTTCTTAGAAGATTCTAACTGGTGGACAACCCTTATCGCAGACCAGGAGGATGAGATCCATACCATAAGTAGAGATGAGCAGGACGTAAAATGGACCTCCTTTAAAATATTTTGGAGTTATTTACTTCTGATTCTTGTAGTAATGCCCTATATTTGGTTTATGGAGTCAGTAGTAGGCTCTATTACCACTACTACGCACTGGGAGAAATGCATTAAAAAAGCCAGGACTTCCTGACTGAGTCTTTTCTTACTATCTCACTTTTAATAAGATTCCACTAGTTACCTTCACAATAATTTCATATCTGGTATTAACATTATGTTTTAAAAATAAGGACAAACTAAAAATGAAAAGTACCCAACCAAACCGCCGCCAATTTTTAACAACAGGAGCAATTGGACTGACAAGCAGCCTGGCCATAATCCAGCCCTGGAAAGCCGTCATGGCTGCCAAGAAAACCTCTGACTCAGTTCATGGTCCCCTTACAATTACCGATATTGAAAAACACGTGATCCATCCCAATTATGTCGA